>RHGE01000109.1 GCA_004296775.1 Marinilabiliaceae bacterium JC017
ACCAAAAAACTCTAGTCAAATAAACGCTTCCGCCCGCCTCCTTGATGAATTTTTGCTAACCCACTGGCCGGAATTCCCGCATTCATCTGCGTCGCGCCTGCGCCGGCCCGCTTATTTGACGGGCTCACGCGCTTCGTATCATCACGATCCAGCTCGTCGATTGGATTTTTGCGTTATTCTGTTGATTTGTATTGGAGATGTCAAAACCAGAGGTAGGATCCGGTTATACAGTAGTCAATATGGACAACGGCCATCTTTAACTATTATCTAAAATCTAACGATCTATTTTAGAGGTTAATTATTTAATAGCGTGATGCAGCTTGCTGACTTTCCAGATGATGGAAGGCGAAGAAGGTGGTTTGTCCTTTTGTGATATTAAACTCAAGAGGCACCGTGCTGTTTGCCTGGCCTGATGCTTGCAGGTCAACTTGATGTGTTCCTTCCGGAAGTGGTATTCTGGCATAAGAGATGGAGTGGGGAAGTGATTGCCAGTTGCGGGTATCTGCTTTTTCTGTCATGGCATTCACAATGCTGACGATTGCCCCAAGGTTTTCATTCTCATTTCGTGCTGCTGCTTCCATGGCCTTTTTGGTTGCCAGGCGCATTATACTGTTTGCGATTTCACGCGCCATGCGATCTTTGAGGCATTGAAAAGCGATCGCATTTATGTTTTCTGCCATTTCTAACGGATAGGATTCCCCGTTGGCATTTATGCGGGCTTTATGGAATACTGTTTTTCGTTCCACGTATTTGGGAAATGCCACGCGTAACATCGATAAATCGGCAAAGGCATTTTGTTCGTTTCGTGATTTGTTACCAATATAGATTGGGAAGGAGAGACCATGCTCTTCGTTGGCAAAGGTGATCCAGCCATCATCGTATCCCGTATTGACAAAATTGATACTCCATTCGGCTTTGACAGGACCGAAGCCATTCATCCAAAACAGGACCAGGTAACCGTTCTCCGGATCTTCTTCTTCACATTTCATGTTGAATTTACGTTCGTAAAAATCCAGTTCTGAAAAAAAACCGATGCGCTTAGCGGTTCGTAAAATATCTTTTTTGAGTTGAAGGGGGGCGCTCATCAAAAATAAGTCTTTGTAATCGCTTTCGTATACATCCAAGGCATTACGATAGGCGATGAAAGCATTGTTGTAATCGCCGGAAGCCTCGTATATCAGTCCCATTAAGGTATGGGCAAAGGCATCGTCGGAATACTTATTTTTATTCTTTTTGTATTTATCGTTTAATGTTTGAAGCTGGATATTCATCCTCCGGCATTCCACCAGGGCGCCTTCGTAATTTTTAAGGTAAATGTAATTAAGGGCCATGTAATAATGGGCCATTACAGCCTCAAAATCTTCCGGTTTGTAAGGTTTGGTCATGGGATTAGAGATCAGGGCGAGGGCTTCTGATCCCAGGGATTTTCGAAAGTCTTCCACATAGTAATCGGCTTTCGTGAAATAGGTGTTGCTCTTTTCGTATTGACCATTCATGTGAGCCACGGTACCCCTGTTGTAGAAGTAAAGGACCCGGTCTTTTCCTTCTTCTCCTTTTTTATCCTTGTCCAGCAGTTTATCTGCTGCTTCAATTTGTCCGCTGGTAATGAGGGATTGGAGTTTGTAATTTTGTTCATAATAGGTCGCACAACCAAAAGAGAGAATGAGGGTAAGTAGTGCGAAAAAGTAAAAACGCGTCATTGAGAAAGGGGTTTAGTAAAAATGGTTTGTGGGACGAGAATAGATGAAAAAATCAGTCTTCCAAAGCGGTTGGAAGACTGATTTTGATGGATTACTTGTTGATGTATTTTTTGATCTTTTTGTCACCGATCCAAACGACTTCGTTGGTTTCCAGGTTTGATAATTCCAGGTTTACCTGGTAATAATTAACCCGTTCTTTTTTATAGGTGTCAACAATGGAGTTGATATCCCCATTCATCATAAAGTCGGCTCCCAGTTCTTTGCCCCAATTTTTTGCTGTCTCCATGGAGGCAAATTCCTGCTGTGCGGCTCTCTCTCGTCTTAATTCTTCTCTTTTATCACCGGCCTGAACCAAGCGTACTCTTCCGCTATTGATAAAGGCTTTTTCCACATCTTTAATAAAAGTCTCCGCGCTGATGTGTTCATGTGATTTGTTGTATACCAGGCCAACAATGACTACTGGTTTTTTACCTTCGTGTTCTTGCTGGAAATTGCTAACCCATGCGGCTCCCAGTACCTGGTTAACCATTTCGTCTGCAACCAGGCGGGAATCGGTATCATTCCAGCGGCCACTTAAATCAATGGCTTCTTCAGTGGCAACACGTTCAACTTTTCGCGATGCACAACCGCTTAAAAATGCTAAAGAAAGAACAAGGGTTAAAAGTGAAATTGTTTTCATAGTTCGCATATTTATTTAAATAATTTCATGTTTATCAAAAATTAAGCCAAACTATTGATAGAAGACTGTCATTTGTTCTTTTAATTTCAGGTAGGTCTCCGGTGATACGGGTACTAGCGGGGATCTCAAGGTGTTATCAACCATACCTTTAATGTTAAGCAGCGCCTTGATGCCAGCCGGATTTCCTTCTATAAAAAGATTTTTAATGATATCGGTAAACCTGAAGTGCATGGCTTTTGATTTCATCAGATTACCGTTGAGTACATCGTGAACCATTTGGCTGAATTCCAGGGGGAAGGCATTGGCAATAACTGATATTACACCATCTCCGCCCAGGGTAACAAGGGGGAAGGTGGTGGCATCATCGCCGGATAACACCAAAAAACCTTCCGGGCGTTTTTTTATGAGATCCATAATTTGAATAAAATCCCCGGATGCTTCTTTTATGGCTATTATATTCTTAAAGTTTTTTGCTAATTGAATGGTGGTGTCCGCTTCCAGGTTTGTTCCCGTTCTGCCTGGTACGTTATAGAGTATAACGGGCAGGGGAGACGCCTCAGCAACCTGGCAAAAGTGCAGGTAGAGTCCTTCCTGGTTGGGTTTGTTATAAAAAGGTGTTACCGATAGCAGTGCATCAATGCCAGTGAAATCGTGTTGTTTAATAGCTGTTACCAGTTGTTGGGTGCTGTTACTACCCATGCCCATTACGAGTGGGACACGGCCATTGTTGGCAGTGATAATGGTTTGCATTACCAAATGTTTCTCCTCTGTAGAAAGGGTGACGGCTTCTGCTGTTGTACCTAACGCAACTAAAAAATCAACCTGATTGGTAATAACATCATTAACCAGTTTATTGAGGCTCTTGATGTCGACTTGACCATCCGATGTGAAAGGAGTTATTAATGCAACGCCTGTTCCTCGTAGTTTCTCGGGTGCTATCATAAATTGTCGTTCTTTCGTTTAGTCGTTTGTTAAGTTTATTTATTTCCTGATCACATGCAGCTGCCAGGTATGTTGTTTTTATCCCCTGTTTTTATGCCTGATTGATTATTCTCAAATAGTGTATGATTTGTTTTCTGAGTTGATCACTATCACTTTTGGGAGTCAGTTCAATCATCAGGTCGAACAGATCGTTATCAATTCCGGTTTGGCCAATTTTGAAATTGGCCTGAGATAAAGATAATATATACTTTACAGCAAAATAGTTTTCCTGGCATAAATTAATCAGCAGGTGAAAGGGTTCCGTTATGAATTGTTGAATACCTTCTTCTTTAGGTTGGTAGAATAATGAAAATGCCGTTTTATCAATGTATAGAAAAGTATGATCACTAATATACTCATCTTCTCTTTTGTCCGAATCGATGTATCCTACAGCGCGACAGGTGATGTTTTCTTTTTTCAGATCAGCGATTAGCGCTTTGGCCTGTTTTACGTGGTCGGGTTGCGAAGCATCAAATATAATACCTGCCGTTTGAGCTGTTTGAAGGTTGTGTGTGCGCTTTTGCCTTACCAGCTTTTTTATATTCTTCTTTAAAAGAAAGGTTCCGAATTTTTCTCTGAAATTGTCTATAATATTACTCATTGGATTGTTCAATCATTTGGATAAACTCTTCTTCGGTGATTACCGGGATACCTAGTTTCTCAGCTTTGGCTAACTTGGCAGGACCAATTTTTTCACCTGCTACAAGATAATTGGTTTTGGAGGAAATACCACTCACGTTTTTTCCGCCATTTTTATCGATAATCGATTTTAATTCGTCCCTGGAAAAACTGGAAAAGCTACCACTTATTACAAAAGATTGTCCGTTCAGTGTGTTTCCGGCAGTTGTTTCTTCTGTTTCTGCAGCGGCCATTTGAACCCCTTTTCCCGTCAACCTGTCAATAAGTGTAAGGTTTTCCGGAACGGTAAAATATTGAATAACGCTATTGGCTATTTTTTCTCCTATCTCATCCACATCGATGAGCTGTTCCTGTGTTGCTCCTTTTAGTGCTTCAATATTTTTGAATGCTGAAGCCAGTTTTTTGGCAACGGTTTCTCCAACAAATCGAATGCCGAGCGCAAACAATACCCGGGCAAAGGGAACCTCTCTGGAGGCATCAATACCAGTTATAATGTTTTGTGCTGATTTGTCCCCCATTCGTTCCAGTTGTACCAGGTTGGTTTTTTTTAGCGAATAGAGATCGGCCACGTCGTTGATGAGGTTTTGCTTGTAGAGCAGTTCAATGGTTTCGCTTCCCAGGCCATCTATGTTCATGGCTTTCCGGCTGATGAAGTGCTCAATACGACCTTTTACCTGTGGTGGACAGGTAACGCTGTTGGGACAGTAAAAGGCGGCTTCTCCCTCTACACGTTTTAACTCAGTGCCACATTCCGGGCAGTGGGTGATAAATTCAACGGGCTGTGTGTCCGGTGTGCGAGCATCTGTATCAACACCAACGATTTTTGGAATTATCTCACCGCCTTTCTCCACATAAACCATGTCTTGTTGGTGCAGATCAAGGGATTTGATGATGTCGGCGTTGTGCAGCGAGGCTCTTTTTACCGTTGTACCTGCCAATTGTACCGGATCTAAATTAGCCACGGGAGTAACAGCGCCTGTGCGGCCAACCTGGTAGCTTACCGATTGCAGGAGGGTATAACCTTGTTCTGCCTTGAATTTATAGGAAATGGCCCAGCGTGGCGATTTTGCCGTAAAACCCAAGCGTTTTTGCTGGTCCAGATTATTGACTTTAAATACGATGCCATCGATCTCGAAAGGCAGCTCATTCCGGGCCTTATCCCAATGATGAATAAAGTCAAATACCTCGTTCAGGTTTTGGCAATGTTTTATATAGGGTGATATTTTAAAGCCCCAGCTACGTGCGGTCTCCAGGTTTTGGTGATGGTAGGGGGCCGGTAACTCTTCGCCCAACAGGTAATACAGGAAACAGTCAAGCGGACGTTGTGCCACCATTTTACTGTTTTGTGTTTTTAAGGAGCCGGCGGCGGCATTCCTGGGGTTGGCAAATGGTGGTTCGCCTGCTTCCCGGCGGGCCTCATTCATCTTTTCAAAACCGGCCCGGGGAAGGAATATTTCCCCTCTGATTTCAAAGCTGGCCGGGTAATCGCCTTCCAATTGCAAGGGGATACTCCGGATGGTTTTTACATTGGCCGTAACATCGTCGCCCCGGACTCCATCGCCCCGCGTAACGGCCCGGATCAACCGGCCGTTTTCGTAGGTCAGGCCAATGGCTGTGCCATCATATTTTAACTCACAAACCAACTCAAAGGGTTCGTTTAATAATTTGGCTACCCGGTTGTAAAAGTCGGTAACGTCTTCTTCTGAATAGGTATTTCCCAAGGATAGCATGGGATATTTATGAATCACCTGCTCAAACTCCTGACTGATATCACTTCCAACCCTTTGGGAGGGGCTGTTGGGATCAAATAAATCCGGATTTTGGTGCTCCAACTCAATCAGGCGGTGCATCATCTGATCAAAGTCATAATCAGAAATAACCGGCTGGTTTAATACGTAATAGCGGTAATTATGCTGATGAAGTTGCTGACGTAACTGATTTATTTCCTGGGCAATATTTTCTTTGTGCATATATTGTCGGTTGCAACGTTTATTAGCAAAAATACAATTTTTGGCCGTATTAGGGGTATGTGAACCCTCCTCTTTAAGGTCTTTTAATAAATTAATTCCTTGTTTCGATATTATTTAACCGTCTTCCTGTTCGCTGCACATTTGCCGTGAATACTGTAAAATGCAGTTTGTCTGCTGTTTTATATCCTTCACCAAAGAAGTGTGTTTTTGTTCACTATTCAATGGTGATTAGAATGCTTCCATAATTATGGAAGGCATCATTTAATGTTAGAACTATCGGCTCACAATTGTGGAAGGGTACTATTAATGTGTGAAAACTGTTTTCGCAATTGTTGAGGTATATCATTAAGGTGTTATTACTGTGTCCGTAATTAGGAATGATGGAAGATTAAATAGTAAGATGATAACTTATTTTTCATGTGTAGATGAATGTTAAAAAATTGAGCATATAAACAAATAAAAAGATCGCTTACCTTCTTGCTTATTGTTTAGTGGTAGAAAGGCAAATTTTTTCCGTAAGAATACGGCTTTGTTGTTCACTTATTTTCTGTTTGAGTTTTATAAGCTGTTTTTATATGAGTGGAGCAAGCGTTAATGGCGAATAGGTAGGTTAATCATAGTACAGTTACCGTTAATGAATAAATTATTTGCCATTAGCCAATCGGCATTGTTATTTTTGTTTAATGGTTGAGGGGGAGTAGATTCCTCCGTTAAATAAATTGAAGGGGAGGAATGTTAAGTCATTTTTTATAGTATTTTTGCGCCACATTGGTTTTAATGATGTTTATCGATATCATTGAATGAAAAGGGAATGCCGTTAGAATCGGCAACAGTATCCGCTGCTGTGAATCTCGATTTTACCCTTGGGTAAAATAGTATGCTTCGAACCACTACAGGCCACTGACGAGTGATTACGTTGGGAAGGCCGGTACGGAGTCGGGATAAGTCAGAAGACCTGCCAATAGATAACTTAATTGTTCGTGTCATTCGGAATAAATGCATAACAAACACTGACATTCAGTTTTTAATCCGGTTGCCAGAACAGTTTTTAGGTATATGCTAAAAATTGTGTGATGAAGAGAAGAGTGATTGTTGCTTTGTTTTTTGTTGTTTTGGCTGGAAATGCTTTGGCTGATGAATTGCTTAAGGATACCGTCAAGGTTAAGGAGGTACTGGTAACCTGTTCAAGGCAAAAGCATCTTTCTGATGGTTATCGAATATTAACTATTTCGCCCCAAAAAAACGAGCAATTTGCGCAACGTACCATGGCTGAGATGTTGCAATATTCATCTAACCTGAATATTAATTCCTATGGCTCTCCGGGGGCATCGGCTTCTCTTTCATTGCGTGGTACAGGTGCTTCGCACACCCAGGTTAACTGGAATGGTTTTCCGGTCAATTCTGTCACGCTTGGTTCAGCCGATCTATCTGTTTTATCTCTTAATGAACAGCAGGATGTCAGCATTGTTTATGGTGCTTCCGGTGCCTTATATGGAAGCGGAACCTTTGGCGGAGCTGTTAATCTCGACAGCCGTGCCGACTATTCAGTGAACGGATTTAAAGGCAATGCTTCCCTGGCTTATGGCAGTATGAATACTTACAAAGGGGCGTTTGGTTACCAGGCTGGAAATGAAAAGTTACATCTTAATGGGACCGTCTGGGGCGATCAGTCAGATGGAGATTTTGAATATTATGATGATATCAATGAAGAAACGCTTAATCGGAAAAATGCCGATTACCATCAATATGGGATAAGCCAGAATTTCTTTTACAAATTGCCCCAAAAAGCTTCGTTATCCGCTGGGGTGTGGTACCAGGTAAAAGACCTGAATTTACCATCCATAATGGGAAGCTCACCGGACAATTGTGAGAATCAAAAGGATTCGGTTTTAAGAACGTTCGTACAGTATAATAAATCGTTTTATCGCTCGACCCTTCAAGTAAAAGGAGCCTGGTTTTCAAGTTATCAGCGGTATTATCAAAAAAGTTCGCCTCAAGCAGAAGACTATCTTATTGATTCTCGCATAAAAAGTGATGCCTGGTTTGCTGATGTCAATTACCGCATATTCCTTAGCGAAGAGTTCTCAGCCGACTTGGGTAGTACATTTAATTATACCACGGCAGATGTAGATGCCTACCAGGAGAAGAAAGCAGAGCATACACTCGGGTTGTTGGCAGCATTAAAATACTATTCTGAAAAGGTCAGAGGGAACATTACAATCCGGCAGGATTGGAGTAATACTTTTAGCTCCGATCTTTTGGGTAACATCGGTATTTCTTTCATGCCCATGGGGGAGGATTGGGGCATTCGGGCGGCTTTCTCGCAAAAGTTTCGTAAACCTACCTTTAATGATCTTTTCTGGGTTCCCGGTGGTAATCCCGACCTTAAACCGGAACGAGGTTACTCTTCAGAATTAGGAACTAATTATTCATTGAATGCGGGAAAAGCAGGGCAGTTCACATTTGATTTGTCGTATTACTATACCCCCATAGAAAACATGATTGCCTGGCGACCTGACGGTGCTCTTTGGTATGCTGAGAATTATTTTAAAGTATTAACAGAAGGGGTTGATATATCCGTTGATCACAAGATGTTATTTGGAAAAGTGAACTTGCATTCAGGAATTTCATTGAGCTACAATGATGCTGTGATAGAGGAAACAACAGATAATAATGAGCAGAAGGAGGGACAACCTCTATATTATGCACCTAAGTGGTTAAGCAATGCGTTTACTGAAGTTTCCCGTGATAAATGGCATGCATTGGTGAGTTGGCGATTCACATCAAAACGTTACTATGATGATAATTATACGTTAGATCCCTATTGGTTGCTTAATGCCAATGTGGGGTATAGTGTGGCGTTGCGGGATCAGATGGTTAGAGTGTCGGGCAGTGTTGATAATATCCTTAACGCCTCCTATCAATCGGTACGATCTTATCCGATGCCGGGGCGTACTTTTCAGATTCGGTTAAAGTATTCTTTTTAAACAGATATTAACAAATAGATTAGACAGATGAAGATTAAAGGTTTTTTAAAAAGTCAATTGTGGGCATTAGCTATTCTTGCCCTGGGATTCGCCTCCTGTGAAAGTGATGATAATGCTACACCAGAGTATCTCTCTCTGAAGGGAAATTATTTGGTTTGTCAGGGTTCCATGGGTAAGACCAATGGGGCTGT
This sequence comes from Marinilabiliaceae bacterium JC017, assembly GCA_004296775.1. GTDB lineage: Bacteria > Bacteroidota > Bacteroidia > Bacteroidales > Marinilabiliaceae > JC017. The sequence continues at coordinate 9,148 of RHGE01000109.1, forward strand.
TTCTTTGTATAGTGATGCAGTAAATGATGCAAACATCTTTAAATCGGTTAATGGAAAAGATTTGGGAGATGTTGTACAGAGCTTTGCTATTGTAGATACATTGGGATTCATTGTGGTGAATAACTCTCAAAAGGTGGAAATAGTACGTATGCGTGATTTTAAATCAGTGGGTACCATTAAAGATTTAAGTTATCCGCGATATGTCATTCAGGCGACTGAAAATACAATTTATATTTCTAATGGAAAAGGTGATGGATCGGAGTCTGATGAAGTTGTAGAATATGACTTTAGGAGCATGAAGGTTGTTAGCAATATAAAGGTTGGTAAGGGACCTGAGGTGATGGCTAAAGTGGGAGATAAAGTTTACGTTGCAAATTCTGGTGGTTATGGTGATGATAATACAGTATCTGTGATAGATGTTAATTCACATGATGTTACTACTATCACCACTGCTTATGGTGGAGTTGATATGGAAGTGGATTATGAGAATAATGTGTGGTTATATTGTAACGGTGGGTTAGATGATTCCTGGCAGCCAATAGAAACAGCGAAACTGATTAAAATTGATTCAAAAACAGATAAAATTGCTAAGACTTTTGAGTATGTAAAAAAAGTTCAGAGTTGGGGATCAAACCTAATTGCCATGTCAGCTGATAAGCGCGATATCTATTTCACTGTTGATAACACTTATAAGATGTCGGTGAATGCTGATGAATTGCCGACAGAACAATGGGCGGTTGGCGTTTATTATGGTATTGATGTGGATCCTTCCAATGGAGATGTATACGTAATGGATAGTGACTTCAATAAGATGAAGGTGCTGAATACTGATTCTTCAATTAAAAAGGAGTATGAAAATACATTGATTTATCCGCATATGGTTGTTTTCAATAAGTAATGTATTCGTTTATTTTTCAAAATAAAAAGGGCCGGTTTTCCGGCCCTTTTTTTATTTCAATAGTTCGTTAATCTATTATTAGTAATTGAAAAACAGTTTGTATCTATTCAATAGGTAAGGATATTAATGGGTTAAAATGAGAGTAGTGTAAATAGGTCTGATGTCATTATCTTAATTCAAACGATATATTGTTTTTTCAAAGCGGTAGGTTGCTGTGCTTTTTAGGTGGATTGGATTCGTTTTTATTTTGTGTCATCTCCAAACCTTGGATGAGCTTCAGGCGTGTTTGGCGGGGTAATATTATTTCATCGATGTAGCCCAGTTCAGCGGCCCGGTAGGGATTGGCAAAGTTCTCCCGGTAGTCCTCTACACGTGTGGCCCGTTCTTCTTCGTCTTCATGCCGGAAGATAATATTGACTGCTCCTTCGGGGCCCATCACGGCAATCTCCGCCGTGGGATAGGCATAATTCACATCGGCACCCACATGTTTCGATGACATCACATCATAGGCGCCACCATAGGCTTTACGGGTGATGACTGTGATCTTGGGTACGGTGGCTTCCGAGAAAGCGTAGAGCAGTTTGGCGCCATGCTTGATGATGCCCCCATATTCCTGGGTGGTGCCGGGCAGGAAGCCCGGCACATCCACAAAGGTGATCAGCGGGATGTTGAAGGCGTCGCAGAAACGTACGAAACGGGCGGCTTTAATGGATGAGTCAATGTCGAGTACGCCGGCCAGGTAGTTGGGCTGGTTGGCCACAATACCCACCGACCGTCCGCCAAGACGGGCAAAGCCAATAATGATATTTTGTGCATAGTGGGGCATTACCTCCAGGAAGTGATGGTGATCAACCACTGAATTGATGATTTCAAGTATGTCATAGGGTTTGTTGGGATCGGCCGGTACCAAGGTTTGCAGTTCTTCGTTCTCCCGGGTGATGCTATCGGTGTTATTAATAGCGGGAGGATCTTCCATGTTGTTTGACGGCAGGTAGCTGAGTAGTTCCCGGATCATCATCAGGGTGTCTTCATCATTTTCTCCCACGAAATGGGCCACGCCACTTTTGGTGTTATGCGTCATGGCACCGCCCAGCTCTTCTTTGGTGACTTCCTCTTGGGTAACGGCTTTGATAACGTCGGGTCCGGTGACAAACATGTAGCTGGTGTCCTTTACCATGAAAATGAAATCGGTGAGGGCGGGCGAATAGACGGCGCCACCGGCACAGGGCCCCATGATTGCAGATATCTGAGGAATCACCCCTGAGGATTTGACATTGAGCAGGAAGATATCGGCATACCCGGCCAGGCTTCTGACGCCTTCCTGTATTCTGGCTCCGCCTGAATCATTCAGACCGATCAGGGGTGCGCCCATTTTTAGTGCCAGCTTCGATATTTTTACAATCTTATCGGCATTGGCACGGCTCAGTGATCCGCCGAAAACGGTGAAATCCTGGGCAAACAGATAAACCAGTCGGCCATCTACTTTTCCGTATCCGGTGATGAAACCATCGCCCGGAACAAGGTGTTTTTCCATCTCAAAATTGGTACAGGTATGGGTAACCAGCTTATCGATCTCAACAAAGGTGCCGGTATCCAGGAAGAGATGAATCCGTTCCCGCGCGGTTAATTTACCCGCTTTGTGCTGTTTGTCGATGCGTTTGGCCCCGCCGCCTTCTTCAGCCTTTCGGTTTTTATCTTCGAACTGGGAGAATTTATCTTCTAGTGATTTCATGGGTTTAGATTTAGATAAAAGATGGATAGACAATAGATAATAGACTGCGAACACAGAGGCACAGAGATGCAGAGTTCTTCGGTTTAATCGTTATTTTGTATGTATGTTGCATTTGCATGTCCGTTTCATATTTGTACTCTCTCGATTTTTCATAGAATTTAGACAATAGACATTGAACACAGAGGCACAAAGTCACAGAGTTTTTTGTTTTAATCATCTGCCAGTGTGTAAAATTTCCATATCATGGTTGTTTCTGTTTTAATTTAGACAATAGACAGATAGATAAGAGATAATAGACTGTGAACACAGAGGCACAGAGACGCAGAGTTCTTCGGTTTAATCGTTATTTGGTATGTATGTTGCATTTGCATGTCCGTTTCATATTTTTACCCTCTCAATTTTTCAAATTATCATCTTCTCGCTTTTTCATAGAAATTAGACAATAGACAGATAGATAAGAGATAATAGACTGTGAACACAGAGGCACAGAGACGCCGAGTTTTTCATTTTAATCATTATTTGGTGCGTAAGTTGTATTTGCATGGTTGATTTATGTTTTCATCTTCTCACCTTTTCCCTTCTTCATAGATCTTTTTAATATCAATTGGTAAACCTTATAGTACTGAGCTTTATCCCTTTTATCTTTTACTTTTCCCTTTTTACTTTACCCCTTTCCCTTTTTACTTTTTCCTTCTTCCTTCCCCATGTTCTCAATTTCAATCAGGTGTTGAAGGGCATCCACGGCCTGGCCTTCTTTAACTAATACAGTTTTGATGACCCCATCGAAGGGACTTTTATATTCGCTGTCCATTTTCATGGCTGACACCACAATAAGGGTTTGGTTCCGGGCTACAGCCTCTCCTTCTTCTACCAATATCTTCACTACTTTCCCAGGCATGGGGGAAGTGATAAAACGGTCCAGGCTGGTAATTTGTCCATTGAAATGGTGTCGGTAACGAGTGGCGGCATCAATGATGTCAATTTCGTAATACCTGTTGTAAGTATTTACCTGGTAATGGTTGGCTGATTTGCCTTCAATCATCTCCATATTAATGGATTTTCCCTGATGAAGAATAGAGTAGGCATTGTGTTCAACTTTTTCAATATCCAATTCATACTCTTTGTTATCGATAAGCACCCGATAATGCGATCCATTTCGGGTCAATATCTCAATGCGGGCCGTGCGATTATTTATTTTTAATTCCAATGACATGGTCAGGTGATTTAAAGATGAAACAGGTTATTTCTGTGTCCGAAGGTTTTCCAGTTTGACTGGCTTTTTGTATCTGCTGTTTTTTCGGGGGTGTATTTATTCAGTTTGTCGGTATAATCCAAATAGGCGATGAAAAGGGCGATGTCTTCATAAGTTTGATGGGTGGCATCTTCTTCCAGAAGAAATTCAAGGTTGTCTTCAATGAAATGGGTATCGTAACGGCCTTGCTGAAAAGCGGCTGAATCCATTATTTTCGCCAGAAAGGGAATGGAGGTCTTTATGCCGGTAATCTTATACTCATATAAGGCTCTTTTCATACGGGCAATGGCTTCCTGGCGTGAAGGAGCCCATACGATCAGTTTTGAAATGAGCGGATCGTAATAAATGGGTATTTCATAGCCCTCATAAACATATCCGTCGGTTCGTAATCCCAATCCCATGGGCTCGGTAATGTTCTTAACCAGTCCCGGGCTGGGGGCGAAATTGTTTTTGTGGTCTTCTGCATAGATGCGGCACTCGATGGCGTGCCCTTTTTGAACCAGCTCTTCCTGTTTAAATTCCAGCTCCAGCCCATTGGCAATGTTGATCTGTGCCTTCACCAGGTCTTTGCCGGTCACCCGCTCGGTGATGGGATGCTCCACCTGCAGCCGGGTATTCATCTCCAGGAAATAGAAGTTGTGATATTTATCCATCAGGAATTCAATGGTACCTGCACCGGTGTAATTCACTGTTTTAGCTGCCGCAATGGCTTGTTGTCCCATCTTTTTCCTTAGTTCGGGAGTTATGAATGGTGACGGGGTTTCCTCTATCACTTTTTGGTGACGTCGCTGTACCGAGCATTCTCTTTCAAACAGATGGATGGTGTTGCCATGTTGGTCGGCCAGTATCTGAAATTCGATGTGGTGGGGCGATTCCAGGTACTTCTCAATGTAAACTGTGTCATCACCAAAGGCTGCCAGTGATTCAGACCGGGCGCGCCGGTAGGCCGGAATCAATTCGCTCTCTTGTTTTACCAGTCGCATTCCTTTGCCACCCCCGCCGGCGCTGGCTTTTATCATCACCGGGAACCCTATTTCAGTGGCTGTTTTCAGAAGCATTGTTTCGTCGGCCATGCTCTCTTTGCTGCCGGGAACCACAGGTACTCCGGAGTCGGTCATTAGTTGCCGTGCCGTTAGCTTGTCGCCCATGAGTGAGATAGCTTCAGGGGAAGGGCCGATGAATATCAAGCCAGCCTCGGCCGCTTTTTGCGCAAACAGGGCATTTTCCGACAGAAAGCCATAGCCGGGGTGAATGGCATCGGCATTTGCTTCCTGCGCTGCTTTCAGAATATTATCAATGTTGAGGTAGCTGTCCAGCGAGGGGGCCGGGCCTACACAGTAAGCCTCGTCGGCATACCTAACGTGCATGGCTTTACGATCAGCTTCAGAGTATACAGCTACTGACCGGATGCCCATTTCACGACAGGTGCGCATAATTCTAACAGCAATCTCTCCCCGATTGGCGATCAATATTTTTTCTATCATAATGGAATGAAGGATTGTTGAATAGATACAATTTAGGCTATTTGCCGCAGGAATGAAAGGGTTAAGTCATTATAAGTTAGGAAGGGTTGGCTCTGGATAAATGCTGATGGGATAATAGGTTTGAGGGGTGTGAAATTTGTTTGGGTACTTGTCTTATCTGGAAGGTTTTTAAATAAGGAAATGGAAAACAAAACAGCTTTATGAATTGTTTCTTTACATCTATATTTGATTGATTTGTATAACCAAGCAAAAAATTTATTAGTATGTTGAATAAGAAGGTTGAAGATATTTTGAATCGCCAGATCGAGCGGGAGTCATATTCCTCGAATTTGTACCTGTCTATGGCTGTTTGGGCTGAAACAAACGGATTAGAAGGGACGTCTCAATGGTTATATGCCCAGGCTGAAGAGGAACGTATACATATGTTGAAGTTCATTAAGTATGTTAATGAGCGCGGTGGAAAATCGGTTATTACGGCTATTGAACAACCACCCGCTGATTTCGGCAATGTGAAAGAAGTATTTGCCCAAGTGCTGGAGCATGAGCAATTCATTACCGGATCGATTAACGAAATTGTTGGTGTTTGTTTGGACGAGAAAGATTTCACCACCCAAAACTGGATTCAGTGGTTTGTGACCGAACAAATTGAAGAAGAGGCATCGGTGAATGCCATTAATGATAAAATTAAGTTGTTGGGCGAGCAGAATATGTATTTGTTCGACCGTGATATTATGGCGATGCGTTCCCAGGGAGCTGCCGAATAAGCGATAAGTGCTACAGAATAAAAAAAGCCACCGGAGATTCTCTGGTGGCTTTTTTTAGGTTGTTACATCTATAATAGATTGTTAGATTTTAGATAATAGACAGAGATGGCCATTGTCCATATTGACGCCAAGATAACAACTTAACAAGAGGGTTAATTGATATATAAGTTTTAGTTCTTCAGGAATAGTTTTATTGGGACGTTGTCCCAAACCCTACTTCATTTTTGGCATTGCCCCAAAAACGAAGCAAAAAACGCTAGTCAA
>RHGE01000110.1 GCA_004296775.1 Marinilabiliaceae bacterium JC017
AACCCACATGCCAGAATTCCCGCATTCATCTTCGTCGCGCCTACGCCGGCCCGCTTATTTGACCGGCTCCCCCGCTTCCCAACATCATGGTCCGACTCGTCATTTGGCTTTTTGTGTTATAGTGTCGATATATTCAAGGGCGACTTCGTGTTTGCCCCTGCTAGCATCGATTAGTAATCGGTACCTTGTTATATGATAGATATTAGACTGATTTACATTACTCCCGTTTTCAGACCATCAACGGTTTCATTTAATAGATAAATTGAAGTTGTTTTTCAATTACTTACAAAAGTTTAACGAACTATTGTATTTGGTACTTACTGTTATCTTACTGAAGTTTCCCATATTTTATAAAACACTAGCTTTTAAGTATCTGTAAAGAATACCAGTGAAACGCTAGTTGATTATGAATAAAATGCATTTCTTTTGTTTTAACCGCGAATTATACGAATTTTAAAACATTGCGTGTTTTTATGAGCTTTTCATCGAAATGAAATTCGTATAATTTGATGAATTCGCGGTTGGCAAAAAGCTTGCAAAGCAAGCTATATTGGCGTTAAACACATATTGGAAATGTCAGATAGTTATTTATTGTGAGTCCGGAATAAGCTATTGTTGGTTTGGCATCAAAAACCTACATAGCAATAATAGGGATCGTTTTTCCATTGTAGTAAAATGCTTGCTTTTAATTATTAGCAAAGAATACCAGTGAAACGCTAATTAATTATGAGTAAAATGCATTTCTTTTGTTTTAACCGCGAATTAAACGAATTTTAAAACATTGCGTGTTTTTATGAGCTTTTCATCGAAATGAAATTCGTATAATTTGATGAATTCGCGGTTGGCAAAAAGCTTGCAAAGCAAGCTTTATAGGCGTTAAACACATATTGGAAATGTCAGTTATCTTATAAGAGTGATTCCAGCACTTCTTCTTCTTCTGATATTCTATCACCCGACAGGTTTATAGCCGTTTCAATAATGGCCAAATGAGAGTATGCCTGGGGAAAATTACCAAGCAGACGTTTTGTTTTAAAATCAATGTCTTCACTAAACAGTCCCAGGTGATTGGAATAGCTCAGAATTTTGTTGAATTTTTCAATGGCTTCCTCTTTGTGACCAATTTTATAAAGGCTGTTAATTAGCCAGAAGGAACAGATGGTGAAGGCTGATTTGGGATCTCCGAAGTCATCTTTATTACGGTATCGAAACATTAATCCGTCTGTTTCAAGCTCTTTTTGAATGGCCAGAACCGTGTTTTTGTACTTTGGATCTGAAGCCTCAATAAAACCATAGGGTTCCATTAATAATACGGAGGCGTCCATGTCTTCCACCTCATAGGCCTGCGTGAAGGCTTGTTTCTCCTCTGACCAGGCTTGCTCAATAATTTCTGCTTTAATAAGGTCTCTGACGGCTCTCCAGGGGACTATATAGCTATTTTGCTTAAGTATTCTGGCAATTTTAACGGCCCGGTCCAGTGCGACCCAACACAACACCTTGCTGAAGGTGAAATGACGGTCTTCGTTGCGTATTTCCCAGATGCCTTTATCCGGTTTTTCCCAGTTTTCTTCCACTACTTTCACCACATTCCGCACGATGGTCCATAAATCTTCGCTGTGCTCCAGTGTGGTGGAGTAAAGCTCAAAATGTTGCAGAATAACGTCCATTAAAATTCCATAGATATCATTTTGCTTTTGTATGTAAGCGGCATTACCTATTCTAACGGGGCGTGATCCTTCATAACCTTCCATGTGGGCTAACTCGTATTCATACAGGTTTTTTTCGCCATTAATGCCATACATGATCTGCATCTTTTCGCCTTTGTCGGGCAGCAGGTCAATGATGAATTTCAAGTAGCGTTGGGCCACCCTGTAGTGCCCAAGGCGGGTGATTAGCTTCACCACCATGGAGGCATCCCGTATCCAGCAGAATCGATAGTCCCAGTTTCTTACCTCGCCTATGGTTTCCGGCAGTGAGGTGGTGGGGGCTGCTAATATGGCACCACTCTTTTGGTAGCTTAATAGTTTAAGAACAAGGGCACTTCGGATGATCTCTTCGTTGTATTTTTTAAAAAAGGTGGTACGTTCAGCCCAGTTGAGCCAGTATACCTTGGTGCGTTCAAACTTTAGGTAGGCCCTTTCAACATCTTGTTTTAAAATCTTTTGGTTATAGCTTATCAACAGGTATTCATCTTTTGATATAGTAACCGTTTGATTTTTGATGATATTTTTTCGGCTCAAGCTGGTGTATAGGTACAACGAATCATAATCGCCGTCAGAAGTGTAGGCTTTAATGAAATTGTTTTCGATGATTACCCGGGTGTGTGGCAGGGCGTATTCCAGTTGCGGATTAAATTCAATGGAGACTTTGACTTCTCCCTCAATGTGTTTAATGTAGCGGATTAAATCTGGTGGGGCATAGTAGTAGCCCATGTCATTTTGATGGTAGCGCGGCATGAAATCATTTACTTCAAAAATACCGCTTTCACATTCAAACCGAGTGACTAATATGTTGGTGTGGGGAATGTAAAACTGTTTGGTGGTGAAAGGCTCCTGGGGAACAATTCCGAACCAGCCCCCTTTTTTATCCAGAATATGGGCAAATGCTGATGGAGAGTTGAAGTTTGGCAGGCAAAACCAGTCAATCGAACCTTTTTCTGAAATAAGCGCAGCGCTTCTGCAATTCCCTACAATGCCAAAATTAAGGTTGTCCATATAAATGTGTTTTGAAAGTTCAGACGAAAAAATGTGAGTCTAGTAAATTGATATTTTACATCCAAATATATGGAGTTGTTTTTCTAAGATTCTTTAATTTTTCAGAAAAACATGAATATTGTCACATTTTTTTTGTAAAATAGGCTACAATTTTTTTAATCGATCAAACTCACCAATTATATGTCAAAAATTCACATTGTTTCAAATCGACTCCCTTTTAGTATTAATCGAAAAGAAGAGGATTATTCGCTGAAACCCAGTGTTGGCGGCTTGGCTACTGGTATGAAATCCATCTATAAAGAGTATGATGGTAACTGGATAGGCTGGCCGGGTCTGGCACTGGATGATTTAAAGGCTGATGAGGTTACTAAAATAGAAGCGTTACTCCATAAGGAGAAATGTGTACCGGTACATTTGACTAATGAAGAGATAAATCTTTATTACGATGGCTTTAGTAATAATACCATTTGGCCGTTGTTCCATTATTTTACACAATACGTTGATCATTCGGCTGATTACTGGGAAGCTTATCAGTTGGTTAATCAGAAGTTTGCCGATCGGGCCATTGAAATGGCTGAAGATGGAGATACCATCTGGGTACATGATTACCAGCTTCTGCTGGTACCTGAAATGATCAAATCAAAACGCCCTGGCATTACCGTCGGGTTCTTCCTGCATATTCCTTTTCCTTCTTACGAAGTATTCCGGGTGTTACCCTGGCGGATGGAGCTGATTAAAGGGATGCTGGGCGCCGATCTGTTAGGATTTCATATCTACGATTACGAAAGACACTTCTTTAGTTGTGTCAGGCGTTTGTTCGGTTATGAAATTTCGTTTAATCAAGTGCATACTGAAGATCGGATTGTGGTGGCCGATGCGTTCCCCATGGGTATTGACTATGATAAGTTTCATGAAGCCTCGGCCAGTATCATGCAGAAGCCGGTACAGGAGCGCTCTGATTTGCACCGGGAGTTGGAGAAATATTTTCTGGTATCTCCCGAACGTCAGTTGATCCTATCCATTGACAGGTTAGATTACACGAAAGGTATCCCACATCGGTTACGGGCTTTCAGGCGGTTTATGCAGGACTATCCTGAATACCGCAATAAGGTAACGTTGATCATGCTGGCTGTGCCTAGTCGCGGTGAGGTAGATCAATACCAGATGCTGAAGAAAGAGGTGGATGAATTGGTGGGGGCCATCAATGGCGAATTTGGTAATATAAACTATACCCCTGTTTGGTATTTTTACCGCTCACTGCCATTTGAGAACCTGGTGGAACTCTATAATTCGTGTGATGTGGCCCTGATTACGCCGGTACGGGATGGGATGAATCTCGTAGCTAAAGAGTATGTAGCTTCCCGGACGTCGCACAGCGGGGTGATAATCCTGAGTGAGATGGCGGGTGTGGCCAAGGAGATGGGAGAGGCCATTATCATTAATCCCAATAATGAAGAGGAGATAGCCGAAAGCCTGAAGCGGGCATTGTCGATGCATATTTGTGAACAGCGCGAGCGCATGATTCACTTGCAGGATCGCATTAAACGGTACAATGTGTTTAAGTGGGCCCGGGAATTTGTTGATGCGCTTGACCGGGTTAAAAAGGTGCAATCGGATTTGCTGGCAAAGAAAATATCTGATTCTATTCAACAGGGCATGCGGAAGCAATATGATAAAGCCAAACGCAGGGCTATCTTCCTGGATTATGACGGTACCTTGACGCATTTTCATAAAAACCCGCAGGCTGCTGTTCCTGACCAAGAGGTTAAGGATATTCTTAAAAAGCTTATAGCCGACGAAAGGAATTTGGTGACCATCATTAGCGGACGCGACCGGGCCACCCTGGAAAAATGGTTTGATGACATGCCGATTAACCTGATTTGTGAACATGGAGTGTGGTTGAAGAAATATGATCATGACTGGGAAATGCTCACCGCCGTTAAGAATGATTGGATGCCTTTTATCCTGCCCGTTTTGGAAAGCTTTGTGGATCGTACCCCGGGGTCGTTTATTGAGCGTAAAAACTATTCCCTGGTATGGCATTATCGAAAAGCTGAAACGGAACTTAGTGAAATAAGGGCCAAGGAGATAAAGGAAGAATTAACCGGATTGGTTGGTAACCTGAACCTGGAAATTATGGAGGGAAGTAAGGTTATTGAAGTGAAAAATGGGGGTATTAATAAAGGTATTGCAGCCCTTCAGTTTATTAAGAACAATGGATTTGATTTTATCATGGCTATTGGCGATGACTGGACGGACGAATACATGTTCCGCGAATTGCCAAAGAGCGCTGTGACCATTAAAGTGGGCATAAAAAATACCAGTGCAGAATACAACCTGGAATCGGTAAATGCAGTAAGGCGTTTCCTGGCTTCTTTTGCCGACGAGTAATTGCTTTACCATTCACTCAATGAAAGTGGATATCATTAGAAGGTGGATAGGGATAATTTCAGCTTGTTTGAAATTTCCCCATATTCACTGTAGGTGCTGATAAGAGAAAACATATTATAGCAAGTATAAAAGGCCCGGTTTCGAAAGAATCCGGGCTTTTTTAGTGCCTTCTGAATTCCTTATTTGACGGGGCTTCTGAGAGATGCGCATCTCGAGCGCCTGAGATGCGTATCTAAAACAATTTAGATACGCATCTAAAAGTCGGGAGATACGCATCTCATGGGGTAACTCCCCTGCATCTCCTGACCAAAAGATACGCATCTCAAGAGTAAGTCCTCTGCATCTCCCGGGCAAAAGATACGCATCTGTGTTTTTACTCATTTATAACGGGGCTTTTTTTTGTTGGCATTATGATATTATAGTTTCATTTATTCTACTGCCGGTGCGCGATTGTATCGCGTTTCATTGTCCTCCGCTAGCGAGGATTTGCAATCTGTGTTATAGCAGATTGAATAAACAACCAATGATCACAGTATAACCGCTCGGTGAAAATTATATCTTCAATGTTGTCCAAGATTGGCTTTCAATTGACGATATGGATAATGAACCTTTAAATGCGTGATATAGAGAATTTCGGTATCTCTGCCGGGGTTTTTCCTAAAGGGCATGGGAAATTTAATTAATGATTATGATTCAAAAGCACCCTCGTATAATTAACTAATTTTATATATTTACAATGCCAACGGGCATAAAATGATCAAGTATTGAACAATAATTTACGATGACGGCAGTTCCTCTGTACGGTGGCTGTTTCCTAAAATACACCCCAAAAAAGTGTTGTAGTACGATGGAGTGAACGGTGAGGTGTTGGATTGGTACGATTATGGGGCGAGGTTTTATGATGCGGCGTTAGGGAGGTTTCATGCTATTGATCCGCTTACAGAAAAGTATAGTTTCCAATCTGGTTATTTATATGCCTCAAATAATCCAATAATGTTTATTGATTGGCAGGGGCTTGAAACAAGGGTGTATACGGAAACCACGAAATTTGGACACGTCTTTGTAACTGTTGGAAATGGGAGTAATACCGTTGTTTATTCCTATGGTAGATATGGAGAATTAGGAAGTGCAAAGGGGCCTCTAAATTTCACAAATACGAGTGGTGAAGGTGTTTTGATTAAGTGGACAGGACAAAAAGCTCAGGATTATATTTCTAAGAACTTGAATGATTATAAAGCAAGTGTATTTGAGATTTCAGATGCAAACGAAAATGATGTTGCCAACTATTTTGATGGTTTATTGAACTCAAGTGATGCTGTACCAGAAAGAAGGAAGGATAAGCAAGTTGATGGAGAAACATCAAAAGTCATAGATGAATATAAATTAGGATCTAACAATTGTACAACAAAGTCTATTGATGGAGTTGAAGCAGGAGGAACATCTATTTTTAGTGATAACAAAAAAAGCTATGACATTAATGGTGAAAATATAACAGTTGATCCGTCTCGGCATTTTGTACCAGTAAATATGGAAGTATTTTTAAAGCAATTAGCTTCTCAAGCTGGTAGCGGGGTTACTGATGTTACAGAACAATTTAGAAAACAATACGAAAAAGAAAAGGAAAAACAAGATGAATAAAACAGTAAAAGTATTGTTGTGTTGGGTATTGGTATGTTCATTTTTAATTGTGATTGTAGTTAATCTAATGTTTTACGCAAATATTTTATTGATAGAGAAATATCAGATAGAACAGGACGTATCTGAATTATTTAGTCAGAGTATTGAGAGCAGAAAGAGTGAATTGTCAGCAATAAGGCAGTATATTAATTTTAGTATTGGGACTGCTTTGTTGCAGGTTATTCTATTTTACTCTTATCGAAAGATTAGCAATAGAGATAATTATTTCAATAAAAAAGGCCTCCGCTAGTGCGCGATTGTATCGCGTTCCATCAAAAATAGATTGAATAAGAACATTTAAATGAGTATAGCAAAGCCCGGTACCGCAAGGTGGCCGGGCTTTTTTGTGTTTATTATATGCAGTGTTTTAATGTCTATAAGCTTGTCTAGCTTTAGCATCTCGCACAGCCATATCAATAAAATAATAGATTTTGTCCTTATCTTCAGGGGAAAGACTTTCAATGTCTTCGAGGCGTTTTAAAAGGTCTTTGTCCAATACCGCTTTATTAGAACCTCCCAGTAGATAATCAAGGGTAACACCAAGAGCATCAGCAATGTTTTTGGCCGTTTCAATAGATGGTTTAATCTCGTTACGCTCATACCGTCCGATGATGGGTGCAGATGTACCCACTTTCTTTGCCAGCTCGTCCTGAGACCATTTTAGTTTCTTTCTTGCTGATGAAATCCGCTCTCCAAAAGTCATAAATAAGTGCTTTAAATACCCTCAAAATCTTAATACGAACAAAAATACAACACTTATCTATACTATTCAAACTATAAAAGTTTTGCATCTATAGAATCAATACATTACTTTTGTCACCAATTGGTACTAAAAAGAAATTTTAAACTTTTTTCATTCAATGGAAATCCAACACATCAAAGAGCAGTTAACCATTCAGACAGTGCTTAAATATTACGGATTGCAAGTCAACAGCAACCACATGCTCAACTGCCCTTTCCATGCCGATGAATCGCCCAGTCTGAAAATATACACCCCCGCTGGTGCGCGATTGCATCGCGTTCCAAAACTAACAGTTAGCTTACAACTAACGATGCCCCCGCTGGTGCGCGATTGTATCGCGTTCCAAAACAAACAGTTAGTTTACAACTAACAATACGGATAATGAACCATTAAATATGTGATATAGAAAATCCCGGTGCGAGCCGGGATTTTTTTCATATGTAGTAGGTGGTGTTTTAATGCCCGTAAGCCTAGCGGGCTTGTTACGGAATCTGTTTAATCAGCTCCAGAATTTCTTTGTCTGTTAGGTTTTCAATATCTGATTTGTCATAGATGGAGAGCAGGAAAAGCGTGTTATTTTTATAAACAACATGGGTGATCACACGGGCACCACCGGATTTACCTTTCCCTTTGCTGACAATGGCTAGGCGTATTTTATGGCAATTATTGCCAATGGATGTTCCTTTAGTCGGTTCCTCTTTGAGTTCGTTAATCAGTACCAGAAGCTCTTTTTTGAGTGATGGGTATTTTTTCATCAGGCGTTTGGCCTGTCGTTCAAAAACGGAGGTGGTTTTGATACTAAAGCTCATTGAGAAAATCTTCGGCGTTACGGGCTTGTTTTTTACCATTCTTGTATTGCTTCATCTCATCAATGGATTCCTGAAGTTCGGTGAGAAACAATTTTTTGTTCCTAAGCCTTTGTAGTTCTTCAAGGTCTTTCTGTATCTTATTCCAATCGCTGATAGAGAGTAAGACACCGTTTTTATGTCCCTGATTGTCGGTAATATATTGCAAATCCATGTTTTTTATTTTATCGGTTTTTATATGTTTGTCGTGTTTTAAAATCCCGTATCAAGGCATCCACAACCATGTAAATTTGATTTTTTGCTTCATAGGGAAGACTTGCTACTTCCTGAATGCGTCTCAATGTATCCTGATCCAATTCAAAATTGGTTTTCCCCACTAAAAAATCAATGGATACTCCCAGGGAATCAGCTATTTTTATAACTACTTCAATGGAAGGTTTCACTTCGTCTCGCTCATATCTCCCGATAAGATCACCGGAGGTACTGGCTTTTTTACCTAAAGCACTCTGTGAAAGATTTCTTTCTTTTCTTAAAGTTGCTATGTTTTGTCCTAAAGTCATACTTATATGTCATCAAAAAGATGGAAGTACTCTGGTTTCAACAAATTTAAATGATATAAATAGCATAAACAAATAGCATATTCTTTACAACCCCCGCTAGTGCGCGATTGTATCGCGTTCTATGGTAACAGAATGAATAGAACAATTAAATGTGATATAGAAAATCCCGGCAGCAATGCCGGGAGTTTTGCATATAGAGTATGTGGTATTTTAATGACTGTATGCCTGGCGGGATTTGATATTTTCCTCCTCTGTTGCGCAATTATATAGCATTTCTTATTGACCACGCTAAAAACAGTAGGCTATTTCCATGCTGTTTATATTAGGTTTCTTGCAGTCTTGTAACTTTTAGTCTTTTTTAAAACTATATGTTTTTCCTTTGTTAGGACCATCGGCATAAATTAGTTTCCAGTGTTGCCTAGGAGTAAAGTTCAATGTTGTTTGTTTAATCTTTCTATCTATATCTTGAAGGGCAAGACCAGTATAAGTAACGATTACACAAGTTGTGGGTGAAGTTGGAATAATGGCAAAACGCTGACCGGTTAAATCACTTTTCCGATCCCACAACTCCAATGGTTGTCCTTTTCTATTCAAGTTGCCTTTGTCTACGTTAATATTGCGGCCTCCATTCTGAACCTGAATGTAAACCCAATTCCCCTGGTCACGTTTTAGCTTATATCGTTTATCGTTGGTATGTAACATTTCGCGTGACAGCCATAACGTAGTGCCATTTTTGTTGGTTGAATTATCACTATCCCCTTTTAAATCCCAATAATGATCGGAGGTAGCACTCTTAATCATAAATTTCTGATTAGGGTTGACGTAGGCATAATGATCCGATAGCTTGACTAATTTCCATTGTTGACGAGTATTGTCGGGTATTTTTCTGGATGATTCATCAACATATGTATTTGTTTCTATTAGATTATGGTTTGTGTTAAGAGTATTTTTACAACCAATCAAGTATGTATTTCTTTTTGGAACCTTTATATAGTAAGTTTCTTTTTTCCCAGGTACAGGTTCAAAAAGAAGGTCGCATGCAGTAAGATTGTTGGTTGTATGTGTTACCACAATAGGAATAAGATGATGTTTTCCGGAAGGACCAATGGTACATTTACAATTCATTGGTTGAATGGTAAAATACTTGGTTTTTTTGTCGATAAAGAAGTAGCTATCCGGATTATTACTTGAGGAACTAAAAGTCATAATCTTCTCATCATCAAATGGAGCAGTCCATGCTTCATTCACCTCCATATATTTACCTAAGCCCACATTAAAAATGCTATAGATGCCGTTGGTCATCTTGGCCGTTGTTAATCGCTTTTGAGCATTTAAACCATATAAAGCTGACAACAATACAATCAATAAACTAAGTTTCTTCATTTCAATATTTATTAAAATTTGGACAATGATTTTTACTTACAAAGTAAGACTGCATGGCCTATCGAAAAAACACGTGATTACGTGATAATTGCAACTGTTTTTCATCAGGTGCTTCTTTTTATTTCTAAATAGAGTAGTGCCCCCGTTGAGGGTAGTTACAGCCCATGGTTACGGTGTTTCAGCTCGGCGAATCCAGGCGCTTGGGAAGCGACTTTTACGAATATGTTGTTCAAATTGGATGGAGATACATTGGAACAGATAAAAATAGACAACTCTTATCCTTGTCAATCTCGAACAGCAATCAGCTTGAGGAAACATCCCTCGAAGAGGCTTTTATCAGGCTTCTCCTGAAAAGAACATGTTATTATAGGTTGGTTTGTAGTCAACCATGCGGATAGTTAATATTTAAATCAGTATTGTCCAAAATAAAATAGTATTAACCAATGTGCTTAAGCCGCACGTGCTTTTACTTTTTCTCTACAGCAAGAAAAAGTAAACAAAAAGTGCCGCCGCTCACAATA
The DNA here is from genome assembly GCA_004296775.1 of Marinilabiliaceae bacterium JC017. Taxonomy (GTDB): domain Bacteria; phylum Bacteroidota; class Bacteroidia; order Bacteroidales; family Marinilabiliaceae; genus JC017. The sequence goes on from RHGE01000110.1 coordinate 10,792, forward strand.
AATAACTAAAATTTAACTCCTTTCCACTAAAAGAAAATAACTCGCTTCGCTTCAAACAGATTTTCTTTCTTAACGTTCCAATCCGTTAAATTTCTTAACGTCATTTCTTGAAGGCGGAATATCCAATGAAGCCCCTATATTCAAAAATATCACTAACACACTATAACCATTAACTTTATCCAGTTTAACTATTAATTATTTAGGATACTAATGTATTTATATCTCATTTTTACTGATTGTGGAGAAGGGATTGCAAATTTATGTTGTCGAAGTGCTTTGCCTTTTTTGTACTTCTTCGTCTACTATATAACTCTTTAAATCACCGGATCTGTAACATCAAACCACCCTGATTTTCATTGTATACTCAATGAAAATCACCCCTCCTAAATCTTTGTGGAGGGGAAAGGAGTGAGCGGGCGGAAAGAAAATGAATTATGAGTATTTGAATCCTTTTAGTAGATGTGTAGAGCAATCCTTTCTGCATCTCTGGTGATTTGCGGAAAATCTGCATGAGACCTAACCTGGACAAGCCAAAAAAGTAAAAAGTATCGAGATGATTTATTACTTGCCAAAATGTTTTGCCAATAGATACACTAATATCACCCGTCAATAGATTGTTAGATTTTAGATAAATGTCAACTGCTAACTGTAGACTGTAGATTGTTTCCGGCCAGCGATTGCAGTGGATACCCCACAGCGAGGCGTTGGCATGGGCGGGAAGGGATAGCGAGGAGTAGAAACGGAAAGCGCGGTGGCGAGCCCGAAGCGAGGCAGGACGCCAAAAAATAACAATCCTAACCAATTGAAAAACGCATAACAGCCTGATTGATGAAATAATTATCAAACGATTACTAAAGCTTAATGAATTAGTGAACTTTCAATTTGGATAACCTATTGGTAAAAGTTGCTGCTTAAGCGCCTAAGGTATTGGTAGCGTCAAATTAGAGTTGTCTCACCTTTTGTTAGTAGGCCAGGACTTGAAGACTCTGTGGTTAATGTTGGAGCTGATACATTTACCTGAACAACCAGTTGATTTTTTAAAGAGGAAAGCTTCATCATTGATGAAGCTTTCATTATAATGCGGAAGATTGCGGTGTATCCGTTTACACATAATCTACATGATCAGAAATGGATGGTGGCCTGGTGGCGAATGTCATCAGAAGCACTTCCAACCTGGATTTCATACAGGCAATCTTCTACCACATAGGTTTGGGTACTTTCGTCCCAGTATGAAAAATCTTTGGGTGTTAAACGGAACCGGACTGTTGATTTATCGCCTTTAGGCAGGTGTACCCGTTTAAAGGCTTTAAGTTGTTTTATGGGTTGTTTCTTTTTTGAATCGACAAGTTTAATATAGACTTGTACTACTTCATCACCATCATACTTGCCGGTATTTTTAATATCCAGGTTTATATCCACAAATCCTTTTTCTCTGGATTCATCCACGCAGATATCAGGTACTGAATAGTTGAACCGGGTGTAACTCAAGCCATGGCCAAAGGCGTAGAGCGGCTCTTTCGTAAAATAGCGATAGGTCCGGTTTTTCATGTCGTAGTTTTCGAATGGAGGCAGGTCATCTACCGATTTATAAAATGTAACCGGTAGTTTTCCCCCGGGGGTGTAATCGCCAAACAGAACATCAGCAATGGCTTCGCCGCCAAAGCTTCCCGGGTACCATGCATGCAGGATGGCAGGGATGTTTTTATCGGCCTGGTTAACAGAAATGGCACTTCCGCCCATCAATACCAGGATAACCGGCTTACCGGTTTGGTGCATGGCTTTTATGAGTTTTTCCTGTGACGACGGCAGGTGCAGAAAGGTTTTATCACCATCTTTAAAGCCTTCAACTTCCAGGTCCATTTGTTCCTCTTCAATGCGCTGATGGAGCCCCATTACCATAACCACAACATCGGATTGGTTGGCTATTTCTACAGCTTTGCTGAGCTCGCTGGTGTGTGGAATTCGCCAGTAAAGATGAGCTTGTGCCTGCGGACCTATATTTGTATACTCAATGCGAATTTTGTGTTGGGTGTTCTTTTCGAATCGGGCGGTGAACTCGCCCCTGTAATTCCATTCGTCAACACCTTTCAGGTAGAGGGAATCATCGATGACTATTTTTAGCTTCTCACAGGCTTTTACGTCAAAACGGTATTCCCCGGTCTCCGGTGTTGTTAAGTACCCGGTCCAGCGAACTGAGAAACCATCGGTGATGTTTTCGCCCAGCGGATGGTTATCCATCCACATGAAGTTAATGCTATTGTCAATCCGCGTTTTCACAGGTTTTCCTGAAAGATCGGGTGACCGGAAATATTCACCTTTTAATCCTTTGTGCATTTCTCCGTTCATGGAAGTACTGAAATATTCTGCCGGAATATAGGTTAAGGGTGAAATGCCGGGGGTAATGTCACAGCCGTTTACGTGCCGGATTTTAACTCTATTTCCGACTTTATTTTTTATGGCATCGAGAACGGTCTCCCGGTTTTTGGGATACCCGTTGTAGTTTCCCAGCATAATGTCATAGTCGTTGGAATTGGGGCCTACCACAGCAATTGATTTTACTTTTTTACTTAAGGGCAAAGTATTGTAATCGTTTTTTAGGAGAACGATGGACTTCCGGGCAGCGTCGAGGGCCGTTGCCTGGTGTTCAGGACTGCATACCACGCTGTAAGGTATTTTACTGTATTCCACATGGGCGGGATCGTCAAACATACCCAGTTTAAACCTGGCGAGGAAAAGTTTATAGAGGGCGTTGTCAATATCAGCCTCTGAAATCAGCTTTTGTTCATATGCCTGACGCAGGTATTTGAAGGTGCTTCCGCAATTGAGTTGAGTGCCGGCTTTCAGGGCCATGGCGGCGGCTTCCGCTTCGGTTTGTACAACATGGTGGTCGGTTTCCTGGTAGAAATCGGTAATGGCCCAGCAATCGGACACCACATAGCCATCAAATCCCCATTTTTTGGTCAATACATCTTTCAGCAGGGGGGAATTACCGCAACAGGGTTTCCCTTTTATGCTGTTGTAGGCGCACATGACAGAGTGCACCCTGGCCTCCTTGACACTGGCTTCGAATGCCGGGAAGTAAGTCTCCCAAAGATCGCGTTCCGATGGGTTCAGGTCGATTTTATGGCGCATGGGTTCCGGGCCACTGTGAACGGCAAAGTGTTTGGCGGTCGCCACCAGTTTTAGGTATTTTTCGTCATCCCCTTGCAGGCCTTTAATAAAGTTTACCCCCATGCGGCTAACCAGGTAGGGGTCTTCACCATAGGTTTCCTGACCACGTCCCCATCTGGGGTCGCGAAAAATATTAATATTCGGCGACCAAAAAGTAAGACCTTCATAAATATGTCCCTCGCGTCCCAGGTTTTTAAAGAAGTGGTGTTTGGCACGTGCTTCGTCCGATATCTCTGTGGCTATTTGAAAGATCAGATCCTCATCGAAGGTAGCACCAAGACCTACCGATTGGGGATAAACCGTTGCCATGCCGGCCCGGGCCACCCCATGCAGGCATTCGTTCCACCAGTTGTAGGCCGGTATGCCCAGTCGTTTTATTTCAGGCGCTTCGTGGCGCAGTTGAGAAAATTTTTCATCCAGGCTCATCCTGGAGATGAGGTCTTGGGTGCGCTCTTCGAAACTGGCTGTTTCGTTTTTATAGAGAGGTGTGGTGTTCTGGGCTGTTATGGTCTGTAAGGTAATTGCCAGCACAATAAGGGTAATCAAGTGTTTCATAGAGCTTGCTATTTGTTATCTGTTTTTGTTTTGAAATTGCTGAAACGCGATTGTGACGATCAGATGATCTGTTGATTTTTATTACAGGTAATACGCTTCAACCTCTGATAACTACTAAGTTTCAAACTGAAGATTTTTAATGTAATTATGGATGAAAGCGATTTCTTTGAAGCGGAAGGAGAGTTGATTTATTTTGGATATTAAAGTGTTGGGGTGTTCTTGTTTGGTATTTATACTGTGGAAATATAACAGTTTATAAAAGCATTTTTTTTAGTGATTAGTGTCTTATCAATAATGTCTGTGTATTTTTTGGCAGGATATTGCAATGTCGGTCATGCGAATGTCTTGATACTTGATACTCATATCTGTGTACTTTTCTGGCTTGTCCAGGTTAGGAGGGGAGTGATTTAGTGATATCACAAAATTGCGTTTGCTTTTTTGTTCTGGGGTGTGTTTGGTAGTTGTGGTTAATTAGCTACATGATACAATCGTGCGGTTTCAAGGGGTGGAAATTAACGCTGTCGGAAATAAACGCTGTCAGGTCCTTCGGACGCTTCCAGGTTGCTGGCTGGTGAACTGACCTCTAATTTCTAATCTCAATCACCCGTCCCAACGACCTATTCCCTTATGTCTCCGGTTATTTCAATTTATTTCCAACTTTTTCCCCTATATCTCATTTAATGGTTATTTTATCGGGACTTCGTCCCAAACCCTACTTCATTTTTGGCATTGCCCCAAAAACGAAGCAAAAAGGTCTAGTCAAATAAAAGCTTCCCCCCACCTCC
>RHGE01000012.1 GCA_004296775.1 Marinilabiliaceae bacterium JC017
TATATTAATCGGATACACATTCGACTCCTGCCGGAGTCGCACACAAACCTCACGCCTTGGTCTATAAACATGTCATCCCTTCGGGATGCGGAGGTTAATGTCAATTCTCTTTCATTTGATGATGTTTGAGATTGTAACGATTAAATGAGCTAGATAAAAATCAGTCTAAAAACCTATTATCTAAAATCTAACGATCTATTTATTTAATACAAACAGGCCTTCAGCCTTCCTTATTGCCGTGATTGGTACACAGGGTTTAAATCCTGTGCTTTTACAGATACTCCTTCGGAGTTTGATTTGTTGTTTGTCACCTCACACCAACCCTATCCTTATATGAAAGGGAGCCGGCATTAATCCTGGTTGTAGTGATATAGAGAAAAGCTGTTGGTCATGAGAAGGAAACGGTGCCTTCCCCTGGAGGAAAAGGTTAGTATGCCGTGGATAATACGATAAGTAAGTTCTATGCAAAATTTACCAGGAAATTGTATCGATCATGATTTATTATTTGATTTTTCAGGCGCCTCAATTATATTTTCCACGCGCCTCATAAATTTATTTCAGACGCCTAATAATTTGATTAGTTAGTAATAAGTTATTAAATTTCAAATTACATAAATCTACAACGATGCGTACACTTTTAGTCATACGCCATTTGAAAACCAAAACAAATTCATCATGTCAGTAAAATTCAAAGCCATTCACAATTCTACGCCCGGTATAAAAGGGGGCGGCCAGTATAAATACTATCCCCGTGTGTGCAACCGGACAAAAATGGATCTTTCCCAACTATCCCAACGCATTTCGAAAATGTGCACCGCCCACCCGGCAGATGTTTTTCTTATTCTCACGGCCCTGACCCATGAAATACCTGATTTACTGCTTGAAAACTACAGCGTTGACTTGGGTGATCTGGGAATCTTTTCACTTCACATCTCCGGCGAAGCTTCTGACACAGCCCAAGAGGTAACAGCCTACAATATTAAAGATGTAAAGGTAGCCTTCAGGCCGGGCAAACGAATAAAACAAAAACTATTGGAGGCGAAATTCAAACGGGTAAAATAACGTGAGGCTAGAGGTTAGACATAAATACTAAGTCGCAAGTATCAAGATACAAGACGCAAGAGAATAAGCGCTTAGGCAGTAACTTTTACCAACATGTTGTTCAACATTAGATGGAAATGGAGATATATTGAAACAGATAGAAATATTTTGAAAAAATCTGTACCTATCATTGTCAACCTCAAAGAACAATCTCACTTCCCATTTGATAAAAAATCTCTGCGTCTCTGCGCCTCTGCGGTATATAATGAATCTTGTTTGTTCTGTTAAAACTAACAATTAAAGGTAACATCCCTCGAAGAGGCTTTTTATCAAGATACTTTTGAAAAAACATAGAAGCTTAAGTATTAAGTAGCAGAAAGCGCAGCAAAACCCTTATTGTCACTGATCTGTCATTCATTGTTTCACCCAGACAATTGGTTATTCATCCAATCAAAAGCTGAACAACAGCATAAGCATTTTTCGACCTTTGTCGCCGGAATGCTTTCCCGATACCCCCAAGGTGTTACAAATTTTTTCAATGGCCCCAGCTACATGATAATCGACTGTTTTCACCGAGATGTCGCACAGTTCTGCGATCTCCTTATATTTCAGCCCTTGGATTTTAGCCAGGGAAAACACCATTTTAGTGCGGGCCGGCAGGTGTTCGATGGCCCGGTTGATTTGATCCAGGGTTTCCTGATCAATCATTGAATCATCAGGACCGGCTACGGGTTCAAAATGGTACTCCTGAATATCTTCCAGGCTAACGGTATCCTTTTTCCTGCCACGCAGGGTTGAAATTGCTTTATTTCGAACAGCGGTGTAGAGGTAACTCTTGATGTGGTCTACTTCTGTAACAGTAGCTCTTTTTTCCCACAGTTTCACAAATACATCGCTCACCACCTCTTCAGCACTTTCTGCCTGGTGCAGGATACCATTGGCAAACAGAAACAGATCATGCGAAAACAGATCCACCAGGCGAGCAAACTCGATGTGGCTCCCTTGTTGAATCAAGTGCAAATCTATTTTCGGTATTGATTTCATGTCGTATATCCGATTAAAAGCCATTAATACGAAAGGTATACCCCCCTTCATTGGGTCGGCAAAGTAATAAGAAAAGAGCAATACATGAGCATTGATTGGAAAAACAATCTGAACAGTCAATGATAAATCACTGATGTTCTCATGTCTTATAAAACATTAAATTTTAAGTATCTGAAAAAAAACACCGGAGAAACACTAATTGATTATGAGCAAATTACATTTGTCATTAATTTAACCGCAAATAATACTAATCAATAGATCGTTAGATTTTAGATAATAGACCTTAGTTAGACCATTAACAATTTTGTCTATCAAATAAATAAAACCTGTTTTTCAATTACTTACAAAAACTTAACAAACTATTGTTTAACCACTGCATGCTTTTATGAGCTTTTCATCGAAAAGCTATTCGTATAATTCGATAAATTCGCAGTTGGCAAAATGTCTGCAAAGCAAGCTTTATAGGTTTTAAATACATATGGGAAATGTCAGATAATACGAATTAAGAGTTGAATCCCCTTCGCATGATTAATCAGAAAAAACAATAACTCATTCACTTAAATTGATTACACTATGCCGATCACAAAACATAAACTGAGCCTTGAAATACCTGAAAAGCATCCGGCCTATACCTGGGCAAAAAAACAATCGGATGCCGTCAATGCCATAGGCCATATTGGTACGCACACGGATTGTTACACTGCATTGCCGGATCATTCTGACTATATTTTAGAGGCAATCATCATGGATTGCTCCACCAAGATGCCATCTGCTGAAGCTATTAAAAACACCGACCTGAAAGGGAAAGCGTTAATTCTGTTCACCGGCGTTTTAAACGCACATGGCTATGGGACTAAGGAATATGGCGCAGCTAATACTTTCTTATCGGAAGCTACCCTGGATGCCATTTTGCAATCAAAACCAGCATTCATTTTAATTGATGCCTGCGGCATTGGCAGGCATGGCGAGGAACACATCAAATTTGATAAGAAATGTGAGGCAAACGGCTGCTTTGTGATTGAAAATATTTTACTGACAGAATCCCTCGCTTTCGCCATCACCGAACTTGAAATTCAAATAGACCTTGCTTGTTCATCGACCGGAAAACCCTGCCGGGTGCATGCCTTAGAAACCACTTAAGGCGCCACTCCTGCCAGGCAATTAACACCCCAAAAAAATGGTCAAGCACATCCTTTTATACTATCTCCACCTCGCTTTTTTGGCATCAAACAATGAATTACACCCCCTCTTTTGACACCAAACAAAAGGGGTATTAAGAACAACAAATCGTTGGACTTACCCCTTTAACCTTATACCTTATTTCTTTAACCTTTTACCTTATCTCCACTCCCTCACATCTGTGTCAGATACTCCGAGAGTTGGCTGTTTTTTGTAAGATTTAATTTCTTACGCACCCTATAACGGCTCATCTCAACCGCCTTGGGACTGGTATTTTTAATGGAGGCAATCTCTTTGGTGGATAATCCCATCCGAATCAAACCGAGTATTTTTAATTCATTCTCGGTAAGTCCCGGACAATTGGAAGACAATTTTGTAAAAAACTCATGATGCACATTATTGAGCATAGTTGTTAATTCACTAAGTTCACCGCCTCTTTTCAGTTCGGGTCCCATGCTCTTAATCACATTATTTAGTTGTTTGCCGTCCCCCGAACCATTTTTTACCTGGTTCAGGGAAGAACGCAGGTTACGCAGTGACTGATTACGTTTGGACAGATGCAAAGCCAGGGAGGTGGCTTCCTTTTTTCGAAAATTCAGTTCCTGCTCCAGGGTACGCAACCTGGAAACATGTTGACTGGCCTCTCTATCAGCATTTCGTCTTTGGTAGAGGTAAAGGCCCGTAATAAACAAAAGGAGGATAATAAAACCACCAAAAGTAGCACTTTTACGTCCTTTCAACTGGTTATTTTCACTATTGAGCACCGCTATGGTCTTTTCCTTCTCTTCTAACTCATAAAACAATTTAAATGCCGAGACCTTCTCTCTTATGGCCCCATTGATCATCCTGGATTGAAGGTACTGATGTTGCAAATGGGTTTGATAAGCCAGTTCGTATTTATGAAGCGCCACCTGGGTCTTTTGCCTGATCGCTAAATTTTCCATCAACAGCTTACGAAATACCGTTTTACGCATTAACCACCTGGCGGAATCCAGGTATTGGTTGGCAACATTATAGCGTTTCTTTTCAAAATAAAGCCTTCCCAGGTTATTATAGACCTCTATCTTCCCCCAGGTTCGAAAAAGCTGCTTATTGATCTTCAAAGCCCTTTTTAAAAACACTTCTGCGGTATCCAAATTACCTTTCTTGGTTTGTAGAATCCCCAGGTTATTATTCCCGGCCACTATTCCAAATAAGACACCTCGTTGTTCCATATAATGAAGCGATCGCTGATATAAGGCCAGTGCCAATGAATCTTTCCCTTCGGCTGCCGCTATTAATCCCAACTGATTATCGAGAATAGCTAACTGCAGAGAGTCTTTATATTCAGAAAAAATAACGTGTGCCCGGTTAAAGAAATCTTTGGCAAAACCATTACTCTCCAAATCATAAAAACAGGAACCAATATTACTTAAACAATATGCCAAGCGGTGCCGTTGCCCTTGTCGGGTAAACAGTTCCAAGGCCTTGCTATAATAATCGATCGCTCTGCCCGGATCATCGGCATAGGCATAAACCTTGCCCATATCGTAATAGGCCTCAGCCAACTCCTCAGGCTCATCAGCGCTGATCGCTGTTTCAATACGTTCCCGGGCGGAAGCAATCCAACAATTTAAGGGACGATCTAACTCTTTTAAATCATTGATAAAAGTGGAATCCACCTGATTATTTCCTTTGACAAGATTAAAGTGAAATACAAAACAGATAAATACAATAGATAAAGGGACAGAGATTTTTCTTTGGGTTTTCATAAGGGATTTTTTTTCATTCACTGATCATGGTTAATGGCGTAGATTACCTTACGCATGATCTCCCCTGCTTATCTCTCCCACTTCATGCTGTAGCAGCAATCCTTAAGGACGTATATTAGTAGGCCGTTAGACCGTTAGGCCGTTAGGCCGTTAGACCGTTAGGCCGTTAGACCGTTAGGCCGTTAGACCGTTAGACCGTTAGGCCGTTAGGCCGTTAGGCCGTTAGAACGTTAGACCGTTAGTGTATTTTTTTTGCAGGATATTGCAATCCCGGTCATACAAAAATCTTGATACTTGATACTCATATCTAAAATCTAACGATCATATGCTAAATAATACCGGGCGACTGTCGAAGTCATGCATTGGAAAAAGAAATAATTGCCGCCCGGTATTTTTTCACTCCTCTTTATTGATGCAATTCGTTAAGCATCATCAACACAAAGGCCGATGACCAACTGAAGTTATAGCAACTTAAACCTTCCCCGGTAAGCGGGTGGTAATTTTCACGGATGGGACTGGTGGAATTCAACATGCCCTGAGCATTATTCATGAGTTTAGCAGCCATCTGCAAGGCTTCCTCCTGATGCCCGTATTTAATCATGCCTTTAATTCCAAACCAGGCAGGACTAAGCCACACCGGTCCCCTCCAATAGCCGGTAGGGTTAAACCGAGCATTAGAGCGTGACGCCGTTGGGAAAGGTACTTTGGTATTAAATTTCTCCGGATCCATAATAGAATTCACCACAGCATCGGCTTGTTGCTGACTGGCCGCTCCGGCCCACAACACAATCCATCCTTCCGGTCCCTGACCACGTTCCACCAGGCAGCGGCCTGTTTCCATATCCACATCATAGAAAAAACCTGATTGGGCATCATACATATGTGTATTAATGAACTGTTTAAGTTTATTGGCTTCCTTATTCAGACGTTGACTATCATCTGTATTTCCTATCAATTCAGCCATATCGGCCAGAAAGTGCTTCTCAGCATATAAATAAGCATTCAGGTCAGCTGATTCCTGGTTGAGTGAATAGCCAACCAACCGGCCGTCCACATGGTTTTCAACCAGGGTGGTTCCCCAGTCTGCATCAAAGCGAATATAGTTATCACCGCCACTCTCCCAGGCGGCCGCATCAATGCGATGGTCATACTCCGACCCGTCTTTCGTCTTTTCTTTTACATTAAAGGGATGCACGGTAGCTCCGTATTCACACACCCCGTTTTGGTTATGATCCCGATTACGATACCACCAACGATGGTAGTTCATCAATTTGGGATACATCTCTTTGATGAAAGCGGTATCTCCATCGGCCTCGAAACATTTCCACACAGCCCAGGCCGCCAATGCCGGTTTGGAATTACGCTCGTTCCAGTTACCACTTCCATCCTTATCGTCATAAAAGAAGATACAATCGATAATCATTCCCTCATCCCAGGGTCTTTCCTCATCATCAGCCGTAATCTGATAATCGAACATGGCACGAATCCCGTTTTTAGCCACTTCAGGCATAAATGGAGCGAGTCCCGCACTTTGCTTCCAGGAATCCCAGGCCCACACACCATTGAACCATTTATAAAAAGTACTGGGGACAATGCCTTCTGTTTTTATTTTTCCTGCCGGAGAACGACGGTTGGTATTCAATGTTAACAAAGCCTTCATACCTAACCGTTGGTATAAGGTATCGTTGGGTGTATGAGCCATCACTTTGGAAGCCTCCTGTTCCCATCTTTTTTTCACCTTTATCAGCAAAGCATCGGCCATATTCAAAGTTTCAGCCAGCGCTTGCTCCTGCTGCTCTCTTTCTGAAGCATTAAAGGTGTAGGCATGTGCCATAGCCACCTGATGCGAATCTCCCGGAGCAATAGAGATAGATTCAGGGAGCATTAGAGTAAACTTATCGCCATCCACCTGACTATTCACTACACTATTAAAGCGTATAGAAAATTGCATCTCCGGAGCCGTCAGATAATTCCAGGTCTCTTTGATGCCATTAAAATGAATATCAAGCCCATTGGTAACCTGAGTAGTCCGCAAATCCTTCTTATAGGGCAAAAGCTCTCCTTCCCAGGCCAGCCGTACCTCTTGTTTCCTTCCGGAAATATTCTTTATCTGGTGATTGATAACAGCAGTCCGACCATTTAAAAAGCATAAGGTAAGCGTCACTTCAAAGTCAGCGGTGGTTACAATTTGCTGCAGGTATCCGGGATAATAGTTCATCGCCTTGCTGGCAGTGAAATCACAGATAATCCATTTATTCCCTTCCTTTTTATCAATGACCAGTTGACCTAATGTTTTAGCCAGGTAAACGGGGTATTCACCGGCAATAATATAAGGGCCGGTAAAAGCACCCCACGCCTCTTTTTCAGATGGCAAAAAATAACCATGCCAGGCACCGGCATCTGAAAACCCGGTGTGAAAGTGCTGACTATCGGGTACCGGCCTATCGGGGGTAAAAGATATATCCAACAAGTTTGCAAATAAAGCATCTGAGCGCTCCTCATTAGATTGGACTTGACATCCAACAAAGGCCGCCGCAAACAGGTAAAGAGCAAGTTTTTTTAACATGAGCGTTGTTTTATTCTTGGGTTAATGATACTACTTTTGAATTCTCCACGATAAAACATATTTGTTATAATACTTTAAAATCCATCGATGTGACACATACAACAATTTGAAACAACAATGACCTTTCAAATTGTTTTCCTTCAGGCAAGCACCTGTTAAAAAACCTCCAGCTCATTGAGCGAATCATTAGTGTCTTACGGGTGATATTGGTGTATTTATTGGCAAAATATTTTGGCGAGCAGTAAATCATCTTGATACTTTGTACTTGATACTTTTTACTTTTCTGGCATGTCCAGGTTAGGGAAAACCCCAAAATCAGCAACACTAATTATTTCAGGATAGGAATTATGGCATAAAAACCCTATTAAACTAAAACCAATGAAACACCAACCTATAATGATCCAATTTTTCATCTGTATATAATTGTCAATGGGCAGATGGAACGAGCCATTTTATAAGCATACTCAGGCGTGGGATTGCTCATTTCTTGGCTCGTTTCATGCGTTACTGATTCCAGGGATTAATTACTAATTTCTTATTTTCCGTGCCAGCACGATTTTATCCTGCTTTCCTTTATAAGGAAACAGAGTATAGGAATATTCAAGACGACGGGCTGGAATGCAATACTCAGGATGTACCATGGCCCCCCAACTGTTGTCACCTCCAACACCGATTTGAGCCAGGTCTATAAACAGGGATACAACATCTCCTTTCTCAATGGATCCACCATGCTTTTGAGGTTCTCCCTTCTTCTTATGATATAATTCTTTGTAGTCAAATGGCAATACGTTAACCGAGATCAAAGGCGCCCCGGTCACCATCAGGTTTAGTGCTTCATCAGCCGACACACATAACCACCGTACATCGGTTTTATAACCGGTCTCCTGCGGACGCACATACGGATAATATTGCTCCCAGGCCGTTCCGCTGTAATGACCAACCATGGCAGAAGTATTGCGATCGGCATAGTTTTCATGCGGCCCCCTTCCCAGCCATTCTAACTGTTGAAAACGGTTATTTAAAGCCACCTTCATTCCTAAACGAGGTAATTCGGGCAAATCCCTGCTTCCTGGCTCAAATAAATTATTCACATTCATTTCACCGGTTGCAGAAATCAGAAAGGTAGAAGTAAAAGAAGATTTGGTCTTTTCATCATACAATACGGAACGAATCACAACCCCTTCTCTTGTTTCGTCTATATTAAAATCTTTACAAACCATGCGTTCGCCGGCCTCTTTCCAAACACCAAGCCGGGATGAAGCACTGTTACCAAGGTCATTATCTGTTACAGCCCGCCAGAAGAACGGACGTAAAGAACCTTTAAATAGTTCATCGCCATTGGCTATCACATTGGTTAATACACCGGCTTCCTTATCAAAGGAATAGTTGTTTGAATTGGCTTTAACAACAATTTTATTGTCGGTTTTTTGAACCACTAACACACCCTTTGGCAACGAACCTGTTGACCCCAACTTATGATAGGGTAGTTTAAACTGTTCAAAGGCTACCCGATGATGCACTGGTATCATTGGTTGCTCTTTCCGGGTGAAAGCTTCCATCAAAAGGAAATATTCGGCACCGGACTTTGGCCTCACATTTTTCATGGGCACTTTAACCATCACACTCTCACCGGCCGGAATAGCCATATCTTTTAACCGACCGCCATCGATCCGCTTTCCGTCTTCATAAACAGACCATTCAAATCGATAATCTTCAGAAGAGATAAAATCGAACAAATTGGTAATTTTCATGGTTGACGAAGTGAAATCGGCCGTTTCAAACCTAAAATTCTGATATACCTTTTTCACCTCCCAGATATGAGGATGCAAGGAACGGTCAGCAGCAACAAGCCCGTTAGCACAGAAATTACTGTCATTTACCACGCCAACAAATCCCATATCGCCACCATAACCCCAGATATCGTGGCCTTTTTCATCTTTAATGGCAAAGGTTTGATCTACCCAATCCCAAATAAAACCTCCTTGCAACTGGTCATATTTATATATTAAATCCCAGTAATCTTTGAAATTACCTACACTATTACCCATGGCATGTGCATACTCACACAAAATCAAAGGTCGCGTCTGTAAATGATTGGTGTGTCTTTTCAAATGCCAGGGGCGCGCATACATGGGACAATAAATATCAGTATAAGGTTGGGTGCCGGCATCCTCCGACTGCACCGGACGAGTGGGGTCAATACTTTTCATCAGGTCATAACAAGCTGCCCAGTTAGGTCCATCACCCGATTCATTCCCCATGGACCAAATGATCACAGAAGGGTGGTTTTTATCACGACGCACCATGCGTTCTACGCGATCCAGATAGGCATTCTTCCACATCGGTTGATTAGCGGTTGCTTTTTCGGGTGCATAACCCATACCATGCGACTCAATATTGGCTTCTCCAACCAGGTAGATTCCGTATTTATCACACAGGTCGTACCACTCTTCCCGGTTAGGATAATGGCAGGTACGCACTGAATTGATATTAAACTGCTTCATCAGCTGAATATCTTTTTCCATGCTTTCCATGCTCACCACGCGGCCATTCACCATATCATGCTCATGACGGTTCACTCCTTTGATCAAAATAGGCTGACCATTAACCAACAACTGCCCCCCGGCAATTTCAGTGGTGCGGAAACCCACTTGACGAGTCACCGACTCCATCACTTTTTCTCCTCTTATATGAGTCATGATGAGTGTATACAACTCAGGTGTTTCAGCCGTCCATTTTCTTACCTGATCAATGTTACATGAAAACTGATTTGATGCTGCAGCTTTTTGTTTTTCACTGAAAACAACGTCTTTCCCATTCTTCAGCTGAATGGATATCACATCATTTCCAGGATTTTCACCACTATACGTAGTAGTTAACTTAAACGATCCATTCTCATAATCTTTATCCAGACCTGCAATCACATGGAAATCGAACATATGGAATTTCGGCCGGGCAATCAGAAATACATCTCTTTCCAGACCACTAATTTTCCAATAATCCTGATCCTCCAGGTAAGCACCATCACTCCAGCGATAGACTTCCAGAGCAACATTATTCACCCCTGCTTGCAAAAAGGGAGTAATATTAAATTCCGCCGGCACTTTACTTCCCTGGCTATATCCTACTTTCTCACCATTAATCCAAATATAGAAAGCCGACTTCACACTCCCCAGATGAATAAATACCTCTTTCCCTTTCCATTCGGCAGGTATATTGAAGGTATGCTTATAAGATCCAACGGGATTAAAATCATTGGGAATAAATGGCGGATTGGCAGGGAAAGGATAAGATACATCGGTATAAATAGGTGTTCCAAATCCTTTCAGCTCCCAGTTACCCGGCACATCAATGTCATCCCAACCGGACACATCATAATCGTTTTGAAAAAAATCCACCGGACGATCAGCCGGCTTTTTTACGAAATTGAATTTCCATTTTCCATTAAGCGATTGCACAAAAGGACTTTCAAACTTCGATCTCCAAAGATCATCAGAAGCCTCATCAAAAGGAATAAATGAAGCATGTGCCGGCTCTTTATTCACGGCAAATATTTCGGTATTCTCCCAGTCATGTTTTCCCTGGAGCTTCTTACCACAAGAGGCCAGGATTAACAAAGTCAAAAACAATAATGATACACGTCCCATAGGAATAGGTATTTATTAATTTTTTAAAACCAATTATTTACGAAACTTGATTACTTTTTGCTTCCCATCATGAAATTCCAATACGATCAGATAAATACCGGAAGGTAAGTGTCCCATTGAAATTTTCCCATGATAGATGTCGCGTTCAACAGTGACACCTGTCAGGTTAACCAGTTCATACCACGCCACTGTTTTTTCTGACACAAAAGACAAACTTTGCCATTGTGAAGAATAGAGTACCTTCACATCAGGCACAACCAGGTGCTCATGCACAGCACTGGCACCATTGTTATATAATGCCACATCGTCCCAGAACCATCCATTTTTCTGCTCTTCATAAATACAGAATCCCAAATAGATTTGATGCCCTTCAAAGGCCTCCGGAATTTTGGCCACTGCCTCTTCCCACACATTGCTATTACGAGGCTTATCGTCATAAAGCACTGTCCAATTCACCTTATCGGTTGAAACAGCCACCTTATTTTTCGCATCACCATTGAGTTCATATCTTTCCCAGAAAGAAAATTTAATATTCTCAAATCCACCCAGATCAATTTGTGGTGATATGAGCCAAAAATGCTCATTTACACTATTGGGATTCTTAAACTGAACACCAACCGTCCCCCCCGGGGTATGATTATTTGCTTTCGCTGTTTCCCATTTCAAATCAGAGCCATTACTTCCCTCCTGTATTTCCCAACCATCAGGCAAAGCCGGAGTAACCACTCCTTCAAAATCCTCCATAAAAAAGCGCACTCCTTCTTCGGCGTTCATAAAAATAAGTTTCGCATCCTTCAGAAGATTAGCATGTACCTCTTTAGCTTTGTATGGATAAAAAACCGCATCAGTAAATTCTATACCAATATTTAAGACATTATCCTGTGTTTCATGATGAGCTGCACTCCCCTCAAAGAAGACAAAAGCCGTATGCACATCTTTAATTTCCGCTCTAACCTTCAGTCCTTCCGGGACATTGGTAGCTGTTACCAAATCATCGGTGATTTTTGCTGTTTTAAACTCACCATTATTAAGCTTTACTTCCAATCGGGTTCGTATGGCCCCATCATTCATATAAGCTTCATGAAAGGCGGGATCACTCCACTCCAGATAAGGCTGAGGCCGCTCCAGATTAAATGATATAACACCGTCATCATCCAAGACTATATTATTTATCGCTACTCCCGAATAATCGCCATTGAATAATGTACTTGAGGGAGTAGTAAAGGCCCCTAAGGAAATATTCTTTTGCGGTCCGGGAAAAAGATCCTTTTTATTTCCCCTATCATCTCCCCCATATAATCCACCATTCTTCGAAAAATCCGCTTCCACCAACCGGATACCTGGCTTATCCCGGTTATTATTGATATCACGATCTTTTTGCATTTTACGATTATCCACTTGGTAAATTGCTAAACCAGCTGTTGGTTGTGCCACATCATTACCTGCTTGTGGCCGATTCTCCAGCAAAAAGTATTCATTGTCATCGAAGGTTGATATTTTATATAACTGATCAGTATATTCGAAGTTATTTTTCAAGCAGTAAGTATCATACTCATCGTAAGCCAACTCAACAGGCTCATCCCAATCCAACACCATCCGTGACCAGGCACAGAAATTTCCTGGTTGAAAACCCCGATCCAACCAGGAGCCTGCAGACATAATTGCCCAGTGTCCCAAGCCACTGGATTTGCCTGTTCCGTCATATAAATCGGGTAATCCCAGGGCATGTCCAAACTCATGACAAAATGTTCCCACACCGGCAGGCATCAGCTTACCATCATAATCACGCATTTCACAGGCTATAACATAACTGTCTACCACCACTCCATCATAATGGACCGATTTATTAACCGTTCCGGAAAGACTCCATGAATGTGGCCAAATATACCTTGATTCACCACGATGATCGGCGCCCAATCCTGCATGCATAATAATAACTGCATCCGCCTTACCATCTTTATTATTATCATATTTAGAGAAATCTATCCCATCTTTTTCAGCTGCGTCAACAGCTTTACGCGCCAAATTACCGGTAAGGTTCATTCCTTTAGATTCCGAAAAATTGGTATATGGCTCTTTACAATCGTACCAACCGGCCACATCCACATTGATATTTAATTTTCCATGGGAGGCCCGCTTAAAAAAATCTTTAAATCCGGCTCTACCGGCTTCTGTCTCCTTATTAAAAGCCGCCTGAACCTCTTCTACTGTTCGACGATGTTTTTGATTACTAAATTCCACCAGGATAAGGAGTATGTTAATCTCCCCTGTGGAAGGAACAGATCCTTTCAATTGAATATTCTTCAGAGAAGAACCTTCTTCTTTGTCAAAGCCTGTAAAAGAACTTGATAGTTCAACTGCAGTAACCTGTTCCCCGGCTGAACGTTCGGAAGGATTATGAGCCAGGGAATGTGCAGCAACAAGCTTATTATTCTCGAACCTGGCATAGTGATAAATACCCTCTTTTTCCACCACTTTAATGCCATCGGTGGTTTCGAACCACCAATTAAGATTATCACCAACCCGTTGTAGTATTAATGCAGTTTGATCAGGTTGGTTAACGGTAAACAACTCAGGAGAGACAGGCGCACCTTTTACCCTGTTTATACTTTGAGAAGAGGTGTGTCCAACAATTAAAAATGGCAATACCACACCCAGAAGGAGTACTCTAAGCATCCTTTAATTTTTTATTTTTCAACAATTTATTACTATAACACTTCTAGAATCATGGTGACCAATACAGGCACCAAAATTGTAAGCACAATACCACTAAAGATGGCAACAATACCATACTCTTTACCAGTAAATTTTACAATTATAGGAAGGGTGGTATCCATCGCTGTTGCACCCCCCGACGCAATACCAGCTAACTTTCCAAAATACCTTACTAACAAGGGTGCAGCCACCAATGTAATTATCTCACGAAAAATATTAGATAGAAGAGCTATTACACCTAGTTCCTTACCACTTATCTGACTGATAAAAATACTGGAGAGGGAATAATACCCAAACCCGGCACCTACTGCCATGGCCTCTTTAACCTTAATATCATCCAGTAGAAAAGAAACTATAGCTGTTCCAAGAATACTTCCCACAACAACTACCAACGGAACCAATACTACTTTCACATTTATTTTACGTAACACATAAAACGCATTTTTATCACTGCCAATACTCACCCCCACCAAAAACATCAAAACAAACAATGCGTAAGTTGTTAATTCCTCATTTAATAACCATTGAGGAAAAACATCATAGATACCTCCTATTAATCCAATTATAAAAAAACCTAGTATGATTAAACTACCTTTCATGTGTTAATATATATTTTCAATGGTCACATGGAACTCATATAAAATAGCCATCCTCCTGTAAAAATTTCTCTCATGGCTCGTTTCATGTGTCTATAAAATACTAATGATCTATTGAAAGAATTATCCCGACTATTTCTCAACGCCTGATTGCTCATTTTTCTCCTTAAAGAAAAATTCATACACAATTTTAGCCAGAAATACACTTCCACCAACTGCACCAATCGTTAGCCATATGGCACGGTAACCGATGCGCGAAAAATTATTAATGATCGTATCATTAATCCCCACTGAAATACCTAGAAGAAATAACAACAGGTATACCGCCCAGGTAACCATTTTATCAATGCCTTTGCGGGTTTTGTCCTTTTCCCGAAAAAAATAGCCGATTCCAATCCCGGCCACAAATAGTGCTATAACTATGTAGGAGGTCATTCTTTATCTTTTCATTGAATGAACCCGCCAAAGGCGGGTTCATTATTAATTATTTTGTTCGAAAATAAGAATTATTTCTTAATCATTTGGCATGTTTTTTCACAATAAGGGAAAGAACCTGTTACTCCGTTATCACACTTATAATCAAACTGAATATAGTTAATGATCGATTTATCGTAATCCAAAACTCCTATACAATCAGTAGCAAACCACCATGCCCCTTTTTCGTCCCAACCATCATCCAACTTTGTTCCTGTTGGAATAATTAGTTTGATTGCATTTTTATCTGAAATGTCCAGTTTACATGTCATCCATTTTTTTGATCCCCAAAAACCATACATTTCATAAACAAAAGGATCTTCGGTTCTTTTTAACTCACCAAAATCACGAACCCAACCGTCCCCGGCAAAATCATATTTTCCAATGAATTGTGCGATATTAAAATCACCCTTTAGCATAGTTAGCTTAACTGGGGTATCAATCAATCGAAGATTGTTAGACACACTTTTAATCTTTAACATCACATCTACCGCCTTTCCGTTAGGTAAGTTTTCCTTATGATAGATAATTGGTATTACCACTTTTGTCTGTCCTGCAGGCAAAATCATTTCAGTACTTTTGATTTCATACTGATCAGGCTTTGCAGTAGTTCCCTCCTCGACAACTTCAAAATTAATCTTTACATCAAAGTCTAGTTTCTTACCAAACACATTGAATGCCAAATCATCCTGCTTTTCGGCAACTTCCCCATCTACTTTGAGAAAAGAAGCACTATAAACCTCCTCATCAAATCGAATAATTGTTGATTCTTGTGTCCAATCGCTAAAATCTTCTACTTCACACCCTCCAAGAAAAGGAGTGATTCCAAGTAATAATAGAAATATATATTTACTAAATAGCTTCATAATTATTTAATTTTTCCGTTCGAATTAACTTCAACCTGAGGTATTAAGTAAAATTTATGCTTACTGATATCAAAATTTTCCTGCCCTGCATTGCCGCTAGTTGACAATTCTTTTTTCATGACATCATCTCCATAGCGACGTAAGTCACTTATACGCATACCTTCTATAGCAAACTCTTTGGCTCTTTCCTTTTGAATAACTTTAAAAAGATCACCTTTATTAATACTATTATTCAATGCAGGCATTTTTGCCCTTGCTCTTACCTGATCAACGTATTTCTTAGCAGTTGAAGTTAGATTGTTTTCATTTAGCGCTTCTGCATACATTAACAATACGTCGGCATAGCGCATTTGAGGCATATTAATCCCCATAAACTTATTACTTTGCAACTCAATTTTCATATCGCTTGGGATAAATTTGCGATAGAATATTAAATCACCTGATGGCCATACTTCCCTATAAGGTTTGCCATAAACATCAACATCTGGGTCATTAAAGTAAAGTGTTCCATATAATCGAGCATCATATTTTCCCTCTGTACTTACTTTTCCTTCTTCCTTATAAAGATTAAGTAGCTTTGGAGTAGCCAGTACACATTCCCATCCACCAAGCTTATCACTTGATATGAAACGCGCCATATCGTGTCCCATTTTGCTACCATTGGATAACAAACTACTGAATTGTATCTCAAATATAGATTCGCAACTATTCTCGTTTGTACCATCAAACAGACTCAGAAAATTATCTACAAGATCATATTTTCCTATCCGATCAACTACTAATTTCTTGAACTCTGCTTCTGCCTCCTTATATTTCTTCTGGAACAAGTATGCTTTTCCCAAGTAAGCGATTGCAGCTCCTTTTGTTACTCTTCCAGTATTTGCATTATCATAAGTCTCTGGCAATATCAATGCATCTTTAAAATCCTGTTCGATTGCTTCCCAAACAACACTACGCTCACTCAAAGGCTTTTCTAACTCACCCTCATTAGCAGGCGTACTCATTTGTAATACAATTTTTTCAAAACAATTCAGAAGCCTAAAATGGTAAAAACCACGTAAAAACTTAGCCTCTCCGATAATCTGATTTTTTACATCATCCTCAATCTGATCCTTAGTCATTTTACCGACCTTCTCAATAACCTGATTAGCATGATTTATCCCTACATAACTATACCACCAATACGACGCAATATACTTATTATTGGCATTATCCGTAAACTCACTCATAGCTGTCCACTCAACATACTCTGAGCTACCCTTTCCAGTGATTAACATGTCACTACCCATATTTTCAGGAACAAAAACCCTTTCAGTATAATTCCAAATACCTGTAGAGGAAAGGTATGAATATACGGAGGCTAACGCTGCCTCAGCATCTTTGGCGTCACGATAAAAAGCTTCAGTGGTAAGCTTATCGTCTGGAACCTGATTCAGAAAATCATCCTCGCAGGAACAAAAAACCACCAAAACAAACAATAAATAAGAAATATATTTTTTCATGTCTTTCATTTTTAGAATGTGATTTGTAATCCCATCAAATACATTTTACTAATTGGATAACGTGTAATATCTAAACCAGGATTCCAAATACCTGAAGAACCTATTTCAGGATCCTGACCACTATAATTAGTTATAGTAAGCAAATTTTGGCCTGAAACATACACACGTGCCCTTTGTATGTTTACTTTTTCTGTTAGCACAGTTGGTAAGGTATACCCTAATTGAATATTCTTTAGACGTATAAAATCTCCATCTTCCAAATATCTATCACTAGGTCTAGTATTTTGATTAGGATCTGCTAATACAGCCCTTGGAATATCGGTATTGGTATTTTCCGGTGTCCATGCATTAACACATTCTGCTAACATGTTACGTGGACTAAGCATACTCTGATATTGGTATTTATTTCCGTTGTACAACTTGTGACCACCCTTACCATTCCATAGCATGGAAAAATCAAAATTCTTATAATCCAAATCTATACTAAGACTATAGTCATATTTGGGTATTCCGACTCCACTAAATACCATATCTTTTTCATCCAGCTTCCCGTCCTTATTGATATCTTTAAACCTAATATCTCCAGGCTTAGCATTTTCTTGAATGATCTTTTTCTTTCCATCAATAATAACATGATGAGCCTGTACTTCTTCTGGCGTTTGAAAAATTCCATCAGTTTGATACACCCAATAACTACCTAGTGCATAACCTTCCTTAGTTTTATGTGCAACGTGAGCATTATAATTTAGACCATCTCCGGGAATGCTTTGTTCTTTATATCCAAGCTTCTTTACTTCATTTTTGACAGTGCTCATATTTGCACTAACAGAATACCCCAACTCCCCGATTTTATTCTGGTATCTGATTTCAATTTCCACACCGCTATTAGACATTTCTCCAATATTAACTATTGGATCTTTGAATCCACTAGAATAAGGTACGGGCTTACTAACCAGCATATCACTAGTAATATTACTATAATAATTTAAATTACCAGATAATTTATTATTGAAAAAACCGAAATCAACCCCAATATTACGGGTTGTGGTTTCTTCCCATCTATAACTCTTATTCTCAATACTTCTTGCAATTGTCCCAGGCCATATATTACCACCTAAACCTCTTGAATAGGCCAAATAATGTGTTACACTACGCGTCATCAAAGGTAATCGGCTATATCTTCCAAGACTCCCTTCATTACCAACAATACTATAACTTCCACGTAATTTTAAGTTTGACAACCAATCTACACCACTCAGGAAGTTTTCTTCAGTCATTCTCCATCCTAAAGCTACTGAAGGGAAAGTTCCATAACGTGAATCCTCACCAAATTTACTAGAACCATCACGTCTAACAGTAAACTGCACTAAATATCTATCATTATAGGAATAATTAAACCTTCCTAAAATACTAGCCCTGGTATAAGTATATCTTGAACCATCAACAGAAGGGGTACCTCCAACTCCCGCATCAAGAGTATCAAAATTAGGATCGAGAAAACCAGCCGGTTCTCTATCTGTTTTTATTTTTCCATCTTCAACAGAGTGAACCTCTTTTACTCCTTCAATATAGGCATTAGACCAATCGCTTGTTTCCTTCTTAATAACATAACCAGCCATTAAGCTTAAATTATGCTTCTCAAATCTCTTTTGATAGGATAAGATGTTATTAATGTTGTACTCGCGCCAATTTTCTCTTTTTTCACCAACATATGGGTAAAACTTTTCTTCCTTATTATTAACATTATAATCAGGGTATGACTCGTGCTCATGACGATTTGAGTTGTTCATCCCGGCTTCAAATCTAAAGTTTAATCCCTCAAACAAATCAAGAGAGGCATATCCAACAGCACTAACATACTGATCTGTGTAATATTTATCGATCAACTCCTGTTTTCCCACAGGATTATTATTTGCTAACATCCCCCTTTCTGTATCCGGATAACCATACCCACTCTTCTTACTATCATCAAACACAGGAACAAGTGGCAATATCTCATATAGCTCTTGAGCATAGAATGTTTGTTTGTTATTTTTCGTCTCAGAATAACTCATATTCAAACCTGCTTTGAATATTCCTTCTGTAACATCCACTTTAGCTCTCAAATTATTCTTTGTAAAATCAGTACCAATAATGGTTCCGTCCTGATCTATCCATCCTGCCGACAAGTAATAACTAGCATTTTTGCTTCCTCCTTTAATACTTGCAGTATACTCTTGTATAGGTGCATCTCTGTAAACAGCATCCAACCAATCAGTATCATAATAAATAGGATCATTGAGATATTGTGGTCTATCCTTCCCGGCATTGTCAAAGGTCATTTTGGCAATTTTCAGATGTTCTTCGGCATTAGCCATTTCTAAAGTATTACCAATTTTCTGAACTCCATATTTAGCTTCTAAATCAACTGTAAGCTTTCCTTCTTTCCCTTTTTTTGTTGTAATAATAATTACACCATTAGCTGCCTCCGTTCCATAAATAGCTGCAGATGCCCCATCTTTTAATACCTCGATACTTTCAATATCACTGGAATTCAACATGTACATACTTCCGGGAACTCCATCAATAATAACAAGTGGATCATTATCATTCAAGGTACTAGCCCCTCTAATTTTAATCTCCATCCCAGCTCCAGGAGCTCCACCTATTGCTGAAACTGTAACACCTGCCATTTGTCCTTGTAATGATTCAGCAGGGTTAGTAGCTGTTACCCGTTGCAATCTATCTCCTTTTACCGATGCTACAGAGCCAGTTACATCACTCTTCTTCTGCACTCCGTAACCAATAGCAACCACCTCGTCCAATCCAATGGATTCTTCCATCAAGGTAACATTTACATTGGTGCGCTCTCCGATGGCTACTTTTTGTGTTTCATAACCAATAAATGAGAATACCAAAGTGGCATCTCCAGGTTCAAGATTCAATTCAAATTCTCCGTCAATGTTGGTAATGGTACCCCTGGTTGTACCGTCAACGAACACATTAACACCCGGCATGGAAGTACCATCCTGGCCCACCACTTTACCTTTAATAGAACGATCCTGTTGTTGGGCCGCCTGCATCATATTAGGAGCATTCTCCAAAATAATAATCAACTTATCATTAATCTTATAAGTCAGATTACTTCCTTCAAGTGCCCTGTCTAATACACCAGTAATATCCTGGTTATTAAAATTACCGGATAATTCTTGTTCCAAATTAACCTGATCATCTTTAAAAAAGATGGTGTAAGTCGACTGATCTTCAATCGCAGTAAAAATCTCTTTTAGAGTAAAAGAATTACCCCTTAGGTTCAACTTTTTTGTTTGGGAATAAGATGCCGCTGATACATGCATCAACCCAACAACCAATAGTAGTAGTGAAATCCTCATAATTTTCCAGACCTTTGAGGTCACAAAAGGATATAGCAACCCCACGTTGTTAGCATTTTTTTTCATACATTTGAATGGTTTACTGTTAAAACTTGTTTTTAGCTTTTATTTACAACCAGACAGATGTTGCCGCATCAGTCTGGTTTTATTTATTTTAATACCTTTTACTTCATACTTTTTTTATTTTTTATAGGTAATGAATACTTTTCGATGCCCGGCTTTATATCGAACGGGAGTCGTCATTTGAAGAGCATCCAACACCTGCCAGATAGTCTCTTCATTTCGAAACTTCCCTGTATAAGTTAAATTGCTAAAAGCTTCATGATCGAATTCTATTTCCACATCATACCACTTTTCCAAACGAGCCATCAACTCATGAAAAGGAATACTTTCAAAGTAAAATTTATTCTCTGTCCAATTGGTTTCTAACTCGATATTAGCTTTTTCAATTTTCATGACATTATCCTTCAAAGAAGCCTTTTGTCCGGGTTTAAGGATCACAACTTTCTCACTAACATCTCCAGCCTTTTTCAGCATCACTTTACCTGCCACTAACGTGGTTTCAGTGCGATCAAAATCATCATAAGCCATCACATTAAACTCCGTTCCAAGAACAGTGATCTCCATATCCTTTGCATTCACTACAAAAGGCTTCGATTGATCGTGAGCCACTTTAAAAAACCCTTCTCCTGATAATTCAACCAATCGTTTCGACTCAGAAAAACTAACGGGATAAGATAAAGTAGACCCTGAATTGAGCATAACCTCTGATCCATCGGGTAATAACACAGAAGATTTAGATCCCAATGGAACATTCACTTTTGTTGAAGCTAATTGAGCATCGACTGGTACCTGATTTTTATCAATCCCATAAAAAACAACAAATGCCAGTACAAAAACCGCTGCTACTTTAATAAATTCTACTAATATACGACGACCTATATGACGTGTAGCTTTTGGAGATTTTACTTTGGTTTTATCAGAAAAGGTTTTCCAGGCTATTTGAGCAGCACTCATCCCTGCAGCATTACCAACCTGAGAGGCTTCCCACAAATCTTTAAGATGGAAGAAATCTTTTTTATTATTCAC
Organism: Marinilabiliaceae bacterium JC017; assembly: GCA_004296775.1. GTDB lineage: Bacteria > Bacteroidota > Bacteroidia > Bacteroidales > Marinilabiliaceae > JC017. The sequence goes on from RHGE01000012.1 coordinate 21,842, forward strand.
ATCTACCTCTAACCATTCTTTCAAATGCAGTACTTCAGCATCAGAGGCAGAACCATCTAAAAAGTGAGTAATTATTAATTCTATATCTTGCTTTTCCTTCATCTGATTCATTGATTACACCCCTAAGACAGATGAAAAGAAAAAACTACGTCAAGATTTTTAACTTTTTTTATTGTTTGATGACATTAGTTTAATGAATAACAATGCGCTTCTGGAAAGATTATCGCGTAACATTCTGATTCCCCGGTAAATTCGAGTCTCAACAGTTCGTACTGGCATATTTAATTCTTCTGCAATTTCCTTATTTTTTAATCCATCAATACGACTTAATCGAAGTACTTTTGAATAATCATCCGGTAAATTACTCAAAGCCCGCATAACTGAATTCCCCATCTCTTTTTGCAAAAGACTGGTTTCTGCATTAAAGAATTCAATTTCCATATCTTTTAATTCATCATGGATAGACTGATGGTGCTGAGTTCTTATTTTCTGCTGTTCGATATAATTCAAACAGTGATTGCGGAGAGTTTTGAATACATATGCCTTTAATGACCGGTTAACCTCCAACTCAGATTTATTTTCCCACAATTTTAAGAACACCTCCTGCACTAAATCACTGGCCTGGTCATAGCCCTTTACATACTTCAAAGCATAAAGCACTAATCTTTGGTGGTATTCCAAAAAAAACTGCTCAAAGACTTTCCCATTATCTAATGATTGTGACTCCTGCATTTGATCCCCCGGTAACATAGAGTCCAAAAGAAATAAAAAAAAAGGTACTAACAAATAGAAATCATCAGTTATCGCAATTTCAAAACCTTGATTTCTCTTGTCTTTTTAACCATCACACTATTGCTCAGTCTAAATGAAATTATAAACAAACACCTATTCGAAACCGTAATCATTTCTTCAAAAAACAAACAAAATTCCAAAGGCATAGAAATATGATAATTTACAAATTCCATGCACTAACAAATACTTCTTAAACATTACCCCCTCAACCAATCGCAAAATTCGAAGCAACAAACACCTATCAGAATCGGGGCACTTTCTCATCCGGAAACCTTCTACCGTATTCCTTCCAAAAGTTTCGCACTTCCACTTTAACTTCCCTGTGTAAAATCAGTATCCCAATTAAATTCGGAATCGTCATTAAAGCAATGGTAATACCCGATAGGTTCCAAACAATAGTGGTATCAATAAATGATGCCACAAAAAAGGCAATCACGTAAATCATCTGAAACCAGATGATTGCTTTCGATCCCAATAAAAAATTAACAGCCCTATCGCCATAATAAGACCACGAAATAGTGGTTGAAAAAGCAAAAAGCAATAACCCAATTGACACAATAAATTGACCAAAATTACCAAACCAGCTCCTGGTAAAAGCAATAGTTGTTAAGGGAGCACTATGAATCAGTGATTCCCCTTCGAATACAATAGACTCATTTCCTACCCCATTAAATAAATTTTTAAGCCAATCTTTAAACTTATCAACAGAATTATTTCCATTATCAAGCGACTGTAGCTGACCATTTATAACCGATAACGGCCCTGTATACAACTCATCACCCTTCTTAACCATTACGTTTTCAGCTACCGATCGGGCATGAATGATTGTTACCGGCGCATTTACCCGTCCGCTCTCCACATCCAGGTCACCAGAAAATAACGGCAAAGTTTTCTCTCCTTTAACATGGCGCGCCAACACCGATCTACCTTCCTGCGATTGATCCTCATATTTGTTACCCTGAAGAATTTCTATATCAACCCACTGAAACCGATTATTAATTTTCTCTTTCCACACGCCGGATGCCAGTAACGTCATTCCGGTTAATGAACAAATGATAATCGTATCAATGAACGGCTCCAATAAAGCTACTAATCCCTCAGAAACAGGTTCATGAGCACGGGCTGCAGCATGAGCGATCGGAGCTGATCCTTGTCCGGCCTCATTCGAGAACAACCCTCTATTTACACCTCTGTTAAAGGCAAACGCAATGGTTGCACCTAAAAACCCGCCAGTTGCAGCAGAACCTGTAAACAGATCCGATAAAACAGCCTGCATAGAAGGCCACACATTCTCGTAGTTATAAAAAATGACAGCCATCGCCCCAATGAAATATAAAAAGGCCATGGCGGGCACCAACCTGGAGGTCACTTTAGCAATCCGCTTAATTCCGCCAATTATTACAAATCCCAATAAAATGGCTAATACAAACCCGGTTATTACATGAGGTATACCAAAAGAGGCAAAAAGCGAATTTGAGATACTATTTATCTGCGGCAAATTACCAGTACCAAAAGAGGAAAGAACCGTTGCTATGGCAAAAAGCACTGCCAACCACTGTCCGGTCTTTATCACCTTTCCATTTTTCGTTTTAATATTCAACCGTTTTTTCATGTAATACATGGGGCCACCGGCAATGGAACCATCAGCTGCCTTCTCCCTGTATTTATGAGAAAGGGTAACCTCCACAAATTTAGATGTCATACCAAACAGCGCGGTTACCAACATCCAAAACAAAGCAGCGGGCCCACCCAAATGAACAGCCAGGGCAACACCCGCAATATTTCCCGTCCCAACGGTACCAGAAAGAGCCGTTGTCAATGCCTGAAAGTGGGAAGTATCACCTTCGTCCCCTTTCTTATCAAATTTTCCCCCTACAATTTTCAGAGAATACTTGAAATACCGAAACTGCGGAAAAGCTAAATAGAACGTATAAAATATTCCGGTTCCCAAAAGAAAATAAACAAACCAGACATGACTGCCAATATAGGAATCAATCAATAAAAGGAACTCATTGACTTTTCGCATAAACCAGGGTTTTGATTTAATCACTATAACAAATATAGAATTATCAGAATTAATTCCAATTACGAAATAACGTTCAATAAAATTTAATTACTATATCTTTGCAACCAGAAAATTGAAAAAATGGGGACATCCAAACCATTCCTTTTTAGACAGACTTTTAAAGAAGATGCCAATTGGGGCGAACAAGAAGTCATTCGTTTCAGGTGGATTTTAATTTCAGTTATCCTGATTTTTATTGTTTACATTTATTATTCAGGCAATCCACAACGTGCTTTTGTATCAATGATACTAGCCGGCTTTTATCTCCTATATAATTCCATTCTGAATTTCTTAATAAAACAATTTAACAGTGCTACCTGGATACGCTTTCTATCGGCCACCATCGATATAAGTGTCCTTTCAGCACATGTTTTTAATTACTCCTATTTTTTCAAACCCATTGCGATAACGACTGCAGCTTCTACCTTCCTGTACCCTCTGTTAATTATGTTGTCAGTATTGAGATACGATGGTCGATTGGTCATATTTTCCACCATCTATTCCATTTTCTGCTTCAATTTAATATACTACCTACGATTACCTGAAATAGATCCAAACTTGATTTCACAGGTTGCTTCCGTTGATTGGGCCGGACAAATCTATAAAAGCTCCTATTTTGCCTTAATGGGTTATTTCCTTTTTAGTATCCCTAAAATGATTGACCGCTTAGGACAACGCCAAAATATAATCATCAATCAAAGAAGAGAAGCTTCTTTTAAACTGGAGCTCGAAAGACAAAAAAACGAATTAACCTCTCATCAATTAGAACAGGAAAAAAAGCTCAACCAACAACTTAGCTCTCAAAAGGAAATAATTAAAGAGCAAAAAGACAGATTACAAGAGGTTAACTCAACGAAGGACAAATTATTTTCCATTATAGGCCATGACTTAAGAACCCCTTTTTCGGCCCAATATGGCATCACCAACATCATGCTCGATGAATTGAATAATTTTTCCAAAGCGGAGATTCGGGATGCCATTCACTCCATTAACAAATCAGCCCAACAAGGCCTTGATTTATTGTCTAATCTCTTAGAATGGGCTCATTCTCAAAACAACTTGTTTGCCCATCAAGCTATTCCAATAAAAATAGAACCTCTCATTACCGAAACCTTATCGCTGCTACAAAACAATTATCAACACAAAAAGCAACAGATCACAATAAAAACTGTGCCATATATCACAATTAGCGCAAACAGCAATATGCTCAAAACCATTCTTCGCAATTTAATTTCGAATGCAATAAAATTCACCCCTGACAATGGAGAAATAACGATCGAGACTTCACAATCAAACGACACCGTTACACTCAGTGTTTCAGACAACGGAGTAGGCATAAACAGCGAGAAAGTAAAAAATCTATTCAATATTCAAAAAAACTCTTCCACACCTGGCACAAACAATGAACCAGGAACAGGACTTGGCCTAATCCTTTGCAAAGATCTTGCAGAAAAACAAGGAGGATCTATCATGGTAAGAAGTATTTATGGAAAAGGCTCTACCTTTACTGTCATCTTACCTGCTTTTACCATAGACACATCAAATTAGACCAATACTTGCTCTTATAGAAAACAAACTATTAAAAAGATCATTGCACATATATCCAAATGCCATCTAATTTTGTGTCCATTTTTTTACAATACATCAGCCCTAGTCAATTATAAAAGGTTCATTGCAACATAAAAAAAAAAAGACATCTCCACTTAAGGTCTAATACTCCCAACTATATTTGACATGCATGATATCAGATACAACAAAACAAGAACACAGAAACCGTTTTCTTATTTGATTCCATTTGAATAATTCTAAAAACCAACCATTTCCATTAGATAATTCTCATAAAACCGTACCTGGACAAGCCACAAAAGAATTCAGATTTAAGCATTAAGATTTAATACAAAAAGGTAATATTCTGCCAAAAAAATACCCGAATATCACTGATAATACACTAATGGTTTTCTTAAAAAGAAACAGATGGTTCCTGCGATGTGATAGGATAATGGTAAGGGTGTGCTCATATGGCAAACTCAACTTAAACTCAATTCATTCTCAATTATAAGTCATCCTAATCTCAATTAAAGTTGACTTTAATTTGGCTTTTGTCTGACTTTACATTAAGAAAACATTGTCTTTGATATATTACCACTATACAGGCACTTATATTACCACACAGTTACCAGAGAAAACCGGGATCACCAAACAAGGCCATATTATCTGATTGTGTCAGAATATTTTGGACCAATTATAAAAGATTATGAGAGTCGCGAAAAAGCATATACACCCAACTTTTAAAAAATATTCTATTCAGAAGGGTTCTTTTTTAATGCATGAGTGTTACACAAAGAGATATCAAAAAAACCTTGGTTTCAATTAGGCGCCCAGCCAACGAAACCAAGGTTAAGTCTTTCTATATCATATCCGGCATAGACCAGACAATATCAATCCACATCTTTCATGGAAAGCTGAATACGCTTGCGAGCCACATCCACTTCCATCACTTTCACCTTTACATGTTGATGAAGCTTCACTATTTGGTTGGGATCTGAGATGTATTGATTGGCAATCTGTGAAATATGCACCAATCCATCTTGTTTTACCCCCACATCTACAAATGCTCCGAAATTAGTAATATTGGTTACGATTCCCGGTAACACCATTCCTATCTTAAGATCAGAAACAGAATAGATATCCGGCGCAAACTCAAATACCTTGATGTTTTTTCGCGGATCACGCCCCGGCTTCTCCAACTCATTAACGATATCGTTTAAAGTAGGCAAGCCGAATTTATCCGATATATATTTATTCAAATCAATTTTTCCCCGCCAATCCTTCTGACCAATCAATTCCTTCACCTGGCACCCCAGATCCTTAGCCATCAGAGCAACAACACCATATGTCTCCGGGTGCACCGCTGAATTATCCAAGGGATTTTCAGCCTCAGAAATCCTCAAAAAGCCCGCACACTGCTCAAAAGCCTTAGCTCCCAAACGCGGCACTTTCTTCAATTCATTACGAGATGAAAACGGACCGTTCGCCAGCCGGTAATCAACAATATTCTGAGCCAATTGCGGGCCTAAACCCGACACATAGGTCAACAAGTGTTTACTGGCTGTGTTTACATTCACCCCCACCAGGTTCACACAAGATTCCACCACCTGATCCAGGGAAGCCTTCAGCCTGTGTTGATCCACATCATGTTGATACTGTCCCACACCAATTGATTTGGGATCGATCTTAACCAACTCGGCCAATGGATCAAGCAAACGACGACCAATAGAAACAGCTCCTCTCACGGTCACATCATACTCAGGAAACTCGTCCCGTGCCACCTTACTGGCCGAATACACCGAGGCGCCATCTTCACTCACAACAAACACTTGCAAATCCCGGTTAAACCGCATTCGACGAATGAAACTTTCAGTCTCACGCGAGGCGGTTCCGTTGCCAATGGCAATAGCCTCTATTTTGTACGCATCCACCAACGAATCGATCTTCTTGGCTGCCTGCCTTGATTCATTCTGTGGTGGATGGGGATAAATCGTTTCATTATGCAATAAATTGCCCTGCGCATCCAAACAAACAAGCTTACACCCGGTGCGGTAACCGGGGTCCAGGGCCAACACCCTTTTCTGCCCCAACGGCGCGGCCAACAATAACTGTCGCAGATTTTCGGCAAATACACGAATGGCTTCCGTGTCGGCTTTTTCCTTACTCGCCCCTGCGAACTCCGTTTCAATGGAAGGCGATAACAGCCGTTTATAAGTATCTTCCAGCGCCTTTACCACCTGCTCTGAGGATTCCGTATCACCTTTTACGAAATACCGTTCAAGCCTACCTAATCCTTCTTCCTGATCCGGGGATACATTGATTTTCAGAAATCCCTCTTTCTCACCCCGACGCATGGCCAGCAACCGGTGCGAAGGACACCTTTTCAATGCCTCCGACCATTCAAAATAATCTTTGTATTTAGCCCCTTCTTCTTCTTTACCTTTCACAAGTTTGGCGGTAATAACAGCTCCACGATCAAAAACCGACCGAACAATATCCCTGCCTACACTGTGCTCATTCACCCATTCAGCAATAATATCACGGGCTCCCTGCAACGCTTCTTCTTCCGTTTCCACCTCTTCTGAAATGAACTTTGAAGCACGTACCATTACATCCCGTTCGTATTGCTTCATTAGTATTTTAGCCAATGGCTCAAGCCCCTTTTCCTTTGCCTTAACAGCACGGGTTTTTCGCTTTGGCTTATAGGGCAGGTAGATATCCTCAAGTTCAGTAGCATTGTAACAGGCTACTATTTTTGTTCTGAGGTCATCGGTTAATTGCCCCTGTTCTTCAATGGTTTTAATGATTGTCTCTTTCCGCTTCTCAATTTCCTGTAATTTCTGGAAGCGTTCAATAATGTTGGCGATTGCCACTTCATCCAGACTACCGGTCATCTCTTTCCGGTAGCGACTAATGAACGGAATGGTAGCTCCTTGAGAAAATAGAGAAAGTGTATTGACAACACCTTTTAAGGGGAGTTTTAACTCCCCGGTGATGATCTCCGAAAGTTTTGTAGTCATGAAGAGAGTAGATAATATTAGTCAGAAAAAGGTTAAGACCTGGATTTATTTGAAGAAGAATCCCTTTTTCCATATTTCTTTTTACCAAAGCTCTTGCCGCCTTTTTTGTTTTTCCGACGCCCTTTGGCTTCATAAAGCGCTTTCGCTTTATACTCGGGTGCTTCACCCATTTCTGCGGGGACCGCAATTTTATAGATATCTGTTTCGATGAGCCGCTCTATCTTATAGAAATCAAGCTGGTCATCCTCATTAATAAAAGTCAGCGCCACACCTTGCGATGCCGCCCGTGCCGTTCGCCCTACCCGATGCACATAATCCTCGGCATCTCGGGGAACATCAAAATTGATTACCAGATCAATCTTCTCAATGTCTATCCCCCTGGCAATAATGTCGGTTGCCACCAGAATCTGCACATTTCTGTTTTTAAATGAACGCAATACCTCATTACGCTCTTTCTGATCAAGATCAGAATGAATGGCTTGGGAATTAAATCCTTTATCCCGCAGTGCCCGGTTTATCTCTTTTACTTTCTGCTTAGTTGAAGAAAATATGATAATACTAGACAGTTCTTTCCCTTTCAATAAGGAATTAATCAACGGAATCTTCTGCCTGTCATACACCATATAGGCCGCTTGCAAAATACCCTCAGCCGGCTTGGAAATGGCAATATTAATCTCTTTGGGATTTTGAAGAATCTGCTTTGCCAAGTCCCTTATTTTAGGGGGCATGGTAGCCGAAAACAGTAATGTTTGCCTTTCTTTGGGCATATGAGAAACAACCTGGGTAATGTCTTCAAGAAAACCCATATCAAGCATCCGGTCGGCTTCATCTAATATGAGGTGCTCCACGGTATCGAACTTGACATAGCCCATGGTTAAGTGCTGGATCATCCTACCCGGAGTAGCCACCACAATGTCCGCCCCGGTAATCAATGCCTTTTTCTGTCGATCCCATTCGCCAGAGTCATTTCCGCCATAAATAGCCGTTGAAGAGACCGGTAAAAAATACCCAAAGCCCTCCATTTGCTGGTCAATTTGCATGGCTAACTCACGCGTTGGCACCAAGATAACAGCTTTCACACCCTGATGAGACTTCTTCAACAACTTGTCGCAAAGTGGCAGCAAATAGGCTGCCGTTTTCCCGGTTCCGGTTTGTGCACAAGCAATGAGATCGTTCCCTTCCATTATTATTGGAATGGTTTTTTCCTGAACCGGTGTGGCCTTTTCAAAGCGCATGGCTTCAAGACCTTCGATTATCTCATCAGAGAAATTAAATCCTTTAAAATCCAAATTTATAATATTAATGCGTTTGTTTACTCCACATACAACACCAAGCCTTTAAGGTATTCCCCTTCCGGATGATAGATATTCACCGGATGGTCGGCCGGCTGGCTCATTTGATGTAGAATTCGTACCTGGCGACCTGACTTGGCAGCTGCCGAAAAAACCATTTTCCGGAACATATCTCTGGTCACCACCTGAGAACAAGAAAAGGTAAATAGGATCCCTCCGGGCTTAATCTGCTCAAAGGCTTTCGCATTTAATCGCTTATACCCCTGCAAGGCATTATGCACCACATTCAGGTGCTTGGCAAAAGCAGGCGGATCCAATACTATTAAATCATATTTATCTTTGACTCCACCAAGAAACTTAAAAGCATCCATGGCATAAGAGGCATGCCGCTCATCATCCGGGAAGTTAAGTTTCACATTTTCATCGGCAAGTTTCACGGCTCTTTCGGAACTATCCACTGAATGTACCAATTGAGCTCCTCCCCGCATGGCATAAAAAGAGAATCCCCCGGTGTAACAAAACATATTCAACACCGACCGTCCCTTGGAATACTGCTGTAACAATGCCCGGTTTTCACGTTGATCGACAAAAAATCCGGTTTTCTGTCCTTTTTCCCAATCGACATGAAACTTCAAGTCATTCTCAAGGGCAATTTTAGAACTTGATTCACCCCACACATAGCCATTTACCGGATTCACATCCGCCTTAAAAGGCAGTGTATTTTCCGATTTATTGTAAATGGCTTTTAACTGGTCGCCCATGACTTCCTTAAGCGCATCCCTGAGCTGCTCTTCAATTTTAAACATCCCCACAGAATGCATCTGCATCACGGCCGTATCGTCATACATGTCAATAATCAAACCGGGCATTCCGTCACCTTCTGCGTGTACCAAACGGTAAGCATTGGTGTGGCTACTTCCGGCCAATCCTAAGGACACCCTCAAATTGTAGGCATTTTGAATCTTGGTTTTCCAGAAGTTATAATCAGGCTGAATCTGCTCAAATGACACCAACCTCACAGCGATAGAACCAATTTGATAATGACCGGTAGCTAAATACTCCTCTTCACTATTGTACACCTCTACAATGTCGCCTTCCAGAACCTGCCCCTTCATTTTTTTTATGGCACCCGAAAATACCCAAGGGTGAAAACGGCGCAGACTTGATTCTTTCCCCGGTTTAAGTATAATTTTTGACAATTGCTCCATAAAGATGGAATTGTTATTTCGTTATCGATTGAATTTCATATTGCGGATACTGCTGCTGCAGCTCGTTGTAAATTTCCTTGGCCACCCAGGCATCAGTAGCAGCATAAATCATTTGGCCTTCTGAAAATATTTCAGTCTCCCAATTGGAAAGTCTTTGCTTCTTACTAATACGGACATTCAACAGTAACCCCGCTAATTTTTTAAGGCTAAAATCTTCAATTCCCACACCTTTGGCCACATCCTGAAGTTCCACAAATCCGGCCGGCTCAAAAGCGGAAAGCTTTTGCAATCCCCGGATATCATCGCGAATGCCAACACCCACTTTTTTAATATGGGAAGCTGCAAGGATAGCGGTCAGGCACTTAGGCAAACCTGTTTTATTTAAACGAAACAAATAAGCATTCTTGCTGGTAGATAATTGAAGAAGCGCTACTTTGTTTACTTTTCCTTTTCGAAAAGAGGGTTTTGTTTCCGTATCAAATCCTATAACTGTTTCCTTTTTTAACAATTCGGCATACTGCTCAACATCATCAACATTATCCACCACAGTAATAAGACCTTTGAATTGCTGAAGAGGTAATTCACTTATAGCTTCCTTTGATATGGTTTTATGCATCAATTAAATACTTTTTAAATCATCATTCTCATCCTGCCATTCCCTTTGCTTCTTTGAGATGATCCAATCCTGGGTATTTCGTTCCGATTCCCGGGGTTCCTTCTTCTCTTCATCACTCAAATCATCACCACTATAATAGGCCGAATGCAAAGCCCGAAGGGTATTTACCAACCGTTGTCCCCAGTATATTTCAAACTGATCAATAGCCTCCAACAAGGCATCGTTCATAAATTCAGTCACCCCTGACTTATAGGCAGTCACAAAATTCTTAAGATCCTGATACATGTCAGTTAAATCTTCAGCCACGCTGGCAGTCAAAGGTTCTTCACTGGTCTGCATATCGGGTAAAAACACTTCCAGGTAATCATTGTGTCCCCCCATTTTCATACGGATACCTTCGAATATCTGACGATATAAATCTTCGTCCACGGCCTGCTCCACATAGCCATCTTCTAATTCAGCCTCCGGCCGGGGCAATACAACAACTTTCAGGTATAATAATGGCAGCATTTTCAGAGAGACGCCAATAAACTCTTTCTTTGGATATTGAGGTGCGTTTTCCAGATAAGCACAAAATTCCTTGGCTACGGTTACAAACTCAACCACATTTTTTGAAAACACCAAATGATCAAACGGTTCTTCCATTACAATGAATTATCAAGCCCCACAAAATGAAATGGTACAGTAATTTATTGGAGGCAAAAGTAAGAAAAATATTTGGTTGTGCATTATTTCATACACCCCCACTAATTACGCCACCAGACAAGTTCTCCTTGTTCATTTTCTCCAATAACCTCATAATCTTCAAGCCAGCGCAACACTTTTTCAACTTTTTCCTGCGGTTTTTTAATTTCAATTAACAGCTCGTCCGGCGAAACAGGTTTGGTTTGAAGCAATTGCTGAATAGCCTCACGGATAACATCAAATTCATGATCATCGAGTTCCAGTTTTTTAACCTGTAAACAAACGTCACACACCCCGCAAGCTGGCGCATCTGACTCACCAAAATAAGCTATCAACATCTTACTGCGACATACATGTCCGGTTGTTGCATAATCAATCACCGACTGCACCCGTCTTTCATACCCCTCCTTTCTCAGCTGATACACCTCTTTACCAAGAATCAGATGGCGTATTTCTTCCCGCCGGCTGGTATAAACAACCAATGGTGTTTTCTTCCGGGGGATGTACCTGATCACCCGCAAATGATCCATCCGATTGAGATAATTATAAATATCCCTTTTCTCTTTTTGCAAACGCGAGGCCAGTAGTTCTTCATCAATGGCCACATATTCGGTAAACACACCGGTATAAGATCGCAGCAGTAATTTGATAAAGCCATCGAACGATTCATTTCTATCCTGAAAACGAAACAGCTCTTCGCGCTGCATAACAAAGTGCACCCGGGAGGGCAACTCCAGCTCTTCCGTAAACTCAATATAACCGGCGCGTTGCAGGATTTTAAGACTATTAAATACCGTTAGTATATTAAACTTATAGCCGGCACAAAACCGACCCATATCAAAATCATACACCATCCCTTCCCCACTGCCAACGGCTAACTGGAAAAAATTTCCCAAAGCTTCATAAACTCTTTTTATGACATCGGGTTCAGGAAAAGAAGTGGCAACACTTCTTCGCAACAACGATTTATCGTGGTCGGACCACAGCAACACAGCAAATGCTTTTCGACCATCCCTGCCGGCACGCCCGGCTTCCTGAAAATAACCTTCCAATGAGTCAGGCGCCCCCATATGTACCACAATTCGCACATCGGGTTTATCAATCCCCATTCCGAAAGCATTGGTACAAACCATAACTCGGATACTCCCCTCCGTCCAGGCCTTTTGGCGATGATCCTTGAGTTTCTGATCCAATCCGGCATGGAAATAGCTGGCATTAATCCCTTTCTTTAAAAGAAAGGCAGCATATTCTTTGGTCTTTTTCCGATTGCGTACATAGACAATGCCACTACCTTTTACATTCGTTAGTATTCTCAATAACTGTTTCTCTTTATCTTCTGCATACCTCACGACATAAGCCAGGTTTTCACGCACAAAACTTTTTCGAAAAACATGTTTCTCCTTAAACTTTAATTGTGTCTGAATGTCGTCCACCACTTCAGGGGTGGCGGTGGCTGTTAAGGCCAAAACCGGCACCTCAGGAATCAGTTCCCGCACTTCGGCGAGTTTTAAATAGGAAGGCCGAAAATCATAACCCCACTGTGAGATACAATGCGCCTCATCAACAGCCAAAAGACACACCTCCATTTGCTGGAGTTTACTTTTGAACAAATCCGTCCCCAGGCGTTCGGGTGACAGGTAAAGAAATTTATAATCGCCGAAAATACAATTATCCAGGGCGATATTAATCTCGTCGCCCGTTAACCCTGAATGAATGGCCAGGGCTTTTACTCCCCGTTTTTTCAGGTTTGCTACCTGATCTTTCATAAGGGCAATGAGCGGTGTAACAACAATACACACCCCGGACAGGGCCAGTGCAGGGACCTGAAACGTAACAGACTTACCGCCCCCCGTTGGCATCAACCCCAGCGTATCATGTCCCGAAGCGGCCGACTTAATGATATCGAGCTGCAGGGATCGAAACGAGTCGTAACCCCAATATTCTTTTAATACCTGGTGATAAATATCCATATGTCCCCCTGACAAATTATCTTATTTCTAGCGCCGCAAAAATACAAAATAGTTATGGCATTAATTTGACTGAAATTTTTCTTTAAAACTCCCCACGGAATACATTTGAACACAGAAAAAGAAAGCCCATCACCCGCTCCGTCCTTGTTTTATAAAGTCCATTACCATCACAAAAACAGCAGGTTTATCACCAAAAAACTACCCCTGAGAAAAAAAAGTTTTATAAATGCCATTTTTTATTATTTTTGCCAAAATTTTTTTAATTCCAAAAATCAACACTCCATGTCATTTATTGAGGATAAAATTGTATCAGACGGATTGACATTTGATGATGTTTTGCTCATTCCTGCCTATTCCCAGGTATTACCAAGGGATGTAAAATTGACCACCCGGTTTACCCGGAACATTGAACTAAACACCCCCATTGTATCGGCCGCCATGGATACTGTTACCGAAGCCCGCCTGGCTATTGCCATTGCACGAGAAGGCGGTATAGGTGTTATCCACAAAAACATGACTATTGAACAACAGGCCAAACAAGTGGAGATTGTGAAACGCGCCGAAAACGGCATGATCTACGATCCCATTACCATTCTTAAAGGCAGCACGGTAGAAGACGCCCTTCAGCTCATGAAAGAGTACAAAATCGGCGGTATTCCGGTGGTTGATCAAGGAGGATATCTGGAAGGCATCGTTACCAACCGCGACCTGCGTTTCGAGCACAACATGGGCAAAAAGATCGATAAAGTAATGACCAGCGAAAACCTGGTGACTACCAATCAAACCACTGATCTTGAAAGTGCGGCCGCCATTCTTCAGGAGTATAAAATAGAAAAACTACCGGTAGTAGATAATGACAATAAACTGGTAGGTTTAGTTACCTATAAAGATATTACCAAGGCCAAGGACAAACCCCTTGCCTGCAAAGACGCCAAAGGTCGGTTAAGAGTAGCCGCCGGAGTAGGCGTTACTTTCAACACTTTTGAACGCATTGATGCCTTGGTAAAAGCCAATGTGGATGCCATCGTTATTGATACTGCACACGGACACAGCCAGGGCGTACTGGACACCTTGAAAAAAACCAAGGAACTGTACCCCGAATTAGAGGTCATTGTGGGCAACATTGCCACGGCAGATGCCGCCCTGGCTCTTGTGAAAGCAGGCGCTGACGGCGTAAAAGTAGGTATCGGCCCCGGCTCAATTTGTACCACCCGGGTAATTGCAGGTGTTGGCGTACCTCAGCTATCAGCTATTTATGATGTGGCTAGCGCGCTAAAAAATACCGGTGTCCCACTGATTGCTGATGGAGGCATCCGTTATTCAGGCGATATTGTAAAAGCCATTGCTGCCGGTGCCCACTCCATTATGGCAGGCGGTTTATTTGCCGGCGTGGAAGAGTCTCCGGGCGAAACCATCATTTATAACGGTCGTAAATTTAAATCATACCGTGGAATGGGATCCCTTGAAGCCATGCAAAAAGGCTCCAAAGACCGTTATTTCCAGGATGTAGAAGATGACATTAAAAAACTGGTACCGGAAGGCATTGCAGCCCGAGTGGCTTACAAAGGCTCCCTACTGGAAGTCATTTACCAATTGGTGGGTGGGTTACGTGCCGGAATGGGCTATTGCGGTGCGGCCAACATTGAAGATTTACACAAAGCTAAATTTACCCGTATTACCAATGCCGGTATTTCAGAGAGTCACCCCCATGATGTAACCATCACGCGGGAAGCACCTAATTACTCCAGATAATCATTTAGATTAACACAATATATAAGCGGCTGTCTCAAAGGAGATGGCCGCTTTTTTCATAGGTCATCATACCAAATAGATTGTTAGAATTTAGATAATAGAGATTAGACTGATTTACATTTCCCACTTTTTTTAGACCATTAACCACTTTATATATTGGATATAAACTGTTTTTTCAATTACTCACAAAAGTTTAACGAACTATTGTATACCGAACCTGGATAAGACGGAAATATCCTTAGATATTAGTAGAGGGCAAGTTTTAAGTATCAAGAGATGCAAGAAAAAACACTCAAGAGCTCCGAAAAATCAGCCAAGAGCTTCAGAAATCACTCAAGAACACTAAAAAAGCATCCAAGAGCTCCGAAAAATGACTCAAGAGCTCCAGAAAATCATCCAAGAGCTCCAGAAATCACTCAAGAACACTAAAAAAGCATCCAAGGGCTCGGGAAAATGACTCAAGCGCATCAGAAAATCATCCAAGAGCTTCAGAAATCACTCAAGAACATTAAAAAACCATTCAAGAGCTCAGGGAAATGACTCAAGGGCTTCAGAAATCACTCAAGGGCTCCAGAAATCACTAAAGAGCTCCAGAAATCATCCAAGAGCAGCCACAGAACGAGAATTAAATGTTAAAATTTATTACAGAAATCGCATTTCTCACACAATAACTACTTTTAACCCCCCGTTAACTAACTTTGAAATTACTCAGAAACCAAAAGAAACAGACACAATGAAATTCCCAAAAACCTTTCACTACTTATCTCTATTATTACTACTGACTATCTCACCGGTGATTGCCCAGGAAAACAACCAACCTCTTTTAACCATCGGGGATCAACAGTACACAACAGACGAATTCGAATACATTTATAACAAAAACAACCGTCAAACCGACAAAGCACTCTCTAAAGAGGAATACCTCGACCTTTTTGTCAAATACAAACTAAAAGTAACTGCCGCCATATCCGAAGGCTATGACACGTTACCCTCTTTTATCAATGAGTTTAACCACTATCGGGACGAACTGGCCAAACCCTACCTGACAGATAAGAAAACAACCGACAAACTGGTACAGGAAGCCTACTCCAGATTAAACCAGGAGGTCGATGCCAGTCATATCCTGATCAGGGTTAGCCCCAATGCCACACCAGCAGACACCCTAACAGCTTATAATAAAATCAGAGATCTCCGGCAAAAAATTCAGCAGGGCGCTGATTTTGCCCAAATAGCCCAAACCTATTCGGAAGATCCGTCAGCCCGCTCCAACAAGGGCCGACTGGGTTTTTTCACCGGTTTTCAAATGGTCTATTCTTTCGAATCTGCCGCCTTTAACACACCTGCCGGAAAGGTATCGCCAATTATCCGCACCCGTTTCGGTTACCACCTTGTGAAAGTACACAACAAACGTCCGGCCCGGGGAGAAGTTAAGGTAGCCCACATCATGAAGGCATTTCCCCAAAATGCATCTCAGGAAATCAAAGACAAAGCAAAAAATGAAATAAACAGCCTTTACCAAAGGCTTCAAGACGGAGAAAATTTTAAAACATTGGCCCAACAATATTCCGATGATAAAAACAGTGCTGTAAAGGGTGGTGAACTCCCATGGTTCGGCCTTGGCCGTATGGTGCCCGCTTTTTCCGATGCTGCCTTTTCTCTGACTACAAACGACTCATTTGGCAGTCCCATCCAAACGCCTTTTGGCTGGCACATTATTTACCGCATTAACCATCGGGGCATCAAACCCCTGGAAGAGATAAAAGACGAAATCCTTCAAAAAATACAAAATGATGAAAGAGCACTGAGCGGCACCACCGTCACCGTAAAACGCCTAAAAGACGAATACCATTTTACGGAATCTACCGCCAATGCGAATACCATCAAAGACCATTTAGCCAAAAGCTCAGAATTAAACCGCGAGGTGCTTGATGACCTGGAGCAACAAAACCTTCCTCTCATGGAATTTGCACACAACCAATACACCACGGCTGATTTTTCCCGCTTTCTATCCAAGAGAAATTACACCAACCAAACAAACCCGGTACAAATAGAAAAAATCTATCAACACTTCATCGAAACCACTGTTCTTGACTACGAAAAACAACACCTTGAAGAGAAATACCCGGAATTTAGATTCCTGATGAATGAATATCACGATGGCCTTTTAATCTTTGAAATCAGCCAAAAAGAGATATGGACCAAAGCTACTTCAGACTCTCTCGGACTCACCGCTTATTACGAGGCAAACAAGAACAAGTACCTGTCCACAGAATCGTTTGAAGGCACCATCTATTATTGTGGTGACAAAAAAACATTGAAAAAAGTAAAAAAACTGGTTAAAAAATCACCCGAACTCACGTGTGACTCCTTGCAACACATGAATAACAACCTATTTTGTGAGAAAAACACTTTCAAAAAAGGCACAACAGCGCTGCATGACAAAATTCTCTGGAAAATTAAAACAAATGAGACATTAACCTATCCTCATGACTTTTCAAATGTGTTTTATACAGGTAAATTTGTAAAACCTTTCATCATACCTTTAAACAATACCAAAGGCCAAGTCATTTCTGATTATCAACAACATTTGGAAGAGAAGTGGATCGAAATGCTGAAAGATAAATTTCATCCGGTAGTTAAAGATTTTGCAATAGAAACAACAAACCTTTAATTTTGCCGGCCTTGAAATATTCAGTTCATAAAAAAACAAACACTTATGAAATTTGGCTTTGTCAGTTTAGTATTCACCCTCACAATAAGTTTACTGTTTTTTAACAGTTGTAATCCCACTGACCATGATCCGCTATCGGATCCTGTGGTACAAGTAGGAGAAAAAACACTGACAAAGGGAAAATTATTCGGGGCCACGCCAGACAACCTCTCTGAACAAGACAGTCTGGCGTTTGCCATGGAATACATCAACAGGTGGATAAAGGCAGAGCTTATGCTTCAGAAAGCAGAACTCAACCTACCGCCAGAGGAAAAAGATGTGGAGCAATTACTGGAGGAGTATCGCCGTTCGTTATTGGTGCATCACTATCAGCAAAAATTATTGAAGCAAAAATACTCGCCATTGATTACAAGTACTGAAATAGAGACCTACTACAATAACATGATCGATAATTTCCAGCTGAACGAACCTATTTTTAAAGGGCTCTACATTGTTGTGTCCAACACGGCACCTAATCTGGATGATCTAAAAAAGTGGTACCGCTCTGATAATTCAGAAGACTTGGTTAAACTGGAATCATATTGCTATCAGAATGCCAAAAAATACGATGTGTTTTTTGATAACTGGAAATCTTTTGAACAGATAAACAAGAAACTGCCCAAACCAATCACTAATACTGAAAGGGTTCTGAAAAGCCGTAAATATTACGAAATATCCGATTCCTTGTATCACTATTTCATCGCAATTAAGGACTATAAATTGATTAACGATACCGCGCCACTTGATTTCGTAGAACAAAAGATTAAAGCCATTTTATTAAATAAAAAGAGACTGGAATTCATTGACAAGTTGGAATCAGATCTCTACGAAGAAGGATTGAAGCAGAAAATTATAAAATTCTATTAATTTTACGAAAAAAAACAGCATGCAGAAGTTATTCGTATTCAGTTTTTACTTACTCTTTTCGCTATCACTAACGGCACAGACCAATGTCATTGACGAGGTTATTGCTGTAGTTGGTGACAACGCCATTTTGAAATCAGACATTGAACATCGATATGAACAGGCACTCAGTGAGGGAGCTACCTTTCCCGGTGACATGAAGTGCTATCTATTTGAAGAAATCCTGATCCAAAGCCTGATGATCAACCAGGCAGCCCTTGACAGTATTGAGGTCAACCACAATCAAGTGGTCAACCAGGTTGACGGTCGTATCAACTACATCATTCAGCAATTGGGGGATAAAGACAAAATGGAGGAATATTTCAACAAATCAATGCTCCAGATTAAACGCGACATGATGGAGATGGTACAAAAACAGATGTTGGCTGATCAAATGAAGATGGAAATCACCCAGAACCTGGCCGTGACACCATCTGAAATCAAGGCATATTATCGCCGGCTCCCACAAGATAGTCTGCCCATGGTACCAACACAGTACGAGCTTCAACAAATTGTTGTGTATCCCAAAGTAGAACAAGAAGAGATTGACCGGGTTAAAAAGCAACTACGCGGATTTCAACGCGAAATTAATGAAGGCCGTGATTTTGCAACACTGGCCGTATTGTATTCCGAGGATCCCGGTTCAGCCAGCCGTGGTGGTGATCTGGGATGGGCCACCCGCGCCAGCTATGTACCCGAATTTGCCAATGTGGCTTTTAACCTTCAGGACAAAAACAAAGTATCTAAAATTGTGGAGACTGAATTTGGCTTCCACATTATCCAGCTCATTGACCGTAAAGGAGACCGTATTAACGTACGCCATATCCTCATCAGGCCAAAAATATCACAAAATGCAAGGGAAGAATCCCAGAACAGATTGGATACCATTGCCAAATTAATAAACGATGACGTAATGCCTTTTAATGAAGCTGCCTTAAGGTTTTCCATGGATAAAGACACCAGATCCAATGGGGGCTTAATGGTTAATCACAAAACCAGCTCATCCAAATTTGAAATCTCCGACATCCCGGCAGAGATGAATAAAGCTATTCAAGGACTGAAACCAGGAGAGATGACCGCTCCGTTTAGAATGATGGATGACAGAAAAGGTAAAGAGACCTACAGAATGGTGTTACTTAAAAAGAAAACAGCGCCTCACAAAGCTAATATTGGAGATGATTACCAGCTCCTGCAATCCATGATGGAAAACAAAAAACGACAAGAAGCGTTAAATAAATGGATCAAAGCAAAACAAGGCGAGACTTACATCACCATTGATAAAAACTGGGTGAACTGCGATTTTCGATATGAGGGGTGGATTAAGAACTAAATCACTTGAGATTTCTGCATGCTAACTTCAAGATAACATTTTTCAGAGCAGGCATAGGGCTATCACTTTTTATTATAACCCTTTCCTGCTCCAGGGAAATGTATAATATTTCCTGGCAGGGGATTGTGGCCGATGCCGCAACCAAAGCGCCGGTGGTTGGCTGTGATCTGTATTGCACGTCGTTTTATCAACGTAACATTGATGAATCGGACAAACACCAACAACAATCCATCACCAATTACCACGGACAATTCCTTTTAAACTTTCAGAAGGGGTACAGGTTAAACGTTACGCTGGAAGCCGATGGCTACTTAAAAACCCACCTAAAATACCCCATGTACAAACTGAAAAAGACCGATACTATTTTCATCACCAAAGAACCCGTCCAATCCCGGATAATCCTTTATTTACTACCCGAAAACAAGATGGAAGCTCACACCCCATTCATTCGGGAAAAATGGCAACAACCTGATTCAATTAAAGCACGAAAAACCAAAAAAGAGTGGTGGGGATATGATTTCATTAACCAAAAAGCAACGAACCTGATTGACAGCACCGACATCTGGCTGGAGTATAAAAACAAATCATCCAACAATTATGTGTTAAAATCAACTAACCAGGGGGGGATTTTACCCATCTTCAAATCAGAAATACAAACATCCTTTTTATTAGAGATGGAAAAGGCCCCGCTCGAGGGCTACCTTGATTCATACAAACCAACGGGAAAAGAAGCCGGATACTTTATCCTCTGCCGTAATGGAAAAACATTTGTAAAAATGATCCCTGAGGATTACCTGTGCAAGGTAAGTTATCAAACAGACAAAAATGTGATTAATGAAACCGGCATACGATTTAGCTACGCCCTGCAAAATGACAAACTTCACCCCTACTCTTTTCCTGTGGTTGAGATTAATGATCTTTTAAATCAATCTACAGCAACCTCCTTTTTAGATGGATCCAAAGAAGACAATTTTTAACATTTACTCCTCACCTTCCCAAAATATAAAGCAGAAAGTAACCTCCCTGCCCTTAACCTTTTTATTTTATCTCAATATTTAGCAATTTTGCAGTCAAATTTTCAAAAGCTCTATATGCGCATTATTTCCACCATAATAGTTTTCTTCATAGCAACACATTGCATTCAGCTCTCTGCTCAGGAAAAACAAAAGCAGAAGGCTAAAATTTTCATTGAAAAAGCTGACAGTCTTCAACACAAAGATAAAATAGCCAAAGATGTTAAAACACTAATAGGACATGTAAGGCTAAGACATCAAAACACTTTGCTCTACTGCGACAGTGCATACATGTATAGCGACTCCAATCTTGTTATTGCTTATAAAAACATTCACATCATCCAGAATGATTCCATTCATTTATATGGCGATTACCTGGAATATGAAGGCAGTAAAAGCCTGGCCAAGGTGAGGGAGAATGTGCGCATGGTGAAAGGAAACGTGACGCTAACCACCGAATACCTGGATTATGATCGGGCCAATGATGTGGCTTATTATTTTGAGGGAGGAAAGATCGTCAACAAACAAAACACGCTTATTAGCGACCTGGGATACTATTACCCAAATGCTAACGAAGTATTCTTTAAAGACTCCGTGGTGGTGGAGAATCCCAAATACACCATCTACTCCGACACCTTAAAATATCATACCGTTACAGAAGTGGTTAAAATATTAGGCCCCACTCATATCGTCAGTGATGAGAATGTCATATACTCCGAAGACGGTTATTACGACACCAAAAAGGACATTGCTCTTTTAAAGAAAAACAGCTATGTACAGGGAAAGGAACAAATTTTAAAGGGAGATACCATTTATTACAAAAGAAATAAAGGGATTGGGGAAGTCTTTAATAATATGGAGCTGGAAGATACCACCAACAATATTATCATTAAAGGTGACTATGGATTCTATAATGAGTTAACAAAACGGGCGTTTGCCACCCAAAAAGCCATGTTATTGCAAGTATACCAAAACGATACCCTTTTTATGCATGCAGACACCCTGCGCATCGATCCGGTTACCGATACCCTCACTAATACCCCCAGTCGTATGGCCAAGGCCTTTCATAATGTGAAGTTTTTCCGTCGCGATATGCAAGGACGTTGTGACTCGATGGTTTATGATTTCAGAGACTCTATCAATACATTTTACCATGATCCGGTAATTTGGGCACAGGGTAACCAAATGACGGCCCATGTGATTAAACTCTACACAAAAAATCAAAATCTGGATAAGATGGAGCTGATTGACGATGCTTTTATTATTGCACCGGAAGACACATTGTTTTTTAACCAGATTAAGGGAAAGCACATGATGGCCTATGTCCGCAACAATGATCTTTATAAAATAGATGTGGATGGCAATGCGCAAACCATTTACCATCCTAAAGATAAGCAGTTAGTTATAGGGGTAAACCGTGCAGAAAGCAGTAACCTCACCATTTTCATGAAAAACAGTCAGGTGGAGAACCTGATTATGCGGGGAGCCCCTGATGGTAATATGAATCCCCCTCTCTTTTTACCGGATGAAGATGTTAAACTAAAAGGTTTCAGATGGCTGGAGCCCTTCCGCCCTAAAAGAAAAGAGGATATTTTCATTCATGTAAAACTTCCTGAAAAAGTAGAATCCACAGCGATCTACCAGGATTTTGAAATAGGGGAGATAAAGACCAAAGCCCCGAAGAAAAAGGAATAAAATAGTATTACAAGGAAACTACAGCTAATGAGATACGGTTGCAAACCCGGCTGCGAGGCTTAAAACATACGACATAAAAAAAAGGGTCTTACGACCCTTTCTTTTTTCTTTAATTAATACTCATCCTCATTAAAAAAGAAATCCTCTTTACTGGGATAATCAGGCCAGATATCTTCGATACTCTCAAAAACCTCACCTTCATCTTCTATTTCTTGAAGATTTTCAATCACTTCTAACGGAGCCCCGGAACGAATTGCAAAATCGATCAATTCGTCTTTACTGGCCGGCCATGGCGCATCTTCTAGTCTAGATGCCAATTCGAGTGTCCAATACATAACAACTCAATTTAACTTTAACAATATTTTGTTTTTGCGTCATTCTATAAGCGCGAATTTAAAAAAAAAATCAATTCTTACAACTCCGATTGCCATGGAATTTCATCAACGGCAAAATAGTTTGACAAATGGCGCGATAAAACAAACAAAAAATCAGATAATCTATTTAGGTAACGCACTACCCAGTTATTTACCTCATAGGTTTCGGCCATTTCCAACACCCTTCGCTCAGCTCGCCGGCAAATAGTACGAGCCACATGACAATGTGCAACTGCCGGATGGCCACCTGGCAGGATAAAACTGGTGAGGGGAGGCAATTGATTTTCGATTCGGTCCATTTCCCCTTCTAAAAACTCAATTTTTGATTCATCACATTTAATCCGGTCCCTCAAGTCTGAAACCGACGAATCGGTAGCCAAATAAGCACCAATGGTAAACAATTCATTTTGCGCGGCCACAATACTATCGACCACATCTTTGGCCACATCATAAGATCTGATAAGTCCCAGGTAACTGTTCAGTTCATCAACTGTTCCATAGGCCTCCAATCGAATATGATGCTTAGGCACCCTGGTTCCGCCAATTAAACTTGTACTCCCTTTATCACCTGTTTTAGTATATACGACACTTTTCTTCATGTTATTTTGTATTTATAACCCCCCAAGCTGGAAAATAATGGATTGTTCAACTTACCGCATTTTCAGTCCTTCTTTCACCAAAGTACTAAATATCAACTGACGGTTACTTACTCTTTTTTATTGTTCCACGATTGAAACCAAAACTAAAAACTCAACGCTACTTATTATTGCTATTAAATTCTACCTCATGTTTCTCATCAAACGATGTAATAAACAACGATTCCTAATAGTATGCAGTCAAAACACGTTGATTTCGGAAATGTTTAAAAAAACCGGAATAACAGATCATTATCCGGTCATATTATCATTTACATCGTTATCAAATGCCCACTTTTAACACTTCCTCATTGATATAATCAGACTCTATTAAGCCATCTCTTAAACGAACAATACGATGGGCATGCAGGGCAATATCTTCTTCATGCGTAACTAAAATAACAGTGTTCCCTTTGGCATGAATCTCACCGAAAAGGCGCATAATATCATTGGAGGTCTTGGAATCCAGATTTCCGGTAGGTTCATCCGCTAAAATAATGGATGGTTTATTGATTAACGCACGCGCCACTGCCACTCGTTGGCGCTGCCCACCCGACAACTCATTAGGGCGATGTGTCATGCGCGCTTCAAGTCCCACATTAATCAATACCTCCTGCCCCATTTTAACGCGGTCACTTTTTAGGTATCCTGCATAAATTAAGGGTAGCATTACATTTTCAAGAGCAGTGTAACGGGGCAGTAAATTGAATGTCTGAAACACAAACCCAATCTCTTTGTTACGAATTTCTGCCAGCTTATCATCCGACAGCTGACTCACATTGGTCCCATTCAGGATATATCGGCCGCCGGTAGGCGTATCCAAAGCCCCAATGATATTCATCAAAGTAGATTTCCCGGAACCAGATGGTCCCATGATGGCCACATATTCTCCACGTTCAATATTAAGCGAAACGCCCTGAAGCGCTTTGACTATCTGATTACCTACCTGATAGTACTTTTTAATCTCTGTTATTTCAATAACCCGGGAAGACATCATCGTCATTTTTTGATTAGTAACAAATATAATGATTCGTTACACGTTTCTTTCACCTGACTATGGTTAATTACACCTCCGCAGTTTTACTGCATCATAAAAATCCAGACATAAATCAATCCCTGCCGGTGAACTAAAATCAAGGAACCATCAAATTACCATCCCTAAATTCAGTTAAACAACAAACAATCCATTGCCGTTCAACATCTCTACTAATAACGCACAATAAAATGCTGTTTCTGACACTCCTTCTTAAAAAAGACAATTCCCAATTGAAACAGATCAATGGAAACGGTTACTTGCGGATGATTTTTAATTATCTCCCATGCTTCACTCATACCCTGTGACCAATAAATATCATCAAAGACAAAAATAGAATCATTATTCACTTTCTGTAAACACAGCTGAAAATAGTCCAGGGTAGCCTTTCGTTCGTGATGCCCGTCGATATATACAAAATCAAGGGTTTCAAACTTACTCACCATATCCGGCAATACATCACTAAAGCGTCCTACCACTTGTTGCACATTAGAGAGGCCAAATTTAGCCAGGCTCTGCGCAGCAAAATGTGCTGTATTTTCACATCCTTCAATGGAAAACACATCGGCTTTCTTGTTAGGCAGACTAAGATATAAAGTGGACATACCGATAGAGGTCCCCAACTCTAAGATGGTTTGAGGTTTGAAACGATAAACCAATCTAAATAACAGTTCGCCGTATTTTTTATTGATAGAAGAAATACGCACCAGATCGGCCACTTTTCGATGGTGCCTATCCATTTTATGACTCCCCACTCCTAAATCAATCACCTCCAGCTTTTCTTTCGATTTAAGTAATTGCTCCCGATACGCCTCAATCTCCTCAAATGCATAAAATGAATTGGTATCGTAAATAGTATCCCGTACCAAATCAAATATAAACGGGCTATGAATCCCATATCCTTTCGCATGCCTTGCAACAAGACTATATTTCAAATAACTATATGCCAGAAAAAAATTCACTTTAAAATATTTTAGCGCGGAAGATACTTATTTTATTCCATTTTTTAGATTTCAATAATCAACACCACATACCAGTTACTTACCAACATAACGCATCCTTTATCTGTCTTTCTGAAGACACAACAATCTCTTTTATTCTATAGATCAATATCCTGAATAACGAAATAAAGTAATGAACATCAGTAATAGTTACAACGATTTAATATTGTTATTAGGCGCTTAGGGAGCAACTTTTACCAACATGTGGTTCAAATTGATTGTTGTCTATGCGGCCAAAACAATCAGCTAAAGGCAACATCCCCCGAAGAGGCTATGCCGATTAAAAGAATTGGCAAATTCTTATTTTAATCCTGCAATTCAGCCAATCAATTCTGAAATAAAATAAATACAACAGCTTTAAAGGTTGTTTTTCTTTTAATTGACCTCCGTTTTTCTATCCTTCAATTCCTTCTTTATTACGTATTTTTTTGCCTCTTAAAATTTCTAGTAAAGAAACCTTTAGTTTGTAGTAAAGAAACAGTCGATTTCTAGTAAAGAAATGCTCGGTTTGTAGTAAAGAAACCAATCGTTTCTAGTAAAGAAATGAAGCATTTGTAGTAAAGAAACCGGGCAAGACTAGTAAAGAAATTTAAGAACCAAGACTTAAAAAACGGTATTATGTAAAAATCAATAAGTTAGTTAAAGCAAAGAGAAGCCTTTCATTTATAATTTTTGACACGCCTATCTGATTACTTTTCTGTCTTGTCCAGGTTAGATATATAACAGATTGTTTGGCAATTCTATCTTCAGAAAATAACGTTAAAAAAAATCCATTTGAACGGAGTAAGTTAATTTTCTGAAGATAGTTACTTAGTAAAAAATCAAATTTTCAAAAAGCCAAAAAACACACAGAAATGAGTATCAAGCATCAATGTTTTTGCATAACCGGGATTGCAATAGCCTGCCAAAATATACACAAACATGACTGATAAGACACTTACATGACTTTTTCCTAACCTGGACAAGCCTGAAAAGTACTTAGATTTAAGTAGTAAAAATTGAGTATTAACCTCATTCAATTTTATACTATTTAATGTTTTTTAATCGGGACTTCGTCCCAAACCCTACTTCATTTTTGGCATTGCCCCAAAAACGAAGCAAAAAACTCTAGTCAAATAAAAGCTTCCTCCCACCTCCTCGATGAATTTTTTCCAACCCACAGGCCAGAATTCCCGCATTCATTTTCGTCGCGCCATCGCCGGCCCGCTTATTTGACGGGCTCTCCCCGCTTCCCATCATCTTGGCCAATCTCATATAATTAGTGGGGCGCAATAATCGAACTGAGATTATGAATTAGCAAAAAATTAGAGTATCGAGACGTTTAAAAATATTCTGCCAAAAAGAACATGAATATTTCTGATAAGACACCTAATACTTGTTCTTGTCACGGTGAAAGGTATACCCCACGGTCCACTCAAAGAAGTCGGCGGTACCGCTATGCGCCTTGATGGTTAGTCCTGCACAGTAGTGATCGGCAAAACGATAACGAAGCCCCACCCGCTCATAAATGGTGCTGGTTTCACCATTTTCATCGTTACGGTGCAAATAAGCCCCTATACCAATGGGGACATATAGATTTTTATTAATCACCCACTCCCAGGAACCCACCAAAGCATAGGACACCGATTTGGAAAAATCCGATTTATCCGAGTCATTACGCTTGTCAGCATGGGGCGAATAAAAGAAATCCATTCCCAGTCCGATACGGTATTTGTAATTGACCTGTCTCAGGTAATTTACACCTAAGACCGTTTTCAGGTAATTCTGATCTCCTACGGCATAGTTTTTACTCCCTGCCGAAAAGGTAACATTCACTAATCCATGCTTGATATATTCCGGCAGGTAGGTTCTCTGATGCACCACATCATTCGGATTCAGGCGGTAACTGACAGCTACCGTCGCCGGAATGAGGTTAATCCCCATATTAGGTAATTTGAAAGCACCATTGGAAAAATGTTTAAATCCCACCGTTCCGTTTACCGCCCACCGATCGCTAATCTTATAATTCATCACCAAACCCAGGTGCACATAACAGTTTCGGTAGGATCCGATGAAGGTATTGATGGGATTATTGATGGAATCATAAGGATTAAAATTATAAGACAAGCCAAATGCGCCGGTGTAAGAGAATGTCAACTTCTTATTGTTTTCAAAGGCAAAGGGCATGGTCATGAAAAAATAGAGGGCATTAGGGCTCCCCACATCATTATTGTGAAAGGTAGAAGAGTAAAATCCAACACCCAGATAAGGACGCCGGTATACATTACTGTAAACATCATCAGGATCACTTTTCCGGAATCCCAAACGTATATCAAATCCATTATAATAGGAACTATTGACAATTTGATCCCCAAACTCGGTATCATCACTCAACATGGCGCCGTTTTCGAAACGCACATCGAGGTATTTAATTTGTTTTCGCTGTGGAATTATCTGAGTGGTATCTGCAAACTGACCATAGGTTTGATGGGCTATCAGAATAACAAACAACATAGATAGTGTACGTGCAATCTTCATTAGAGTGAGGTTTAGGTTAAATTTTGTATTCACTGAATAAAAAAACATGGTTTCTTTAAACCATTCCAAATATAGTAGTTAATCTTTTTTACTCTAAAAAAGAATCATTTGCTATAAATTCTTAGCTTGGTAAAGCTAGTGGCTATTCTTGCCATCAGCTGAAGCTGGTGGCAATGTTTATTCTCATTATTTATTATTGCTCTTACTTTAATCTATAATACCATAGCAAGTTGCATACATTGCAGTTGGCCTTAGCCAACTGATTACTAAGCCTCACATCTTATGACTTAAGCCACATAGTTATCATTTTTTTATCTGTCAGCTGAAGTTGTCGGCAATGATAAAAGCAATTACAGCTTTAAAAATTGATAATAAATCCAACCGCCATACTTGTTAAGGCCGGTTCAAAGTAGTGCTTTGCACCAAGTGTAATTCCAAGTCGATTATCTTTCAGAAAATAAGTTCCTATGCCTGCTTCACCGAAAAAACCATCTTCATCCCATAAGGTATAGCCGCCATCTCCATAGACAAAGAGGGTTTTAACAATGGTTTTACGGAGGGCCAATCCAAAATCTACTTTATCTATAAAATCCGTCCCCACTTTACCTCCAATGGCAAAACCATTATCCAGATTTTTGAAAACCCTTAAATCCAACGAATAATCATCAATCCAGTTATCAGTCCGTATCTCCTCTGTAAATCCTAATGAGAAAGTAGAATGGTTCTTTTCTTGTGATTTTGCAATATTCAGAAACATCACAAGACTGATTATCAGTAAAAAAACATTTCTATTCATGAGTGCAGTATTTGGTTTAAATCACTTGTACAATTCAGTGCTACTTATCCCCAAACGTCTCCGCAATCCGGAAGTAAAGGCCCCAGTCATTCCGCCCAACAGCTACATCCATACCAATGTTGATTTTCTCCGAAGGGATGGCCATATATCTTAATCCAACTCCTCCACCAGGAAGCAAGTCTTTAAAATTAATCTCACTGGGATTGTCTACCGCCGTAGCAATACCTGCAAAGGCAACCATACCCCACTTTTTGTAAAAGTTCCAGCGGTATTCTCCTTGAATATTATATACCTGGTCAGCACGGTGTTTTCCATCGGCATACCCGCGGATATCGTCACGACCGACCACATATTGTCCCTCAAACGGAACATCACCAGTAGCAACTAAAGCTGTTGCCCGGGCTGCAATCACCTCATTTTTACTGAGAGCGAAGAATTTAGTAAAATCAAATTCATACTTATCGTATTCATATTTAGCTCCCCAGGCATCCCGATAGTGCCCGGTTTTGAAATTCAGGTAATCACCACTGTGGGGGTTATATATGAAATCACGGGTATCATGTGACACTACTATACCCAAATTGGTCATATTCTCCCTCTGAGGTTCACCCGACTCCCCATCATCATCATCGAATGATGTCAGAGTTTGATGGCTAACAAATTTTAAACCCAGGTACCAACGTTTATAAACCCTCCTCTGTAATTCAATGAACAAGGCGTCATGCAAAGTATTAAAATCGATAAAACCTGCCCCTATTTCGTCGTAATACTGAAAATTGACGGAGGCATCACCATAACCTAACGTAAAACGATAGTTATCCTGATTAAAATAGAGTTTAGTATAGAGCGCCCAATACCAGGTTTCATTGGTTGTATATCCTACCATGGCACCGGCCATTGACAAGGGAGAAATAGTATCGGTGGGATTCACCCTGAAAAAGGCATTGGCCAGTGCAGCCATATTTAATTCCAGGGATGGGTCGTAGTTGATAATAGGCACCGCTGCAAATTTCACATTGTGTTTTCTCCAGAAATTATCTGGTTTTGAATTGGTCACTTCTGATTGATCTGTTTTTAGATCTGATGTCTCTGTTTTTTCAGATGTTAATTCGGGCGTTTGCGCAACCATCAACAGTGGCCCCATGAGAACGATAGCAAGAAGAAGTTGAAATTTTTTCATAGTAAATAAGGCTTTAAACCTAACAGGAAATACCTGTTAGATTAATATTGATTAGTTCAACTTTACAATATCATCCGGTTTCCAGGTCTGATCAAAGAATGATTCAAGTGGGCCATACAGGCGGATATACAGGAACCAACCTTCCCCCGGAATGGTTTTCACCCAGTTCTTTTCAAATCCTTCAGGTGCTTTATCCGGCCCAAAATAGAGATCAATGGAACCATCTTCATTCACCACAGGCTCATCATAAGTACTCACACTTGGTTTGGGCTGGTCGTTTTGGAGCAGTGATCGGGTATCGGGATGATAAACTGTAACAGACCAAAAATCCTTAGCTGGGATACCTGACGGCAGGTGCAGTTTGTAGTTATTGTCACCCATCAGAAAATCAGCTTCCGCATCACGATAGCAACAAAGATATTGCGAACCAACTCCTACCATTTTACGTGCCATGGCCGGTGTAATCACAATGGCTTCATAATGAAACAGCGTTCTGGCATCTAATAACATAGCATCACCTTCCATAAATTCATGACTGCCACCTATAAAAATGGTTTCATATTTACGATCCGAATAAATTCTGGCCCTTTTATCCCGATGTGCATAGGCATTGGTTTTGGCAATTGCATCCCCCACTTTAACACCATCAGCCAACATATTCTTCATTCGTTCATTCGGATTAAATGTTTTTCCTTTCTCAATACCAATTGCTTTTAAAAGTCCCAGCTCATAAGCTGTGAAAGCAGACACTGGTTCATATTGAACAACTTTATTTAACAGGTCATAGTAGCTGACATCACGGGGATGAGTGGAATTGCCAGCTTTATATGAAAGACTCAAATACCTGGCATCCTCACGAACCCCAGTTGATAAGGGATAAGCTTTAAAATTTTCCCGGTAATACTCTATGGCTGCCTCTCCTGTCCCTGTATCTTGAACGAACCCGCGAACCATCACCCAATTACGATAGGTTGGACATTCATAAACAAAATAGCCTTCCGGTATTTCACCTTTATATCCTGGCGGCAATAACAAGTATTTGCCCCCCTTACCTTTGTCAGGTCCTGCATTACCCAAATCGGTAATAAATCGCATAAATGTATCATCTACCATTCCCAATACATTAGGCGGTGTTTCAACAACCGTAGGGCCATCTTTCAACAAATCTGTGTAGGCTGTTGCATATACGCTTTCGGTATTATAGGTAAGTCCGATAGCTTCTGATTTACCAGCTCCAGGCTCGATATATATTCCTACATCACCAGGGGAAACCAGATCATACTCATGAATCAGGCTTTCGAAAATCGCATTTTGTGAAGCCAAAGGCATAAATTCGATATAAGCTTGAGTGGCTCGTTGAACATCCAATTGGTCATAGGCTTTTTGTATGGTTGCTTGGGTAGGATAACCGCCTAGGTATTCAAATTCCTTTGTACAACATTTCTCTTCTGCTTCCTGCTTTTTTTGCATGCATGATGAAGCTATTAATGCAATCATACACACGAGTAGTATATTTTTAAATAGTCGTTTCATAATTTGAGGTTTAATG
This sequence comes from Marinilabiliaceae bacterium JC017, assembly GCA_004296775.1. Taxonomy (GTDB): domain Bacteria; phylum Bacteroidota; class Bacteroidia; order Bacteroidales; family Marinilabiliaceae; genus JC017. The sequence continues at coordinate 53,525 of RHGE01000012.1, forward strand.
TTTATAAAATTCCTTCAAAACAGACCGACAGGTTTCGAAATCCTGTCAGGTCCGTATTGTTTGTATGTGATTAATCACAAGGTCCTTTAGGCAGATTATTAACATCAGGTTTGTAATACCTGGCTACAAAATAATAAGGTTCACCGGCATTCACTGGCATCCAATAGGTGCCATCTTTGGGATCTTCCACGCTAAAGGTGATGGTGATATTTCCACTTTCATTTGGTGTTGTGTTATAGGCATTAAATAAATCATTCTTACCAGGAATGGTATTTCTTGTCAGAGCACTATAACGGGTAATCGACCAAAATAAACCACACCCTTCCGGTTCGTATGGCAATGTGTATACTTCTGTTTTATCACCTTTTAGTACTTCTCCATTACAATTGACGAAGAATGGTCGATAAAATGCATGATGCAATGGCAAACCAAGATGCCCAACAATTGCAGCAGCGCGATATTCGGCATCATTACTATTGGGTTCATTACTATCGATGGGACCAAACATGCCTACATTACCGGTTACACCAAACTTTGGAGCCACAATACCAATATATTTACTAACCCGCAGATAGTCTTCCTTACTAAAATTGACAGCTGATTCTAAAAGTTCTTTATTCTGTGGATAAACATCATGTGTTTCAAGGGTGTGTTTGAGTGGATTCTCAATTATAAGCTCCTCACTACCAACGGAAGTCAATTTTATTTTTTCTTGAATGGCATGTGCATTTATAAGATCTTCCTCTGTTTTCACCTGAACTCTAATAAAAAGATGTGGATAATCACCTGGACTCTCAATTACAGTAGCACCTTCCGGGGCTTTCATTTCTCTCCCTTTACGGACAATGGTATATTTCCCTTTCGGATGAATTTCATCGAAAATAGTATAATGCTCCTGATCAGTAATATGGATGGAGTAATAACGTCCTTCATCAATTTCAGGGTATTCTACAGTCACTGGCCCTTCAGTAAGATCAACAACCACTTTTGTATAAATATGATCCAAAGCAGGCGTTACAACCGGATCTGTTCCTTCAGTAGGCAATTTTTTGGTATGTAATAGTTTATTGGTACCTCCCGCTTGCTTTGCTGTAATAACCATGTAACGCATATGGTGATAAACTTTAAATGCCATCAAGTCAGCATCAGAAGGCCTTTCAGTTATAGCATCAATAGTTTCAGCTTTTTGGGTTTTATCAGCTTCTTTTCTAGGCTTGATATTACAGGCCGTAAAACCAATTATTATGGTCATAATCGCCAAAAGTTTGAATGATTTTTTCATAGTTAAATTAATTTAGAGGTTAATTAAATTCTTGATATAATCTTAAGATTACCAACTAAGTTTTAATCCTTTCAGGTTAAAAAAACACTCCCATCTGGTGCTCATCCCTTTATTAGGATAGTCTCTCTATACCGAGATGAAAAAGAGAGAAACTGGTGCTAAACACGCAAACTCCTTCCCCTCTACAAATCGACTCAACTTATCCGCTTGAAGAAAAATGAAGAGATTGGCTCAATGGACCATTGCTTTGAGCTAATAGTGCGACAACCCTTAAAGGTTATTAGTAAAAATATAGGATGAGTGCGCCTTATTTCCTGTGGCTTATAATAGTATTGAACGCGTAGTTTCTGGCTAAGGCTTGATCTTCTATAAATCATTGGTGCAGGTTTGGTTAATAATTTAAGTTTGTGACATAAGGTTTGAATAATAAAACTACGAATTCTTATTTAAACATTCCTAAAAATCTAATTCACAAGCACTCAATTATAAAAAAGAGAACTCACTATCTGATAAACAAAAAAAGGCCATCCTGCGCAGTGCAGAACAGCCTTGAGATATTAAGAGTCATATACAATTCGACTCATAGTTTTTTTAATCAGAAAGAAGTCAAAAGGAAGCAGATAAAAGGTAAAAGAGGAAACACTTCGTGCGATACCATATTATCCGATTATCACCTCCTTCGCTTATCGGCTTAGCACTAGTTTTCCAGGCTTATTTCAATACCTATTGCACCGGTTGCTGTTTTCCCGTTTTTATCGGTCACTGTTAGTGTGACTGCCCCGGGACCTGTTTCTTCACCTGCGGTATAGATGCCGGTTATTTCGCCTGATGTGGCCCCCTCCTCAATGGGCAGATTAATGGCAAATGTACCACCAGCGGTTTCAAATGATGCACTTGCAAATCCGCCAGGAGCTTTCACAATGAAGGTGAGATCTTTTGTGGCATTTGGTGCAAGTTCTACCACGCCGTCAGGCACAACCACCGATGGTCCGGTTGGTGTTACTTCTTCATCATCACTACAAGCAGTGAAACCCAATCCAAGAACAAACAGACTTGCAACGAAAATTGATTTTAATGTTTTCATAACTCTTAATTTTTAATGGTAATGTTGTTTAATTTTTACATTACAAAGATTCAGCTTTCCTACCTCATGACTAAGCCGTTTCAGGTCATACCATGCTCCAAAAAGGTCAAATACGACTTATCCCTCCCTGTTTGATTAAATAAATGATTCAGCCTAATTTTATACTACAAAATCCAAACTCCATACCCATGTCAAACACAACACCTATACACCTTCAGTTTCAGGAGGGCAATGCACAGCAATATATGCAAACCCTGTTGCAACAATTTGGCGGTACTCAAACCGATAATAGTTATCTGTTGGAAACCGGTCCGGTGCGAATAAAATTCACTACCTACTCGCTTCCTGATGGAGTGGAAATGACCATCTCAGAAATGGAAACAAAAAAGAAAGTAATCACCGACCGCACTCCCGATAGCGACCCCGATTATATTCATATTAACATCATCAAAGAAGGAAAATACACTCAATTCTTCAAGGATCAATCGGTGCATGTAGATGCGGAATCTTCCAAAGGTGTTTTTATATACGACGGTCAGTTCCCCATTCTGGTAGAATTCTCTCCCGGGGTAAATGTCAAATGGGTGGGGTTCAAATTTAAAATTTCGCAGTTGACCACTCTATTTGGCGATGCCCAAAAGATTCTCAAAGGCCTGTTTGATGATATGGAATCGGTGGCCTATCACACGGCCCTTCCCGGGGAGCTGGAACGCCTCCTGAACGACCTTATTCACTATCAACAACTGAGCTTTAATCAACTTCCCATGATCACTTCCCGGGCCATAGAAATCTTTTCAAGCCTGTCAGCTACCTTACAGGAACTAAAGGAAAACCATACGATTACCGGCCTTCATATAACCGACTACGAGAATTTACTTAAGATCAAAAAACGACTGCTTAATATTTTCAGCCAAAAGATAACCATTGATGGCCTGGCTGAAGAATTTGGTATCAGTGCTTCAAAACTCAAACGTGACTTCAAGCAGCTCTTCAATATGTCCATTTATAAGTTTCATACACATGCGAAAATGGATGAAGCCTTCAGAAGACTTAAATCGGGAAACTATTCGGTAGCAGAAGTGGGTTATGACATGGGCTATCAAAACCTCTCGAAATTTGCCGAGATGTTTAAGAAGATAAAAGGCATTTCACCCAAAGAGGTGCTGAAACTTTCGGGAGCCTCACTGATATGATAGTTGCATCCATGAAATATTATATCGATTTCTACTATCGTTAAACATGGCATCAAAAAGAAAAAAACTTGTCAACTATCTCCAACACGAAGATATTGCTTGGATTTTACTGGAATACCATAAGGAAGTCTACTATATCTGATGGATAGAATTAGTAACTTAAATTGACATCACCTTTTTAACCCCGAATTCTTTACTCCTCCAGCGTTGTGACAAATTTTTTAATCCTGACTGTTAGACATCACCCGCTTCAAGACAAATTCTAATTTTGAATTTTCGACTTACAAACCTGCACAGACAAAGTGCAAGGTGTTTTTTCGAGTTGATCGTTTGCATGGAGAAAAATCAAGGCGTTTTTTCAACCTGTACACCTGCATAAAGAAAAAATCAAGGTGGTTTTTCTACTTGCACGCCTGCATGAAAGAAACTCAAGGTGGTTTTTCAACTTACACGCCTGCATGAAGGAAAACTCAAGGCGGTTTTTCTATTTGCACGCCTGCATGGAGGAAAACCTAAGGTGGTTTTTCTATTTGCACGCCTGCATGGAAGAAAACCTAAGGTGGTTTTTCGACTTGCACACCTGCATGGAGGAAAACTCAAGGCGATTTTTCAACTTGCACGCCTGCATAGAAGAAAACTCAAGGCGGTTTTTCAACTTGCACGCCTGCATGGAGGAAAACTCAAGGCGTTCTTTCAACTTGCACGCTTGCATGGAGGAAATACAAAGATCAGATTATTGCCCTATTCATTTGACACTGGTTATTTCAACCATATTTACGGGTAACATTATAGTTCTTCCCTTAAAAACTGCGCCGTGAAACTTTCGGGATGCTGCGCCACCTCTTCCGGCGTTCCACAACACATCACCTCTCCCCCGAATCGACCGCCTTCTTTGCCGATGTCAATGATATGGTCGGCTACCTTAATCACATCCAGGTTGTGCTCAATAACAATTACGGTATTTCCTTTATCGACCAATCGATTAAGTACAACCAAGAGTACCCGGATATCCTCAAAGTGCAAACCCGTGGTAGGTTCATCAAGAATATAAATGGTTTTACCCGTGTCCTTTTTAGCCAGTTCTGTAGCTAATTTAACCCGCTGGCTTTCGCCCCCTGACAGTGTCGTGGAAGACTGTCCCAGACGAATGTAACCAAGGCCCACCTCCTGCAATACTTTTAGCTTGTGTGAAATGGACGGTATGCTACTGAAGAACTCCACTGCCTGATTAATGGTCAGTTTCAAAACATCGCTGATGGATTTACCTTTAAAGCGTACTTCCAACGTTTCCCGGTTATAACGCTTACCTCCACAGTCGGGGCATTGTACCATCACATCAGGAAGGAAATTCATCTCGATAACCTGCGCACCACCACCTTTACAGGTTTCACACCGTCCGCCTTTCACATTAAAGGAGAAACGGCCTGGTTTGTAAGCCCGTATTTTTGATTCTGGCAATTCAGCAAACAGCTTTCTTATATCATCAAACATCTTGGTATAAGTAGCCGGATTGGATCGGGGTGTACGACCCAATGGAGATTGATCAACATCAACTACCTTATCCAGGTATTCAAGGCCTTCCACCGATTTATACGGAAGCGGATCTTTAATCGCATGATAAACATATTGATTCAATATGGGATAAAGGGTACCATTCACCAGGCTTGACTTGCCACTCCCTGAAACGCCGGTGACACAAATCATCTTTCCTAAAGGGAAGGAGACATCCACATTTTTCAGATTATTCCCGCTGGCCCCTTTTATCGTCAGGAAATTCCCATTCCCGGCACGCCGCTTTTCAGGCACCGGAATAGAGATCCTGTTATTCAGATAATCGGCTGTGAGTGATTGTTGCTTCAGCAGTTGTTCAGGTGTTCCTTGTGCCACCACTTCACCACCATGTCGACCGGCATAAGGCCCCATGTCCACAATGTAATCAGCTTCCATCATCATGTCACGGTCATGTTCCACAACCAACACTGAATTACCGGTATCTCGCAACTGCTTTAACGAATGAATCAGCTTGTGATTATCCCGTTGATGCAATCCAATACTGGGCTCATCGAGAATATAAAGCACATTCACCAGCTGAGAACCTATTTGGGTGGCTAACCGGATGCGTTGACTCTCACCGCCGGACAGTGTCATGGCACTCCGGTTGAGGGCCAGGTATTCCAAACCCACATCCATCAGGAATCCTAAACGGCTACGTATCTCTTTCAACACCTCAGTGGCAATGGTACGCTGACGATCCGTTAAGCGCTCTTCCAGCCCCTGAAACCATTCGTGCAACAACCCCATATCCATGTTGGATATTTCCGCAATGTTCTTACCATCAATTTTGAAATGAAGAGCTTCCTTATTTAGGCGTTGCCCTTTACACTCCGGGCATTGGGTGTTACGAATAAACTGATTGGCCCACTTGCGGGCTTTTTGCGAAGTTTCGTTTGCCTGTTGATCAACAATGTATTTGATTACACCTTCAAAACTCAGAAAATAACTGGAACTAACACCTAGTGGTGTATTTTTCAAAGTAATGGGTTCACTGGAGCCATGCAGGATCACTTCAAGCCCATCCTCCGGTATATCTTTTATGGGAGTTTTAAGGTTAAATCCATATTTCTCCCCAATGGCTTCCAGTTGCCAGAATATAAGGGTGTTTTTATACTTTCCTAACGGCGCTATTCCCCCGCTCTTAATATTCATGGAGGCATCAGGAATAATTTTTTCAAAATCCACCTCATCAATCATCCCCAGCCCTTTGCATTTTGGACAGGCCCCCTGAGGTGAATTAAAGGAGAAAGAGTGGGGGGCCGGTTCATTGTAGGATATTCCCGAGGTGGGACACATCAACTGACGGCTGTAATAACGTGACTCTTCGGTCTCTTTATCAACCAGCATCATGATCCCTTTACCATGTTGCATGGCGAGCTTAATCGATTCTTTCAGTCGTTTGGTATCACTGGAAGAGACAGCCAGACGGTCAATTACAATTTCTATGAAATGGTTTTTATACCGATCCAACTTCATGCCATGCATCACTTCCCGGATTTCACCGTCCACCCTGACATGCAGAAAACCCTTTTTACGTATCTGCTCAAATAGCTCCTTGTAGTGTCCTTTTCGTCCTTTTACCAAGGGAGCAAGGATATAAACCTTACGCTTATCAAAATTTTCAAGGATAAGGTTCTGTATTTTTTCATCGGTGTATTTCACCATTTTTTCACCCGTCACATAAGAGAATGCTTCTCCTGCACGCGCAAACAACAGACGAAGGAAATCATAGATTTCAGTGGTAGTCCCGACAGTGGAGCGTGGGTTTTTACTGGTGGTTTTCTGTTCAATGGAAATAACAGGGCTCAAACCGGTAATTTTATCCACATCCGGCCGTTCCAGGTTACCTAAAAACTGGCGGGCATAAGCAGAAAAAGTCTCAACATATCGACGTTGCCCTTCGGCATAAATGGTATCAAATGCCAATGATGATTTTCCGCTCCCGCTTAATCCGGTGATAACAACCAATTGGTCACGCGGAATGGTGATATCGATATTTTGCAGGTTATGAACCCGTGCTCCGTAAACGTTGATGTTTTCTGTTTCCTGACTTAACTCTGTTGCTCCTGTAACCTCTGCTGACATTATAGCCTCCTCTTCCGTAATAATGAACGCACAAAGATAGTAATTCTACACTACCTGAAGCAGAACAAGCAGAATAGCTTAAGGTTGATCCACCACGATACTATCAGCGGATACCACCTCGTTATCCGAAACAACAACTTCTTCACCGGGCAATTTAATGATGTAGGTTTTATTTTGTGTATTGGTCAGATAATTCTGACGCAACCATGGATTGAGGTCTTTTAACTCCTTGTAAGAAATGTGGTGCTCTTCAGCAAATACCGCAAAACTTTTAACAGCACCTTTTACGGCAAAATCATGTGTTTTATGCGGAGGGTACTTATCCTGCTGAGCCACATGAAAACCATAATTATCAGGCGAAGAAAGAATCTCTTTAATGGCAAGAATACGGTAGATGTAACGGCCGGTTTCTTCTCCCAGTAACAAATCATAGTAGTTATCAGTCTTTTGACGACTAAGTTGATTGCTTATACCTGATTGACCTGCATTGTACGAGGCGGCAGCCAATGTCCAGCTACCATGACGATTATAGGCCTTTTTAAGGAATTTACAGGCTGCATGGGTGGCCTTCTCAACATGGTAACGCTCATCAACTTCTTTTGACACCTCCAGACCATATTCCCGGCCGGTGGCTTTCATAAACTGCCACAAACCAACGGCTCCGGCTGGTGATTTAGCTCGAGGCATAAAACTACTCTCAATAAGCGATAGATACTTGAAATCATCGGGAACACCGTGTTCTTTCAATATTGGCTCTATAATGGGAAAATAGCGGTTAGCCCGCTTGATAAAAAGAATGGTTTGTGATTGCCAGTAAGTATTAACCAACAACTCACGATCAAGACTTTCTTGTACATCAGTCCTGTTAAGCGGCACGGTTTCACCGGCAAAATTCATACTAGAAGGTATGTCCAACGAAAAAATTGCATATTGCCCTTTGGATGGTACCGCATCATCATCCAAGTTTTTCCCTGGCACAGCTGAATAGGTAAATAGCTGAAATGCTAATGCTATTGCAATAACAGCGGATGATACAGATAAGAGTTTTGTGTAAAAATTCGTTTTCATAGCTTTCCCTTTTATCCCTTCTTTCATGATTTTGTCAAAATTAATTGTTCCACACTACTACACCAAAACTTATGCCACGTATTCCGGCAATTCTGTAAGTACTACGGACAAGAAAGAGATTTGTTTAATGTCATGATTCCTTTTTTCCTCAGGAATTTACACCTAATTCCTGACAACCGGATAAAGGGATTAAAATAAATCATAACACCTCCTGAAAGTTTTTTTCTACAACCCAAAGAATAATGCCCCCATCAGCTACTCCTGTCCCATCGTTCCTTGTTACTTTTTAAACGAATTCTATTGCTTCTTGCAAGTCTTCCTGTGTTACTTATACGGTTTATTGGAATACTCTCCTCATTTTTTGAGATCTCTAACATTGTTTTTCAAGAATCGAGCTATTTATAACCTGACTCCTGAAAACAAGGAAAACTTTACCTTTGCAAAAAAAGAAACATGGGGCGAAAAGGCGGTAAAAAACAAAACAGCGGCTCAGCAGGCCAGAACCGAAAAAAAACAGAAGATTTCCTGGATCAAAACAATCGCAAACCAAATATTCATGAAACAGCCTCCGGCTTACAATATGAAATCATTAAAGAAGCCCAGGGGCCTAAGCCATCAACCAACAACACCGTAAAAGTACATCAGCGCGCGATGCTCCTGGGTGGAAAAATCCTTGATGACAGTTACAAAGATGGCGTGCCGGTTGAATTCAGGCTTGACGAGGTCATTGAAGGCTACCGGGAGGGATTGGAGATGATGAGTATAGGTAGTCGTTACCGTTTTTTTGTACCACCGGAATTGGGATGGGGCAAGAAGGGATCGGGAGGCCGGATTGGCCCCTATGCGATTGTTATTTTCGATGTGGCACTGCTGGAGATTTTACCATAAGAGAAATCCATAACAGAATACAAAGATGCAGCACCCTGTCTTTCATCCATGCGGCATAATAATTTTTGCCATATTAAACCAGAGTGTCACAATCTTATTATATTTACACTTTTAAAAATTATCAATGGTTTTAATTGGATTAACCGCTCAAATCATTCCATACATCCTGGTGATGATCTTCACCATGATGTTTCTGCACAGCTTCAACCAGGAAGCTGCAGGAAGGTATGCCAATGAGTTGGGGCAACAGGAAAAAACCATTGAATTTGACTATGTAAATAAAGTCCAGGAGGCATCGGTTCATTTTAATGATGTCGTTCAATCACCCATTGAACAGCCAACCGGGTATCCTTTAAAAGAAATTATCCCGGTTAACATTAAATCCATTGCCTTTCCAACATTTTCTTCAACTACCAGGAAAGGTATCTTTTCCAACACTTCACTGCGGGCACCTCCTTTCGCACCTGTTATTTCATAAAATTCTTTTCTACCAGGTACTTTTTCATATAGAAAAATGACTATTAATACCTTCGACGCATCGCGCTGAGAGTGGAATTAATGTTAGTCCTATATCTACATCGTTAGATTTTTGATGATAACCATGAGACTGATTTACACAGGATTCTTATGTGACACCAGATATTGAGTTATCTATCGGGAAATTCAAAAGTTTTAACGCCCTAATAATAGCTATATGCAAAAGTCTATTGATTAAAGGCAACTTCTAAAACAGCTTTTACACCCTCTCTTTTGAGAAGCAGGATGAGGCTGTAAAACATGAATTTTTAGAGGTGACCTAGAGTGTTAACTATTCGTATTACATCCATTAATGAACAAGCTAATTATAGTACCCTTATTTGTATTACTGGCTTTGCCCGTGCTAATATATGCCCAGGCATCCGAACAGATAAAAATAACCATCGTCGATGCGGAGACAAACAAACCGGTTGAGATGGCCCATGTGTGCATCACCCCCTTTTCAAATTCAAAGATGGCATATGACACCTCCAATCATGACGGCGAGGTTGTACTGCCTTTCTCTTCCCCCGGTCAGCTTACCGTCTCTTTCATGGGCTATCAAACCTACAACGACACTATAACCCGCGCTGGCCAACATAAGGTTTCACTTCAACCCTGTCAATTCCGGATTGAAGATGTGGTGGTAACGGGCCATGCCGCACCGGTGCGGTCAGACAGATCCATCTACAAAATCAATGTGCTGGATTTAGAAAAAGAGAAAGGTCGAGGGGCTAACGATCTCTACCAACTCTTGTCCACAGAATCAAATATACGTCTGCAACAAGACCTTCAACTGGGGGGTAAAATCGTAATGCAGGGGCTGCCGGGACAATATGTCAAAGTATTGATCGATGGCGTGCCCGTAACCGGCCGGATGGACGGGAACATTGACCTTTCACAGATTGACATGAACAATGTGGATCACATCGAACTTATTGAAGGACCATTGTCAGTCATCTACGGTAGTGGCGCTTTGGCAGGCACCATCAACATCATCACCAAAGAGAGGAAAAAGAACGGGCTGGAAAGCAATGTTAACACCTATGGGGAGAGTGTAGGTATTATCAATGGGGATGCCTCTCTCAGAATCAAAAATAACAACCATGGCTTTGGCTTCTCTGGTATGGGTTATCATTTCAATGGCTGGGACGATGTGGATTCCACTTCACGGTCGAAAAAATGGAAACCGAAAACCAAGTATAACGTTGGTTCCTATTACATGTACACCAGGAAACACCTGAAGCTGAAAGCAGCCGGTAACTTTTTCAATGAAAAACTCACCGCCAAGGGCGAACCCATGGGATTTTATAACGACCAGGCTTTCGACAGCTATTTCCATACCCGGCGAGCCGATGGCCGATTGGAAGGTTCCCATTTCATCAAAGACCGATATAAAGTGGATGTCATGGTGGCGTATAACTACTACCGCCGGGTTTCCGACACCTATTTCCTTGATTTTCGCGAAGGATCAAAAACCAATACAAAATCCGATACCACCCGTTTTGATCAATTTGCGTCCCGCATGATTTATGCCACGGACGCCAAAAGTAAACTAAACGCCTCATTGGGGTACGACATTAATCTTGAAAAAGGATTTGGGGAAAGAATAGAAGATAAGGAACAGAGCATCTCAGATTATGCCGGCTTTATAAACCTGAACTACCAACCATGGCAGTCGTTTCAAATACAACCGGGACTGCGGGTCATCCATAATTCCAGGTATGATGCTCCCTTAACCTATAGTTTAAACGTACTGGCCACGCCGGCTACCAATTGGCAAACCAGGTTATCGTTTGCTAAAAGCTTTAAATCCCCTGATCTGAAACAACTCTACCATCAGTTTGTAGATTCGAATCACGACATCCGGGGAAATCCAGACCTGCAAGCCGAAGATTCTTATAATTTTAATTTCAACTCGAATTATAAAATTTTAAAAGAAAAGGTGCTGTATGCCTTCACGCTTCGGGCCTTTTATAATGAGATTCACAACAAAATAGAGTTTGCGCCCATTGGTGCCATTGATGGCACCTGGACCTATATCAACATAAATGAGATGCGGACCCAGGGCATTGGTGGTGATTTCAAATTCAGACACCATCCACTCTATTCGTTTTCTGTCGGATGGACCACTACCGGTATCTGGCAAAAGACGCAAGAAGACACCCCTTTTGAAAACGATTACTCCTGGTACACAGATATCAGCTCAACATTCAATTTGTATTTAAAAAAGTACTTCGACCTTTCTGTCTATTATAAATACAACGGCAGCGTCCCTCAAATTCGAATCACCGATATCACTGACAATTCCGTTAAAAAAACAACTCAGGATGCCTATCACACCCTGGATATTTCACTGTCCAGATCATTCATAAAAAACAGACTTTCGCTAGTAGCAGGCGTCAAGAATCTATTGGATGTAACGGATGTGAATCAAACCAGTGTAAACTCCGGCGCAGGCGGTCACAGCGGTGGATCAGGCAACAGCTTTGCCGTGGGATATGGCCGCTCTTACTTCATTAAATTAAGCTATCAATTATTTAAAAACTAAAAAAAATGAAAAGCAGAATTAAAATCCTTAGCATTATTGCAGTCGCCATCATTGGCATCACGGCTTGCGAAAGCGATGATGATCCGGTAATTATTGTCCCGCCTGGTGACTTAATCACAGTACAACTAGGCGAGTCGGTATATGAAAATCAAATGTATTTTGAATTAAACAGCAAAACAGTAACAACCTTTGCGGCGGATGCCTGGGATTTATCAATACAAACAGATGGCTCAGGAGATGCTATCTACATTAACTCGGCCATCGGGTATCATGTTTATAAAACAACGTCGTCGGATATTAATGAAGAGATCACGTTACCCGAAAAGCCGGAATGGATGATTGACGATCCATCGGGTAATCCGGCTAAGACTGCTTTTGGCAAATGGGCAGATAATGAAGTATATATTGTTGGCATGAAAGATTTCTCCTCACAGGATCCGTCACAACAACCCATTAAACCCTTCGCCAGAATTGCTTTTTCCAAAAGCGATGCAGGTATCATGGTAAAATGGAAAGATTTGACGGAAGCCGACGCCAAGGTGAAAGAGACCACACTTGAAAAAACAGCCAGCAATAAAACGCTGACCTGGTTCAATTTCTCAGAAGGGGGCATTGCAACACACCAACCTCCGTTAACCAATGAATGGGATATTGTATTTACTCCTTACACGGCAAAAATACCCATGGGACCAAAAATCTATTTTTACAATGTGAACGGAGCGTTAACCAACCGTCTTGGCAACACTGTCTCCTACAAGCATGAACCGGGGGAAGTGGCTGATGAAAAGGAATACAATCAAATTTTCAGTGATTTAACAGCCGACGATGTAGACGCTAATTCATACAGTAAAGACATGGATGTGCTGGGTTACAACTGGAAGAAAACTGTTGGAGATCCCACTAAGGGAGGATCAATCACTTACCAGGTGTTAAAATCAAATATGTACTTCATCAAAAACCAGGCAGGCAAAACCTTTAAATTTCGCTTTACTAATTTTTACAAAGACGGCGAAAAAGGTTTTATCACCTTTGAGTATGTGCTGTTGTAGTCAACGGTACTCCTTCAAATAAACTAGAAAAAGGCTGTCCCAAAAGGATGGCCTTTTTTAGATGCTAAGGATGCAACTTTTACCAACATGTTGTTCAAATTGGATGGAAATATAGAGAGAGGAGAGAAATAGATGGAAACACTTAGAGATAAATGGAGATACATTGAAACAAATAGAAATATTTTGAAACAACCTGTACTTTCCAAAGAACAATCTCAACTCCCAATTGATGAAAAACCTCTGCGTCTCAGCGCCTCCGCGGTGTATAATGAATCTTGTTAAAACAACAAACTAAAGGCAACATCCCTCGAAGAGGCTTTTTTTCAGGGTACTTCAGAAAAAACATAGGTCTTATAGCCATTTCATTCATTAATACAACAATGTCATTAATATACTGTTATACATAGACTGAAAAAAAATGACTGAACTTCAATTTGACCATTATGCCGGTAAAACCCTATCAACAGGAGTTACTCCTGGACTTTCGTCATACACGGGAAGCCTCTGTAAAGATGTGTCAACCGTTGTTTACTGAAGACTATATTCCCCAACCCGCTGAATTTACCAGCCCGCCCAAATGGAACCTGGCACATACGACTTGGTTTTTTGAGACATTCATCCTGGAGCCATTCGATGCCTCCTATGAATTATACAACAAAGCCTTTCCCTTTCTTTTCAACAGCTATTACCAATGGACCGGAGAAAGGATTGCCAGAAATCAGCGTGGTAGTATTACACGTCCCACAGTTGGAGAGGTATACAAATACCGGTTATATGTGGACAACCACCTGGAGGCTTTACTCCAATCGAAGCTCCTGCCACATGACATCATCAACCTGATACTTATTGGCATCAACCATGAAGAACAGCATCAGGAGCTATTTTATTCAGATCTGAAGTATACATTTAGCCTCAATCCTCTTTATCCCGTCTACACTGAAAGGGCTATGTGTGAAGAAGGCAACGCCGGTGATTCCTCTTTCATCCCTTTCGAAGCAGGCATTTATGAAATAGGGTATCAGGGCAACGGCTTTTGTTATGACAATGAACAACCGATCCACCGGGTCTACCTTCCTGCTTTTGAAATCAGAGAAAAGCTGGTATCAAATGGCGAATACCTGGCGTTTATTAACGACGGCGGCTATACAAACTTCTCCTTTTGGCATGATGAAGCCTGGAAATGGTTACATGACAATCACATTAAACACCCCCTATACTGGCAAAAGAGAGGAAACAAATGGTTTCAATACACCCTGGCCGGACTACGTATAATAAATGAAGCAGATCCGCTTACTCACATCAGTTATTATGAGGCTTTTGCTTTTGCCCAATGGAAAGGATGCCGCCTTCCCACAGAATTCGAATGGGAAGTAGCCAGCATTCACATTAGCTGGGGCGATCGCTGGGAGTGGACGGAAAGTGCTTACCTACCCTACCCGGGATTTAATAAACCTACAGGTGCTATTGGTGAATACAACGGTAAATTCATGGTTAATCAAAAAGTATTGAGGGGTGCCTCCGTGGCCACAGTCAATAATCACAGCCGTAAAAGTTACCGCAATTTTTTCCATCCGCACCTCTTCTGGCAATTTAACGGAATCAGACTATCAAAATAACAAATTATGACCCAAACAAAAACACTCTCTTCATTTGCCTTAGACATAAGAAAAGGCTTAACACACGATCCCAAATACATCTCATCAAAGTACTTTTATGATGCCATGGGGAGTAAAATTTTCAGACAAATAATGGCATTACCGGAATACTATCTCACCAGGAGCGAATATGAAATCCTGGAAAACCATTTATCAGAAATACTGGCGGCTTTTCAAGAACACCAGGATACCTTCAGCCTGATTGAAATGGGCCCCGGAGATGGGTCCAAAACCAAGATTTTGATAGAACACTTCATGAAACAAAAAGTGTGGTTTGACTATATTCCCATCGACATCTCCCAGGCCGAACTGAAAGGATTAACCAATGATCTGAAGATCGCCCATCCACAACTAAAGGTAGCACCCTCACATGGCGATTTCTTTGAGATACTGCATCAATTAAACCTTCATAGCCACAAAACAAAAATTATCCTTTTCATGGGATCTACAATCGGGAATTTCACCCACACCGAGAGTCTGGCGTTTCTCAAACACATACGTAAAAATCTATCCACAGGAGATAAGCTCTTCATTGGATTCGACCTTAAAAAAGAGCCGAAAATAATCAGAAAGGCCTATAACGACTCCCAAGGCATCACCCGAAATTTCAATCTGAACCTGCTTCATCGCATCAATCGTGAATTAGATGGCCATTTTAATATTGATTCCTTTTCGCATGAACCAAGTTATAATCCGCTTACCGGGGAAGCCAAGAGTTATTTGGTATCACACAAGGCCCAATCGGTAAAAATAGGTGCTTTTAATACAACGATCCACTTTAAAAAATGGGAGGCCATTTACACCGAACTATCCCAGAAATTTGATGAAGAGATGATTCTTGAATTGGCAGAAAAATCAGGATTCTCGGTAGATATTAATTTCTATGACTCCCACACCTACTTTACCAACTCGTTGTGGCGGGCCATATAAAAAAGAGACACTGACTTGAAAGCAACATGGAATGGAACAGTAATTGCCAGCAGTGATGCCACCATCGTGGTTGGAGGAAATCACTATTTTCCTCCTGATTCCATTGAAAAGGAGCATTTTCTACCCAGCAAAAAGCACACGGAATGTCCCTGGAAAGGCACTGCCTCATATTTTCATATTGAAGTGGCTGATAAAATTAACCGCAATGCGGCATGGACATACCATAATCCCAAACCAGCAACAAACCACATAAAAGACTACATTGCCTTTTGGAAAGGTATTCAGGTATCATCCTGACACAACCTAACCTGGACAAGCCAGAAAAGTAAAAAGTATCAAGTACAAAGTATCAAAATGATTTGCTGCTCACCAAAAATATTCTGCCAAAAAGAACACGAATATTACAAATAAAACACCTAAAATCATGTATACAAAAGGCTTTGGATAACCAAAGCCTTTAATTTTAAAACTGTTCACAATGGCATAATGGAAAACTTAAGAACCTTTAATTAAATTAAAGAACCATCGCAAACAACATATTAGCGCTGTAAAACTAAAATTTATTCCCTAACATTCTGCACGATACGTAAACAATTATCAAAAAAAACGATTCCTTTCCTTTATGCATTAGTTTTGTGAGAAACTTTTCTACAATAATTTCAGTAAGTCCGGAATGATGCATTCTATCTTAGATTGCCATTAAAATCTACCATTTTGAACAATTATCAGATTTTCACTCTTCATATTCCGAAAATATCCTCATAGTTTTATTCCCCAATTAGAATACCTATTAAATAGCTATAAAACTATTTTATGAAACACACACTTTTTACACTCCTGCTACTAAGTTTCAGTGCATTGGGACTACAAGCAAAGGATTACAAGGTAACAAGCCCTGACAAAAAGTTAGAAGTTACCATCGCTTCAGACAAAACAACCAGTTGGCAAGTCCGGTTAAATGGCCAGGAAATTATTGCCCCCTCGTCCATATCCATGAAACTGGACAATGGAATTACTCTTGGAAATAAAGGACGGATTAAAAAGGTAAAAACTTCTCGTTTCTACGAGGAGATCACTCCTGTTGTACCGAGGAAATACAACAAAATAAAAAATGAATGCAATGAAATGGTTCTCTCCTTTTCACAAGGATATCAGTTAATAATAAGAGCCTACAATGAAGGTGCTGCCTATCGCTGGAAAACCAACTTCAAAAAAGAGGTAAAAGTTATTAGCGAAGAAGCCTCCTTTCTTTTCTCTGCGAACTACAAAATTTGGTTTCCCGAAGAAACAAGCATGTATTCCCATCAGGAGCGTCAGTACCCTTATCTAAACCTGTCAGATATTACACCTGACCGCTTTTGCTCCACAGGTACATTAGTTGATTTATTAGATGGTCATAAAGTATACATCTCAGAAGCAGATTTGGAAAAATATCCAGGTATGTTCTTAAAAGGCGCTGCACAAGGTTTTGGATTAAACGGGAAATTTGCCGGCTATCCATTGGAAACCAACCAAACGAGTGATCGGGATGTCGTTGTAACTAAATACGCCGACTACCTGGCAGTAACCTCCGGCAAACGCGTATTTCCCTGGCGATTGATCATTATAAGTAAAAATGACACCGAATTAGTGGCCTCTGAATTGATTTACAAGCTGTCCAAACCCCTACAAATTAAAGATCCATCCTGGATTAAACCTGGAAAAGTAGCCTGGGACTGGTGGAATAACCTGAATATTTCAGGCGTTGATTTTGAGGCCGGGGTTAATACTGCCACATATAAGTATTTCATTGATTTTGCATCTCAGTATGGAATCGAATACATTATTCTTGATGAAGGGTGGTACCACCTTGAAGATGTATTAAAAATAAAAGAAGAGGTGGATGTTCATGAAATCATCCGATATGGTAAAGAGAAAAATGTTGATGTTATCTTATGGGTAACCTGGAAAGCTCTGGATGATAAACTGGATGAAGCATTGACTGCTTTTGAACAATGGAGTGTAAAAGGAATCAAAGTAGATTTCATGCAACGTGATGATCAGTGGATGGTGAACTATTACCATCGAATCGCCAAAAAAGCCGCTGAACACAAATTACTGGTCAATTATCACGGCGCCTATAAACCAACCGGATTACGCAGAGCCTATCCAAATGTGATTACAAGGGAAGGAATATTTGGCATGGAACAGAATAAATGGACTGATAAAAAAACGCCTGAACACAACGTTACCCTGCCCTTCATCCGCATGGTTGCCGGCCCGATGGATTTCACCCCCGGCGCAATGCTCAACGGGACCAAAAAAAACTTCCGGGCTGTGTGGGATAAGCCCATGGGGCAAGGTACACGTTGCCACCAACTGGCCATGTATGTTGTTTATGAAAGCCCCCTGCAGATGCTTGCTGATAATCCAACACATTACTACAATGAGCCGGAATGTATGGAATTCCTGTCTCCCGTCCCAAGTGTCTGGGACGACACAAAGGTACTGGATGGCAAAGTGGGTGACTATATCCTGATGGCCCGCAAATCAGGTAACAACTGGTTCCTTGGCGCAATGACCGATTGGGATCCCAGGGAATTAACCATTGATTTCAGTTTCCTTGAAGAAGGCAGTTACACGCTAACCTTATGGCAAGACGGTGCAAATGCTCATCGTTCCGCGTCAGACTATAAAAAAATGTCACAAACTGTAACTAAAAACACTAAGCTAAAAATTAATCTTGCCCCTGGAGGTGGCTGGGTTGGTATTTTAGAGAAAAAATAAATCTAACTAAAGGGTGCCAATGGCACCCTTTTCTTTCAATACCCTAACCTGGACATGCCAGAGAAGGAAAAAGGACAAGGTAAAAAGTATCAAGTACAGAGTATCAAGATGGTTTACTGCTCGCCAAAATATTTTGCCAATAAATACACAAATATCACTGATAAGATATTAAGGTAACCTCATCCTTCCACAATAAAAAAACAACTCTTCTTTTAATAATAGATCGTTAGCTAATAGACATTAGACCGATTTACATTACTCTCATTTTTTACCCCATTTAAAACTTTGTCTATTGGATAAATACAAACTGTTTTTCAATTTCATACAAAAGTTTAACGAACTATTGTTTAAGTAATCCTCACTTTTTTAACAACAAACACACCTCACATAGCATTATTTACCAAACCCATCGCTACTACAATCCACATCATCAAAAAGCAACCTAATAATTAATTTAAGCCCATTCTTTATTATCAGGCTTAGTATTTGACAGTAAAAAAACTTGCACAAAAGCTATGGAAGGATGCTAATTATCAACCTTCATACAACCATTAAAAAACAAAACAATACAGCCCCAGGATAATTCCGCTAATTAGTAACATCCGCAAATCAAGATCAACACCTCAAACTACTTGTCATATTATATCATGGTAAGATGCACATTTCAGCCTCAAAATAACAGCAAGTAACATTCAAAAAACCACCTAGAAAATCTTTTCAAAAATTTACAGCCCTCAATACATTATCTCAAGATACTCTATGTATTAACCAATTAACCTACCATCCCAAATCTATCTAAAAAAGAAAATCAAAAGTAACCCAGTCTATTGATTTGCTCTAAATAAACATATAACTTGTATTAAAAACTTAACAATTGAGCACAAACTGATCCAATGCATGAAAACCTTCAATTCAGATAAACACATAAATAAGCCCTAGACCCCTAATAATTAGGGAAATTCCTTCCTCATCTTAAAAAAGAAAATTTCATAGACCATCACAAGCAAAATAATTTGAAGAATGGAAAAAGAAATTACAAATAGGAATACAAACCTAAAAAACAAACCAATGCCACATAAAGCCCATATATTAATTATACATGAACCAAATCCTATTGAAGCTGAATTAACTAACCGTTTAAGAAAAATAGGGTATGTAATTGTGGGACCAATAAAAGAAACAGAAGATGCCATAAAAATCCTTCAAGAGATAAACATTGATATCATTCTTATTGACACCAATAACAAAGAAGACAAAGATCACTTATACCTTACCGAACAAATAAATAGTCGTTTTGGGTTACCCTTCCTCTTTCTGATTTCATCAGAAGCTCCTGGATTATTGGAAAAAGTAAAAACATTAAATCCATCGGGATGTTTGCACTATCCATGGAATAACAATCAGCTCGAACTCACAATAGAAATCGCCATGGGCAATTTTTTAAAATACAATCCCAAAACTAACAGCACCCATTTACCAAAACCCAAAATCAACAATACTTCATTAACGCACATACAGAATTGCCTTTTCTTAAAAAAGAAAAATCATTTTGAACGGGTATATTTTAATGATATACTATGGATCGAAGCCAATGGAAACTACAGTACCTTTTACACAACTACCGGCAATTTCACCTACGCTTCGACTTTAAGAAACTTTGAACAGAAACTACCCCAAGACCAATTTAAAAGGGTTCATCGTTCTTTTATCGTAAACATCAACCGAATAACTGGCTTTGAAGGAAACATGATATTAGTTGAAAAAAAGCACATCCCGATCTCAAAAACAATTCGGGATGAGCTCTTTCAAACCTTTCATGTAATCTGATTTAATTCACTATAATCGTGATCTTCTCTATTTGTTCAGGCTGGGCACTTCCAGGGGGATAACTTTCGAATAACACAGAACCTCTTCCTGGTCGTACACCTTTAAATTTCCATGCTTTCAAATAAGGAGTACCAACCATTCCCGGAGGAGGTGAAGTATGCAACAAATCCTCTTCTACCATTTCATACACACCGGAATTATCCGGACGATATTTCCAGGTATATCCGGTACCACTGTTTCCTTCTTTTAAATACCAGGCTTGATCGCCTTCAATTTTCAAATAGTTATCAAATTGACTGCTTAAAAGAATTCCATTTTTATTCATCAGTAGCAATTTTAAATCGACCTACTCTGTTTATAGGCTTTTCGGTTTACGCCTGTTAAATTGTAACTCAAAAGTTGATTCAATTAAATAGTGACAACAAACAAACTTCGTGGGAACTCTATTTTTATGTGTGAGTTGATTCAGAAATTGATTAAGGGATGATCCTACTTTTGAATAGATCGTTAGATTTTGATAATAGAACTTAGACTGATTTACATCTCGCTTATTTGTAGAACCATAAAAATTTCGACCACCAAACAATCACGAATTGTCTTTCAGATAATTACAAAAGCTTAACGGACAATTCTCTGTAAATACTCCTATTATGTAAAAAACGACCTCAAAAGGGTATTCAAAAGCAACTACAACAAATAGGCATTTACGAAAAGAATGCAGCAAACAAATACCTTAAGACTAATTACCTATCCGCGTTTTCCACCAGTGGCTAACAAAGCACGTAGCTGGATGATTTTTCCTTTCATCTCAATCAGGGTATTATTTTTAAAAATCATATCGGCTGTCAACCCATATTCCTCTACTTCAAAATCCAGGGACTGACGTAATTCATCCAACTCCCTTAAATCACTTAATAAATACCCATCACCCTGTTCATCCTTATAGTTCTCAACAAAGTTGATCAGGCCAGGCAACAGATCAAGCTCTTCTCCGGTCACCACAATCACTTTTCGCAGCACCTGCAATTTGGTTTCATCAGAGATATCATTTCGCCCATCAAAAATATTATGAAACAAGATAAAAAGCTTTTCTACGTAATTACCGATTAAAGCAGCCCCAAAAACCTGCATCCGTTCCTGCTCGTTAAAACTTTTACTTGACAGATATAAGGCTTCACTAAATTTTTTTAATACGGATGCATCCGGCGTAGAACCTTCTTCATATCGCTTTACCATAATCTCATCAAAAACCGCAGCTATACCAAGTTCCTGTGCCAGTTGTTTTGCTGCCATGATACTCATATAGGCATCTTTGGACTTTTCGAATATTACCTGATAGAGCCCATCGGCTAAATAGAGCCCCATGTTAGCTGCCGCCAGAAGTTCATCCTCTTTGTAAAGTTCCCAGTTATCATGATCATTTACCAACTCAGGCATAAAATCGACACCGGCCATATAAAGCAAGGTTGACACATCTCCCACTTTAGAAATTTCAGGATGAATTTCTTTTACCTTTTCATAAAACCTCTCCATTTCCTGCTTCTGCTCAATAGCCGCTTGTTTTTTTGTGTTAGTACACGAAAAGATTGCACTCACAATAATCAGACTTAAAAACTGCTTCTTCATAATCCGAATGTTTAATTAAAATAACAATACGCTTTAATGGACTCACTAATTCATTGAACAATCCCCTAAAAGTTGAAACAATCACAAAAAAGGTACTTAGAATCTACCTCTCAAGCAGACACCCAATTCATTATATAGTATAAACTATTCAACTCTTTTAAATCCTTATATATTCAATTTCTTTTTATTCGAACGATAAATCCCTCTGGATTAAAAAGGTATAATTATCTATCTTTAATCGCAACAGACAATAGAACAGACAATCTCAACTACCAAAAGTTCATAAATTATATAAATCAAGATTATTAATACTCAAAACCCTTTAACCACAAACCTTCTCGCTAAAATGAAAAACCTTAACAGACTCTTCTCCCTGTTCCTCTTATTTTCAACCCCATTTTCAACAAAAGCAATTACCAACGACCAGGATACGATTTTCAGTGAAGCCTCTCGTACATTTGTGGTAGCCCCTCTCATCATCAATAATCCGGCAATGAAAACAGGATTTGGTGCCCTTAGCATGTATTTCTTCAGAATAAACCAGGACGATGACACATCTCCTCCTTCGGTGGTGTCTCTCATGGGATTATACAGCACCAACTCCAGCTATTTCTTTGCCCCTTCTGCCAGACTATTCTGGAATGAAGACAAAAACCGGGCAACGGTTACCTCAGGCACCTTAAGGGTTAACAATGATTTTGAATACGACCTTGACGATGACCCGGTTAATCTGGTTTTTTCTGAGTTAAGATATTTTCTTGTGTGTGAATACAGCCGTAAAATCATTGGAGATTTCTATGCGGGCATCCTCTATTCGGGAATAAAAACTAATTATCGTTTTGACCAGGGCACAATTGAAGAAAATAATTTTGCACGCAACTTCTTCCAACAAAATGACATCGACGACAATTTCATTTCCAGCTTTGGATTTAACCTCTCCTATGATTCCCGTAACTATCCATATTACCCTACCAAAGGCATTAGCGCCAGCATACGTCCCAAGTTTTTTACAGAATGGCTGGGAAGCAACAACAATTACACTGACACAGATTATGATTTTCGCCTCTACTTCCCAACAGGGAATAACCAGCTAATAGCAGTGAATGTGGCCGGAGGATTTGCTACTGGTGATGTCCCTTTTGACGGATACCAAACCTATGGAGTAAGAAATAAACTACGCGGTTATCAAGCCGGAAAATATAAAGGGAAACACATGATTGCAGGTCAGGTAGAATATCGCACACAACTATATAAACGCTGGGGCGCCGTTGCATTTGCCGGATCAGGACGCATTTGGGGACATGACACCAATGAAGAGGAACAAGAAGCGTTTGAGCGCAACTGCCTACCCAGTGCAGGCGCTGGAATCAGGTTCCTGCTATCCAAAAAAAAACATATCAACTTGAGGCTGGATTATGCCTGGGGAGTAGATGGGAATCAAGGCATTTACTTCGGAGTTATGGAAGCATTTTAAAAAAAGAAAGAATACAACCAGACACAAAAGTCAACCACAAAAAATCTGAATCATGAGAAAAAGACTGTTATTTAGCCTTATGGCGCTAATCCTTCTGAATTTAGCATGTAAAAAAAAGGAAGAGAAAAAAGAAATTATCAGACCCGTGAAAACCATTGTTGTTGGTGATATACAGCAACTGATTAATACAGAATTTCCGGGTATTACACAGGAACTCAAATCTGTTGATTTAGCATTTAGAGTAGGAGGACCATTGACATATTTCAACGCTGTGGAAGGGATGCAGGTCAAAAGAGGACAAGTGATTGCTGAAGTTGATGCCAGAGACTTTCGTGTGGATCTAACAGCCAGGGAAGCCCGCTTCATTCAGACCCGGGCAGAAAAAGAGCGCTATGAACGTCTGCTTGCCAAACAATCGGTCTCAAAAAATGAATACGACCAACGGCTGGCCATCTACCTGGAAGCCAAAGCCGCCTATAAGGCAGCTAAGAATGCCCTCGTCGATACTAAATTAAGAGCACCTTTCAATGCTTTTATTGATCAAAAATTTGTTGAAAACTATGAGCGGATACACACCGGACAAACCATTGTAAGTCTCCTGGATCTATCTGCCATAGAAGTAAAGTTCACGGTTCCCGAACTCCTGGCGGTTCAATTCCGAAATTTTAAAGATTTTACCGTCTTTTTTGACATCTTCAAAGACGTTCCTTTTAAAGCCAACTTTAAAGAAATAGGGAAAAAATCGGAAAGCAGTGCCGGTATCCCCATTACACTGGTTTTAGAGCACAAAAATTCCCCGGATTCAGAGTACAAAATAATACCGGGTGTATCCTGTAAAGTGAAAGTAAATCTGCAAGAGGAAGGAACAACCATCGAAGAAGAAAGTGCTGCCATATCAGTACCTGTAACCGCTGTATTTGAACAACCTGATAGTGATAAAAAATTTGTATTTGTGGTAGACAAAACAGCCATGACTGCATCAAAAAGGGAAGTTACAGTTGGCACTATGTTCTCATCCAATCTTATATGGATTACCGGAGGATTAAAACGCGGTGAGACACTAGTGACAGCAGGTGCTGCCCGCCTGCAGGATGGACAGAAAATAAAGTTCCTGAACTAACCTTAAACAGATTCTTATGAATATTCCTAAATATGCCCTTGAACACAAAAAGGTGGTACACCTGTTACTAACGTTGATTTTAGTAGTGGGTGTGAGTGCTTATTTTACCCTGGGTAAAAAAGAAGATGCCCCGTTTGTTATTAAGACCGCTGTGTTAACAACTACCTACCCGGGAGCTACGCCTGAAGAGGTGGAGGAATTGATTACCGAAGTGATTGAGCGGGAAGTACAGGCCGCCCCCGGCGTGGACTTCATCAAGTCTGAATCATACTATGGATTCTCGAAGATTTTCGTCAATCTTTATCAACATTACAAAAATGCCGACATGCCGCAGTTGTGGGATGAATTGCGCCGCAAGGTCAAATATGCCCAGGATAAATTACCCCCTGGTGCTTCTGAAATAGGCATCAACGATGATTTTGGCGATGTCTTCGGATTATATTTTGCCGTCACCGCCGATGCCGGCTTCTCTTATTCTGAATTACGGGATTACGCCAACCAGGTTAAGACCAACCTTGTGCCCATTGAAGGCGTAGCAAAGGTTAACCTTTTTGGCGAACAACAAGAAGTTATCAACCTGGAGATATCCACTGAAAAATTATCCAACCTGGGGATACATCCAAACCAAATAACACAAGCCCTGCAAGCCCAAAACAGCCTGGTCAACACCGGCGATGTACATCTTGAAACCATCCAGATAAAAATTAAAGCTGAAGGAGATTTCAGGAATATTGATGACATCCGTAATGTGATTATCCAAACAGCCAATGAAAATCAATTTAAGCTGGGGGATATAGCACTCATCACAAAAGGCTACCTTGATCCGCCCAGAGTTATGATGCGCATGAATGGATTACCCGCCATTGGCATGGGTATTTCCACACCATTAGACGCCAATGTGGTTGAAGTAGGCGGGCTGGTACAAAAAAAGCTGGATGACATCAATGAATTACTTCCTATTGGCATCGAAATACAAGGAATCTATTTTGAAGATAAAATAGCCGACGAGGCCAATAATAATTTTATTCTCAACCTGATCATCTCGGTCTCCATTGTCATTTTTATCATCCTGCTTGCCATGGGCGTCCGTGCAGGCGTACTGATTGGTTCCAGTCTTATATTCAGCATTCTTGGTACCATGGTGGTCATGTTACCCATTGGACTAGCCCTACACCGAACTTCACTGGCTGCCTTTATCATTGCTATGGGTATGCTGGTTGATAATGCCATTGTAGTAACGGACAATGCCATGATGTCGATCAAGAAAGGGGTACCTAAAAAGAAAGCGCTGATTGATGCCGCACTGGTACCTCAATGGGGATTATTCGGGGCAACCATTATTGCCATCGGCTCTTTTCTGCCCTTGTACCTGGCACCAGCCAATGCCGCCGAAGTAATTAAACCGCTCTTTGTTGTTCTGGCCATTTCCCTGTTTTTAAGCTGGATTTTTGCCCTTATACAAACCACCGTCTTTGGCGAATTCCTTTTAAAGTCCTCATCAGGTGAAGGAGCTGATCCCTATGACACCCCCTTTTACAAGAAATTTACCACTTTCATTGTAAAAGTAATCGATGCCAAATACCTCACTTTAGGTATCGTGGTGGTACTCTTTTTTCTTTCAATGGTAGCGTTTAGTTTCGTAGAGCGAAGTTTCTTCCCCGCTATTGACAAACCATACTTTAAGGTAGACCTCTGGGAACCCGAAGGGACCAACATCATTAAAACCGAAAATGATGTAAAAAAAATTGAAGAATACCTGCTTGCACGGGAAGATGTTAAAAACGTATCCATTACCATCGGTCAATCACCATTGCGTTACTACCTGGCCTCCGCCAGCTTCGGTCCCAAATCCAACTTTGCCAATTTTCTGATTGAGACCTACGAGCCCAATCAGGCAATACCTGTTTTGGAAGAGCTGGAAAACCATATACTGACAAATTTCCCGGATGCCATGCCCATCATGCAACGCTTTATGGTGTCCCCAGTGCCCGATGCCTCTATCGAAGCTACTTTCACCGGACCAGATCCCAAGGTGTTACGTGAACTAACCGAAGAAGCTAAAGCCATTATGCGGGAAGAGCCACTGGCTGTGAATATTCGCGACAGCTGGGGAGAAAAAGTACTGGTACTGGAGCCCAACTTCTCACAATCGAAAGGTCAACTACTCGGTGTCACCAAAGAAGGCATGGCCTCATCCCTCAAGATGCTTTCCAATGGCATCCCGGTGGGCAACTATCGGGAAGGTGATAAATTCATGCCTATCCTGCTATTTAATAGTGAACGCAAAAACCTTAGTTTCAACAATGCCGGCACCTATCCTGTTTTTAGTGTGACAGGCAAAGCGGTCGCCTTAAACCAGGTAACAGAAGGCCATACTTTGGACTGGCGAAATGGTGTGATCAGAAGGTATAACCGGGAACGGGCCCTGGCTGCCCAATGCGACCCTATCCGGGGCATAGAAATACCAGAATTAGAAGCCTTGATTCTGCCAAAACTCGAACAGATAGAACTACCACCGGGATATGGCTTGCGCTACGAAGGAATGAAATACTACCAGGATATCACCCAAAGTGCCATTGCCAAAAACTTTCCCCTGACATTGATCCTGTTCATTTTCATTCTGACGATTCTCTTTAACGATTACAAAAAGCCAATTATCATTTTACTGGCCGTTCCGTTGATGATGATAGGTATTGTCTTGTCGTTGCTCATATCAGGTGCTCCCTACGGCTTCTTTGCCACCTTGGGGCTACTGGGATTAATCGGTATGGTCATTAAAAATGCCATTGTTTTGATTGACCAGATTAACCTGGAACAAGAACAGGGGCATGACCAATACAACGCTGTGATTAATGCAACCAAGTCAAGGGTTATACCGGTATCCATGGCAGCAGGGACAACCATTCTGGGAATGTTACCGCTTTTACCTGATCCCATGTTTGGAGGTATGGCAGCAACAATAATGGGCGGACTCTTTGCCGCCACCCTATTAACTATTATTGTGATACCGGTTTTATACGTCCTGTTTTTCAGGGTTAAAAAAACAGCCAACTAAACGTCTAAACTACTGATCTATGAAACGAACAATCTATATTTTCACGCTATTTATAGGGAGCACCCTGTTTTCGGAGGCTCAAACAGTGTTAAACCTGCAACAGTGCCGGGAAATCGCCACGCAGACCAACCCCACCATTAAACAGCGTGAGCAACAAGTGGGAGCAGCAGAATCGGCTGTTAGTGCCAGCAAAAAGGATTACTATCCACAAATTGACGTGAATGGTGATTTTAAATACCTGCAGGAGCCGATAACGGTGGAGTTCAACAACCAGAAATTTGAAGGTAACAACACGCAATATTCCGTGAATGCCTCACTGATACAGAATATTTACAGTGGCGGCACCGTGAGAAAGATGCATGAAATGACAGACTTTCAACTTAACCTGGCAAAAAACAACAAAGCTACCATTGAAGATGTCGTGCTTTATCAAACAGAGCTTTATTTCTGGAATGCCATCTATAGAGAAGAACTGGTTAAACTGGCAGACTCTTACCGAGGTGTCATTGATAACCTGGTTAGAGTGGTAAAAGATAAAGTAGAAGGGGAATTGGTTAATCGCAGCGACCTGCTTCTTGTTGAAGTGCGGCAAAATGAAGCCGCCCTGGTCCAAATGAAATTTTCTGACGATCATCAAATATCGCTCATGGAACTAAAAAAGGTGATGGGTATACCGGTTGACTCTTTCATTAAGCTGGATGCCAGCTTGGGAAATATTTCCACCTATTCAACTGTCAATCCCCTTGAATCAGCTTTGGAAAGCCGACCAGAACTGGCTTCGCAAAAAGAGTTGATAAACATCCGTGAGACAAAAACAGCTTTAACAGGAGCCAAATATATGCCCAGTGTTTATGCCGGTGTCGTTCCGGTTTGGGGGGCTCCCAACACACGATTGCCTGGTAACGACCCGATGTATAACACCACGGTGGTAGCCGGTCTTTCCTTCCCCATCGTCCGATGGGGTAAGAAACGCGACGAGGTCAATGAGCAACGCTATCTGAAGGATGCCGAAGCCTATCAGTTAGAAGAGCTTGTTAACCAGGTGACGTTGGAGGTGAAAAGTGCCAAATACCAGCTGGATGAAGCCATTAACCGGGTGGCCCTTACGACACAGTCCTTAAAAAAGGCAGAAGAGAACCTGGAGATGATGACCGACCGTTACATTGAAGGCTTAACATCAATTCTTGAAGTACTGGATGCCCAGCTCTATTGGCAAAGTGCCTATAGAAACATGCTGGATGCCCAGGCATACTATCAGTCTTCACTGTCAACTTATAAAAAAGCTGTTGGAGAGATTTAAGGGCTTTAATTCATAAAAAATCCCGCTCATCACTTATGAGCGGGATTTTTGGTTTAATTCTTACTTCTTTTTTTTCTTTTTTCGCTTCACCTGCTTTTGCTCTTTTTCATCTTCCAGTAAAAGTGATTTCCAGTCACCTATTTTTTCCTGAGTCAGATCGAGTGTATCAGCGTATTCTGATTTATCAATCGTCATCACCTCAATCTCTTTTCCAAGAAACTCCTCAATCTCACTCAAAACCTCTTTCTCTTCATCACTGCAGAAGGAAACAGCAAAACCTTTCTGCGTCCCACGTCCGGTTCTTCCTACCCGGTGAACATAGTTTTCTGACCGCTCGGGAAGGTCGTAGTTCACCACGTAATCCACATTAGGAATATCAATGCCCCTGGCACTAACATCCGTTGCGATTAACATCTTCACTTCCTTCTTCCGGAATTGATTCAACGCATCAAAACGCTCCTGCTGATTTTTGTCGCTATGAATGGTCATGCTCTTGATGCCCACCCGCTCCATGGCTTTACAAACCCGCTCGGCACGCACTTTGGTCCGCACAAATACCAAAATTTTACTATCGGGATTTTCCTGCACCACCCGTTCCAAAAAGAAACGTTTATCGTCCATCTGGATAAAGGCTACCGAATGGGTAACATTACGTGCCACCGGATTTTTGGGTGATATCTGAATACGAATAGGTTTAGTAACCAATGAATAGGCCAGCTTTTTAATTTTCTTATCGATGGTAGCCGAGAAAAACAAGGTTTGTCGCTTCTTAGGCAGGAAACGCATCATATCCTGGATGTCTTTCAAAAATCCCAGGTCAAGCATATGGTCGGCCTCGTCGAGAATGAGTATCTCCACCCTATTGAGACGCAAGTGTCCCTGGCTCACCAAATCGAACATTCTACCAGGCGTGGCGACTAAGATATCCACCCCTTTCTCTAACCGGGCAATTTGAGGATCTTGCTTAACGCCTCCAAAAATGCAATAACTTTTCAGTCCTGAGTGTTTTCCAATCTGTTCAAACACCTCTGTTATCTGTGATGCCAATTCGTGCGTGGGTACCATCACAATACACTTAACACCATCGGCCCGTTTGGCTATTTTCTTTCTTCCAAGCACATGCAACACCGGTATGGCAAACGCCGCGGTCTTTCCTGTACCGGTTTGGGCAATCGCTAACACATCCTCGCCTTTTAAAATGGGAGGAATGGATTTGTATTGTATATCGGTTGGCCGTTTAAATCCTAATTTTTGTATACTCTTAACAATCTCCGGATCAATGCCAAAATCTTCAAACTTCATAACCTAATTTTCTTAGCCGGCAAAGATACATTTTAAAATAATCACATTACACTGTCGCAATGATATTTAATTTTTCAAAACCGCTCAAATCCTTAAGAAAAAAACAGTCGCCGGTAAACCAAACCGCCAGTCAAAATAGCTTTTAACATTAGCGAGCCTTGTTCGATGTCACCCCAAATAGCTATACAACATATTCCAAAATAGCTCGGGCACAAAGCCAATAGGCGCTTAGGCTGCAACTTTTACCAACATATTGTTCAAATTGGATGGAAATATATAGAGAGGTTAGAGGGAGGGAAAATAAATGGAAACAGGTGGAAAAAGTTGGAAATACTTAGAAATATATTGAAACAGATTGAAATATCCAGCTCTTATCATTGTCAATCTCGAACAACAATCAACTTGAGATAACATCCCTCGAAGAGGCTTTTTCCAGGCTTCTCCTGAAAAACATGATGCTGTGTCATGCATAATCACCTCCTGCATACTTGCAGCCATCTTTGTTCAGAATGAATTGCTCCTGCACCACGGCGACAAGCTTTTTCCGCAGTGAAATTCCTTCTCGCAATCTTGCGACAAGCATTTTCCGTAGTGAAATTCCTTCTTGCAATCTTGCGACAACCTTTTTCCGTAGTGAAATTCCTTCTTGCAACCTTGCGACAACCTTTTTCCGTAGTGAATGTTCTTCTTGCAACCTTGCGAGGAATTTTTTCCATGATACAATACCTTCTCGCACCACTGCTACAACCTTTTTTCGGGATGAAACCGATATATGTTAACACCGTTCACAACTCTTATTCAAGAATATTGAGAACGTTTTCTTCGAACAATGCTATTGCAAACGGGTTCAACCCTTGATTCTCATACACAACAGATCTGAAACTAATTCAAACCAGTATTGCCCAAAATAAATTAGTATTAACCAATGTGCTCAAGCCGCACAGGCTTTTACTTTTTCTCTACAGCAAGAAAAAGTAAACAAAAAGTGCCGCCGCTCACAATAAATAACTAAAATTCAACTCCTTTCCACTAAAAGAAAATAACTCGCTCCGCTCAAACAGATTTTCTTTCTTAACATTCCAATCCGTTAAATTTTTTAACGTTATTTTTTGAAGGCGGAATGCCCAATCAATCCCCCACATTCAAAACAAACATCTTTAATCCACTGTAAATATTAACTTTATTCGCTTTAACCAATAATTATTTAGGACACTAATGAATTCAAACCTTAAATCTCTTACCAACTCATCTCTTTTTACTGTATACAAAAACATACAACCATTCATTATTGACTAATCACTGCTAACTGGTCATTGTTAACTGATCACTGCTAACTGTTAACTGCTAACTATTAACTGATCCCCATCTCATAATAACGGCACATCTCCGTCAACCCACATTGATGACATTTGGGTTTTCGGGCCATACACACATATCGTCCGTGCAAAATGAGCCAGTGATGGGCTATGGGCAATAAGTCTTCCGGGATGTATTTCACCAATTGCTTCTCGGTATCCAATGGCGTTTTGGAGTTGGTGGTTAACCCAATGCGGGCAGCCACCCGGAACACGTGTGTATCGACTGCCATGGCAGGCTTATCAAATACCACGGAGGCAATTACGTTGGCTGTTTTCCGCCCCACTCCCGGCAGTTTTTGCAACTCCTTAATATCAGAAGGCACTTCCCCGTCAAACGCTTCGGTGAGCATCCTGGCCATCCCCACCAAATGCTTACTCTTATTATTGGGATAACTGCAGGAACGAATATATTCATAAATCTCCTCCGGGGTACTTTGGGCCATGTGGGCAGCCGTGGGAAAGCTTTCGAAAATAGCCGGTGTCAGCAGGTTGACCCGCTTATCGGTGCATTGGGCCGATAAGATAACCGCCACCAGCAATTCATATGGATTTGTATAATGAAGCTCCGTTTCTGCAACGGGCATGTATTCCTGAAAATAGGCAATAACTTTTTTAAAACGATCGGCTTTCCTCATTGACACGTTATGATTTTATAAACTCAGTAGTTTCACCCCGACAAAAAACGTACGTGGTTTTGCCGGCCCGTAAATATAGTTACTGTCCCTGTTTTTTCCCGAATCAAAATCATCCTGATAGCTGTTAAACATGTTCTGCACACCGCCAAACAGCTCTAACCCCAGCCCCTGTTTACGTAAGTCCCAGGTATAGGACACCTTGACATTGTTCTCAAAGAAAGGACTCGATTTATACAACACATCCGTTTCGGGTGTACCGGCATCCCCTGCCAAACCGTAATGCGGCACCAGCATGGAACCGGTATAGACGCCGGAAAGAGAGGCTTTAAAACCGCCCGATGGCATATAGGTTAAGGTGTAATACCCGTAATCCTCCGGAGTGCGCAGGTAATCTGTTGTACCATCCAAGGTTTCGGACCACTTGACGGCCTCGTCGTACAAACTCTTTTGGAGGGTCAACCCGGTCTCCAACTGAAACAGACGATTGTAGTTAGCCCTTAACTCAAACGTGATCCCCTTCACGGTTGATCCCCCACCATTGCGTTTCTCCAGGATGGAATTACCAGAAGGGTCCACACCTGCCTCTTCCAACACAAAAGCATCATCCAGTGTGGTATAAAAACCTTCCAGTGTGACCCCCCAAATGTACTTTTCCGACGGCTTATCATAGTTCAGGGAGGCACTCCAACTTTGCGACCGCTCTTCCTTAAGGTCTTCGGCCAATACAATACGCTGAATGCCACCCCCGGAAAAGGCGATGTGCATGTCGGCATCAAAAGCCTGAGGAGCACGAAATCCGGTGGACCAGCTTCCGCGTAGCTGGAGCCCGTTATTTTTATATAAGAGCGATAAGCGCGGATTAACAATCAGGTTGTCTACAAAATTATGCTTGTCACCACGCAATCCGGCCAGCAGGGTAACGCTACGCGACAATTCCCAGTCACTCTGCAGGAACACTCCCAGGTTACGGGTGGTCTGGTCGAGTAAATATTCATAAGCTTCAATCTCATCGTTCACCCGATCATAATTCCACTCTGTTCCCCCGGTGAAAGTATTCTTTCCAAAAGAAAACTCCATGGCCACATGATTCAACTGCACCCCCGCCTGAAATGTCTCGTTTTCAGTCACCCCATAAGGTGGGTTATTAATGTGCTCTTCATAGGCCGGCGTCCCTTTATCCGGTTTGATCCCGGTATAGTGATCACGGTCCGTTTTCTGTCCCGACACATAAGTTATCAGGGCAGACCGGTTCTGATTAAAATTAATGGCATAATCAACACCTCCCATCAGCACATTGTGTGTCCGCTCCTCTGATTGCTCCGCCAAAAATGCCGGCTTCTCTTCACTATCGCCACCACGCCGGTATTCGTACAAGCTGGAAAAATTAAACTCAATCTTTTGATTGGGGGCAGGAATTAAAAAGGAGGTAAAACCAAAGGAGTTATTCTTCAAGGCCGGCAGCTCACTGAAACCATCTTCGTTGTGATCGTACGATTCCCGCTTTCGGTGGGAGGCAAAGAGGGTTAAACCCGCATTGCGCTGATCGGTAATGAGCGATGCATTTCCATTCAGCAGGTGATCATTGGCATCTCCGTTTATCACCGAATGATTCCTCGACACGGAGAAGTTGTTGTAATCCGGTAGTTTGGTGATCACATTCACCGTACCGCCAATGGCCCCGGCCCCGTAAAGCGCCGAGCCGCCGCCGCGTACCACCTCAATGCGTTCAATCATATTGGAAGGAATCTGCTCCAGGCCATACAACCCGGTGAGCGGACTAAACACAGGCCGACTGTTAATCAGTATTTGAGAATAGCCACCCCCCAGGCCATTCATCCTCAACTGGGAATAGTTACAGGTCTGACAATCGGTCTCCATACGTAGTCCCGGCTGAAAATTCAACCCTTCCGAAAGGGTTCCCGCCTGTATCATATCCAGGGTTTTCCCCTCCAGCACATTCACGATAACCGGGGACTCTGTCTTTCTTTTAAAAGTCTTGGTACCGGTCACCACCACATCATCCAGCGACATCATCTTCTCTTCCAACACAAAATTCACTTCCAGGGTTTGACCGGCCTTCAGAACCACGCGCTTCTCCACCGGCTTATAACCAAGCAGACTGGCCACGAGTACATGCTCACCTTCCGGCAGGTTCACCAACATGTAATGCCCGGAATGATCCGTCATAGTTCCATATTTGGTATCCTTGAGATAGACACTCACAAAAGGCAGATGCTCACCTTCCGATTTCACATCCCCGAAAATATTGGCATCCGTTCCCTGGCCCTTTACCAGGGAAAGCATAAATAAGATGCCAATTGAAATCAAAATAACTCGCTTCATAGGTTAGATTATTAGGTTATTATATCAAATCAACAGTGGTTATATTTTCAAATCAGTATTGTCCAATGAAATTAGCATAATTCGTTTAATTCGCGGTTATAAAAACTCCGTGTCTCCGCACCTCTGTGTTTATATTTCTTCTCAACAAAGATTACAATAGTACCCTCCCCAACCCTCCCTGCACGCAAGGAGGGAGCAATAGCCTCGCAATATCGCACTTGTACATAATGCTTCCCGGCTTACTGATTTTAAGGTTCCAGATTGAGAAATCCTTTTCAGTTTCTCTGCGTTCAATAAAACTCGTATAATTCACGGTTATAAATAACTCCGTGTCTCCGTGCCTCTGTGTTTATATTTATCAACCAAGATTTAAAAGGTACCCTCCCCAACCCTCCCTGCACGCAAGGAGGGAGCAATAGCCTCGCAATATCGTACTTGTATATAATGCTTCACGGCTTACTGATTTTAAGGTTCCAGATTGAGAAATCCTTTTCAGTTTCTCTGCGTTCACTAAAATTCGTATAATTCACGGTTATAAATAACTCCGTGTCTCCGTGCCTCTGTGTTTATATTTCTTCTCAACAAAGATTACAATAGTACCCTCCCCAACCCTCCCTGCACGCAAGGAGGGAGCAATAGCCTCGCAATATCGTACTTGTACATAATGCTTCACGGCTTACTGATTATAAGGTTCCAGTCTTAGAAATCCTTTTCAGCTTCTCTGCGTTCAATAAAACTCGTATAATTCACGGTTATAAATAACTCCGTGCCTCTGTGTTTATATCCTCCGCCTTACAACCTGGACTTCTATCCCAAAAGTTTATTCGTACCCGGAGAAATTCTCATAATTCGTTTAATTCGAGGTTAAAAACTCCGTGTCTCTGTGCCTCTGTGTTGGACAACCCCTACAAGAACAACAATAAACTAACCGCCATCAAAGCCATTCCGCCAACCAGTCCATAAATCGAAAGATGGTGCTCCCCATATTCACGGGCCGCCGGCAAAAGCTCATCCAGACTAATGAATACCATGATACCGGCCACCCCGGCAAATACAACACCAAAGGTTAAGGGTGTCATGAACGGCATTAGAATGAGGTAACCGATTAATGCACCAACAGGCTCCGACAAACCGGATAGAAAACTTAACCTAAAGGCTTTCCGCCGGTTACCGGTAGCATAATAAATGGGTACCGATACCGCAATGCCCTCCGGGATATTATGAATTGCAATGGCTACTGCAATAGCAATACCCAGGTTAGGGTCCTGCAACGCTGCCGTAAAGGTGGCCAAGCCCTCCGGAAAGTTGTGTATCCCAATGGCAAGGGCGGTGAAAACACCCATCCGCATCAGCTTTTTCTTATGTGGCTTCTCATCCGACATCTCCTCAATAGAGTGTACCTCATGCGGATTCTCCACCTCCGGAATGAATTTATCTATTAAGGCAATAAAGAGCATCCCGCCAAAGAAGGCCAGCACCGTGTACCAGGTTCCCGGCACATTGCCATAGGCTTCCACCATGGTGTTCTTTGCCTCGGAAAAAATCTCCACAAAGGATACATAAATCATCACCCCGGCCGAAAAACCGAGCGCCAAAGACAAGAAACGCGTATTGGTCCGTTTAGCAAAAAAAGCCATGGCACTGCCTATTCCTGTAGAAAGACCCGCAAAAAGGGTCAGACCAAAAGCCATTAAAACAGTATTAAATTCCATATTTTATATTTTAAAGTATTCTTTCTATAAAAAGTATCAAGTACAGAGTATCAAGATGATTTACTGCTAGCCAAAATATTTTGCCAGGAAAAACACGAACATCACTGATAAGATACTATGTTTTTTAGGAGTACCCTGAAAAAAAGCCTCTTCGAGGGATGTTACCTTTAGTTTGTTATTTTAACAAGATTCATTATACACCGCGGAGGCGCTGAGACGCAGAGATTTTTCATCAATTGGGAGTTGAGATTGTTCTTTGGAAAGTACAGGTTGTTTCAAAATATTTCTATCTGTTTCAACGTATCTCCATTTATATCTAAGTGTTTCCATCTATTTCTCCCCTCTAACTTCTGACCTCTATCCTCTCTATATATTTCTATCCAATTTGAACAACATGTTGGTAAAAGTTACTTCCTAAGCGTCTAAAAGCCTTTAATCCTCCTACAATAATCTATTTTTCCATGACGCAATAAATCTGCTCAGCAATGGTTTTTGTCACCACAATAATCTGATCCTCCAGCCTTATCTCACAGGAACCATCCATTACAAACCGTTTCACCAAATCAATTGTTTTATCCAGCTGAATCCCATAACGGTCGTAAAACGCAGCGAACTCCTGATCAGCATAGGTCAGCCGGACAATTCGTCCGTTACATCCCTCCTCCATAATTGACAATTTCATGACGGCACTTGTTGACGGCATACGCCCTTCTTTGTCGGGAATGGGATCACCATGCGGATCAAACTGCGGCTGTCCCAGGTAGTGATCAATGGCATTGAGCAGCTCCATGGATGCCTGGTGCTCCAGTCGCTCTGCTTCCAGATGCACCTGCTGCAGATCCATCCCCAACACCCGGTGCAGGAAAAGCTCCCACAACCGATGGCGCCGGATAACAGCCAGCGCCATTTGCTCTCCCACAGCCGTCAGCTTCAATTCTTTGTATTTCTGATAATCAACCAGCCCTTTCTTTGCCAGCTTCCGGGCCATATCTGTCACCCCCG
The DNA here is from genome assembly GCA_004296775.1 of Marinilabiliaceae bacterium JC017. Lineage (GTDB taxonomy): Bacteria > Bacteroidota > Bacteroidia > Bacteroidales > Marinilabiliaceae > JC017. The sequence goes on from RHGE01000012.1 coordinate 90,900, forward strand.
CATTGGAAATACCCAAGCGCTCTGCTAATAAAGAGCTGGTCACCAACTGTTGGGCTTCCCTGCCTATGAGGTAAATATTCTTAATAAAGTCTTCTATCGATACTGATACCATAATTAACCTTCTTTGCGTACAAATTTAAGTAAGCTTAAATATTCTGCAAACTTTATTTAGACTTTTTATAAATAAGGATGCAAAAATGGCCTGGAAGGTCATTTGTACAAGCATAGGGTTTTACCCCTATGTCCATTGGTGTATATAAATTAAACCTGCAAGGGTGTTTGTGTGACATTGTCATGATAGAATTTAATACATATCAGGCCTTCAGCCTTCATTATTACTGTGATTAGCAACACAGGGTTGAAACCCTGTGCTGTTACAGACACTCCTTCGGAGTTTAAAGACCATGTCTGTTGCAAGGACAAATACAGCGTTGGTGTATTGGCACTATAAATAAAAACAGCATTACCGGATGCCGGAGGTATCCAATGTTTGTAGCAGTAGCAATAAGACATACATTCGACTCCGGCTGGAGTCGCACATATATTATACATCCTCTATCTATAAACATGCCAACCCGCCGGGATGAGGGTTCAAAGTTTCAACCCTGTGCTGTTACAGACACTCCTTCGGAGTTTAAAGACCATGTCTGTTGTAAGGGTAAATACAGCGTTGGAGTATTAGCTCTTAAATAAAAACAGCATTAACGGATGCCGGAGGTATCCAATGTTTGTAGCAGTAGCAATAAGACATACATTCGACTCCGGCTGGAGTCGCACATATATTATACATCCATTATCTATAAACATGCCATCCTGCTGGGATGGGGGTTTAAAATTGATACCATGTATTGTTACAGACACTCCTTCGGAGTTTAAAGACCATGTCTGTTGCAAGGGGAAATGGAGCGTTGGTGTATTGGCACTATAAATAAAAACAGCAATTACCGGATGCCGGAGGTATCCAATGTTTGTAGCAGTAGCAATAAGACATACATTCGACTCCAGCTGGAGTCGTACATATATTATGCACATCCTTTATCTATAAACATACCATCCCGCTGGGATGTGAGTTAAAAGTTGCAACCCTGTGCCTGTTACAGACACTTCTTCGGAGTTTAAAGACCATGTCTGTTGCAAGGGGAAATGGAGCGTTGGTGTATTGGCACTATAAATAAAAACAGCAATTACCGGATGCCGGAGGTATCCAATGTTTGTAGCAGTAGCAATAAGACATACATTCGACTCCTGCCGGAGTCGCACATATATTATACATCCTCTATCTATAAACATGCCATCCCGCCGGGATGGGGGTTTAAAAGCAGGTCGTTAATCATCTATCGGCATTACACCCAAGTCATTTTGATATACAAAACCAACAGAAGTACGCTATTCCTTCTCCTATTGAGGAAATCCAGATTAATCAGAACAATTAAGCGTTACAGTATTCTGGCCTGAAAGGTCATTTGTATTAGCATAGGGTTTTAACCCTATGTCCATTGGTGTATGTAAATTAAACCCTGCAAGGGTGTTTGTGTGGCATTGTTATAATTAGAATTTAATACATATCAGGCCTTCAGCCTTCATTATTACTGTGATTAGCAACACAGGGTTGAAACCCTGTGCTGTTACAGACACTCCTTCGGAGTTTAAAGGCAGGTCGTTATCAGCTATCATCATTACACCAATCTAATTTTACCCAGGTTTGGCACAACACACACGGTACGATTCATCAATAAACCACTAAAACACCTAACCACAATACACAACAGCACCAAACCTGCTAAAAACGGCCACTACAGCCGCATTCACGCCTAATTAAACAAATCGTATCATTTTCGTTAACCCTAAAAAATGGTGCAATACAATAAGAATTGAATTATTTCATCAAAAAATCAACACAAAACAGAACCACTTAATATCATTTTTATACTTTTAGGGGTTTGAAAAAAATCTATACACAAATAATTATGAAAAACTTAAATCTTTACGTAAATCCAACCCCAGCCAAAGAGACTGAAAACTCCCTCTTGGATGCTTTTATCAACGAAAATAACGATACCCTACTGGAAAATACCGAAATCCTAAACATCCGCGGAGGTGGGACTGAAGGCGAAGGGGGTATCGCTGTTCAATATGAAGAAATCCCAGTGTAATCAATAATGAGAAAATCAATAAATGCCAATTCCATTAATTAGATTACCAAATCATTAAAAAAGAATTGGCATCATTGGATTATCCTCATTTTTATAGCCATCTAAATTCATAAACCTACACATAGAAAAACATGAAAAACTTAGTTCCCTACGTAAATTTAGAAACCTTAAAAGATTCAAATGGCCGCATTGAGGCCTTCCTTGTAAGAGCAGCGGTTAACTTACCTGCCGACAGTACCCCAAAACACAATGGCGATGGCGCAATAGCCGACAATGTTCTGTATCGTCCATTAACTATTTCCTATAATGGCACTTCCAGTGAAACCAAGCTTTTCCACTTCGAGTTCATCATCAAACGCGATGAAGTTGGTTTGCTGGAGCGAGGGGCCAAAGTGAATGTGAAAAACGGTATGCAGCGAGAAGGTGCAAGTTTACGAGGTATTGAAGGCACAGGAGGCATCGCCTTTGACTATGAAGATATTGAAGATTAATAATTTATTATGAAACTACCAAATGTCAATTCATATTATTCGCACTTGTTGTCTATTATAAGAATTGGCATTTGTTTTTTCTTAATTATCACATCATCTTCTCAATTAATAGCTCAATCGCTAACAGAAATTAAGTTTTATAACGATTTTGACTCCCTAAAGACTAATAGCGAAACAAAAAAAGCTTTAAACCTTCATATTGACATTTGCAAATTTATAATTAACGACAGCGCAAATGTAAAAGCTAGAAGGCTTCTCAATATCTCAAAACAAAATTTAGAATTTAAACACATAGTTTTACTTGCTAAAGCAAGAAAATATCTTGTTACCCGAAACTTGAACAAAGCATTACAACCACTAGAAAAAACACTAACGTATTACTCAGACAATGCAATTCAAGAAGGAACCGCACTTAGTTACGAATATTTTGGAAAGATCTACAACAAACAAAATGAGTTAACAAAATCCTTAGAATCCTTTCAAAAAGCACTTCCCATATATAACGCTCTAAAAGATAGTGCAAAAATTTGCAAATTGAACATTTTCATTGGAATTGTATCGTTAAAAACAAATTTACTTACTATTTCTAAAGAGAAATTCAAGAAAGCCTACCTCATTGCAAAAAAAATGTCATATGAATCTGGAGAAATTTATGCATTAAAAAATCTTGCTGTCACTTATTCAAAACTAAACCAAATAGATAGCTCAACAGTCATATTAACAAACTTAAATGAACAATATCAATTATCACAAAAAGACAAAGCGCTTATTACAGCCAATCTAGGCAGTAATTATCATTTAAAAAACAACCTCAAAATTGCTAAAAAATACTATACTGAAAGCTTAGATATAAAAACAAAATTAAACGACTCAATCGGAATATCTCGTTTATTGAATAACTTAGGCAGACTTTCATTTCAAAGTAATGACCTTATAAATGCAAAGAAATTTCTTCATAAAAGCCTCGCTCTCGCAAATACACAAAATAATATTGAACAAAAAGTCTTTAACTACTATAACTTAGTTGAGCTCTACATCTTAACCCACAACAGTGATTCAAGCAGGAAATACCTGGATCTCTATCATGTTTTCAGTGACTCCCTAAACAACAACAAAATTCAAAAAGAGATACTGGAACTCAATGAGAAATACAAAGCCCAGGAGAAAGACCGGGAGATAGACCTGATGCAGAAGGAGGATCTGCTGCAGATGGCACAACTGAAGAACCAGGAGGTGGTCATCTTTGCGGTTTCATGCGTCCTGGGAGTGGTGCTGTTATTAGGTTATTTCATCAACCGGCAGCGGCGCCAGTTGAAACAGTCACAAAAGCAATTGCAACAACAGAAAAATGAAATTGCTGCCATAAACGAAGAGTTACAGCTCAGCAACCAGGCAAAAGACCGCATCCTCTCCATCATTGGCCATGACCTGCGCGGGCCGGTTGGTGGGATAAAAGAGCTGATGGATCTCTACCTGGAGTTACCGGATTATGAACCGGGAGATTTCCGCAAACTACTGAGGGCTGCCCGGGAGTCTTCCACCTCTACCTATCACCTGCTGGAAAACCTGCTCAACTGGGCCAACACACAAAGAGGCCGCATTGCCTATAACCCGGAAGCAATCACCCTGAAACCATTGGTGGAACAAACCACCCAACTGCTCAATACTATGGCCCGCCCCAAGAAGATATGTTTCGGCAGCAACGTCCCGGAATGCATCGAGCTTTACGCGGACGAAAACATGCTGCGGACCATTCTGCGTAACCTTCTCTCCAATGCCGTTAAATTCTCACCGGAAGAATCGGTGATCACCATTATTACGCGCCTGGAAGATAAACAAGCAATCATTGGCATACAGGATCAAGGGAAGGGGGTATCAGGGAAAGAGCTGGATGAGCTATTCAAGAAAAAAGAGACTTACTTCCTGGATAATAAGAAGACAGCCAAAGGAACCGGCCTGGGACTAATCCTTTGCAAAGAGTTTGTGGAATACCACCAGGGTAAAATATGGATTGAGTCGAAAGAGAATTGTGGTACCACCGTTTGGTTTACCATTCCCCTGAATGTGACACAAACAGACACCCCGGAAAATGTAGATCAGCTATCCGCTTCTGAGTAAATCAACGCCATCAGATAGTATTAGGCGCTTAGGTCGCAACTTTTACCAACATGTTGTTCAAATTGGATGGAAATACATAGAAAGGTTAGAGGGGGAAATAAATAGAAATACATGGAAACATATTGAAATAGACCACACTTGTCAATGTCAATCTCGAACAACAATCAGCATTAAGTAACATCCCTCGAAGAGGCTTTTTTCAGGCTTCTCCTGAAAAAACATAGTGTCTTACAGGTGATATTGGTGTATTTATTGGCAAAATATTTTGGCGAGCAGTAAATCATCTTGATACTCTGTACTCGATGCTTTTCATTTTTTACTTTTCAGGCTTGTCCGGATTAGGATATTAGATTGTTAGTCCGTTAGATATTCTATGGTTGCTGGCATAATTGAGGACAAGATAACGGCTTTACATGCTTGTGATGACATATAGATTACAGTCCTTTACCAATAATTTCAATGGGACGTTATCCCGAACCCTATTTACTTTTTGGTATATGAACCAGAGGTAAACAAAACTAAGATCTGGAATCTAACGGTTTGTTTAAYACATTCAGGCTTTCAGCCTTCYTTATTWACGTGATGGTAACACAGGGTTGAAACCCTGTGCTGTTACAGGCACTCCTTCGGAGTTTAAACATGCTATCTGTAATAAATCCGGTATGTTGACACTACAAATACAGAATAGCGGGATGCCGGAGATATCCAATGTTTATAGAAATTTCAATTGGATATATATACGACTCCAGCCGGAGTCGCACCTGAAGCGCTCACAACTTTCGTCCTTAAACATGCCATCCCGCCGGGATGAGGCTGTTAAGTAGGATGATATTTGTTCCAAATGGGTGTTTATGATGTAATCATTAAGTCGTTAAGCCTTTGTAATTCGACATATAAACCAGAGGTAAATAAGCCTAAGATCAGAATCTAACGGTTTGTTTAATACATTCAGGCTTTCAGCCTTCTTTATTAACGTGATGGTAACACAGGCACTCCTTCGGAGTTTAAATACACTGTCTGTAATAAATCCGGCATGTTGACACTATAAATACAGAATAGCGGGATGCCGGAGGTATCCAATGTTTATAGAAATTTCAATTGGACAAATATTCGACTCCAGACGGAGTCGCACCTGAAGCGCTTACAGCCTTCGCCAGGATGAACCCGCCCTATTATAAAATATCAATAGTTCGTTAAACTTTTGTAAGTAATTGAAAAACTGTTTGTATTTGCGCAATAGATGAAGTTATTAATGATTTAAGAATGAGAGTAATGTAAATCGGTCCAATGTCTATTATCTAAAATCTAACGATCTATTGAAAATATGACAAACATCAATAAATCTAACACCTGTCATATTTGATTTTGTGCGGACGACTCGTTATTTTTATTTGCGCATTGGAAATAGGATAAATCCTACTGCTCTGGCGAAAATATTGTCATTACAAATCATTAAAACTAACAAGTTATGGTGCATGTATCTCTTAAAGACATTCAAAAAGTGGCAAACCTGTTAGAGACCGGCTATTTTGTATATATACACAAGCAAAGTGGAAAAATAGTAGCCATTCCTGAGTTTGATGATTTCATGGATTTTGAAGATGACCGCAATGAAACACTTTATACAGAAGTTGATCAAAATCCCGAAGCATACATGCAAATAAAGAAAATGTCGTCGCGGGAACTGCATAATTTAATGATGGACTTTGCGCTGGAACAGGAAAACAAGGATATATCCCAAAAGCTGGTACAAGCTCTGAGAAAGAATGATCCCATCACACAATTTATGGGAGCCATTCGAACCATCAATCCTGAAATCAGAAATATGTGGCAAACATACAAAGATGAACAAGTGGTGGAGCATGTGCGACAAAAGATCTGGATTAAACGTTCCACTGGCTGTTAAGGCCTAACCTGGACAAGCCAGAAAAGTACCCAGATATGAGTATCAAGTATCAAGATATTTGCATGACCGACATTGCAATATTCTGCCAAAAAATACACAATCATTATTGATAAGACACTAAATAAACGCTGATTGTTTACCAGAAAATTCCTTTTCACTACCACCAAAATACAATACCTATTAGTGATTAAAATGACCATTTAATGCGCTATGCTTTAATTGGTCTTTAATCACCTATCGGCATTGCACCCGGGGCACTTTTACGTTAGGGTTGACATAAGACCTCCATGGCACATAACATCTTCCCACACCTCCCGGCCTTTCGTTTTATTTCCACTTTCCTTTACTCTTCCTTAAGTCAAAGCCCATTTATAACGTTTCGACAGATAAAGTGATAAAAATGCTATATTTGTTTCTGTTTGAAAAAACAATCTAAAACCGAAACATCAATTATAACATCAAAATTTTATTCTTATGGCAAATTCCATATCGATTACCAAAGAGAAAAACTATCTCTTTCCTATCGTAATTATCGGATTAATGTTCTTTGCAATTGGCTTTGCACTGGGGATCAATAGTTACTTAATTCCTTTATTGAATAAAGCGCTTAAGGTTTCCTCAACAGAATCCTACCTGGTATTAGCAGCCACATTCTCTGCATTTTTAATATTCGGGTATCCGGCATCTCTTATAATCGGAAAAATTGGTTACAAAAAAACAATGGCCCTTTCATTTCTGATGTTTGCCGTTGGTTTCTATTTATTTATTCCATCGGCTCAAATGGAAAGCCTGCCACTATTCCTGTTTGCCTCCTTCCTAAGCGGCATGGGCAACACCTTTCTACAGGCTTCGGTGAATCCTTACATTACCATTCTTGGGCCTATGGAAAGTGCCGCCAAGCGAATGAGCATCATGGGCATATCCAACAAACTTGCATGGCCCATCGCGCCCTTGTTTCTATCATTAGTGATCGGAAAAAGTGTTAAAGATGTGCAACTAACCGACATCACGCTGCCTTTTTACATCATCATTGGGGTATTTATTCTTTTGGGCGTATTGGCTTTGGTATCTCCCCTACCTGAGGTAAAAGCAACCGGCGAAGATGCTGATAGTGCGGAGGATTGTCCTTACGCTGCTAATAAAACTTCAATCTGGCAATTTCCACACCTTTTGTTGGGCTGCCTGGCACTGTTTTTATATGTAGGTGTTGAAACTGTTTCCCTGGGCACCCTGGTGGATTATGCACAAAGTCTTAACCTTCCCAATGCTGAACTGTATGCATGGATAGCCCCTATCGGTATGGTTATCGGTTATATCTGCGGGATTGCTTTTATTCCCAAATATATTAGTCAGGCAAAAGCGCTTAGAATATGTTCTATTCTCGCCATCTTTGGTTCATTGATGGTTGTCTTCGCTCCTGCGGCTATTTCTATTTGGTTCATTTTATTCATGGCGTTGGGTTGCTCCTTAATGTGGCCGGCACTATGGCCACTGGCTATGACCGATTTGGGTAAGTTCACGAAAGCCGGCTCCTCTTTATTAGTGATTGCTATTGTGGGTGGTGCCTTGATTCCAACCGCTTATGGTTTCCTTAAAGACACCTACGGTGCCCAAAATGCTTATTGGCTTTGTATTCCATGTTTCTTGTATATTTTATACTATGCCTTGAAAGGTCACAAAATCCGGAATTAATATTTTGAATTTCCATACACTAAAAAAGGGCTGCCTACAGAGACAGCCCTTTTTTATTTCTTAAAACCCCCTTACTTTCCAGCATCTATTCGGCGCTGAAGAATATAGTAGAGTAACAATGCGGCACCGCCGAAAGCCAGCACCATGGATAAGTAGGCAACCACCTCATCCAGGTTGGTATTTTTAGCCAGGGTATCCCCCATCAATAAGCCTATAGCGACGGCAATAAGGAAAATTCCATATTTCAAGGCTGAATAAACAGCCGGTTTTTTATCGCCTTCATTGAAAATTGAAGCCTCTTTCCCGGAAGCGATTAATGCTGTTCGCTCAATCCGACGGTTTTTATAGTATGAAAGCATAATGATAATGGTAGAAATACTTCCAAATACGATTAAAGGTACTAATACGTCTTCCATGATATATTTATTTAATTGTTATTACTCTAATACAATAGATTTTAGAAAATAGACTTTAGACTGATTTATATATTCAAGCATTTACAAAATTTTAACGAACTAATGTTCTATTCTTTGCTCTTTTATTGGAGCGCTCACTTCGTTTGACGCCACTAAAATTAATCCGGTTACACCAGTAGTAACTTTTTTAATGACTATTTGCTTGAACAGATCGTCTCCCATGACTGTTTTGTCCAACTTTTTCGTGAAAAAAAGCTATGCCCCAGCTCGCCATATCCGGCCATCATTAAAATACTGCTGAAACCATCCCCCATTACCTAACCTGGACAAGCCAGAAAAGTAAAAAGTATCAAGTACAAAGTATCAAGATAATTTACGGCTCGCCAAAATATTTTGCCAATAAATACACCAATATCACCCGTAAGACACTAACCTGGACAAACCAGAAAAGTATTCAAATTTAAGCAGCAAGAATGGAGCATTAATCTCATTCGATTTAATCCTATTTAATGATTGTTTATTGGGACGATGTCCCAAACCATACTTCATTTTGGCATTACCCCAAAAATGAAGTTAATCTGAATCAACTGCTCACTACTCACTGATAACTGTTAATTGTTAACTGCTAACTGTTAACTGTAAACTGCTAATTGTCTACAGATTTTTTTCTAACCCACAAGCCGGAAATCCCCCATTCATCTTCGTCGTGCCTGCACCGGCCCGCTTATTTGATAGACTCGCGCGCTTCGGATCATTACTATTTAGCTGGTTATTTGAAATTTTGAGTTTATGTAGAGAATTATTCCGGTTGGTATATATTGGATGGTTACGGGTTAATGTTCTGGTCAGTGATTGGGTTAAACAAGTACCTTCCAAGTACCAACTAGGGGACAACTTCGGATCAACTCCGCTGTTAGCGGAGTTGATCCGAAGTTGTCCCGACGCAAAGACGAAGAAGACCCATTGAATTGCCAATAAAATCACGAGGAATGACCAAACAGTAGCCTGCTATTTTTTATCCGTGAATCATTTTGAGAGGCCAGTACGTACCAGCTGGAGTTCGTAATATATTCCCTCTTTTTACCAGTATAAATCCATCTATTAAGCTTATCTTCTAATGGGGATCTCTTTTTTTATGGGACATTGCCCCAAAAACGAAGCAAAAAACAAATCCCCTCACCCGGTGTAAGTTTTTTACAAATACCATTAACCCACAACTCACCTAACCTGAACAAGCCGGAAGAGTACTCATATTTGTAGAAACCCAGTAAGATAATAGCTTAACAAAAGATACACGAATAACTCTGACAACACATTGCCAACCATTTTGATAACGAACACTAACCCCGATTCATTTACATTTCTCTATACCAGTTGATTTTACCTTATTAAAAGGAAGCAACCAATTAGCGTTATCTTTCCCCTGCTTCGTTATTGTCTAAAAAAAAAACTACACGTAACTTTCAATTGTTTTTTGTGTAACCATCGGCAACATCGGGGCGTCTTATTCAATACAATGGTTCGGATCAACGATAATCACATTATAAAAAAGGTCAGGCAGGGAGAAGTAACAGCTTACGCCCAGCTCATTGACAAGTACCAGAACATGGTTTACTCATTAGCCTATAACATTGTGAAACACAAAGAAGATGCAGAAGAGATTGCTCAGGACGCCTTTTTTAAAGCGTATCGTTCGCTGGATAAATTTAAAGGAGATTCGGAGTTTTCGACCTGGCTTTACCGGATCGTGCACAATACGGCCATATCCAAATTACGTGTGCGTAAACCGGCCGCTTCCGACCTGGACTCAAAGGATGTGTTGCAATATGAAATGCACAATACAGAAGCAAATTTAAACCGCCTGGAAGTAAAAGAACGCAAGCTGATATTAAAGAAGGCACTTAACCGTTTGAAAGAAGATGTCTCCTTTTTAATGATAATGTATTATTACAAGGAGTTATCCATTGAGGAGATTGCCACACAAACAGGGCTATCGGCATCAAATGTCAAGGTGAAAATTCACAGGGGTAGAAAACACTTGTATGAAGAGCTTCACCATTTACTGAAAGAAGAATTGAATACAATTTTGTAATTTGCGCGTCATGAAACGAAGTCACAAACATATACCGGAAGAAGAACTATTTATGCATGATCTGTTCAAAGACTTTGAGCCTGAGGAAGCACCTGCTTCCATAAAGCAAAAAGCCATGGACCGTGTGCTGCAAGACTGGTCGGCTCGTCCCGTCACCATCAACCCGGTAATCAGCAAAGAAAACACCATTTGGATAATCGTTGCTATTGTTGTTATGGCGGGAGTAGCTCTACTCTATGACACAACCAATATGGAAGGCTTCAATCATTTTATGGAATCATTCTTCGTCAACAGTGAAATGAAAAGTTTCCAAAAAGCATTAACCTCAACCTTCTCCTGGATGGGCAAAATACCATCGATACTTATTTGGGTATCCCTCGCCATTGGCACCTTATTAGGGGCAGATCGGTTGCTTAACCGGCTGGCGAATATCTGATAATAGATTTTTAGACTATTAGAGATTAGATAATAGACTGTTAGACATTAGACCATTAGAGGTTAGATTATTAGGTACTTAGGATGCACCTTGCCGACATATTGTTCAAATTAGATGGAAATATAAAGAGAGGATAGAGGAGAGAAATAGATGGAAACACTTAGAGATAAATGGAGATACATTGAAACAGATAGAAATATTTGAAACAACCTGTACTTACCTAACCTGGACAAGCCAGAAAAGTAAAAAGTATCAAGTACAAAGTATCAAGATGATTTACTTCTCACCAAAATATTTTGCCAATAAATACACCAATATCACCCGTAAGACACTAAGAACAATCTCAA
>RHGE01000111.1 GCA_004296775.1 Marinilabiliaceae bacterium JC017
TCAGGATCGTTTTTTCGATGTAGTAAAGCACTAAAATTTTTAAGTGTCGGCAAAGAATGCCAGGGAAACACTGGTTGATTATGAGCAAATTGTATTTGCTATTGTTTTAACCGCGAATTATACGAATTAAACGAATTTTAAACCACTTTGTGGTTTTATGTGAGCTTTTCATCGAAAAGCAATTCGTATAATTCGATAAATTCGCGGTTGGTAAAAAGCTTGCAAAGCAAGCTTTAAGGGTGTTATACACGTATGGGAAATGTCAGTAAAATAACAAGGTGAACAAGGTAAGAGTCTCCACGGCTTGAGTCGAAAATTATTCAAATTCCCTTTATTCAGCGAATCTGTTTTGAAGAGGAGTGTTTTCGTTGTGAATTCTTACCATGAGGCGAGGATTGCTTCCGGAATCAGATTGGCATGAACTTTTTGAGTTAGTTTTATTGCCTTACGAAATAAGTAGTCCGTTTTCTTTTGAAACCTTATGGAGTTTTTTAGTAATGGGAGTGGAGTAGGAGGAAGTGCCATTGGAACTGCTCAAAGTTATCGCAATTTTGGAGAAGCGTGTCAGGTGTCCAATGGTGCGAGGAATATTGGAAGATTATTGCAGGAAAAAGGATGAAATAGGACGTGATTTAACCTGTTTTGAGGTGCTGAAGAGAGAGGCTTTGTTGTTTGTGGACGAATTTTGGGAAGATGCCTTGTTTGTCGTCTTCTTTCTTAAGGTTATTAATGGTTTCTGTTGATTTGAGTGTGGTGCGCATGCAATATGTTATTGTAAAATGTGATATTGTTCGCACCTGTGATGTTGGTTGCTGTTCCTTTGAGGTAATAGTGAATGATAGAATTAGCTTGAGAATAGGTTTGGTTGCTGTTTTTGACAAAAAATGCAATGTATTTGTGAGGTGTAATTCCTCATTGATATTTAATAATTGTCTACAGATACAGGGTAAAGAAATAGGTTTATAGAGGTTTTAGAGTTTGTGTGTATTTCTTACGTAACCTTTCATGAATTTGATTTATGTAAATGGCGGGGTATGTTCCAAAGAGTAGAAGTTGCAAGAAAAAAATACAGGAAGAAGGGTTGTGTATTAGTGTTTCGCTGTTCCGGCGAATAAAACGCAGAAAGCAAGTATAGTGAGGGTTTTAGCTGTTTTGAGGTAGTTTGGGTTTTTGAGTGAAGAGCTAATCGGTTGTTGTTTTTTATGAATTATTTCCGGTTTTGATGTATTGTGATTGAAAGATTGATTATTGGTCAGGGGGTAGTTTATTGCAAGATGATTTTTTGAATCATTCTTCCTCTTGATGTTAATCTTCTTAACCTTTCAGATAGTATTTGTAAGTGTTTCGTATTGTTGTGTGAGATGAGGGTGTTTTTAAGGGACCAGGTCATGTTTTTCCTGTTTTTGTGATCCATTTATTTCTTCAGGTTCAACTGGGTTTGATGTAAGCTGTTGTTATTTTTATGTTGCATTTATTGGTGGATGTTCAGATGCTTTTAATGTTCCAAAGAGGTCTTTATTGATAGGTGAAATGATGCTTTTATGTATAAAAAGTGTGTTTTTGGTATTAATGAAGGTGGTTTGGGTTATAAACGTTTAATAATAGCGTATTGCGCGTTTTGTTGTGGTATGCGAATGTTTGGGGTTAATGTTATTGTGCGACTATTCGCAAGGGTATTGGAAGCTGTAGATGGTTTTGGTTGCTATTCTTTAAATCAATGGTAAAGATTGAATCAAAAAAAGTCATTTTGGGACTTAATATTGGGTTGATTAATTCAGAGATGTGCATGTTTGTAATCGAAATACGGGATGGGTGTTTTCAGAATGATGGGTCGATTTTGATGCGTCCTGTATTTTTGAAAAAAGTCATCCTAAAGCTTTCGTTAGCTTGTGGTGTTTTTTTAGTTCATGGATGAAAATTCTCTTTATAAAATATCTCTGTTTCTTGTGTTTTTATTTATTGTATTGGCGTTTTATGTACAGTTTTGATACGTTCATCAAATAAAAATTAACTTTAAGCCATTGTTTTTCCAAAAGTATGCTACTTGTATGCGGTTCCGGATTAATATTTAAAGGTATTTTTGGTGATGGAGACAAAAACAGAAAATGCTATAATTTAAAATTAATTTGGATCTCGCTTTTATAAATTTTCAATAAGAGGATATTACAGTGTCAATAAGTATAAAAACTCTAATTACATATTCCATGAAAAAATCCATATTAACGGGCCTGGTCCTGGTTGTTTGTAGTCCGATAGTGTTTGCTTCTTCGATTGAGGATAGTCTATCCACCTTATCTCCACAGTCTGAAATGCAGGATAGCATCATTATCTCACCTTCCGATACCATAAAGATATCCCAGGAAATTATAGATGGGAGTATAGAGCAAGCTAAAGCCTATGCTTCAGATTTTAGTTTCGACAAGGCCATTGAGCTACTGGAGGATTTGTGGCAAAGGGATTCCACCAGCGTTGAGTTAATCAGGGAATTGGAAAGTCTGTATTATAAAACCTCTCAGTATGAAAAGGCACTGTCAATGACCGATCGGGTTCTCAAGGGTGAAAATGCCAGCCGGTATTACCTGGTTCATAAGGGTATTTTGCTGAAAAAGATTGGTGAGTATGGTCAGGCACTGGATATCTTTAAAGAAGCGCTGGAGACAGATAGTAGTAATGTGTTTATTATAAATCATGTTGCCGACTTGTTTCAGGTGCAGAATGAGCGTGATAGTGCCTTGTTTTATTACACCCGGGGGTGTGAGTTAAAGCCGTTGACCAGTAGCATTATTAAATCGGTTAATATGCTTTTAAAAGCCGATCGGAGCAGTGAGGCTTATGAGTTTTTCTCGAAATTCTATACCAAAGAGCATTATGGCAATAAAATGCTTAGGCGGTTATATGGCAAAACCCTGTATCTGAATGATAGCATAAATTTGTCAAAAGCGGTTTTTTCAACCCTTTATGAGCAGGGGGATTCGTCCAGGTTGACCACTAAATTTCTTGGTATGAGTCATTGGAAGTTGGAGGAGTATGCAAAAGGACAAAAAGTTTTCATGGAATACCTTAAGCAGGATTCAACCGATTATCAAAGCTATTTTTTCCTTGGTACCTGTTGTATGCACAATTATTACCTGGATGAAGGAGAAGTTTTTTTGAATAAATCATTGGATTTAATTGTTCCCGATGGGCAAACCCTGAACCTGATCTATAGTGAGCTGGGCAATTTATATGAGCGAAAAAGGGATTTTCACCGTGCCATTGATGTTTATCAGATGATGTTGGAGAATGATCCTATGTGTTTTTATGCAGAATATAAAATGGCCAAAGTGTATGACTATGACTTGAAGGAGGATGAGAAAGCCTTAAAGTGGTACACAACTCTTTTAAAACGGGCCGAGGCAAGCAATGAAGCCAATCCCACTGATCAGGCCTTGAATTATACGTTGATCTGTAAGAGTCGAATCAGCAAATTGAAAGAGGAGCAGTTCTGGGATTCTGATTCGAATAATAAAGGCATTATCGTGGAAGAAGAGTAGTAGTGTTAATTAAAGAATAAAATTGCCACGTGCAATGGATTTGTAAGGTTGGCCGGTTGGTAGCTCTGTTTTGAGAGGTTAGTGAAAAAAGAGAAAAAAATACCTGTTGAAATAAGAATTAAACCGTTTCTTAGTTTCATTCATTTTGTAAAGGTTGTAAGGATTGATTTGGTAGATTAATTCTTACAACTTTTTGGTTTTGAAATGGCGGTGTCCGACTGATATGAATAAGATGAGATTTTATGATTTCTTTGGTGTTATGTGCCGTTTGTCGATAGTTACTTTTTCAGGCAAGGCTTTCTTTTCTCTTTACTTTTTTGTTGAAACATTTTAAATTTTTCCCCGAACAAGGAGTTTTAATCTAATCGGGGGATCATGTTGAAATTTGAGAAGTTACAAAGCAGGCTGCTGGTAGTGCTGTGCTCACTGGTGGTTGCGATTGTATTGTTAATGGGAGTTATCAATTATTACACGGTAAAAGATACCTTAATTAAGGATGTTCGGGAAAAACAGATGCTGAGCTTTGTGGAGGCGTCCCAAAGTACTTTGCAGGTTATGCTTGAGAAAGCTTTGGAGACATCCGGTTTGCTGGCTGATGATCCAGTGCTAAACCAATGGTTTGCGGGCCATGAGAATGATGAGCAATTGAAGGGGCTTGCGCTTGAACGCATTGACCAGCTTCAGAAAAAATACGATTATTTTACTGTGTTTGCCGTGAATAAATTCACGCATAATTACTGGCAGGAGAATGGGGAATTGCAGGATGTAATTTCGGAGACAGATCCTGATGATAGTTGGTTTTTTGATATGATGGATAGTGGGGAAAAGCTGGCGTTAAACTTCGATTATAACCAGGAGTTAAAGCAAACCTTACTGTTTGTAAATGTATTGATGGGGGACGTAAATAATCCTATTGGTACGGCTGGTGTTGGCATCAATCCCAAAACTTTGGTTGATGAGTTTCAAAGGCGGCGCCTTACAGAGAATAGTCAGTTGTGGCTGATTGATCAGAAAGGAAAGGTTAATATGGCCCAAAACCTAAAAGATATTAATCGGCCAATTGCCGATTTTCTGCCGGGAGAGGCTGTAAAGCAAGCCTTAAGCGGTAGTTCGGGGGTTATTCCTGGTCAAACTATTAATGAAGAGAATTGTGAAATAGCCTATATGAATGTGGGTTCGACCAATTATAAGATCATAGTGGTAGCTCCTACCGGAGAGTTGACAAGTATGTTAGCACCTATCCGTTATAATACCATTTTATTTAGTGTTTTGTTTTTGGTTATTACACTTGTGGTAGTATCGTTATTGGCACGCAGTATTTCCAAACCCCTCAGTCGTCTCACGCAAATAGCAGCACAGTTTGCCGAAG
Organism: Marinilabiliaceae bacterium JC017; assembly: GCA_004296775.1. GTDB lineage: Bacteria > Bacteroidota > Bacteroidia > Bacteroidales > Marinilabiliaceae > JC017. The sequence goes on from RHGE01000111.1 coordinate 4,903, forward strand.
GAAGGCTTAATGTGAAAGTTGATACTGACTTGCTAACGCGTTTTGATGAGATTGGCGGATTGGCCAATGCCTTCGATACCATGAAGAATCAGTTGGCTCGGGTGATTGATAAGGTAAAACAATCGGCCGGTTTGGTGGCTGATGGTGGTTCTCAACTAAATAAATCGGCGACTAACCTGGCTGAGAGTGCCATGCAGCAAGCTTCATCTACACAGGAGGTATCGGCTTCGATGGAGGAGATGGGGTCGAATATTGAGCAGAATGCGTATAATTCCCGACAGGCAGAGGAGATTGCTAAAACTCTGTCGCGAAAGGCAGAAAACGGGGGACATATTTTAAATGAAGCAGTGGCGGCTATCAGGGATATATCTGAAAGAATCATGGTGGTGGAAGAGATTGCTCGTCAGACCAACCTGTTGTCCTTGAATGCAGCCATTGAGGCCGCCCGGGCCGGTGAGCATGGGAAAGGATTTGCAGTGGTGGCCAGTGAAGTGAAGAAATTGGCGGAACGAAGCCGGGAAGCAGCCCAGAAAATTAATGAGTTGTCGGGTTCCTCGATGGATATTGCGGAAAAGTCACAAATCATCTTTAATGAGTTGGTGCCACAGATCCAGGATTCTGCCGGACTTATTATGGAGATAAGCGCTGCTTCAAGCGAAATGGATAAAGGGGCGGAACAGATCAATGGCGCGTTGACGGAGCTGGATAAAGTCACTCAAACCAATTCGAATGCCGCGGATAAAATATCTCAGCTGACGAATAAATTTACAGAAGAGTCGGAAGGTTTGCGGCAATCGATCGCCTATTTTTCGGTTGACTGATAGGTTTTATGGATTATAGCAATTATAGAGGTTGGCATTTCAACAAACCAAAGGTAACAACCCTCGAAGAGGCTTTTTTCAGGCTGCGCCTGAAAAAACATAGAATCTTATCGGTGATGTTCGTGTCTTTTTTGGCAGAATATTACAATTCCGGTCATGCAAATCTTGATACTTGATACTAATATCTTAGTACTTTTCAAACTTGTCCAGATTAGGTAAAGAAAGCTACCTCAGGCAAAAAACCTGCCCGAGGTAGCTTTCTGTGTAATTTAGTTTTCTTTTATAGCAGCATTGTAGATGGCATCCAGTAAGCCATCTTCGGGAGTGTCGAGGCTCAATTGCCAGAACATGATACCGCCCAGGTTTTTTTCAAGGGTATATTCTGTTTTAAGCCTTGCCGACTGCGTGTCTTCATAGGTGATGAATACACTGTCCCGGGCATTGTAAAGGAAAGGTGCTTTGGCTACCGGATCCCAGTAACGCATAAAGCCGTTTTTGTTTTCATAATTTGCCCTGATTTCTGAATAGCGTGGCCATCCTTTCCAGGGGCCTTTGTTGTTTTGATAGAGGCCGTGGTTATCGGGATTTACACCTTTCCAGCTTTTACCATAAAAGGCAGCACCAACCACCAGTTGTTTGGGATCAACTCCTTTGTTGAGGCAGAAGTCAATGATAGCCTCCGTGGAACGGGGGGTGAAATCAAAATCCATGCTGTCGATGAAGGCTTTCGCCGGGGTTTCTTCCAGGTCGGCCATTTCAATGCGTCCCAGGTTGGTATGATGGGCGCAGTAAGGGGAGTCGCCACCAATCAGGTCGTAGGTCATCACATTCATGTAATCGGCGTATTTCATCACTTCCTGTAATTCCACATGGTCGTAATACTTCTCCCAGCCGGCCGAAGCAAAAGTGAGGGTAAGGGGCATATTGTAATCGTCCATGGCTTCTCTTAGCTCTTTCATCAATGCGGTGAAGTTCTCCTTGTCTTCCGGTTTGTTGGGGTTTCCTGCGCCCGGCAGTCCGGGGTATTCCCAGTCAATATCCAGGCCGTCCAGCTGGTAGTGGTCAATGAAGGCCATCACACTATTTACAAATGTTTGCCGGTTTGCTGCTGTAGCGGCCATGTCGGAGAAGCCGCCGGAGCCACCCCAGCCACCGCAGGCGATCATCACCTTAATGTGGGGAAACTGCTTCTTTTGAGCCGACAGTTGTTGCAACCGGTCACCATCCTGAGGATTGACAAATTTCATTTCATTGTCGATCACTTCGGTGAATGAATAAATGATGTGTGTCAACTGATCGAAAGGCAGGTTTTGTGGTTGGTAATTCTCTGCTGGTGGCACATAATAGGCCATAATGGCGATTTGAGATTTTTCGATGGGCGATGATGAGGTACTGCAGGATGAAAAGGTGAGCGCAAGTACCGTTGAAAGGATTAAAAAGGCTTGTTTCATGATGCGTATTTTTGGTTTTATTATTGTTTAAACCGCGAATTATACGAATTAAACGAATTTTAAACCACTGCGTGGTTTTATGAGCTTTTCATCAAAAAGCAAGTTGTATAATTTGATAAATGCGCGGTTGGTATATTCTAACGATCTATGTTTTTTCAGAAGTACCCTGAAAAAAAACCTCTTCGAGGGAGGTTGCCTATTCGTTTGTTTTGACAGCATAAACGAGATCCTTTAAGAGGTTGTATAATACTTCGCACCTTCGGAGCTAATATTGACGTTGGATTTGATTTTCCTTGTCCTATGGACAAGGTTAATAGACTGAGCTCCTTTGGAGCTTATTGCCTGAACTCATGCGGAGACATGGAGGTAATGTTTTCACGTATTTCCATCTGTTTCTACCTGTCTTCAAGTATTCCCATCCAATTTGAACAACGTGTTGGTAAAAGTTGCTGTCTAAGCGCCTATTAGAACCACGTTAATACCTTTTTGGACTTCCGAATAATACAAACGCAAATCAGTCTAAAGTTTATTGTCTAAATTCTAATGACCTATTACCAGATAAATATACAAAAACCATTTGCTTCCTTCATCTCTTTTGTTTTTGTCGCAGCCGGATGGGGGTAGTGTGGTTAATTTATCAATATCTCATGGGAAATAGAATTGATCAGAATTCACCTTGTAGTTTTGTCGGAGAGAGGGGTGCCGCCAGGATATTGGCCTGGCGGTTGGTTACTTGATGTGCATTTTGTGATTTATTCTTTTGGTTTGGCAGAAGCAATACTTTTACTTCTCTCAATTGATTGAAGGGCTAAATAATTATCACCAAACTTTTTCATGTTCTCCGTTTCGTCATCAAATTGATTATAATGTCGTTCTTCATCTTCAACCAATGTTTCAAACAGCTTTTTTGAAGCAGAATCTGCATTGGCTGAACACTCATTTGCCCATAGATTATAATTTCTTGCACTTGCTTCTTCTAAGGCTGCTGCCATTTCAAGCATTTCCTTAACATCATGAATTTTTTCCACTTTTTCTGATGCTTCCATTTCTATCTCACCTTTTAAGAACAAGATGCGTTCTGCTAATGTCTCAATGTGCATCATTTCTTCAATGGCGGTTTTCTTGAACAAACCGGCCAATAAATCGTAGCCTTGGTCATTGCAATGGAAGTGAAAATACATATACTGATGTACAGCAGAAAGTTCTTCAGTAATTGCTTTGTTTAATAATTCAATGCTTTTTTCTTTCATATCTCTGGGGTTAATAATTATTATAAATTAAAACGGTCAAGGTTCATTACTTTGTCCCATGCTGTTATGAAGTCTTTTACAAACTTTTCATTGGCATCAGAGCTTCCATACACCTCTGCTAATGCCCTGAGTTCAGCGTTTGAGCCAAAAATCAGGTCAGCTCTTGTTGCTGTCCATTTTAGTTTGCCTGACTTACGATCGCGTCCGTCAAAACATTCCTTGTTATCAGAATTTGGCATCCAGGCAATGTTCATATCAAGTAGGTTTACAAAGAAGTCATTTGTCAAAATTTCAGGACGGTTAGTGAAAATACCATGCTTTGAACCATCATAATTTGCATTCAAAACACGCATGCCTCCTACTAAAACAGTCATTTCAGGAGCAGTTAATGTCAATAGCTGAGCTTTATCTATCAATAAGTCTTCAGTAGCTACGGTGAATTTCTTTTTTAAGTAATTGCGAAAACCATCAGCAACCGGTTCCAGAACAGCAAAAGATTCAATGTCGGTTTGTTCCTGTGAAGCATCCATGCGTCCGGGTGTGAAAGGTACGGTAACATTGAAACCCGCATCTTTAGCAGCTTTTTCAATACCTGTACATCCGGCTAATACAATTAAATCAGCTAGTGATACTTTTTTCCCATTGGATTGAGAGTTGTTAAATTCTTCCTGAATTGATTCTAAGGTTTTCACTACCTGATTCAATTGTTCAGGATTGTTTACTTCCCAATCTTTTTGAGGAGCGAGTCGTATACGAGCTCCGTTGGCACCTCCGCGTTTATCTGAACCACGGAAAGTAGATGCAGAAGCCCATGCTGTAAAAGCCAATTGAGAAATAGTTAAGCCTGATGCTAAAACCTTAGTTTTTAACTCTGCAATATCTTTATTTTCTATTAATCTATGGTTTACTGCCGGGATCGGATCTTGCCATATCAGGTCTTCTGCCGGAACTTCCGGTCCTAAATAACGGGCTTTTGGCCCCATGTCACGGTGGGTTAGTTTAAACCATGCACGGGCAAAAGCATCGGCAAATTCAAGAGGGTGTTCATAAAAACGCCTGGAAATTTTTTCATATGCAGGGTCAAAACGTAATGAAAGGTCTGTTGTTAACATAGCAGGTCGATGCTTTTTTGAGGGATCATGAGCGTCAGGCATTTCTTCCCCTGCATTCTTAGCTACCCATTGATAGGCTCCTGCTGGACTTTTTGTCAGTTCCCATTCATATTCAAATAAATTTCTAAAGAAATAATAACTCCATTTCACAGGTGTTTGTGTCCATATTACTTCAAGGCCACTTGTTATGGTATCGTCTCCTTTTCCGGTTCTGAACGAACTCTTCCATCCAAGCCCTTGTTCTTCAATTGGAGCAGCCTCGGGTTCAGGGCCAACATGAGCAGGATCTCCTGCGCCATGACATTTTCCAAAGGTATGTCCACCTGCAATAAGTGCAATTGTTTCTTCATCGTTCATTGCCATCCTGGCAAAAGTTTCACGAATATCTTTTGCTGCAGCAACAGGGTCTGGTTTACCATCCGGGCCTTCCGGATTTACGTAAATAAGTCCCATTTGTATGGCAGCAAGAGGATTGTCCATTTTTTCTAAGTCTAAGTCTCGGTTGTCATTTTCTAACCATTCAGTTTCAGATCCCCAATACACATCTTCTTCCGGTTCCCATACATCTTCACGACCTCCTGCAAATCCAAAGGTTCTAAACCCCATGGACTCTAATGCAACATTTCCTGCAAGAATCATAAGGTCTGCCCAGGATATTTTTTTACCATATTTCTGTTTTATCGGCCAAAGTAATCTTCGTGCTTTGTCGAGGTTGGCATTATCAGGCCAACTATTAAGCGGTGCAAATCGTTGTTGTCCGGATCCTGCTCCCCCTCGACCATCACCAATTCGGTAGGTGCCTGCACTGTGCCAGGCCATGCGGATAAATAACGGACCATAATGGCCGAAATCTGCAGGCCACCAATCTTGTGAATCGGTCATTAATTTATGCAGGTCCTTTTTCAGGTCTTTATAATTAAGGGTTTTAAATTCTTTTGTATAATTAAATTCTTTACCCATTGGATTTGATAAAGAAGAGTGTTGACGAAGAATGTTCAGTTTTAATTGGTTTGGCCACCAGTCACGGTTTCTTGTTCCTGTGCTTCCAATACCATGTTTTCCTGTAGCACCGGTAACCGGGCATTTGCTGAAATTTTCTGAACTGTTTTTCATGATTTAGCGTTTTAGTTTTTTTTCATGAAATACAATTTACAAAATAATGAGTTTGTATCTAAAATCTTTTAAATAAACTTTTTAGGAGCTACATTTTATAATGTATACATGTTACAATAGTTCGATAAACTTTTGTAAGTAATTGAAAAACAACTTCAATTTTTCAATAGGCAAAATTGTTAATGGTCTGAAAATGGGAGTAATGTAAATCAGTCTCATGTCTATTATCTAAAATCTAACGATCTATTGATGTTAGTTAAGGATGATTTATCCCATATTCTCTATATTCCTGTTGCATTTTTATTGAAAATCAGATTGAAAAAGAATTTAAAATCGTGAATACCTTAAAATGATTTTTTAAAGGTGAACCTAGTAAGCGTCTCTATGTCTTGAGCGGAGAATTAATGTAGTTAAGAGCAATTAATGGTGAAATTATTTTTAAAAGCTATTTTCTTGGTTCTAGCGGCAGCCGGATGAGTGTAGTATGGTTAATTATCCTGTTACCTGTGTTCAGTGATGGTTTGAGATATCTGTTTTGCATATACATTTAGAGGGATTTGATTTTAAGATATCCAACTAATTGAATCCGCTTAAGATTTATGATTCAAAATAAACACAAAGATGACTGCGTGAATTTTAAGTGGGGGCAAGGGGGGAGCGGTTCCTTAAATCACTTTTGAACATTATACAGATCTGAAAAATTAAAATCTATACGGATGAAACGTCGTGACTTTATAAAGATTGCCGGTGTTACTGCCATGGTGGTGGGCGCCGGGCTAGGGTGTACTTCTCAGAAGGAAAGTAAACTCAAGAACTGGGTTTGGCTGAGAGGAGGTTCTGATATGACCGACCAGGAGTTGAGGGCTTTTTTTACGAAGCTGAAAAAAAATAAGGTGCATGGCATCTTACCCGATGGCGGCAATGCTTATTACCAACGTATTGGGGCCATTTGTGAAGAGTTGGGGCTGGAGTTTCATGCCTGGCGCTGGACCATGAACCGCGGAGGTTACATGGAGCAACATCCGGAGTGGTATGCGGTGAGTAGAAAAGGGGAGTCGGTGGTGAATCACCCGCCTTATGTGGATTATTACCGTTGGTTGTGTCCTTCGCGTCCTGAGGTAGAGCAATTGTTGGTGGAGGATTATACCACTCTGTGTGATATTGACGGATTAACAGGGGTGCACCTGGACTATGTGCGCTATTGCGACGTGATTTTGCCCATTGCGCTTCAGCCCAAGTATAACCTGGTACAGGATCATGAGATGGCGGAGTTTGATTTCTGTTACTGTGAGTTGTGTCGCTCGAAGTTTAAGGCCCAACACGGTTACGATCCCCTGGACCTGGAGGATGCCTCTAAAGATGATACCTGGCGGCAGTGGCGCCTGGATCAGTTGGTGACACTGGTAAACAAGGTGGCCTCAGAAGTACATAAAAAAGGGAAGCAGATCTCGGCAGCTGTTTTCCCTACGCCAACCATTGCGCGTGACCTGGTACGCCAGGATTGGGAGCGTTTCAACCTCGATGCCTTCATGCCCATGATCTATTTCCAGGATTACAACGGTGGCATGAAATGGGTAGAAGAGGTGGTGCAGGAAGATGCCCGTATTTTGAAGGGGAAAGCTGGTTTTTATGCCGGGTTACACCTGGGACATGTGCGTCAGTTCGGTATCAGAAAAGTAGTGGAGTCCTGCATCGCAAACGGTGCACAAGGAGTGAGTTTCTTCCTGGGCAATGATTTTAAAGATGAAGACTGGCACGAGTTCTCCTCGCTAATGGGTGAGTTGAGTTGATGATTTATGCCGGTTGAGGGCTGATGTTTTCACTTCTGTCACCATTTTTTGCTCGTTGTGAAGTTATTTTTGATTGATTTGAAATAGCAAGATGAAGGAAAGGTGTTGAAGTATTACAGATAGAACATGAATGAATGGAAAAGCCCGGTACGGTTTTAAGAAACCTGACCGGGCTTTTTGTGTTTTGCTGAGAGAAGCATTATTACCTCTTCAAGTTTTTGGCGCTTGCTGCCTTGAAATTAGGCATCGTAAAAGGGCTTTATGCCTGATTATTTTATAATACACTATTGACAGTGTTCATGTTCCCATGATGTAAAGAATCGTCTGGTATGTTCCTGAGATTGAATGGCCGTTGGACATTTGGATCTAAAGAACGGGGCAAAGGCAGTGTGTGCTGGGGTGGTGTGAGAGGTGTAGTGGTGGGCTAATTACTTACCGGTTAGCGATTCAATTGGGCTTTTGTGTGTATTTTATGTTGTTTTTAAATTCTTTTGTCTCTTTGGGTTGTTTAATGTTAGAAAAAGGTTTTTGAGTTTGTGTAAGGCGAAAATCACAAATTTCAGCTCCATGGGCAATTGTTTTCGTACGGTCAAGTGATATTCCTAACATGCTATGGGTAATGTAATCATTGAGACATAGATAAGGAAAAAAATCTTCTGCGTTAAAGCGTTTGCAAAGCAGGCTAATCGGACATTTATGTATATTCAACCCAATTTGAAAATTATCTTTGGGGCCAGGCAAAACACATTCAAAAACCCAATCATCCGGATATTCTTTCTTCTGCGACGAATCTGCAATTTTCTTGATGTAAGAAGTAGAACACAACATGCTTCCTATTTTTTTTATGCTTTCAGTTGGGAATGACTTTTGAGAAATCAATTTCAGCGTTTTCTGAGTTAAGATAGAAATTTCATCTAGCGACAGGTTTAATTTGATAAGTTCTTTCCATAAGCCTATTTCATAGGTTATTCCTATCATGTTTTTTAACCAGGGACTTTGAGGTCCAACATTCGGGAGGGTACCTTGTGCTTCTTCAAAATGTTTACGAGTAAAGAGCAGAATTTGATTTATTTTGTCATTCTCAAAATATTCTTCCAAGGTTTTTGAAAATGCGGATTCCATTGCTTGAACCATTGGCATGAATTGCTTAATGAGTTCTGTTTCTAGATACAATTTTGTTTTATCCATAATTGAAAAGTTATATTTCTTTTATTATTTCCAGATAGTAACAAAGGTAATTGCAAGCATGAAGCTTATTCATTAGGGCAATTAATGAAACATAATGCTGCTTTGCATTTTCCTATGTTCGAACATTTTTATACAAAATAGCGTCGCCTAAATTAAACAATAATCCTAAAACTTACCCATAAACATTTCCCAGATTAAATGCAATTGCAAGGAGGGGAGTGGACGTGGTGATATTGGGATGGAGGCTTTGTTGGCCATAATTGCAAACTTGCCTTAAAACAGTTAATTGAATAAGTTCCTGTTTTGAGTGTATTCTCGCTTAATTTTTCCATTGTTTCTTTCATTGAGGGTGAGTGTTTTTTAGTCAATTTTGATAACCAATGTAGTTCGGCAGGGAATAAAAAAAAATAACGGAAAAATTACCGTTACATTTTGAGTACAATAAAACATTGGATATCAAGCATGAGTCAATTATGGAGATTGAAAAAACGGGTCAGCATATACACGAAAATGTTAATGATTTTAGGCCAAATGCATGAAAATGATGGAAATTTGCCAAAATTGAAGCGTTTTTGGCTTTAAAATGGGTCAAATAAGTGCCATAAACGTATCGTTATTGGTGTTTGTTTGGTATTTCATTGGTTCTATAGGAACCGACCAGTGACCGAAGCATGACCAATCAATAACCGAAGCAGGTACGACGCAGTCCCAAACAAGACACATTTCAGGTCCAATAGAAATAGGGGGGATGCATGATGTTATACCAAAGGCATTTTAAACTGACCCGGAGAGGACGTTAATGTTAAAAGCGATGCGTATTAAGTGGTCATTTTAATCACTAATCGGTATTGGGGGGCATGGATGCTTCGGGTTGTTATGGTTTTATTTTAAAGAGGCATTGTCTGCATTTCACGTTGTGATGCCGTAGGTTTCCCATGTGGGTATTTTCTCTGAGGAAAGTTCTCAATCTGCGGTCAGGATTCTTCTCGCCCGGCGGAAAGTTGATAATCTGCGGCCAGAAGTCTTCCCGCCGTGCGGAAAGTTGATAATCTGCGGTCAGAAGTCTTCCCGCCGTGCGGAAAGTTGATAATCTGCGGTMGGAAGTCTTCCCGCCGTGCGGAAAGTTGATAATCTGCGGTCAGAAGTCTTCTCGCCGTGCGGAAAGTTGATAATCTGCGGTCAGAAGTCTTCCCGCCGTGCGGAAAGTTCATAATCTGCGGTCGGAAGTCTTCTCGCCTGGCGGAATGTTCTTAATCTGCCGTCAGAAAGCTTCTCGCCGGGATGGAAAAATCTGTTATCCCTGACGGGATTTATTTAAATGGAGGTTATTCCTGTGCTGATCAATAGCCCCATCGGGGGCGACCGTATGGTAGATAATCAAGGTGACATTAAACCAAGTGCCGTAGGTACAACAGAAAATGATCTGTCGTA
>RHGE01000112.1 GCA_004296775.1 Marinilabiliaceae bacterium JC017
ATTTCCTCTGTTCGTGTAAGAGTAGAACATGCTATCGGAAGCATAAAAAGGATGAAGATTGTACGCAACGAATGTAGGTTACGCAAAGAGAACATCTTGGATAAGGTCTTTGCCACTTGCGCAGGATTGCATAATTTCAGGCTTATGGCCAAACCATTCCTATATAAAATTTAAATTGATATAAACTCTATTATAAAAAATAAAAAACTACAAAAAAAAAGAGGGGAAGACTACCTTTAGTCTCTCCCCTCCCTTCAGCATGGTAATGCATTTGTATGCTATACCTGTTTATCTGCCTGCCTTAAATAAACAAGTTAACATTCGATTGTTCGGCCTCTTCCAGGTAGTTGGCCACGCCACCAATTTCAACACCATCAATCAACTCCTCTTTTTTGACTCCCATCACATCCATACTCATCTGACAAGCGATCATTTGAATACCATTATCGATGGCATTTTTCATCATTATCTCAATGGAATCAACCTTTTTATCCTTCATGCGCATCTTCATCATCTTTGCGCCCATTCCACCCATATTCATATTGGATAGCTTTAGCTTATTGGCATTGGCAGGCATCATGATTCCAAACATCTTATCCATGAATCCTTTTTCCACCTTAGGGCGATCCACTTTCTTGATAATATTCAGCCCCCAAAAGGTAAAGAACATGGTAACCTTCTTACCCATCGCAGCTGCTCCATTGGCAATAACAAAAGAGGCCAATGCACGGTCCATGTCATCACTAAAAACAACCATGGTTTTGTTGTCACCACTTTCGGTGGTACTCACACCTTTTTTAAGCACATCATTCTTCTTTATCAAAGCCGAAATCATGCCATTCTCATTATTACGTTCCAACAAGGTATGCCCTGTTACCCTACACCAAGAAGCCACATCGCTATAAAAACCAGGATCACTGGCCTTAATCTGCAGCTGTTCCCCAGCCTCTATTTTATCAATCTCTTTCTTCAATTTCAAAATTGGTCCCGGACACTGAAGACCACATGCATCTACATCCATTGCTTTAATATTAATACGTTTTCCGTTTACCGGCTTATCAATTTCTTTATTCACCACTTCATCCGTCTGTTTTGCGTCAAAGAATATCCGATTTGACTGTTCAGCCACCGCTGCTTTATAAATCTTTAGTCCTCCCGATAAATTATAAACTTCCTCGTAACCATGCTGTTTGAGAATACGTGCTGCCACATACCCTCTGAGTCCAACACCACAGAAGACGTAAATCTTTTTACCTTTTGGAATACGGTTTATATTCTGTCTGATCTGATCCACATCAATGTTAACAGCACCATCTACTTTATTAATACTACATTCATCGGGAGTGCGCACATCCAGCACAAAAGCTTCTTCTTCCTTCCTTTTATGAAAAGCATAAGGCGAAAGCGGCTTAAACAAGCCCCGCATAATATTCTCAGCATTAAAACCTGCCTGGTTAACCGGATCTTTTGCCGAGCTAAACGGTGGTGCATAAGCATGCTCCAGTTCCTGGAGGTCATAGATATCACCGCCATTTTTAATAACAGCAGCCAACATATCAAGCCGCTTATCCACCCCTTTATAACCAACAATTTGTCCACCCAGCAGTTTTCCGGTCTCAGGACAAAATGACACTTTCAAGGCCATCTGCATGGCTCCCGGATAATACCCGGCATGCGAACCGGCATTCACAATGGTAGAAGCATAGGGAATACCCACTTTTTCCAGTGATTTATCGGCCATACCGGTAATTCCCACGGTAAGATCAAACACTTTAGCAATGGCCGTTCCGATTGATCCTTTATATTTCCTCTGATGTCCATACACCAGGTTATCAGCTAGCATTCGCCCCTGCTTATTGGCCGGTCCGGCAAGGAAAGCCAGTGAAGGAGTACCCGACACAGGATGGGGAAACTCAATGCTATCACCCAAAGCATAAATATCTTCTTTGGAAGTTTGCAGAAATTCATCCACTTTAATCCCCCCTGTTTGTCCAATCTCCACGCCTGCTTTAACTGCCAAATGCGTATCGGGTTTAACACCTATGGACAATATTACAAAGTCAGCTTCAATGTTTGTGCCCGATTGTAATTCTATCTTAAGAGAATTATCGGCACTCTTATGGAAAGCTTTCACGGCATCCTGCAGGAACAAGCCAACCTGCTTCTCTTTGAAGTGCTGATGTAATACGGCAGCCATTTCCGGATCCAGCATATTCATCACCTGTCCTGCTGCTTCCACTACCGTCACATTCAATCCCTTATGATGCAGATTCTCTGCCATCTCAAGACCGATAAAACCAGCCCCGATAACAACTGCAGAAGCAGGTTTCGTATCATCCACAAAGGCCTTAATACGATCCGTATCCTCTACATTTCTTAAAGTAAAAATATTGGGATGATCGATGCCCTGTATACCAGGTCTGACAGGAGATGCCCCCGGTGAAAGGATTAATTTATCGTAAACTTGCCGATACACCTTCCCGGTTTTTACCTCTTTAACCTCCACACTCTTTTCGTCGGAGAAAATGTCTACCACCTCCGAGTATATGCGGATATCAATATTAAAACGAGCACTGAAACTTTCAGGCGTTTGAACCAAAAGATTATCCCGTTCTTTAATGACCCCTCCAATGTAATAAGGCAATCCACAATTAGCATATGAAATATGAGGTCCTTTCTCGAACATGATAATATTGGCATGTTCATCAATCCTTCTTAACCGAGCTGCTGTTGTTGCCCCCCCGGCAACGCCACCAACAATCACATATGTTTTTACCATGCTGTTTATAATTTTGGGAACAAAGATATAAAACCATACAAATATCTACCTTTCTAGATGGTTTATTTTTTAAAATATTCCATTTATTCCTCTAATCACTGCGTATTCTTATTACAAACGGATTTTAAAATACCACAGAATGACTCCCTTTTTAGCTGGTTCTCCCGGACAGATTAAAAATGCTTTCTGATTGTGTTTCGTAAAATAATTGGTACTTTTGCTCTATAAAATTTAGACATTTTTATGCAGGATTTCTTGCACGCAAGCCACGACGAGGTCAAAGAAGCTCTTGAACAATTTGAACAAATGCTGAACAATGAAAAAGAGCTTTATTTTGATGTACATCAAATAGAAAACATCTACGACTTTTATTCTGACAACAACAAACAGGATGAAGCTGACAGAATCCTACAAATAGGATTAAAACAACATCCTCAAGCTACTTCTCTTCAGATTAAACAAGCCAGCCTATTAACCGATAGGGGAAACTATGAAGAAGCCCGGCAGCTTTTGGAAAGGTTAGTTCAAATAGAATATACCAATTCGGATGTTTTTCTGAACCTGGGATGGATCTATCTAAATCAATACGAACAAAAGAAAGCAATTGAACATTTTCATAAAGCGGTTGAGTTCGCGTTTGAAGATGAAGAAGATATTCTGTTCGAGATAGGCTACAACCTCAGTCAGGAAGGACTCTACAGAGAAGCCATTCCATTTTTCATGCGAGCGAAAGAAAAATATCCTCCCAACGAGAACCTGTTATTTGAATTAGCTTTCTGTTTAGATAAAATGGGACTGACTGAAGATAGCATTGCGATGTATCACCAGCTTCTGGATATTAATCCTTTCTCTGAAAACGGATGGTACAACCTGGGTATTTTATATAACAAACAGGAAAAATACACCGAGGCTGTTCAGGCCTATGAGTATACCTCTACCATTAATCCAAACCACCCGGAAGCCTGCTTTAACAAAGGAAACAGCCTGGCTCATGCCGGATTATTTTCCGAAGCACTGGAGGCTTATCTGGACCACGCCTCCATGAGTAAGGATAATGTTTTAACCTACCAATATATTGCCGACTGCTGGGAACAATTAGGAAACTACGATATGGCCATTCGTTTCTTCAGATTAGTCACTACTATCAAAGCCACTAGTCCTGATGCCTGGTATGGCCTGGGCACCTCATTGATGGGGAAAGAACAATTTGAATCAGGTCTTCAGGCAATCGATCAGGCCATTTCTATTAATCCCATGAATGCAGATTACTGGTTCGCCCACGCCCGCGGATTATTTGAACTGGATAAAGTAGATGATGCCACAAGAAGTCTCGAAAACGGATTAAACCTCGATCCTAATGAAACATCAGGATGGATTGAGCTTTTAAAGTTGAAATTGTTGGAGAATCCAAATTTCGAACTGGAAGATTTCATGAAAGATGTGCTACTAAAGTACCCTGAGGTAGCAGCAGTAAACTATTTAGCTATGATAGTTTACGTAAAACATTTCAAAGATAATACAACTGCCAAACAGCATTTAGAAATTGCTTTATCCTTAGATCCTGATGAATTAAAAACCCTCATGGAGGATTATTCAGATCTTTTTAAGGATCAATCCATCGTCACTTTCTTAAATGATTTCCTGGACAATCAAGCCCCTGAAGCCTGATTGTCCAACCTCCAAAGAGTTTTATAATCAACCGAAATACTCACCAGAATAATTTTCATATCAATTATGAATCAACCAAAACCTTTGCACTTCGTTGCATCGACGGCCTTAAAGGGAATGGCCATGGGAGCAGCCAATGTGATACCTGGCGTATCAGGCGGAACAATTGCTTTGATCACCGGCATTTTTGAACGCCTGATAAATGCCATTAAATCCTTTGATATAAATGCATTACAAATGCTTCTAAAAGGACGATTCAGAGAATTTGCACGCCACACTGATCTTGTTTTTTTAGTAGCGTTATTTACCGGGATTGGCGTTGCCGTTATCTCGCTGGCAAGATTATTTAAATTCTTATTCGCATATTATCCTGTCTATATATGGGCCTTCTTTTTTGGATTGGTAATGGCTTCTGTTTACTATGTAGCAAAAACCATTAACAAATGGACCCTTTCAGTAGTAATCAGTTTCATTGTCGGCACAGCAGGAGCCATCTTCATTTCTGTTTTGACCCCTGCCTCCGAAAACAGCAGCATGATCTATTTAATGGTATGTGGCGTAGTAGCTATCTGTAGCATGATTCTTCCCGGACTGTCCGGTTCTTTCGTACTGATTCTCATGGGTAATTACCAATTGGTAATGATTAACGCCGTTAGCGAATTAAATACCCGCATTTTACTACCTGTAGCCGTTGGAGCTGGCGTAGGCCTGATCGCTTTTTCTCATTTCCTGTCATGGCTTCTGAAAAAATTTCACAACCAAACCATTGCTGTTCTTTCCGGCTTTATCCTGGGATCATTAGGCATCCTATGGCCTTGGAAAGAACCAATTACTGAAGTTTTCGGTGAAAAAATAAAGACCATTGGCTATGATTGGTTTATTCCAGGCATGAATGGTGAATTTTTTTATGCCTCGCTTTTTATTATTTTAGGAATGGCCAGTATTGTTCTAACCGAATACCTTGCCGGCCTGAATAAAAAAACTAAATAAATAGAGCTATGAAGACCTTTGGACTAATTGGATATCCACTAACCCAGTCGTTTTCTCAAAAATACTTTTCAGAGAAATTCCAAAAAGAGGAAATTGATGCCAGGTACCTTAATTTCCCAATTCCGTCAATTAAAGAGTTTCAAGAGCTTTTGAAGCACCATGCCTATATTTGCGGACTAAATGTTACGATTCCTTATAAGGAGCAGGTTATTCCCTACCTTAATTCCCTGGATGAAACAGCGGCGAAAATAGGGGCAGTGAATGTTATTAAAGTTAATTGGGTTAATAAGAAGCCGATACTTAAAGGTTATAACAGCGATATTATTGGTTTCAAAAAATCACTTGAACCCCTATTAAAAACTCAACATCAAAAAGCACTGATATTAGGTACTGGCGGTGCCTCCAAAGCCGTAGCCTTTGCACTATCGCAATTGGGAATAACCTATCGGTATGTCTCCCGCACACCTGATAAATCAGCAGTAGTAGGCTATAATCAAATCACCGAAGAGATACTATCAGAATACAAACTAATTATTAACTCCACCCCTCTGGGCATGTTTCCCAAAACAGATGTTTGCCCGGCTATCCCTTACCAGGCCGCCACACCAGAGCATTTATTTTATGACCTGATCTACAATCCGGAAGAGACTCTTTTCATGACCAAGGCAAAAGAAAATGGTGCGGTCATTAAAAACGGTTTGGAGATGTTACATGGACAAGCCGAAGAAGCCTGGAGAATCTGGAATAAAGAAGATTAATTATCACAAAACACATTTAAAAAGCGGCAGCCCAATTTATTAGACTGCCGCTTTTTCATATCTTAAAGTTTCTATATTCAATAGATCGTTAGATTTTAGATAATAGACTTTAGACCAATTTACATCATCCTCATTTTTATACCATTTACAACTTTGTCTATTGGATAGATCTAAACAGTTTTTCAACCTTCTCTCTTTTTTACCTTTGATACAAACAACTCTTCCGGATAAACAATGTCTGTTAAAAACAAGGCATGCCCGGGAGCAGAAGAACCGGCCTTCCCCCTGTCTTTGGCCTCTATAATTTGACAAAATTCATCAACCGATACTTTTCCCCTTCCTACTTCAAACAAAGTACCTACAATGGCACGTACCATATTTCTCAAAAAGCGATCGGCTGATATAATGAAATACCACTGATCCCCTTCTTTTTCCCACCTGGCCTTTACAATCTTACAATTGTTGGTCTTCACTTCGGTATGTAACCGACTAAAACTTGTAAAATCGATATAATCAAATAGCTTCTCCGCAGCTTTATTCATTAAATCAAAGTCAGGAATGTAATAAGGACGATAGCTATAGTGTCTTAAAAAAGGATTTTTGGTAGTATGTACAAAATATTTATAGGTCCGCTCAATGGCATTGAAACGACTGTGGGTATCACCTGCGACTTTTTGCAACGAAGAAACCACCACATCCTGTGGCAGGATACGATTTACTTTATGCACCACCTTATCAGGATTATCAATGCTTTGTTCTACTTCAAAATGAGCCACAAAATACGATGCATGCACACCTGTATCAGTTCTGCCCGCTCCTATAACATGTACTTTTTCACGCAACGCTTTCTCCAATGCATCATCCAGCAGAGCCTGTACAGACGACGCATTAGGTTGCACCTGCCAACCATGATAATTCGTCCCATCATAGGCCAATTCCAAAAAGTACCGATTCATAAACTCAATTTTTGCACAAAGAAAATAAAAATAACCAATACCCGTATTCGTAGCCTTAAAACTGCATACAGGACATTTTTATTTCAGATAACATACAAAAACCATTTTCGTACTACCTACAATATCAATAAAGTTCTATGTTTTTTCAGAAGTACTCTAAAAAAACCTCTTCGAGAGATGTTACCTTTTGCTGATTGTTTTGACAAGATAATAGATCGTTAGATAATAGACCTACTTATATCTAGCTCAATGGTAATTTCATAACACCTAGAATTATGAATTAATACACAACATTCAATTTGGACAACATAATATTGGTAAAAGCTGCTACCTAAGCGCTTAAACATCCAACAATCACAAACTTTCATTAATGCCAAAGTTGTAAAAACAGACCTCTCCTTTCCCTTGACACCTCCGGCCTGATTTACTAAATTGATTACTCATCTAACGTTATAGGGGACAATATGATTCAGCATCAGTTCTTCATACAAACCTACTAATTCGCTACTACATTTCAGGGAAAACTGATTTAGTTTTTGTCTAACCTCAATACCTCCACCATGAAAACAACAAATCTCTCACAAGCGGATTCATTAATCGTTACACAAGTGAAAGAAGTTCTGCATAAACTCCTCCGGTCGCAAGAAAATGGAAACATTACTGATTTCGCCGAATGCTTTGCCCATGATGATGACTTAGTAAACATAGGCACTGATTTGGATGAAGTATGGTATGACTGGCCCACCTTTTTCAGTTGGATGAAAGAGGCCATCACCAACCGGCAAGGATACACCATCACTGAAAAAGACACCCGCATCGTCATTAGCAATGATAAACATGTGGCCTGGTATTCACAACTTATCGACACCTGCCTCGAAACCAAAGGAGAGATCACTCGTCTGGAAGGATTCAGGCACACCGGAGTACTGGAACAACGCCATGGCCAATGGGTTATTGTTCAAAGTCACGTCTCTATTCCTTACACCGAACCTGAAGCGGATGAAGAAGAGCAAGAAATCTTATAACTACTATCATTTAATTTTAAAAACAGGAATTCATATGAAAAAACAGATTGGAATTTGGCTGGATACCGACAAAGCGGTATTAATTAGTTTGACAAATGGTCAGGAGTCTGTTAAAACCATCAATTCTGATGTTGAGCACCGTTCACGTTTCCCGGGTGAAGGTAAGAATTACTCACGCTTAGGATCCATGCTGGTTAATCCGGTAAAACGTGCCACCAATCGAAAGAAGCACCAGCTTCATCATTATTTCGATCAAATTATTAAAGATCTATCAGGAGCCTCATCGGTCTATTTAATCGGCCCTTCTAACACTAAAAAATTATTAGCAAAGGAGATAAAAAAACACCATCCTGTCGAAGGTATTCCAATTGATTTGGAATCTGCAGATAAAATGACAGACAACCAACTACTTGCCAAAGTAAAGAACTACTTTAAAGAGCATAAATAGAGGATCAATAAATTGTTTCCGGGAACCTTCATAAGTTCCCGGATTTTTATTTAAGAAGAGCATATCTTTAACAATAAATCGTTAGATTTTAGATAATAGACCTGAGACTGATTTACATTACTCTCATTTTTAAACCATTAATAACTTTGTCTATTGAATGAATATGAACTGTTTTTTAATTACTTACAAAAACTTAACAAACTATTGTTTTAAAAACAGCTTGCTTATAATGCGTATGTGGTTAATAACAATGATGATGCTAATGACAATAACGCCAGGCTCTCCACAGGACTATTCCAATGCCCGGAAGGAGATGGTATCCCATCAAATAGAGCGAAGGGGTATTTACTCATCCAATGTACTGAAAGCTATGCGCACCGTTCCCCGTCACCTATTTGTGCCGGAAGATTTACGTTACCTGGCTTACGAAGATACTCCCCTTCCCATTGGTTGCAGCCAAACCATTTCGCAACCCTACATTGTGGCGTATATGACCGATCAGCTTCATCTGGATCAGTCGGACAAAGTCCTTGAGATTGGTACAGGAAGCGGTTACCAGGCGGCAGTATTGGCCCAGCTGGTTGACTCTGTATTTACGGTAGAGATAGTACCCGAGGTTGGCCAACAGGCCATAGAGAATCTAAAAGCTGCAGGGTGTGACAATGTATACGTACACATTGGAGATGGTTATCACGGCTGGAAAGAGCACGCACCCTATGATGCAATTATTGTAACTGCTGCCGCTCCCAACTTACCCAGACCGCTCCTGGAACAACTCAAAATAAATGGACGTATCATCATTCCGGTAGGCACTATGCATCAGGTTCAATACCTGGAACTATATAAAAAAACTGAAAAGCGAGTTATTAAAAGACGCCTCCTGCCCGTTCGGTTTGTACCCTTCACACGTGATATTGAATAACACTGATTTAAATAATAGATCATTAGATTATAGACAATAGACCTGAGACTGACACACATCTGAATCAACTATACCACTATTGCTACTCTCAATTATTCACGAGCTATAGCCATGATAAAAGCTTAACGAACTAATATTAACTATTCAAAACAATTCTCCTCCACTCCATTGAACTAAAGAAGAACTAAAGTCGACTCTAACAACAATCCCGGCCCTCATAATTAGTTAACCAGCATCCATATGGCACACATTAATCAATTTCCGAATCTTTACTGATCTCTGTTAACTGAAAACTGTTAACTGAACCATTCCCGCCTTACTACGTTATTTCCCTATCACTTCAAATCATTACATCATGACACAAAAGATTTATGCCTTATTTATTGTTTGCATTCTGATTTCCGGTGCATTGTTTGCCCAAAGTGGAAAAAACTTTTACGATTTCACGGTAAAATCAATTGATGGTGACGATTTTAATTTCAAAACCTTAAAAGGAAAGAAAGTGATGGTTGTAAACACCGCCAGCAAATGTGGATTAACACCTCAATACAAACAACTTCAAGCCATTTACGAACAATATGGCAGTGAAGATTTCATAATCATTGGCTTCCCTGCAAACAATTTCCTAAGCCAGGAACCGGGTTCCAACCAAGAGATAAAAACCTTTTGCACCACAAACTATGGCGTTACCTTCCCTATGATGCAAAAAATATCAGTAAAAGGAGAAAACATGCATCCGGTTTACCAATGGCTCACTCAAAAAACAAAAAATGGCTTTTCCAACAGCAAAGTAAAATGGAACTTCCAGAAATACCTGATAGATAATAACGGAAAATTATCAATGGTTATCTCCCCTAGGGTCAAACCCAATGCCCCGGAGATCATTAACTGGATTACGCAGGAATAAAGTTAGTTAACCAGAACTCATTTAGTACCTATGTTTTTCTGAAGCCCCCTAAAAAAGCCTCATGGAGGGGCATTGCCTTTAGCTGATTGTTGTTCAAAATTGACAATGAAAAGAGCTGTCTATTTCTATCTGTTTTCAATGTATCTCCATATATCATCTATTTCCTCGTATTTCTATCCAATTTGAATAACATGCTGGTAAATGTTGCTACCTAAGCACCTAATTTACATCTACTATCGCGTATTATAAGAGCTGAATATAAATAAATTGAAGGCCAGTTACCCTACCAACCCTTTGCTATGGATGCCCCCTACAAAACAACGATAGCTTTTATTTCCTTTCGAAAAACAAACAATCAAAGCTAAAAGTAATTGGGAAAAGAATTATTTAATACTAATTTTAACCTCCTTATTAAGGAATAATACCGGTTTACAACCATTGCTCTCACAAAAGTGACAGAGATAAGAAATAAAAATAATTCCGAAAGGCCGGTGCTTATTAAATAAGCATAACACATCCTTAAAATTTATATTTGAACAGCTATAACTCACATGACAAATACATCCGATACAATACCAACACTCATTATTGAGTTTAAAATGATTAAAAAAAAGAGCTCTGTCTCACAACATCTGCGTTCGCAGCCTATTACCTCTTATTTATTAGTCTAATATCTAAATTACAACCAGATAAACTATCATGATTAAGCATTAAACACACAAGAAAATGAATAGAAAACCCCGAGACTTTGCTCCCGTGTTTATCAGTCTTGTGTCATGATACTTGAATCGTGATACTAAATTATAACCAGATGAAAAAATTATCTATTTTATTACTATTATCACTCATCACCACTGGAATTTTTGCCCAAAAGGATTTTGCACATTTCTTTGAAAATAAAAGCCTGCGGGTTGATTTTTATCTTTACGGAAATGACAAGGAAACCAAAGGATCTATTGCTCAAATGAAAGAAGAACCGTTCTGGGGCGGTCCGGCCAAATTATTGATTGAACCTTATGACCAGGGGACTTACCGGGTTCAGTTGTTTAATAAAAGAGATGGCAAACTACTGTTCTCAAAAGGATTCAATCCCCTGTTTATGGAGTGGCAAACCACAAACGAAGCCAAAACAACCACAAAAATGTATTACCATGCCTTTCAGATCCCCTACCCAAAAGGTGACATGGTTTTTAAAGTAGATAGAAGAAACTGGGAAGGCCAGTTCGAAAATGTATTAACCCAGGAGATTGATCCAAAAAACTATTTCATCATCAAAGAGCAAGCAAAACAATTTGATGTAACCAACCTGCTGCTCAATGGCAAATCGGACGAAAAAATAGATATTGCTATTCTGGCTGAAGGCTACACCAAGGCTGAGATGGGCAAATTTATCGCCGACTCAAAACGAATGATTGATTACCTATTTACCGTTCCGCCATTTGATCGATTCAAAGATCAGTTTAATGTCTATGCCATTCAATCCGAATCGGAAGAATCGGGCACTGATGTTCCGGGAGAGCACATTTATAAGAATACCATTTTCAATTCATCTTTTTACACATTTGATTCTCCCCGCTACCTGACAACCTCTGACATGAAAGCCGTTGCCGACGTGGCATCCCTGGTACCCTACGATCAGATTTATGTGCTGGTAAACTCTGCTACTTACGGTGGTGGTGGTTTTTACAATTACATCAACCTTACATCGGTGGACCACAACCTGTCTGAAAAGGTATTTGTTCATGAATTTGGCCATGGTTTTGTGGGCCTGGCTGACGAATATTACGACTCTTCCACATCTTATAACGAATTTTACAACCTGGAAATAGAACCCTGGGAACCAAACATTACCACTTTAGTAGAATTTGACAAAAAATGGCAAGACATGCTTCATAAAAAAACACCGGTACCAACACCGCGTACATCAAAATATGCCAACACCACCGGAGTTTTTGAAGGCGGGGGCTACAGTGCTAAAGGTATCTACAGTCCGGCACAGGATTGTCGTATGAAGTCCAATCTGCCGGAAGGCTTCTGTCCGGTATGTGAAAGAGCCATTGAACGGGTTATTAAATTTCTAACCGACAAAGAAGAATAAAAGGTAATACACAACCTTTTTTACAGCCCGGTGAATTCAAACACCGGGCTTTTTTTGTAAAAAAAGGGCATTGGGACTGAATGAATACCATTCGGAACAGATACCTATCTGCATCATTTCCCTCGATAGAATACCAAGAATAATTAGCTAAAATTACAGTGACATCAACAACTGTTATGGTGAGCCTTCATCTGTATCTCGAGACCAGCAGAGTGAGCTGGATATAAATCAGTCTTATGCCTATCCTGTTATCTATAGATTAATTAAGAGCAGAATCTTTCATTAGTTCACCTACAGCCTCTTCTAATTTCTTACTATCAAGCCCAATAAAAGAAAAAACAATTTTCCCCTGCCTGTCAATAAGATAAAACACAGGTGCTGCTTTAATTATATATTCATCACATATACTTTCTCCTTTCCAAACATTACGATATTTCATTCCCATAGTGGTTACATACTCCTGTATTTTATTTTTTTTATTGGAAAAACAATTTATGCCTACCACTTCAAATCCTTTGTTCTTATAATTTTCATATAACCTATTAACAACCGGAATAGATTGAATACAACCACCGCATCCGATAAACCAAAAGTCCAAAAGAACTACTTTCCCTTTTAACGCAGATAAACTAATCGAATCTCCACCTATTTCAGGCAATGTCCAGTCAGGAGCAACTTTACCTACAGGCAATATTTTCATATACTTCTTAAACTTATCCCATTGATAAAAATCAGGAACATTTTCTATAGAAAACATCTCTTCCGGGTACTTAACGTCAAATGAATAATCACTGAAAAACACTTTATTATCAACAAAATCGGTATTCATTTTTCTTGAAATGAGTAGGTGTTGTGAATAAAATACAGGCAGATGATCAGCTTTATTCACAACCAACTCTATTTTCATATTATATCTATCATACTTCTTATGGGTACTAACAAATTTTTGATTAGCCCAAAATGAGAAATAAGTACACAATTTATTTCCCACTTTAACATCCCGCCTAACCAATGAATCAATTTGAGAATCCAACATTTTATCCGTTAAAAAAAGCTGAATAGCCCCATAAGACAATTCTAAAAAAGGATAGACAGTCATATGTCCGCCTTCATAATCACATAATGGTTTTTTAAAAACAATGCTATCCTTCGGTTCCATGTTAATAATGTAATTACCATTGTAGAAATTATCGTAATGTTTACTTTTATGATAGAAGTTCATCCCCAATAAAGTATCATTAGGATTTGCTTCGAAATAAACTTTACCGCTGCGCGAAACAGTGTCACCTGTATAACTCCGGTATTTTTTACTTCGATATGAATATTCGACATGAGAATGCTGTTTCATGGTAACACCAATCATTTTTAACTCCTCCAAAGGAGTTCTTGACTCTTGGGTACAACCACACACAAGCAACAATCCGATCACAAATAGAATGCTTCTTTTGGGACTACAATAGTATTTTTTCTTCATAAGATTAATATTTGATACTCCATAAAACTCCAAACTAATTCAATCATTGCCAATAGCTTTATCACTATCCCACTACAAAACAAACAATTTGCATTTTCACCCCCTGATATCCAGAAAACCCCACTCGATTAACATCATTAACCTATTCATATCTTTGTTGGCTAATAACAAGCGATTATAATTTATGGCATCCAATGCTAACCATTTTTTTTAATAAAATGCAATAAATACACCATAAAACAGGAAATTTATTTACATCTTCTTAATATTATGACATTATTATTACTTGTTTTATACTACTAAAATGCCCACACTTTTTGCCACCTGACTTTTCTTTAGCTTTGCAGCAAAACAACATAAATCTTTAAAACAAAATTCTAACACTTCCCCCATACACCATTACACCGCCACTCTAAAGCCTCGAGAAAAAGCTTGATCACCTCCAGGTTCTTATCGATGGAGACCTGCCAGTCCACAATGGCCGAGGCGTAGATCTTGTTGAGGGCGGTGAAGATAGATTAAACACAGGGACTTCAAGTCTTGATATACTAACAAAAGTTGAGATAACTCTAAATTGACGCTACCAATACCTTAGGTCTCATGCAGATTTTCCGCAAATCCCAAGAGATGCAGAGAGGATTGTTCTACACATCTGCTAAAAGGATTCAAATACTCGTAATTCATTTTCTTTTCGCCCGGTCACTTCTTTCCCCTCCTAAAAGAATTAGGAGGGGTGATTTTCATTGAGTAAGCAATGAAAATCGGGGTGGTTTG
>RHGE01000113.1 GCA_004296775.1 Marinilabiliaceae bacterium JC017
ATGCCAGAATTCCCGCATTCATCTTCGTCGCGCCTACGCCGGCCCGCTTATTTGACCGGCTCCCCCGCTTCCCAACATCATGGTCCGACTCGTCATTTGGCTTTTTGTGTTATAGTGTCGATATATTCAAGGGCGACTTCGCGTTTGCACCTGCTAGCATCGATTTGCAATCGGTACCTTGTTATATGATAGACATTAGACTGATTTACATTACTCCCATTTTCAGACCATTAACAATTTAGTCAATTAGATAAATTGAAGTTGTTTTTCAATGCTTATAAAAGTTTAACGAACTATTGTATCAATAACTCATTCTAAATGAGAAGCTGTGTGATTAACAATGTTAATAGCCTCCAAACCTCCAACTTAAACATCCCACTTTGATTTTCCTTCTCATACACACTATAAGTAGCCGGTTTCAGAAATTCTTAGTGTTAGAGGAAGAGCTGAATTCCTTAGAATAATACTTGACGAGTGTTTTACCGGATTTGGGAGATAAAGAAGGGGGTGTGTTTCCGGCCAGGGATTGGAGTGGATACCCCGCAGCCAATGGTGGATTGGCGGGAGGGCCTGGCGAGGAGTAGGAATGGAAAGCCCGGCCCTGAGCCTCAGGCGAAGGGGGACGCCAAAGAGGGATTGGGCTGGGGGAAGGTTTTGGGTTCTGAGTTCAAGGTTCTGGGTTGTGTTTCCTTCGTGTAACTTTGCGTTACAATCTTTGGATTAAAGTTTTTATCAATGGGACGTTGTCCCAAACCCAACTTACTTTTTGGCATTGCCCCAAAAACCAAGTAAATCTAAATCCACTGTTAATTGTTTACTGTTAACTGCTAATTGAATAAAGCCTCCTTGATGAATTTTTCCCAACCCACTGGCCGGAATTCCCGCATTCATCTTCGTCTCGCTTGCGTCGGCCCGCTTATTTTACACCTAACCTATTTAAGAATGACCTTGGTTTAATGCCGATAGATAATTAAAGGCCAATTAAAAGCGCAGCGCATTAAGTGGGCATTTTAATTACTAATCGGTATGACGGGTCTTCGTGCTTCGGACCATTATGGTCTAATTCATAGGATTAAGGTTGGTGTTGTTATGGGCCGGTCTGTTTTGGGTTTAAGGTTTAGGGAATAAGGTTCTGAGTTTCGAGTTCTGTGTTGCTGGTTCAAAAAATCTCTGCGCATCTTTGTGTTTTCTCCGTGTAACTCTGCGTTACAATTTTGGGTTTAGCAATTTTACTTATTAGCGGATTGGTGTTTTTGTAAATCGAGATCCCCACATCTTTCCATTCCAACATCGCTACATCTCCACGTCCCAACATCGAACATCCTCACATCCCAACATCGAACATCCTTACATCTCCACGTCCTAACATCCTCACATCGAACATCCCAACATCCCTATCTGCCGGTTGGGCGTTATTTAGAATTATTCGGGGCGTTTTCTTTTTTATCTTTGTGTGTTTGCAAAAAAAGTAAGTGTGACGACTAGGACGATTAGTGAGATGCCTGATTTAAATAATGATCTGAATTTATTGAAGCCGGCGATGGTGTTTTACCGGGAGCCGGATGCTGTTACTACTCATTTTATTTCTGGTGTTTATAAGAAATTACATGGTGGCGCTGCGTTGGATGGGTTGCTGACGGAGGAGGGGTTTGTTATTTCTCCTTTCGATAGCCGGGATGCGGTTACTTACGTTGTTGCGCCGGATGCCAGCGGTGTGTGGGAGGATGAGATGCCGGCGGAGGCTCGCAGGTTATGGGAGTGCTGTGTGGCTGATGGCGTGCTGTTGGAGCAGGAACAAGCGACTACCCGGCAGCAATACATGACGGCGTTTGAGCGGTTACAATCCTTTATTCAGGAAGGGACGCTTACCAAAGCGATTCTTTCGCGGGTACACATTGAAAAGGAGGTAGCGTTGTCTGGTGCTTTGGCATTGTTTCAGTGTTTGTGTGCGAACTATCCGCGTGCGTTTGTCTACCTGTTTCATGTGCCGGAACTGGGAGTGTGGATGGGGGCCAGTCCGGAGATACTGTTCACCCGCAAAGGTGACAGGTGTCAGACTGTCTCTCTGGCAGGCACCATTGCTGATCAGGAGCAGGCCGCGGAGAAATGGACGGCCAAGGAGCTGGATGAGCAGGCGGTGGTGACTAATTATATTGCCAGTGCACTGCAGGAGTTAGGAATAGAAGCGGTTGATCAGCAGGGGCCTTTCACGGTTCAGGCCGGTAAGGTGGCGCATTTGAAGACCTTATTTGAGTTTTCTGTTGATAACTTTAATGGCAGTGTGGGCGCTTTGGTACAGCGATTGCATCCCACACCGGCGGTTTGTGGCTGGCCCAGGGAGCAGGCTTTTGCTGTTATTCGCCAGCTGGAACAGCACAACCGTTTATTGTACGCCGGTTTTATCGGGCCGGTGGGGAAAAACAGTGTTAACCTGTATGTAAACATCCGCTGCTTGCGGTTTGTGACTGACGGGGTGGCTCTCTACCTGGGGGGTGGCATTACGGCAGGCTCAGAGGTTGAGAGTGAATGGCAGGAGACGGAAATGAAAGCACAAACCCTTTTGGAGGTTATAAAAAATATGAGAAATTTGCAGGCTTATGACGAAACCTATATCTGATAAGAAAGTAGTTAAGGAACTAGTGGATATATGCCGGGCTGAAGGTCTTGTGCATGTGGTAATTTCACCGGGTTCACGAAATGCCCCCTTAACCATTTCGTTTACCGCTAATCCGGCATTTACCTGTTACAGCATAGTGGACGAACGCAGTGCCGGTTTTTTTGCGCTGGGTCTGGCTCAGCAGCTGAATCAACCGGTGGCACTGATGTGTACCAGCGGCTCGGCTTTGCTGAATTATGCGCCGGCTGTGGCCGAAGCGTATTACCAGAATATTCCTTTGATGGTGATCTCGGCCGACCGGCCTGAGGAGTGGGTCGACCAGGGGGACGGGCAAACGATCCGTCAAAAAGGAGCGTTGGATAACTTTGTGAAGTATAGTTGTCAGCTTCCCACGTCGGCCGTGCAGGATGAGAGTGTGCAGTGGTATGTCAACCGCCTGTTGTCGGAAGCCTTCTACCATGCGCGTCATCGGTTGGGCGGCCCGGTTCATGTGAATGTGCCGTTGCGGGAGCCTTTGTATGGCAAGACGGTGCACCCCGATATGGAGGTGCGGCTCATCCAGCAGGTGAGAGCTGAATACCAGGTGTCGGAGGGTGAGATGGATCACCTGGTGAAGACATGGAGCCACAGCGACCGGGTTTTAATCCTTTTGGGATCTGTGAAGCCCAACCCGCAATTGCGTGAGGTGCTGACACAGTTTGCCGAGATGGACCAGGTGGTGGTGCTCACAGAGTCGCTCTCTAACCTGGGTGAAGCGCCGTTCTTTTCTTGTGTGGATGGCATTGTGTCGTCTATTGATGAGGATGAGGTGCTTTACTACAAGCCCAACTTGCTGATTACCGTGGATGGGGCTGTGGTGTCGAAGATGGTGAAGACCTTTTTCAGGCAGAGCCCGCCTAAATACCACTGGCACATCAGTGAGGAGAACAGGCACCTGGATACCTACAAGCATTTGACCACGTCTATTGAAGCGCGTCCATGTTCCTTTTTTAGTCAGCTGCTGGAAAAGATAAGTCCTGTGAAGAGTATGTTTAAGGATACCTGGCACAAGCGGGCCGAGCGGTCGTTGAGACACCATGATGAGTACCTGGCCAAAGCGCCGTGGAGTGATCTGAAGACTTTTGAATTGCTGGCCGATCATATCCCTGCTGATGCCCTGGTACAATGGGGTAATAGTACTGCTGTGCGTTATGCTCAGTTGTTCAGGCAGTTTCACCGGCTGGAGAATTACAGCAACCGCGGTACCAGTGGTATTGACGGCAGTGTGAGTACGGCGGTGGGTGCCAATGTGGCAACCGACCGGATGACTTTGCTGGTTACCGGTGACTTGAGTTTCATGTACGACAGCAACGGCTTGTGGAATAACTACCTCAATAACCGGTTGCGTATTGTGGTGATTAATAATGGTGGCGGTGGTATTTTCCGTTTCATCCCGGGGCCGTCGGATACCGAAGAGATGGAGACCTATTTTGAGGCGCACCACAATCTTTCCATGCAACCCATGGCACAGATGCATGGCTTGCATTACATGAGTTGTGATGATGCCGAGCAGCTGTCGCAGAGTTTGCCCGAATTTTTTGGACCACACGATAAACCCGTGATTTTAGAGATAAAAACACCGGCAAAAGAGAATGCCCGTGTACTCAAAGCTTATTTCAAACGCTTAAAAGAAGAGTTATGAGTCAACGCAATTGGACTCCGGTAAAGGAGTATGAAGATATTCGTTTTGAATTCTGGGAAGGGATTGGTAAGATCACCATTAACCGTCCCCAGGTATATAATGCTTTTCGCCCCAAGACGGTGAATGAGCTGATTGAAGCGGTGGATATATGCCGCGAGCGCCAGGATATTGGCGTGGTGATCCTCACCGGCGAAGGCGATAAAGCTTTTTGTTCGGGTGGTGACCAGAATGTGAAAGGTTATGGCGGCTATGTGGACGACAGCGGGGTGCCACGCCTCAACGTGCTAGACTTGCACAAACGCCTGCGGTCTTTGCCTAAGCCGGTAGTGGCCATGGTAAACGGCTATGCCATTGGTGGCGGCCATGTGTTGCATGTGGTGTGTGACCTGACGGTGGCCAGTGATAATGCCATCTTCGGACAGACAGGTCCTAAGGTGGGCAGCTTCGATGGTGGCTTTGGATCGTCATACCTGGCACGTCACGTAGGACAGAAGAAAGCCCGCGAGATATGGTTCCTCTGTAAGCAATACTCAGCGGCTGAAGCCGAGGATATGGGTCTTGTGAACAAGGTGGTGCCCCTGGAAAAGTTGGAAGACGAAACGGTGGAGTGGTGTAAGATAATGTTGCAGCGTAGCCCCATGGCATTGCGCATGATTAAGCGGGGCCTCAACGCCGAGCTCGACGGACAGACCGGTATCATGGAGATGGCCGGTGATGCCACCCTCATGTTCTACCTGATGGAAGAGGCGCAAGAGGGTCGTAAGGCTTTCCTGGAAAAGCGCGATCCTGACTTCGGACAGTTTCCTAAGTTTCCTTGATGAACGGGGAATGATTGATATGATATAGAAAAGGCATCCTTTGGGGTGCCTTTTTTGGTGGGTGGGTTTAAGTTTAAGAATAGTAGTCGACTTCAGACTATCACTTTTTAGAATTTTCAAAAGTAGAAACTGACGTCAATTCTTGAGTTTTAACTGTTTCGGCTAATTTTTTATATGTTGGATGTAGATATTTGCGTTGATTAATATTTTAAATTGGTTATTTGTAAATACTCTTTGCACTTGGTGTTGTTTTATTTCCTGGAATAATAACAGATATAATATAGTCAGGGTATTGGATGTTTTGATTGGTTGACGGTGGTAGATGGTGTACTTTGAACCAATCCTTAAAATTTGGTTGTGGCTTGGTAGATTTATTACTCAATTCTAGAAGAACGAAAATTCCAAGTTGATCATAGCCGGCCGTATAGGTCTGAGCTTGCGAAATGTAGTTTTTTTCCAAGGTGTCTTTGTTAGGTCTGTTAAGGGATTTTTTCAATTCGATGGGGATAGTGATCAAATCTTTTTTGTAAACTATATCAACACGGCCTCCATCTACGAATTTTGATTTTTCATGATCCAGTCCATCTGCAATTTTTGAATGTTCAAAGTAGGTTAGCATACTTTTTTGCAAGTCCTCTTCCAGGGCATCTTGGCCTAATCCATTTTTACTTGCTATTTTTTCGCTTTTACTGTAAAGAAAAGGGAAACGTTTTTTTTCGTTCCCTACTAATGTTGTTCGCACATACCTTATGACTTCTTCTATAATATTGAAAAATACTTCTCTCTTGTCGGATGGATAATCTGGAAGTACAGAATCTATTTGAGACATTAGAGAAATGAGTGTTTCTTGTCCTTGAATGCTACCAGTACGATACGGAAGTTGGTTATTGCTACCTTTTCTAAGGAGCTCTTCTATTGCTTTTTCTAAAGTAACTTCCTTTTTCATGACCTGTTTATAAATTTCAAGTCCTTTTTTTTCTCCTAGATGTTCAGAAAGGAGGGCTAGCAATTTAAGGTTTTCGGATCCGTTTTCCGAACTATTGGGAAATTCTGAAATAAGAAATTCGATAAATTGGCGAAGTTGCGAATTACTGGTTTTTGCGTTTAAAGCATTCAAGCGTTGCTTTTGCGATGATAAATGAACTTTGTAGTTATGTACTTCAATATTTTTGAAGATGGTTTCAAAAAGCATGTTTGCCAGTACTATGTTCGTCGAGTGAATTTTGCGGATCTTCTCCACTTCTAGATGAATGTTTAATAGGGTTTGAATCTGAGGTTGAATTTCTAACCATTCTTGTGAAGTACTAGTAATTTCAAAACTGGATTTAAATTTATTAATGAATTGAAATATCAGAAAATCTAGCTCAAGATTCATTTCTTCAAATTCATATAAGCTACGAACCTGTAAATTTTTTTTCAGTCTTTCGAAATCCGCTATTATCATTGGTATATCTTGAGAAAGAATACTTATTAACCAATCGATGAATAATTGATAGAATTTGGCATCAACTCGATTTTCTACTGCTTCATCTGCTGCTTGAAAGTTTGGTTTTGCTTTGTTAAGGTGAATAATAAGCGTGGCAGAATCTGTGCCGGAAATTCCAGATACTAGCTGCAATATCCCGAGGCATAAGAAAGCCTGGCTGGCGACATCTGCATTATCATGGTCGGTTAGCTCTTTGAGTTGTTCTTTATTAATACTGAAAGAGGCTTCTGGAAAATGAGGTAAGTACTTTAATGCTATCGCTTGTAATGAACTATCACTTGTGGATAAGAAATCTTGCAGATGAGATAGGGTGCAAAATCTGTTTTTTATTTTTTTAACAAGAGTTAGATCGCAGAGGATTTTGAATGCAGTTCGTCTGACAAAGCTATTACTTGCATTATTGATAGCAGTAGTCAGTAGTTTTGCTAAATATGTATCCGATTCTTCTTCAATGTTGATATTCTGATAGAAGTTGTCAAGGAAGTAAATTTGGTTAAATTCTTTTCCTTCTTGAAACAAGTTTATGGTTGTAGAATCAATTGCCATTAAAAAACAAATTGGTCTTCTTTTTTAATCATTGTCTTTTTCTTGTCGGAAATCTGTACGAATTCTCTAAGTGCCGAGCCTACAAATATCTGTAGTTGATCTTTGAAACGATCATTGACATTTTTCAGTATATCTGAAAGACCATGAAGGTGCTTGGGAACCATTTCTTCGCTGCCAGGTGAATCGAATATGAGAAAGCGAGGATGTCTACCCAGATTGTGTTCAATATCCAATTGAATCAGGCTTAGGTAAAAAGCAAGTTTTGCGCGTAATTTTTCTCCTTCTGTGAGATCATTAAAAAATATATCAACTTGATTTTGAGTGAAAATTAAATTGTACTTATCGTCAATATTAATTTGTTCTATGTTTGTTAGTCCAAAGGATTGAATCTCATTTAGGATAAGTTGCTTTAATTTATTTAGAATATCTTTGTTTAGTTTGATACGCTTATGTTCTAGTGCATGGAGGGCATAATTTAATATTTCTTTTTTAAGATCAAGTTCTTTAAGTTTTACTGGTCTGTCACTTTTTTTTTCATTATTGATCTCTTTTAACTGGAATTTTAACACCGCTTCCTCTTTGATTAGTTCATTCTTTTTTTGTATTAGTTCTTTTTGCTCGTTACGTTCTTTATATATTCTTTTTATCTGTGCTTCAATTTCTTTCAGCTCTCTATTATAAGAATCAATGGAAGGAACTGCTACTAATTTGAAATAATTGTCAGAGATGGATTTTTTTAAAGTCTTAAGTTCGTTTTCTCTATGGTCGATAACCTTTGTAATTTTCTGTAATTTGAATAAATGTTTTTTTTTCTCTTCCTTGATTCGATATAACTTTTCCAATAACTCTGTTTCCTCAACTTTTTGTTGGGTAGAAATCTCTCCACAAAGGCTGCAAACATGTTTCTCTTGTTCGTTTTTCTTTTTGTTCTCACTTATGTCTATTTCACAATGAGGGCAGGTCTTAATATCTAAGTTACTAAAGAAGCTTTCGGTTTGTTTGTATAATTCAATATTCAACTCTTGTTTCGATAGTTTGTTAATTTCTGTTTCTATTTTGTGATGATCATTTTTAAGGTTTCTAATTTCTGTTTCTAGCGGTAATTTTTTATTTATTTCTGTTTGATAAGCTTCATTAGCCAGTCTTTTGCGTTTGCGGATTTCATTTACAGTCTCCTGAATCCTATTGTATTCTTCAATCAATGGATTTTCATCAAAGGTGATTTGCCCACTTTTCTTGATTTCTGCTAGTTCTTTTTGGGCTTCTAGCAATCTCTTATTGACTTTTTCTTTTTTTGCCTTTGTGGTCTCAGCTTTGGATTTGTCTGTTAGCTTGATCTTTCCTATTTCTTCTTTTACCCTATCAAGCTGAAGATTGAGCATGTTAATTGGGTAAGTCAAGGGTAATCCTAAGATCATTTCAAAAATCTTTCGGCCTTGAGATCCGTACTTTTCTCCATCAAAAAATAGATATTCGTAATTGCTGGATTCCAGATAGATTGATTTAAAATATGTAGACCAGCTAAGGTTTGCTATTTTAAGGTTAAAATCATCTTTTGAACTACTATGTTGGGTGTACTTTAGTGTGTAAAATGAAAATTGTTCAAAGAAAAATTCTTGTAACTTCTCTTCCATTTGAATATTACTTTTAAAAGCAAATTCAATGTCGCTATCTATAGTGTCGAGCTTTTTATTGTTGTCAAGCTCAATAAATTCAGTAATTGTTAAGCGGTACAATGCCCCCCGATCTCTGCCTGTTCGGTCAATGTAGCAGGTGTATGTTACTTTACCGATGTTGAACTCCAAAAGGATTTTTTCGATCCAGGGCTTTATGTCCCGCTTTATGCTATTTGTACCAGTAAGGGCAAACTTGATTATCTTGAAAATAGTTGACTTTCCTTTGTGATTATCAGCTATCCAGGTATTGATTCCTTTGTATAGCTTTTGATCATATCTGTATTTCTCTCCTGATATTTTCTTACCTGAAAATACAAGCCGATTTAGCACAAGTGATTTCCCTATTGAAGACGGATTATCTTTGTTGTATCCTTCTTTTAGGTACAGCACTTTTTCAACTTCTTCAAGGGATGTTTCATCTTCAAAATGCCTATGAACGTATTTGATAAAATCTTTGTAGCTAATTTCGGTCATATTAACTGATGGTTGAATCTTTTAGTAAAGGTGAGTTTTACTTTGTCGTTGATGTTTTGGATGTGACTTCTATAGGAGATATTGCTGTATTCTGCATATCGGTACTGACGTTCCTTTAGTATAGTGCCGGTAAACTGGTTGAAATACTTTTTAATCAATTCACATCGATTAAAATACCATTCTAGTGCAGGAATGCTTTTGAGGTGGGTTTCAATTTTGTTTGCACAGTATTGTGTGATATAGTAATTTTTGTCATAATTTTTTCCATCTGTTCTCTTTTTGCTGTCGTGCTTCAGAAACCCAACACTCACATGGAAGGCAATTACAGCATCAATGCTTTCATATGCTCCATGAAAAAATTTTTCCATTTCTTCGACACGGATATTGGGTTCCTTGTTTTGATAAATGTTTATTATTGTGTTTTTTACAATATCTTGATCTAGGGTTTTATCGTTATCAACTAAGTCCATTAGTTCCATTGATAGGAAGTCTGGATAGCGTAGTAAAAAGTCTAATGCCTGGATCTTAATTTCGCTTCTAAATACTCCAAAATAACCATTGGGATCGTTTTGTAGTCGATCACAAAATGTATACAGGATTATAATAATCCTTAAGCGATCTCGAAACTTTCTAAGTTGATTATCAATTTCCATTATTTAAAATCACTTTTTTGGTTCAATTGAAGTTTTCCTTTAATCACAGCCATCTTTGTAAAAAAATAGTTTCTATATCTGGTTTATCAGTTCCAAAAACTTTATTGTGCGCTTTATGTGGATTTATGATTTATAAATTAAGTTTTTAAATCGATGTATGTTGTTTTTGGTTATGTAGGAATTAAATTCTGTGGTAATTTATATATATTTTCTATAATAGCATAGAATGAGTTTGTTTCGAAGAAGAAAAAAAATGAGGTAGTTATTCGATTTAGGTTTCATTATGTAGATTTTAGGGTTTTCAAATATAACAAAAGATGTGAGTTAGTGGTGGGGATGGAGGGGTGATTTTTGGCAGTTTTTGCGTTTTTTTAATTGTATAGGGCGCGGAGGATAGGGCGTTTTAGTTCTGGGTTTTCAAATTGACGCTTTCAGGACCTCCTTCGTCGGACGCTGCAAGGTCAGCTGGTTGGAGCCTGGCAGTTGTGATTGATTGGTGGGATAGGCCTTAAGGTTTTCAAAACCTTAAGGTCTGTTTTTGTGGGGAAGTGTTTGTTTAGTGTTGTAGCTATCCCGAGGCTGTGTCCCTACTGTCCCGAGCCTAAGTCCTTACTGTCCCATGCCTGTGTCCTTATTGTCCCGAGGCTGTGTCCTTACTGTCCCGGGCCTATGTCCTTACTGTCCCATATCTGTGTCTCCACCGGACTGTACTCGTGTTTAACCGAGATTATATCGTGCCTCCGTGTTTAATATTTCCGGCTATTGCGTTTTTTCGCACTCCGCGGTTCTTTGTGTTTCCTCAGCGTTTTTTGTGGGAGCTGTTTTTTGGCAATCTATGGGTGGTAGGGTTTTTTATTTAAGTCTAACTTTTAAAGATCAATTTAATAAGCTATAAAATAGATAGCTATTGTAACAAGGGTCAAAGCTAATAATAGAACTATCAACCTTTTTATTAAGTCAAGCCGGTTGTTTTTTATCACAGTTGCTTTTATCTGCTTTAATATTTTTTCATCAGCCTTTACAGGTTTCTTATTCCTTCTTGTGAAATCACTTTTTGTTTTTGTTGGTTTAAAATGACTTTCTTTCAAATTAGTTAATAGCCTTCGGTTTCCTTTCAAAGTATTCGTTGAATCTCTAACAAATCCTAATCCTCCTGTCATTTTGTTTTCCTTTTAAATTGTGTTTGGCATTATTCACTCTAACGGTTTTGCATGGAGCGAAATGTAATGGTGCCAGATTTGCTTACGTAATCCTAAGGAGTTAAAGTTTTAATGAGTATTCGATTTGGGGTTTATTATGTAGATTTTAGGGTTTTCAAATATAACAAAAATTTAACCGCAGAGGGCGCGGAGGATAGGGAGTTTTAGGTTCTGGGTTTTGTTGTTCTGGGTTGGTGAGTTATTCAAGTTGACGCTTTCAGGACCTCCTTCGTCGGACGCTGCCAGGTCAGCTGGTTGGAGCCTGGTAGTGGGGGTAGCTTCAAGGTTTTTGCATGTTTGGGAATAGACCTGAAGGTTTTCAAAACCTTCAGGTCTGTGTTGGTGAGATCATGAGATGTTTGTCTGTGTCTTTACTGTCCCGAGCCTGTGTCTTTACTGTCCCGAGCCTGTGTCTTTACTGTCCCGAGTCTATGTCTTTACTGTTCCGTGCCTGTGTCTTTACCGTACCATGTTCGTGTTCAATCGAGGTTATATTCTTGTGGTGTATTATATAGTCGTTTGTATACGGTGCTGATAAGGTGATTAGGTCATAGAGTGTTTGTGATGGTTATGTGAGTGATTCCTGTTCCCCGGTTATCTCTTCGTCAGCAATGAAGAAATTGCATGATTCTTCCAATAAATCCGGGATAAGTGGAGGATGAATGATGATTCATGGGAATTAGCGATAATTTGCAGACGCCAAAACTCTGTGTCTCCGTGCCTCCGTGTTTAATATTTCAGGTTATTACGTTTCTCCGCACTCCGCGGTTCTCTGTGTTTCCTCAGCGAATCTCTGCGTTACAATTTTAAAGGCGGTATGTATTTATTCTTCGTTTCGGTTAAAAGCAAAGTCCTGAGCCCGTCGTAATAGTTGATCGCACAAAACACCTAATCCAATGCCAATGGAGTAACACACAATGTCGCTCCATTTGAATCCAAACCCAAGAATTAAACCGCCCAGGGTGGTGTTTCTAATGGCATCAATCCAGGGTGCATGATAGAGTTGTGACAACTCAATGGCATAGGAAAACAATAAGGCCATCAAGCTGATCCGGATGCAGCTCTTACGTGTAAACAGAAACGCCAACCCTGCATATACCATGGTTCCCCACAGGGTATCGCCTCCATACTCGCTGATGATGTGTGGTAACCGGATGCCATTCTGTCTGGTTGCTAGTCCCAATAGGATTACTGTTATTACAAATGCCAGGTAGGTAAGTCTATTTCTCTTCAATAGATTGTTTTTTGAATTTCTTGTTTTATTCCAGTATTATCCAAAATAAATTAGTATTAACCAATGTGCTCAAGCCGCACTCCCGATGAATCGGGATTACTTTTTTTCAACAGCAAAAAAAACAAAAAATGATCCCGATTATAGCTTTGTAAACTTTTGATGTAAAAGCAACAAAAGCTTATTCGGGACTTACAATAAATAACTAAAATTTAACTCCTTTCCACTAAAAGAAAATAACTCGCTCCGCTTCAAACAGATTTTCTTTCTTAACGTTCCAATCCTTTAAATTTCTTTACGTTATTTCTTGAAGGCGGGATGTTCAATCAATTTCACATAATCCAAAAATATCCCTAGTATACTGTAACTATTAATTTATTCGTGCTAATTGTTTAGGACACTAATGATTCTATTTATTTGTATGTCCTTAAATCTTTTTGTGATTAGCTGTTAGTTGCCAACTTCGCAGAGCCTGCTTTGGCAGAATATTACAATCCAAATCATGCAAAGTCTTGATACTTGATACTCATATCTGTGTACTATTCTGGCTTGTCCAGGTTAGGGTATCACTGCATCTCTAATCCCTTTATGATCTCTTCAATTTCAAGTAAATCAATATAGGTATTCTCTTTTCCAACGAATAAGAGGCTGTTTTCTTTTACTGTGGCGGAATAATATACCCTGTGCTCATGATCATTTTTGGATAATTCCATTATTCGGAATATGGTATAGTCTTCGCGTTTGTCGAATAATTCTAATTTGCCAGGAATGCCAAGGTCGTTCAGAATAGTTTTTCCACTAACACCATTGGTGTTTTCTATAATGCTTAAGGATAGTCGGGCGTTGCTGTCGTTGTTTTTTAAAAGGAATATATCAACCACATCTTCTGTTTTCATGTAGGTGTCGTGATAGCTCCAGTTATTGGGGAGTTTAATTTTTAGGTTGTAATAATTATTTATGAAATATCCATCTTCGACATTTCCATGTTTTTTAAGCCTTAGCAGTTCTCTTTCTTTTGCTGTCTTAACCTCATATTTAATGTTAAAATCCCCGCCAATTAAGAAGGATTGAAGTTTAGCATCTTTTCCTATGTAACGCATGGCGCCATCTTGATAGATTCTTCTGGAAAAGTAAAACTGAAGGTTGGTCAACTGCTTTTTTTTACCCAAAATATTCTTTTGCAAGAGTTCGCATCGGAGGCCTTCGTGATCGCCAAAATGAATTAAGTGGAAATAGATCTCTCTATTGGCTACTTCTTGAGCAGAGGTTCCAATCTTAATGCCTTGTGCGGTTTTGTATCTTCTGTCAAATATCTTCATCGCCTCAAGGATGTTGTTATGGAGATGCAAATGCATTAAGGTTTTGTTGTTATCCGATACGATTACGTATTTATCCTGAGGATAAACGCCATTGTATTTACTGTCGATTTGATAGGCCGACAATAGTTCTTTTACTTTTGTTTCTTGTTGGCCGAGTTTTAAAAGTCCGGCCCGTTCGTTATCAATAATAAAATCATTCTCCTTTTGACAACTGCACAGAAGGAGCAACATCATTAATCCGGGAATTATTTTCATAAATAGATTTTAGGCTTTAAAAGTAACAAAAGAAGACTGTTTCCGGTGTGGAAGGGGAGGTTTTAGTTAATAAGAAGCTGTTTTGTCCTTACTTGGGCAAGTCAGGAAGGTACTCAGATTTAAGTGTTAACCTCATTCGGTTTTATACTATTTAATGACATGTGTTTTAATGGGACGTTGTCCCAAACCCTACTTACTTTTTGGCATTGCCCCAAAAAGTAAACAAAAAGGTCTAGTCAAATAAAAGCTTCCCCCCACCTCCTCGATGAATTTTTGCCAATCCACCAGCCAGAATTCCCGCATTCATTTTCGTCGCGCCACCGCCGGCCCGCTTATTTGACGGGCCTTCGCGCTTGGGATCATCACGGTCCAGCTCGTCGATTGGATTTTTGCGTTATTCTGTTGATTTGTATTGGAGGTGTAAAAACTAGAGGTAGGATCGG
>RHGE01000114.1 GCA_004296775.1 Marinilabiliaceae bacterium JC017
AAAAGCTAAATATGGGCTTATGTTTTTTTTAATTATTTGAGTACTTAACACTTGATAGATATTTATTAAATATACTAAATATCTATCTGAATATCAATTATTTAAGCAATTTAATTAGTTGAATTTTAGGACTTTAAACAACTTCTATGAATAACATCTCTGAAAAATCATTTTTATACCCGATAGATACTTTCCAATCCTCACATTTTTTAAACGCTGTTTTTCATTTACAACCCCCATCTTTTATTATAACTTCATCTTTCCAATAGATCATTAGATTTTAGATAATAGACTTTAGACTGATTTACATCAATTTCTTTTTTAAGCCCCTGAAAAATTCATCTGTCCAATGAGCACAAACTATCTTTCAATTAATTACACCATTTTAACGAACCAGTTTCTTTCACCGTTCAAACACTAATCTATTCTCCCATGAAAAACACCAGCCATCGTCTCATCATATTGACCGGCCCTTCAGGCGTCGGAAAAAGTCCTCTACAGAAAGCTATAAAACGCCTATTTCCTGAATTGCATCAAAACCTGGTTCCCTTGGTATTATACAACAGTCGACCGCCCCGACCGGGCGAACAAGATGGCATTGATTACCATTTCCGCACCCGAGGTGAAATTGAAGCGCTTCGGGCCAAGGATAACTATGTGGTTATGGATGTACGAGGCGACCTGCAAGCTCTGGACTTAAATGTGCTATTAACCCACCTAAAGGACAACGAGGTTTTCTTTGAAGGAAATCCCTTTATTGGGAAAGTCTTGCTCATGCACCCGGGACTCAGTCGCATTGAGAAACTCCCTGTATTCATGTCTCCCCTGTCACAAGAAGAGATTATTTCCTTAAAAGATCCGTCCAACCACATTTCCCTGACAAGTTTGGTAACCGATGTGATGCGACGAAAATTACTCAGACGAACAAAAAAACAAAAAGGGGTATTATCTCTGAAAGACCTGGAAAATATTGAACAACGAGCCGCCAGCGCCTTTGGGGAACTACAAACGGCTTATCTTTTCGACTACATCATCCCTAACCACGACGGAGAAGACAGTGAACACTGGGATGCTTTTTATTACCCGATAGGAGATGCCCGAAAAGCACTTCTGGCATTCGCTGCTCTATTAAAAAAAGAAGACTCAGACTATCCTGAACACTGGGAGGCAAACACCATGTCATGGGACTAAAAAATAATTTTGAACACAAAAGACATTAAATACACAACATGAGCATAGCATCAATTGAACGAACGTAGGGACAGGTGATAACATAGACACAGAATCGGGCTGACCACAACATCATAATACCACAGGATAGCAGCAAAACAGACCTTAAGGTTTTTAAAACCTTAAGGTCTATACCACTGAACAACCACAATTTCCAGGAGGGCAAAAGTACTTCACTCCAACCTGCACTATAGATAGAGAAACCTTATACTTTCTCCTGTTAGAATAGTTCGTTGAGGGTTTCTAATTAACTGAAAAAAAGTTCATGCTTCTTTGATCGTCAAAACTATTAAGGGTCTAAAAAAAATGAGATTAATGTAATTAAGTCTATGATCTAAAATCTAACGATCTATTGCTAATTACCACCTTTTTCTATCCACCTCACACCAGACCTCCTGAATCAGATAGAAAGTCTGCAAACTGGAAGTTTCTGCTGGCATTTAGAGATGAGTTTGCCCACGAGAAGTGAGCTATTCTTTTTCCTTCCAGTAAAGATTTGGGTGGATACCTTTTCAGTCAAGTTACACACAAAAACAAGTCACAAATCATCATTAAAATAATTATCCCAATACTAACCAAACTTACTAATACCAATCTACACAAAACCCCCTCTCCTCATATTTCTTATTAAGAATCAATTCAAATAAAAACTTTCTTTCCTTTCCACCTAGTAGTTGTTTACGACTTAGGCGTATTACTCATACAACATTGCTAATTGGAAGTGAAGAAAAAGGCTGCATAACATAGATTCAAAGCGACGAGAAGCAGCCTTCATCCATCATTTCCCAGGCAATTTACAGAACAGTTACTAAACTAAACCCATAACCAATGTTTATTGACACTTTTCTGAACAACCTATTTTTCGACTTAAACTTACTTTACAAAAGTAGTTATCCCGAGCTTTTTGACCGAACTACTCATTTTAAATCAACAGTAAACATAACCAAACAGACCGATACTGTTGTTTCGTCCTACAAACCTGTTGATTTTAACAATGCCCCTCCGGATAATCAACTAAAACAATAATAACAT
Organism: Marinilabiliaceae bacterium JC017; assembly: GCA_004296775.1. Classification (GTDB taxonomy): domain Bacteria; phylum Bacteroidota; class Bacteroidia; order Bacteroidales; family Marinilabiliaceae; genus JC017. The sequence continues at coordinate 2,263 of RHGE01000114.1, forward strand.
ATCGATTGGCTGAAGATATATAACTATAAAAGAGAGTAGTGTTTTTTCAAATCACAGATCGTTAAATAAAAAACATAAGACCAATATAACATCTCAATACTCCTAACCTGGACAAGCCAGAAAAGCACACAGATATGAGTATCAAGTATCAAAATTTTTGCATGATCGGAATTGTAATATCCTGCCAAAAAATACACAGACATTACTGAGAAGACACTAACACGATAACCATTTCAATACACATATAAAAACTAACTAAACCTTAACCAATAAAAAAACTTAACACCCATCAGCTAGCTTATATACAAACTTAAACCCTTAAGGGTTATCAGTTAATTTTAAATCCAATTATTAATTATGAAAAGAATTCTAGGTTTACTAGTTACGGGCCTTTGCACGTTAAATTCTGCCGGTCAATCCACCAGCAATTTAACGCTAACGTCCGGAAATTCAGAGTTAACCACCCATTTCGAATGGGCTAAAAACAGGGCACTAGACTTGGTTATCACTGGCAAATCAGACTACACCGAAACAGCCTATTGGGGCTCGTATGCTCACGACAAAGCATATTGCATCCGGGATATTACTCATCAATCAGAAGCCGGTCATCTATTAGGGCTAGATGAAGAAAACTTCTATATGATGAAACAATTTGCCAAATCCACCAAAAACCCCACTACCAGTCAAAAAAAATGGGTGTCCTGGAAATTTAACTTCTACGGTAAAGAGGAACGCTTTACCCGTGAATTACCATCTCCATTCGACGCCGTACAAAGGTGTTATGAAAACTATTTGTGGTCAGGAGATAACAGGTGGATCACAGATCCTGAATTGAATGATTTCTATGACCTAACGCTTAACTACACAGTCCAAGAGTATGACAAAGCTGTTCAAGGAGTACATATTGATCCCTCTCTCTTAGGAAATGGCGTAGTTGGTATAACAGAGGCACAGGATGGCCTTGCCTCCTATCATGAATTTCAAAATGAAAAGTTATATGAAGCAGGCGACTCCTTTGGATCGCAATACCAAGCCACTTTAGCCTATGCTGAAATATTAAAAGCCCAGGGAAAAACAGCCGAATCAGAGGCTATGTTCCAAAGGGCTGCCAACCTGAAAACGCATTTTGAAACCAACTGGTATTCCATCACAGAACGCCGATACATTAGAGGTTTTGAACCCAACGGACATGCTCAGACAAACTGGGGACATGAAAACAGTTTTTTCCTGGTGTTGAAAAAAATGATTGAACAAGGAACTGACAGAGGCCAGGATTACATTGACTTTGTCCATGTTTCAACCATGAATAAACCCATTAACATAGAAGCACAAACCTATTATGCTGAAGCTTTCTACAACAATGAACAAAATCATTTAGGGTGGCATTGGTTATTGAACGTGATGCGCTCACATAATGTATATCCCGAAGTAGCCTACATGTGCGTATACAACACGGTAGGTGGTTTATTGGGTGTGAGAGCTGATGCGCCTAACAACACCTTTTTCACCATTCCCCGTTTAACCAAAGCTGTACCCTGGGTAGAAGCCGCTCATATTCCAATTGGAGAGAACGACGTGACGGTTCGCCATGATGGCACCACATCAACCACTGCCACAAACAACAGCTCTACTCCCATTACCTGGGAAGCTCAATTTTACGGCACACACCCTCAGTTAATTGTAAATGGATCTAACCAGGCTGCTCAACAAAAGCAGTTAAACGGGAAAAACATTTCTTTCGTCTCCGTTACCTTGAGCAACAACAGCCCTGTAACTGTTTCTGTGCCGGCTGCAACTCCTGGTGATTTTGTATACCTCACTGACATGACCCCAAGTGAAACCACCGGGGATATATATCCGGAAACCAATACCGAATCATTGATTATGATGGTACGTGATGACTATTTCACGAAAGGTTTTAGTACACAAAACGGAACTGAAGTAACCTATAATGTAAGCAACAACTCTTTATTTAAAGCAAAAGTTGGTGTTGACAGAAAAGTAGGTGGTACAATGAATTTCCAGGTATGGGGTGACGGATCTAAGCTCTATGAAACCGGAAATATGACAGAAAAAGACAACTACAAACCTATTACCGTTAATATCGTAGGCGTGTCTGAGTTAAAATTGGTTGCCGTAGGTAGCGGAGGCACCGTTTCAGCTAACTGGGCAGATGCCGGTATTGCCAAAGCACCCAATGCTGATTTCATCCTTGAATTCTTATCAATGGAAGGCGATGACAATGGCGATGGCCTGGTGGACCCGGGAGAAACCATTGATCTGAAGGTAAAAATCACCAATGCCGGCGTTACCGAATCAGGCGAAATAAATCTGAGTTGCGATACCTGGTCAAACGATCCATCCTATATTACCATCACCAATGGCACTGGTAATATTGGCACCCTTGCAGTTGGCGCCTCGGTTGAAAAAACACTATCTGTTTCCATCAACAATACCACTCCCCGACAATCGCCTTTAGAGTTTACTTTCAAGGCCAATGACGGAGCAGTAGAAGGATCTGTTGTGAAAACATTTACTACGCCTTATCCAATATTCAATTATAAACTAAATGGCCTGGGAGCTGAAACAGCTGAAGACGGTGAATTAAGCGCCGGCGAAACAGCCAGTTTTGATCTGTCCATTGAAAATACAGGAAATGGCATTACAGATGCCATCACTGCGACCTGTGAAATAATTTCCGGGGCCCAATATATAGATATTTCCCAGGCAGAAGCAAGCAAAACAATAAATCCGGTGGCTGCTGGTGCAACAACTCATTACACCCACGAGATAAAAGTTAAAGACGGCATCCTGGGAGGAACGGAATTGAAATTCAAATTTGTCATTGATGATGGTATTGATAAAACAGAGATAATTAAACGGTATCAAACAACAAAACCCGACTTTAAAATTGACTTTGGCAAGCTGGAAAGTAAAAACAATGGCATGCCTATGGTTGAAGCAGGCTATCAATCTGATTACACCATAAATGTCATCAACAAAGGCAATGGCCCTTCCGCTGCCAACACCACCGTTTCTGTTAGCGCTACTGGCCCTAACGCATCACTGGTAACATTAAATACACCATCTTTCAACGTCGGAAGCATGCTTTCAAACGCTGAAGAAGCCAAGGTGATTAACTTTTCGGTGAATGCCACTGCTCAAACCAATGATATCATTGAATTAAAAATTGATGTCACCGATGGCACCTATTCAAAAACCAAAATTCAGCGTTTTATTGTAGGAGCTGTTTGTGTCAGCGATATGCCATTTTCTTACTCACAGGGATCCTATGATGTAGTATACAGGGATTCTAAGGTAATGAGTTCTTCTCCTGTAAAGCTGGGCGGAGTAACCTATGCTAAAGGTTTGGGCGTTCATGCCGAACGAACCATTCATATAGAATTAAATGGCCTATACAAAAGATTTACCTCGGTAGTAGGTATCGATGACAGTAACGGTGCCGGTTCAGTAAAATTTAATGTCTATGATGAAAATGATGTAGCACTTTACACCGGTAACCTGCTTGAAGGCAGATCAGGCGGACCCAGCGCCACAGAATCAATTGACATTGATGTGACAGGAGTTAAAACTTTGAAACTTGTGGTTACAGATGGCGATTTAAATGGCATCAACAGTGACCATGCCGACTGGGGAAATCCTCAACTAACACTGGCCGGAAATAGTGATGACTCAGAAGCACCAACTGTACCAGAAAACCTGGCTGTTGATAATATTACCATCAACAGTGCTGACCTTAGCTGGACAGCGTCTACTGACAACATTGGCGTAACAGGCTACAATGTGTATCTGAATGATGTAATAATACAAACCATCACAGGAACGAGCTTTCCACTTAACAATCTGACACCAAACACGCAATACAAGGTATACATCACCGCAAGAGATGCTGCTACTAATACCTCCGCTGCCACTTCGCCCGTGATCTTTAATACTCTGGATGATGGAACGGCCCCAAAGAAAATTTGGATAGAAGCGGAATCGGCAGGTACTCAAAGCACCTTTTCACCATTTACCGTTATAGACGACGCTGATGCTTCAGATGGTAAATTCATTGAAGTTCCAAACAATACCGGTGATCATAACATGGGTGGTGTTATTGAAACGAATGGCCTGGCTACATACAATTTTAATCTGGCAGGTACGGTAAATATTTGGATGAGAGTATTCACACCCGCATTAGAGGATGACTCTTTTTGGTTGAAATTAGACAATGGCGATTTTGAACAACAAAATGGCATTGAAGCCTCCACCGGGTGGACATGGATCAAATGGCAGGAGACAAATCTGAGCGAAGGAAACCATACTATTTCTTTAGCGGCAAGGGAAGATGGTGCAATGATTGATCGATTCTTAATCACCAACGATCTTACTCTTACCCCAACCGGAAAAGGAGACTTGTCTACTGCATTATCTGATGAAATAGATACGAACCAACTACGGCCTGAAAATGTAATTGTCTATCCGAACCCCACACATGGTTTGTGTAAGATTGATTTAGGCAGCCATCAGGATGTTGTTTTACAACTAATAGACGCCTCAGGAAGCGTTGTTAAAATGCAACAATACACGAATCAAAAAGTCATTGACTTAGATCTTTCCGCTCTTTCTGCCGGCACTTACTATGCCAGGTTAGTAGTAAAAGACAGATCCATAGTAAAACAAATTGTCTACATAAAATAAGCAGAATCATATGGCATTTATGATTTAAATAGAAGACGGACTATTAGCAAGATGCTGACCATTCTTGCTAATACCGTCCTTTATTGGATAATCTTAAATAACTGAAAGACATCGATGTCCTTTCTGCCATTTTCTATATCCAAAATCTAATCAGTATTAACTAATTCAATTTTTTAACATGAAAACATTTACTCCAAAATTCAAACGAAACATTTTCCTTCTTTCTTCATTACTAATTACCAACTTCAGTATTTCTCAGGCACAGAATATCTGGATTGAGGCTGAATCAGCCGCAGATCAAGGAACTTTTGCTCCCTTTGAAGTACAAAACGACTTCCCTGGAGCTTCTGGTGACCAATATGTAGTTATGCCTCATCCTGGATTTGGAGATGGCGAGATTTTTAACTGGGACTTCGTAGAGACCCAAGAAGAAGGTTTCGCTACTTACAATTTTAACTTATCAGGCACAGTAAACATCTGGACCAGAGCCAACCTGGCCGGAGATACCGATGATTCTTACTGGGTAGGAATTGATAGCGAAGAGCCTGTAAAGCAAAACGGCTATTCAACCGGTGGATGGGAATGGATTAAAACAATGGATCAAATCACCTTAGGTGCAGGTGCACACACCCTTTCTCTCGCCAGAAGAGAAGACGAGGCTATGATTGACAAATTTCTAATCACCACCAATCTGTCATTTGTTCCCACCGGAGAAGGAGACATTGCAAATTCTATTTCAGATGAGATGACTGATGATGCAATGAACCTGAAAAATGTATTGGTATATCCAAATCCAACAAAAGGTGCCTGTAAAATTGATTTAGGAAGAACTGAAAATGTAGAATTGCAAATATTTAACATCCTGGGTTCTCAGTTAATCTCTCAACAGTATATAAACCAAAGAATGATCAGCCTGGATCTTGCATCTCTAACAGCAGGTAATTATTACATCAAAATTACCTCTGGAGATAAATCAGTTGTAAAACCAATTACCCTATCAAAATAGGCTAAATGATCGTTCGGCACTCGCTGCCGACACTTACAATGCCAGGTTAGGGGTGAAAACCAAATCCATAGTAAAACAAATTGTCTACAACAATAAGCAGAATCGTAATGGCATTTATGGTTTAAACAGAAGACAGGGCATTAGCAAGATGATGACCACTCTTGCTAACACCGTCCTTTATTGAATAATCTTAAATAACCGAAAGACATCAACGTCATCTCTGCCATTATTCATATCCAATTTTTAATCAGTATTAACTAATTTAATTTTTTTAACATGAAAACGTTTACATTAAAATTCAAACGAAACATTTTCCTTCTTTCTTCATTGCTAATTACCAATTTCGGCATTTCTCAGGCACAGAATATTTGGATCGAGACTGAATCAGCCTCAGATCAAGAGACCTTTGCTCCCTTTGAAGTTCAAAGCGAGTTCCCGGGAGCTTCTGGCGACCAGTACGTAGTTATGCCAGAGATAGATGGTGGACTAATGTATAACGGAGACCAGGTATGGACTGGAGGAGCTTTTGTTACCTATGATTTTGAACTTACAGGCACGGTAAACATCTGGACCAGGGCCAACCTGGCAGGAGACGGAAATGATTCATACTGGGTAGGAATTGATCACGAAAATATGGTATTGCAAAACGGCTATTCAACCGGTGGTTGGGAATGGATTAAAAGCATGGAGAATATCACCTTAGGGGCAGGTGAACATACACTTTCTTTCGCCAGAAGAGAAGACATGGCCATGATTGACAAATTTTTAATCACCACCAACCTGGCATTTGTTCCCACCGGAAAAGGAGACGTTGCAAATTCTATTTCAGACGACATGACTGATGACGCCATGAGCCTGAAAAATGTGCTGGTATATCCAAACCCAACAAAAGGAGCCTGTAAAATTGATTTGGGAAGAACTGAAAATGTAGAATTGCAAATATTTAATATCCTGGGTTCTCAGTTAATCTCTCAACTGTATATAAACCAAAGAGTGATCAGCCTGGATCTTGCATCTCTAACAGCAGGTAATTATTACATCAAAATTACCACCGGAGATAAATCAGTTGTAAAACCAGTTACTTTAACCAAATAGGCTGGATAATGATTTGTAACTAAAATATCATTTCCTGGAAAGCCGGTCTTTAACAAAGCCCTTTTCAATATTGTCAAGGCCGGCTTTCATTTTTACTACCCCAAAAGATGTTGGAACATGTAAAAAAAATCCACTATACCGGATTTTACATTGTGAAAACACCAGCTACCAACTAATCATTCCAGTTAAACTTTATTCCAAAAGAATGATGAAACGGCCCGGTAGATTCAATGATTCAAATTACACACAAAGGAATGATTGAATTTAATTGGGAGTTCCATACAACCATTGGATAAAAATTAATCACATGAAAAAAAAATCCACATTAGAAACAGCCCTCGTGCTTATTGGTTTTCTACTACTTTCCAACTTTGGTTTTTCTCAATCCCAAATATTCCCGGAGAGAGCCCCTGTTAAAAATATTGAATCCCTGTATCCGGCAAGAATCAAACGACAATTAACAACGCAGGATTACCCGTTTGATCAATCCTCGTTTTTTAACGAAATAAGAGATCGTAATAAAAACAAGGGTATTCTGAAAGGTACTTCAGGATTGACCGACACCGGCTTAACATTACAAGAACTATCCCTATTATCACCCCAAGAATTTGTTCAAACTATCATCGACAATGCGGATTACGATCACTACTACATACCATTATTCTCATATAATGGAACCTATTCATCTCTAATTCATTCCAATGAAAACATACAAGAGGTATTCAAAAAGATAAAAGAAATAGGAGCCACTTATGATGGTGATATCTCAAGCGGTTTGAAGTCGCTGGTAACCTATATACACCAATCAAATTTTCATGCATTTTACCATGACGACATCAATTATGATAATACAACTAAGGCATTATACAAGGAGGCTGTTGATGTTTTAATCGCCAATCCCAAATTAATCACGTTGAATGAAGAGGCCCTTAACGTCATGTATGAGTTTGGTTCCATCATAGATGAAGATGGCATACGGGCCCGGCCAACTGTTATGAATTTTATTAAGGAATTAATAAAAGACATGCTTATCAGAGACACTTGGAAAGGTATACCATCCAGCTTGGAGCGCTCATGGGCCCGTGCCTATAATCAGATTTTCTTCTTAATGACCAGGGGCAGCAAACCCTATAAGGATGCCGTTGAGGCCGATCCCGAATTCGTTGATTTACTGGCAGGACTCGCTTTAGATGATGAATTAAGAAACAAAGAAAACTATGATTTCATGGTGGGAAATGCCATAGGAGAACTGGTGAAAATTGCCCAAATCTCCTCTATCGCTGAAAAGGCATGTGATAACTTAAACCTGGTAACTCAAAAATATGAGCGTTTACACCCCAGATGGATTAAAGCGGTGAACGGTATCAATAAATATGGCGATTGTAATAAATACAATCTTTGCATTTCGTCAGATGAAGTAAACGAAGAATTAAAAGCCAAACTATTCCCTAACAAATACATTTTTGACGATGGTAAACTGGTTATAAACACACCCGTTGATGCAACAAAAATAGATGGCCTTTATCATGCCTTGAAGCAAGTAAAAGCCCAGTTTTACAGAATGCAACAAACCGATGAACCATTAAGCAGTGATCCCAACCACACATTACAAGTATACCTGTTTGGATCTCCAAAAGAATATCGTGATTATGCCTGGACCTTATTCTGGATAGCCACAAATAACGGCGGTATGTACATTGAACAAATCGGTACCTTCTACACCTTCGACCGAACAGGGGGATTAACTTTAGAATCACTGTTCCGGCATGAATATGTCCATTATTTACAAGGACGTAACTGGGTACCTGGCTTTTGGGGAGAAGTACCTTTTTACCACAACGAACGCAACACAACCCTGGAAGAAGGCAGTGCTGATTTCTTTGCAGGTTCAACAGCCACAGAAGGTATTAAAATGCTGGAGCAAAACATCTGGACCCCCTCCAATGAGGCGCCCAACTGGCCAACCTTAAAAACCATGCTTAAGCATGAGTACCAAAACTCTACCAACTACCAATATTGTTACGGAGATATGATTTGGTACAACTGGTACCTCAATGATTTCAAAAAAATTAAACAAATTATCAATCTACTTAACGCCAGTGATGTAGATGGATTTGATGAATTAATGAATTCATTATCGAATAACCCCACGGAAGAGGCTAAATGGAGGGCACATCTGGGAGCCGTAGCAGATGGAACCATTAAAGGATGGGATCCTACCACTGACTGGGTGGATGATGCATTCATTAATGCACAAGATATTGATGACGTTAAGAACGAATACATTGCAGCCACCGGGGATGATGCCGTCTCAATAACCCTGGCTGCATCCACCGGAAACAGACGTTTTCACCTGCAAGGCACATTAACAGGAACAACAGATGTTTCAACCAATGAAGAAGCCGCATTGAGCATCGATAAGGCAATGGATGACCTGCTGATTTACCTGGGAAAAAATGCCAACATCAATAACTTCGCCTACTCCGTAGGATATTATAAAAACATCTCAATCAGTAATAATAAAGCAAATGCCACCTTTATTATTGATGGCCCGTTAAGAGATAGTGAAGTAGGTGACGATCCTAAATGTGATTTCTATTCTGATATTACAACTGTTGTAGCAGGACACGCTGTTAAATTTAAGGACTTGACATCAGGGTATCCAACCGCTTATTCCTGGTCATTCCAGGGTGGCACCCCGGCATCAAGTACCGACAAAAATCCTGCTATAGTGTATAATACCCCTGGGCAATACGATGTAACACTTACCTCTTCCAATGGTTCTTTATCCGACAAAGCGACCAAAACCAAATACATAAACGTTATTGAGGACACCTGGACAGATTGTATTTACCTCAGTGATATAAATTGGGAATCGGCCTCATCGGGATGGCTGGAAGTACATAAAGATAAAAGCATTGAAGACAATACACTAAGGCTGGATGGCAAAAAATACGAAAAAGGACTGGGCACACATGCTTCATCTTCAATAGTCTATAAATTAGAAGGGAAATACACAAGATTTTTATCTGACATAGGGGTGGATGATGAAAAGAATTATGAAGACCCCACTATTACGTTTGAGGTATGGCTTGATGGAACTAAAATATATACCAGCCCGATACTAAAAACGGATTCCCCGATTACCACAATTGATTTGGATATAACAGGTGGCAATGAATTAAAACTTATTGTTACCGATGGTGGTGATGGCATTAACAGCGACCATGCCGACTGGGCCGATGCCAGGCTAATCCCTGTAGACCCTTCAACTTCTCTTTCAGAAGAGATGAACGCCAGCCAACAGGGGTTAGAAAAGGTAATTATATACCCCAATCCCACACAGGGCGCTTGTAAGATTGATTTAGGCAGTCATCAGGCTGTGGCGTTACGGTTAATGGACGCGTCAGGCCGGGTAGTCATGACAAAACAATACAAAAACCAGAAGATTATCAACCTGAACCTATCCTCGTATACACAGGGTGTCTATTACATCCAATTAACATCAAAAAATAATTCAATAGTAAAACCAATTATCCATACCAAATAGATTTGTTTTAATGTGACTAAAGGCTGTCTAAAACTATTAGACAGCCTTTTTTCTTATAAGAAAACAACACGTAATAATTATTGAACTACGGAAGCACAGAGAATGTAAACACAGAGAAACTTAAAGAAAATTTGACACAGAACTCAGAACATCGAGCCTTAAAACCGTATCACAAAGATATTAAACACAGAGTCACAAAGACTCAGAGTTTTTTATCCACGAATTCCGCCAATTGATGCAAATTATTTTAGCTGCAAATGAGTACCGATTACCACAACATTTCAAAAAGCCCTCTATGGCTCTTGTAAATCCACATCTCATCCCCTAAAATAAGGGAACAAAGGGAGTATTCACAGAGAGTCCCCTCCGCTCCACAGCAGAATTAAACACGGAGTCTTCAAGGCTTGACAAGCTAACAAAAGGTGAGATAACTCTAAATTGACGCTACCAGTACCTTAGATATCATGCAGATTTTCCGCAAATCCCAAGAGATACAGAGAGGATTGTTCTACACATCTACTAAAAGGATTCAAATACTCGTAATTCGTTTTTTTTTCGCCCGGTCATTTCTTTCCCCTCCTAAAAGAATTAGGAGGGGTGATTTTCATTGAGTATGCAATGAAAATCGGGGTGGTTTGATTGTAATATCAACCAGGGAGGATTAAAAGAGTTATATGGTAGTAGACTCGAAAAAACTAAGAATATTTTTCGCCTACAGATTACATTTCCCTACACATCACCCCAACCAGCTATTTCAATCATTTAAAACCTGCCATAAAGGCCTCTAATATTTTTGTTGTGCCTGTACAACCACCGTTGTCGTGCCTGTGCAACCTACGTTGTCGTACCTAGTCAACCTACGTTGTCGTGCCTGTGCACATTTTGAAAATTACCTTTCCCCTCCATTTCTACAAAACGGATATTAAATACGAATGAATCCGATGGTAAAGTTGCTTCCAATCATCCTCTCATCATCAGTTATTTAACATGACTTAAGTGCAATATTTGTGTTCTTTATGGCAGAATATTACAATCACGGTCATGCAAAAATCTTGACACGTATATCTTGGTACTTTTCTATCTTGCCCGGTTTTAGTATTAGTGCAGATTGGTTATGTTTGTTTGGAGGACAAAGTTGTAACGCAGAGCCTCACAGAGAAAACGCAAAGATTCGCAGAGATACCGTGTACCTTAAGCCGTTTATTCTCTCGCCAAGACGCATAAGACGCAAAGAATCCCAAATATTTTACCGTCAAACCCACAACCCGCAACCCAGAACAAAAGACTACCCAATAGATACAGTTCTATAATAACGCCAAAGCAACTATAACACATAAGACCATGATGATCCGAAGCGGGCCGGCGGTGGCGCGACGAAAATGAATGCGGGAATTCTGGCTGGTGGGTTGGCAAAAATTCATCGAGGAGGTGGAGGGAAGCTTTTATTTGACTAGACCTTTTTGTTTACTTTTTGGGGCAATGCCAAAAAGTAAGTAGGGTTTGGGACAACGTCCCGATTAAAATACAGAGTCTTCAAGTCTTGACATTCTAACAAAAGGTGAGTCAGAGATGGCCGTTGCCCATATTGACGACTGTATAACCCGATCCTACC
>RHGE01000115.1 GCA_004296775.1 Marinilabiliaceae bacterium JC017
GAAGATGAATGCGGGAATTCTGGCATGTGGGTTAGCAAAAATTCATCAAGGAGGTGGGTGGAAGCTTTTATTTGACTAGCGTTTTTTGCTTCGTTTTTGGGGCAATGCCAAAAATGAAGTAGGGTTTGGGACAAGGTCCCAATAAAACTATTCCTGAAGAACTAAAACTTATATATCAATAAACCCTCTTGTAAAGTTGTTATCTTGGCGTCAATATGGCCAACGGCCATCTCTGACTATCATATAACAATCTCTTGTTTTTTTAAAATAAACAGCAAAAGGCAACATCCCTCGAAGAGGCTTTTTTTTAGGATTCTCATGAAAAAACATAGTGTCTTACGAGTGATATTGGCAAAATATTTTGGCGAGCAGTAAATCATCTTGATACATTTTACTTTTCTGGCTTGTCCAGGTTAGGTTTTCAGCGGATGTTAAACTTTTGTAATGACTGAACGATAGTCTGTGATTATTTGACAATCAAAATTAGTACGGTTTTACAAATGAGCAGGATGTAAAACAGACTCAGGTCTGTTATCTAAATTCTAATGGTCTCTTATTTATAAGTGAGACAGCTGTAAACTCGTTGCAGGTTTGTTTGAAATAGCCTCAAAAGATAAAATAAACAACGTTTGCTCCGGAGATGCGCATCTCTTGCTCGGGAGATGCGGTGGACTTGCTATAGGAGATGCGCATCTCATGGGGTATTAGATGCGCATCTCTTATACCAAAAGATGCGCATCATTTGAGCAAAAGATGCGCATCTCTTCCATCAATGTTGAAAACAGTTGTTGAAAACTTGAGAAACGGCTGTTGATAACCAAAGGCAGGAGCGGAGTAATTGGTTGGGATACATACAAAAAAGCCCGCTCAATGGCGGGCTTCCTCTATAACAGGTAAGGATTATTCTTCCAGTTTTTTCTTGATAGCTTTAGTTTCTTCTTCAAAACCTGGTTTCTCAAGAAGGGCAAACATGTTTTTCTTGTAAGCCTCTACCCCTGGTTGGTCAAATGGGTTAACACCCAAAATGTAACCACTGATACCACAAGCTTTCTCAAAGAAATAAAGCAGTTGACCCAGGTACAACTCATTCAGCTGAGGAATCTGGATGTGGATGTTAGGTACACTTCCATCAACGTGAGCCACAAGAGTTCCCAGTTCGGCCATCTTATTTACTTCGTCAATGCGTTTGCCGGCGATGTAATTCAGGCTGTCAAGGTTCGCGTCATCAGTTGGGATAACCATTTTGTGGTTCGATGTTTTTACCGACAATACGGTTTCAAAGATGTTTCTTACGCCTTCCTGAATCCATTGTCCCATGGAGTGCAGGTCAGTGGTGAAGTCCACGCTGGCAGGGAAAATACCTTTGTTCTCTTTTCCTTCACTCTCACCATAAAGCTGTTTCCACCATTCAGCCAGGAAGTGAAGTTTTGGCTGGTAATTAACCAAAATTTCCACTGCTTTATTCTGCTGGTGTAAAGCATTACGGGTAGCGGCATAAATAGCTGCAGGGTTTTCTTCAAATGGTACAGCAGGGGCTGTTTGAGCTTCCATTTGTCTGGCTCCCTCTACCAGCTGACGAATGTCGAAACCGGCAATGGCGATAGGTAGCAAACCTACTGGTGTAAGCACCGAAAAACGGCCGCCTACATTGTCAGGGATAACAAAAGTTTTATAGCCTTGTTGATCAGCCAGGGTGCGTAAAGCGCCTTTGCTGCCATCGGTGATGGCGACGATACGTTCTTTTACCTCCTCGGCAGAATATTTGCTTTCGATCATTTCCTTCAGCAGGCGGAAAGCAATAGCCGGTTCAGTAGTTGTTCCTGATTTGGAGATGACCACCACTGCAAATGACTTGTCTTTTAACAGTTCAAGTAATTCATAAGTGTAGTCTTCGCCAATATTTTGGCCGGCGTATAAGATAACCGGATTTTTCCTGTTTGACTGCAGGTGGTCAAAGCTGTTTGATAAGGCGTCGATCACGGCACGTGCGCCCAGGTAGCTTCCGCCAATACCAATCACCACTACGTAATCAGCTTTTGCTTTTAAATTGGCAGCGGTCTCTTCAATTTCGTTCAAATGAGCCTCGGTGATAGAAGAAGGCAGGTTGAGCCATCCCAGGAAGTCATTTCCTTTTCCTGTTTTGGCATGTAAAGCTTCGTTTTGTTTTTGAATATCTTCTTTGAAGCTCCAAACTTTTTCTTTCGATACAAACCCGGAAACTTTGGTGATATCGATCTTTAATTGTTCCATAGACTTATTCATTTGGTGTGTTTGATAATTTCTTCATCGTAATTGTTCCGTGAGAAGACGTATTTCAATGGCTGGTGAAATACGTTCGTAAATGATATTATAAACAGCTTCGGTGATCGGCATGTTCACTTTGTACTTATCATTTATCTGCTTGATACTTTTTACGGCATAATAACCTTCGGCAATCATCAACATTTCCAGTTGTGCTGATTTAACCGAATAGCCTTTCCCCAACATGGTTCCAAAAGTGCGGTTACGCGAGAATTGAGAATAGCAGGTTACCAGTAGGTCTCCCAGGTAGGCCGAACTTTTAATGTCCCGGGCGATGGGATGAACAGTGTCTACAAATCGTTTTATTTCCTGAATGGCATTGGAGATGAGTACGGCCTGAAAGTTGTCGCCATAACCCAAACCATGGCAGATACCTGAGGCAATAGCCATCACGTTCTTCAGCACTGCTGAATATTCGGTACCATATATATCGTCAGAAATGCATGTTTTTATATAGGAACAATTCAGGAAGGATGAAAATAATCTTCCTTTTTTAATATCCTGGCAGGCAATGGTAAGGTATGAGAGTCGTTCCAGGGCTACCTCTTCTGCATGGCAAGGGCCTGAAATAACACCAATGGAATCGGAAGGGACATTGAAAAATTTATTGAAGTAGCTTCCGATGATCAGGGTCTCTTCCGGTACCAGGCCTTTAATGGCCGATACAATGAATTTGTCGTTGACTGGTTCTTCAAGTAAGTCCAGCACATCTTTCAGGAAGGCTGAAGGAATGGCAAACACCAGGATATCGGAGTTGCTGGCAATTTCATTGATGTTGGAAGAGAAATTAATGCAATCTGTATTAAACTCAACACCAGTTAGGTAATTGGGATTGTGTTTTTGTTTTTTGAATTGGTCGATGTGATCCGGGTTGCGGAAGTACCAATTCACGGATGGAACATTATTTAATAACATTTTTGCGATGGCTGTCGCCCAACTACCACTCCCAATAATGCCGACAGTTGATGTTTCATCCATAGTATTTTGTGTTTTAAGTTAAAGGGGTATATGTATAATGAAATAAGACAGAAAAGGCAAGTGGCCTTTTCTGTCTATGAATAAATTTTTATGGTTTTAAGCTAACCAGCTTTTTACTTGTTCGGAGGAAGGATTTTTTAATCCCAGCTTGTGTTTTTTATTTAATCCGCAAAGATCCTGGAACACCTTGTTGGGGTTAGCTTGCTTCAGCTCATCAACTTTGAGGAAGCCAGCTTTGTGGATGACCGGTACCCATTCCTGAGGAACGCCTAAGGCTTCGAATTTCTCTGCGCCATCTTTTTCTTTTTTCTTCTCTGGTCGCATTTGCGGGAAGAACAATACATCCTGAATAGAGGCTGAGTTGGTCATCAGCATGGCCAAACGGTCGATGCCAATACCCATACCGGATGTTGGTGGCATACCAAATTCCAAGGCACGTACGAAGTCGTAATCAATAAACATGGCTTCGTCATCCCCTTTTTCCAACAGGCGTAACTGCTCTTCGAAGCGCTCGCGCTGATCGATCGGGTGGTTCAACTCGGAGTAAGCGTTACAAATTTCTTTCCCGTTCACCATCAGTTCAAAACGTTCGGTTAACTCCGGATTGTCGCGGTGTCTCTTGGCCAGTGGTGACATCTCAACAGGATAGTCGGTGATGAAAGTAGGTTGTATGTAAGTATGCTCACATTTCTCACCAAAAATCTCATCAATCAGTTTGCCTTTACCCAGTGATTCGTCAACTTCTATCTCCAGCTTTTCACAAACTTCACGCAATTGCTCTTCATTCATGCCCGACACATCATATCCTGTGTGTTCTTTGATGGAATCCAGAATGGAAATACGTTTAAAAGGTCGTTTGAATTCAATTTCCTGATCTCCTACCTGTATTTTTGTTTTGCCATGCAGGTCAAGGGCTACTTTTTCAATCATTTCTTCCGTGAATTCCATCATCCACTTGTAGTCTTTATAGGCTACGTAGATTTCCATCACTGTAAATTCAGGATTGTGGCTGCGGTCCATTCCTTCGTTTCGGAAGTCTTTGGCAAACTCGTACACGCCATCAAAACCACCAACAATCAAACGCTTCAGGTAAAGCTCATTGGCTATACGCAAATAAAGCGGCATGTTCAACGTGTTGTGGTGGGTGATGAATGGCCGGGCAGCAGCACCTCCCGGAATAGGTTGAAGAATTGGTGTTTCAACCTCTAGGTAACCACACTTATTGAAGAACTCGCGCATGCTGTTCATCAATTGGGTGCGTTTGATAAAGGCATCTTTCACCGGATCGTTAACAATCAAATCCACGTAACGCATGCGGTAGCGTTGTTCAGGATCAGTGAAAGCATCATATACTTTTCCGTCTTTTTCTTTTACAATAGGTAGCGGGCGAAGGGATTTAGCTAATACTGTCAGCTCCTTCACATGAATAGAGATTTCGCCCATCTGGGTCTTGAATACGTGTCCGCGGATACCAATAATGTCACCAATATCCAATAGCTTTTTGAAGACTGTATTATATAACGTCTTGTCTTCTCCCGGACATAAATCGTCGCGTCGGAAATATACCTGAATGCGACCCTGTTTATCTTTTATTTCAGCAAACGATGCACTTCCCATAATCCGGCGGCTCATTAAACGGCCAGCCAGGCTAATATCCTGAAGGTTTTCATTTTCGGGATCAAACTGCTCTTTAATGTCCTGGGAATAGTGAGTTACTTTATACTCCTCAGCAGGATAAGCATTGATGCCGAGTTTTGTCAATTCTTCCAGACTATTGCGTCTGAGAATCTCTTGTTCGCTAAGTTCCAACGTATTCATTCGTGATAATTTTGTTTTTACGAGGAAAGCAATCTTATTATTATTTTCCTCACTAAGTGAAGTTTAACCCTTTTTTGGCGGGTAAAAATCCTTGCAAAGATAATAATAACCTTGAAAACTGGCTCTTTCATCAAAAAAGGTTGCTGATTTTAGACCAGTCTGCAAGAAAAACGTCCGGATTAGTTTTTGAACTTTTGATGTTAGGGGATGTTCTTCCTTTTTAATTTCATTTCAACTCGGGTGTTGTGTTGGTAGGAGGTTAAAGGTCAAATAGAAACGCCGTGGAGATAGAAGGGAATTTAAGGGTGAATTCCTCTTGTAATTCAGTAATGTGGCAAGTTTTTTCGGCTTCCAAATGTCATTGTTGCGTATGAATATTTTGACTAATATTGCCAGATTTCCAACAAGGGAATAGCAATCAATCGGTCGTTAGACTTTAAGAATACATGTCTGAGAGAAATCGGCAATCGATCTATTTATGCCACATCAATATTTCCGATGTGTGATTAGTTACCGTTCGCCTGTCAGGTGTTTAAAAGGCTTAACGCACTATTATCAATAGAAACGTTCAAGGAAGATGGTAAAGATTACAAAAAGAGTATCGAAGCCAGATTGGTTAAAAATACAATTGCCAAATACGGCTGAATATAATTGGATGAATAAAACCATCCGTGATAATAAACTACACACGATTTGTACCAGCGGAAAGTGTCCCAATGCGGCTGAGTGTTGGGGGAATGGTACGGCTACTTTTATGATTTTGGGTGATATCTGTACCCGCGCCTGTAAGTATTGTAATGTAAAAACAGGGAAGCCCGATCCGGTGGATTGGAAAGAGCCCTTGCGTATTGCACGGTCTATCAAAATCATGAAACTAAAACATGCAGTTATTACTTCTGTGGATCGTGACGATTTGGAAGATGGCGGATCAGAACTCTGGGCCCAGACAATTGAGAAAACCAAGGAGCTGAATCCGGAAACCACCATGGAAGTGTTGATACCTGATTTTAATGGTCAGCCACAACTCATTCAAAGGGTGATCGATGCAAACCCGGAGGTTATCTCTCATAACCTGGAAACGGTTCGTCGTTTGACACCACAAGTCCGATCCAAGGCAAAATACGACGTGAGCCTTAAGGTGCTTAAATACATTGTTGATGCCGGTGTCGTGGCTAAATCAGGCTTGATGTTGGGAATTGGTGAAACAGAGGAAGAGGTTTTGGAGGCCATGGATGATTTACTTGCTGTAGGGGTTAAAGTGATTACTCTTGGGCAATATCTGCGACCAACACCGAAGCATTTGGCTGTAGAGGAGTATGTGACTCCCGAACAGTTTGAGAAATATAAAAAGATTGGTATGGAGAAGGGCTTTAAATTTGTGGAAAGCGGACCTTTGGTGCGTTCTTCTTATCATGCTGCGGCACATATTAATGCATTAAAAGAATAATTTAATCGACAAGTGATGGCTAATACTACTGTGTTTGAAGACCTGGATTTAATCGATTATAAAAAGGCCTGGGACTATCAGGAAGAACGGTTTGACGAAATTGTTGAAACGAAACTGTATAACAGGGAGCATTCGGGGGGTGAAAAGAAAATTGTTAATCGTTTATTGTTTTGTGAACACCCGCATGTATATACATTAGGAAAGAGTGGTAAGGAAAACAACCTGTTGATAAATGACAATTTTCTGAAGCATATTCATGCCACTTTTTACAAAATCAACCGGGGAGGTGATATCACCTATCATGGACCAGGTCAAATAGTGGGATACCCCATCTTCGATTTAGAAATGTTAGACCTTAAGGTGAAGTCTTACATCTATAAATTAGAGGAAGCCATTATTAAAACGGTGGCTGACTACGGTATTCCGGCAACGCGATTGGAAGGGGCAACTGGTGTTTGGCTGGATGTGGATAAGCCTGGTAAGGCTCGCAAGATATGTGCCATTGGGGTTAAAGCCAGTCGTTATGTTTCCATGCATGGATTTGCGTTGAATGTAAATACTGATCTGAATTATTTTAATCATATTAATCCTTGCGGTTTTGTGGATAAAGGGGTGACTTCAATGCAGAAGGAGTTGGGCGAAGTGCAGGATTTTAATGCTGTCAAATCGAATTTGTTACAGAAGATAAAGGAGGTTTTTGAACTGGACATGCCGGCATGAGAATGTTGATGATTTGACATGCCAAATCGTGTTGTTTAGTGAAAAACTTATTAACAATCTTGAGTACAATTTTTGATATGACGTTTTTTTTTAGGAAAATTTAACCTCACAAAAATGGTATAATCTGGGCGATGGAAAAAAGGTGGAGCATAAAAAATGAGGGAAATCCCGAAGTAGTGAAGCATCTCTCGGAGGTCTTAAATGTCAATGAAGTATTGGCTAACCTTCTGGCACAACGTGGTATTTCCACCTTTGAAGAGGCTCGCGCTTTTTTTCGTCCAAAACTAACCGATCTTCATAATCCTTTCCTGATGAAAGATATGGAGGAAGCCGTGCACCGGCTTGATAAGGCTTTTGCCAACGGGGAGCGGATTCTGATATATGGAGATTATGATGTTGATGGAACCACATCAGTAGCCTTGGTTTACTCTTTTTTAAGCCGGTATTATTCCAATATTGATTTATATATCCCGGATCGATACGATGAAGGCTACGGCATCTCTTATAAAGGGATTGATTATGCGGCCTCGACCAATTGTAACCTGGTGATTGCGCTTGACTGTGGCATAAAGGCTGTGGAGAAGATGAATTATGCCCGGGAGAAAGGGGTGGAGTTTATTATTTGTGATCACCATACCCCCGGCGAGGAATTGCCTGTGTCAGCGGCTTGCCTGGATCCCAAGCGATCGGACTGTAATTACCCGGACAAAAACCTTTCGGGGTGCGGAGTGGGTTTTAAGTTTATGCAGGGCTTCTGCCGGTTTAAAGACTTCAAGGAATCTCATTTATATGATCTGTTGGATTTGGTGGCGGTGAGTATTGCGTCTGATATTGTTCCCATTATAGGAGAAAACCGGGTGTTGGCCTATTATGGCTTGCAGAAGCTGAACTCGAATCCAGGCACCGGGTTGAAATCAATTATTAAGATAGCTGGTATGGAAGGCCGGGAGCATACCATCAGTGATATCGTCTTTAAAATAGGTCCGCGGATAAATGCCGCCGGTCGTATTGAATCCGGTCGTAATGCAGTAGAGTTATTGATTAGTGAAGATGATGGTTTGGCCGGCCAAATGAGTCAGGATATAAATGTGTGTAACGAGACACGCAAAGACCTGGATCGGTCCATTACGCTGGAAGCACTTGATCTGATCTCCGGGAATGAAGAGTTGCTTCGTAAAAAATCCACCGTCCTTTATAAACCAGAATGGCATAAGGGGGTTATTGGTATCGTGGCTTCTCGTTTAACGGAATCATTCTATCGGCCTACCATAATCTTAACAGAGTCCAAAGGAATGGCTACCGGAAGTGCCCGGTCAGTAGATGGTTTTGATTTATATAAAGCCATTGATGCATGTAGTGATTTATTGGAGAATTTTGGCGGACACATGTATGCAGCGGGGTTGACATTAAAGATTGAGAATATCCCTGAATTTATTGAGCGTTTCGAAAAAGTGGTGAGTGAACAGATCCTTCCCGAGCAACTGGTACCCCAGATAGAGATTGATGCACAGATACGCCTGAAAGATATTACACCAAAGTTTTATCGAATACTAAAGCAATTTCATCCTTTTGGACCGGGGAACATGAAACCGGTATTTATGTCAAAACGTGTTTTTGATTATGGAACCAGTAAAAAGGTGGGAAAAGATAAAGATCACCTGAAGGTGGAATTGATAGAAGAGCATTCGGCGGCTATTAAGCAAGGAATTGCTTTTTCAATGGGTGAGTATTTGGATAAAATAAAGAAGAATGGCCCCTTCGATATCTGCTATACCGTCGAAGAAAATGTGTATAATGGCACAACGACCCTCCAAATGATGATGAAGGACATAAAATTTCCTTATTAAAGTCATTTTTTTTATCTCCCGTTAAAAAACGTTTTTTTTAGTTCATGACCCTATGGTTTTAATAGGGGGTGAAGGAAAAATAGCTTACTATTTATCGGTGGGCTATATGTATGGTGGGCTGTTGTTTTTGTTTTTGCTTTATGTGGGTATTATGTGTTATTAAGGAATTAAGTTTTTTTGATTTTTTTTTAACCTTTTTGTAGGAGAGCATAAAATTTTATCTATTTTTAACACGAGGAAAACAAAACCCTTTCCCTTAAATCAGATAAAATCCAGATGAAAAAAAGGTTCGACAAGGTCGGGCCTTTTTTTGAATACACTCCTTAATAATTTATCCTATGAAAGAGATGTGGGATGATCGATATGCCAATGATCAGTTTTTATACGGATTTCTTCCCAATCATTTTTTCGAAACTTTTATACAAGGGCTTGAACCAGGAAAATTATTATTACCGGGAGAGGGTGAAGGGCGTCACGCTGTCTTTGCAGCCAGGAAAGGTTGGCAGGTAACAGCTGTTGATTACAGCGCTGTGGGAAGGCGGAAGGCATTGATGCTGGCGGATCAGTATAATGTGGTGGTTGATTACCAGATTGCCGATCTTGCTACATATGTGCCACAAACAGAAGTTTATGATGCCATTGCCTTAGTTTTTGTGCACATGCCATCGGAACAAAGAGCCTTGGTGCATCAGCAAATGATTTCAGGATTGAAACCGGGTGGTCGTCTGTTTCTTATCGGATTTACCAGGGCACAGTTGCAATATAGTAGTGGCGGACCAAAAGATGAGGATTGGCTTTTCTCTTCGGAGGCGCTGGAGAAGGAGTTTTCGGGATTAAACATTATCCGAAATGAAGAGTTAATTACCGTATTCAACGAGAGTCAGGGGCATCAAGGTGAAGGGGCTGTGGTGGTTTTTGAGGCGGTTAAACCTCGTTAGCTACTTTGTTAAGGCTGAATTCTCCGTGGGTTTCTTTTCAAATCAGGTGTAAAAAACTTCTTAGATGAATATTTTAACTACAATTGGGGCAGTGGTGGTGACATTGGCATTGACCTTTTATTCAATTGGGATCATTACTGAACAGCGTACTCGCCTAATATCGAAACGAGTCATCGGATTTGTCTCTTTTGGCCTGTTATTTGATATTACAGCAACTGTTTTAATGATAGTGGGTTCATCCAGGCCAATGTTTACATGGCATGGTATAATTGGGTATTCCGCTTTAACCTTAATGATGATTGATACCACCTTCTTGTGGCAGCATCGGTTAATGCATTCGACAGAAACACTGGTGGTACGAAGGGTACATCTCTATTCGCGTTTTGCCTATATCTGGTGGGTGGTTGCCTATATTACCGGAGCGCTATTGGTGGCTGTTTAAAAAAACTGAATTAAATGTGTCCCCAGGACGCAACCTTTGTAAATATATAACGTCGGTACTAACGAATTAAAAAGTAGTAATATGAAGAAAATTGTATTTCTGGTTCTGTTAATTGCCAGTACCTACTCTGCCAATGCACAGTCAGGGGCAAAAAATTTCATCGATAAAAATTACATTGAAGTCACGGGTAAAGCTGAAATGGAGATTGCACCGGATTTGATATATGTGACCATCAAGATCAGTGAAAAAGATAATAAGGCCAAGCAATCACTGGAGCAGTTGGAAGATAAGATGCTCAAGACACTTCGAGATATCGGCATTGACCTGGAAAAGGACTTTTCAATTAATGATTTTGCCAGCAATTTCCAGTTTTACTGGCTGAAGAAAACAGATATTTTCACCTCCAAAGAGTACCAGGTGGTGGTGCACGATACCCGCACACTTGGGAAAATATTCAGGGAGTTGGAGAAGCTTAATATCTCCAATATTGAGATTGCTAAACTGGATCATTCCAAAATTGAAGATTACAGAAGGGAAGTAAAGGTGAAAGCCATTCAGGAAGCTAAAGAGAAGGCGGAAGAGTTGATGGAAGCCGTTGATCAGAAAGTAGGGAAAGCGATTTTTGTGCAGGAGCTTAATCGGCATTTTTATGGAGGTAAAGCCGAGGCATTGACAGCCAATACGGTAATGAAAGTGCGTGGTACGGGCGATTTTGGAATTGCCGATGAGTTGAATATTGAGTTTCAGAAAATAGAATTGGAATATGAGATTTTAGTTCGGTTTGAATTACCATAAAACAGAAAAGAGAGCTTAACGCTCTCTTTTTTTTATCTACTTCAAGAGGGATTAGTGCTCCTGTGCTTCAATCAAGGTATTAATAATAGCATAAATGAAAACGGCTACTAACTTAGCCGTGCGGTTATCTGAGTCAAATCGTGGTGATACCTCTGCTATATCTATACTACAGACTTTCCTGGTCAGAATTATTTGTTTTATCAACGTGAGTACCACTTCCGGATCAAGGCCAAAAGGCTGTAGGGCTGAAACACCTGGTGCATGAGCCGCCGACAGGACATCAGTGCACAAGGTGATATAGACCTCCTGATGATCGCTGATGTAATTATAGAGCTCAGTTAAGATGTTTGGGTATCGCGCAGGGGTAATGTCCTTTGCCGGCATGTAGCGAGCTCCCATGGCATCTGCCCGTTTGAAGAGGCTTTTGGTGTTGGCATAGGTTTGCGGGCCCAAACAATAGTAGGCATAATCGCGACTTTCTGCCTTACATTGATCGTAGATCTGGTGGAACATGGTACCGGAAGAACCTCCCTGATTATAAGGACGCAGGTCCAGGTGAGCATCAAAGTTGATAATTGCCGGAGCTTTCGGTGCTTTTTCTGTTTTATCAAGATGGTTCACTAACCCTTTAAAATGCCCCAGGGCTATTTCATGACCACCCCCTAGTAATATGGGAAAGAAACCGGCAGTTTTTATTTTCTCCACAGCGATGGCTAAAGCAGCCTGGGCACTTTCCAGGTCATGGCCCAGGCAATTGATGTTACCGGCATCATATATTTTAGCCTGGGGTAGAAAGTTTACCGGCCAGTTGGCCATCTCCTTACGGATGCTTTCCGGGCCATTTTTAGCACCGGGGCGTCCCATGTTGCGCCTTACGCCTTCATCGCAGCAAAAGCCCAGAAAACAGATGTGCAGGGTGTCTTCATCCAGGATGAGGTTTCTGATGTTATTTAAATGGATCAGTTTAATGACCTGGTGCCAGCGAAAGGCATCCGGATCATTATGGTCGTCAATGCGGCCGCTCCAGAACTCCTTATCAGCAGGGGTGTAGTGTGCGTCAAACATCGTTTAGCTTTTTAAGGTTGTACAAAGATTAGTTTTTTTTAAACTATTTCAATCTATCAGAGATGATTTCAGATAGATCGTAGCGTTTAGTCTGTCAAATGGTTGAAAACAATGAGCCGATCAATTATTGGGATCATCAGTGTTCTTGTATTTCAATCAAGGTATTGATAATAGCATAAATAAAAACGGCTACTAACTTGGTTGTGCGGTTATCTGAGCCAAACCGTGGTGATACCTCAGTAATATCTATGCTATATATCTTCCTGGTCAGAATTATTTGTTTTATCAGTATTAGTAACACTTCAGGATCAAGGCCAAATGGCTTTAGGACTGAAACGCCTGGAGCATGAATTGATTTAGAATCGATTTAAATATTATAGGGTTAGTCACGGAAAATATGAAATTAAACGTATTACAAATAAGTAAATGAAAATACGCGACCCGCGTGTCAGGGTGATAATTTGTGAAATGTTTAAATATTGTTTCCCTATCGTTCTGGTTATTTTTCATGCAAAAGTGAAAAAGCAGATTCATTACCATAAAAATTAGAGTCACAAAAACACAATGAGGTTTTATTACAATTAGATCATGTTAACCAAAACTTTAACGAACTTCAGGCAATGGAAAAAATTGATAAAATGAAATACTTTAAAAAAACGGTTCTTCCGTTTTTTGCTTTTCCTAGTTATTTAGTACAAGTGTTTTTTATTACTCGTTCTTTTTTAGAAGATGATGGAAAATTATGGGATTATTTAATTGCTCTTGTACTTTCTCTAATTGCTACTTATCTTTTTTTCCGTTATATAATGTTACCTTATTTGTATAAAGAAAAGAGGGTCGATAAAAAATGACATTGAACAGGCAGCTTTCATAAGCTGCCTGTTTAGTTTTAATTAGTCAGTGTTTTATCAATGATGTTCCTGTATTTTTGGCACAATATTACCTCCCTTGTTGTTTATAATTTGGATACTCAAATATGATTTTTTGGGCTAGTACAGGTTAGAGTATCAAATTATATCCTTTTTCAACTGTTAAAACCATATTATTTGTCAAACTATGAAGGCGTGGAAAGGCTGAATTCTCCTAATCACTCAGAAGGAAATTTATAAATTAGCGCCTCAATGGAAAAGCAGAGGGTTGAGTAATTGTTAATTTATCTTGATGTTTATACTCCGGGTTTAAGTGAATGTTATATTAATGGAGGTTTGTTGATAACCAAAGCTTCTGTGAAACTACAATTTAACCTGAAGCAAATCGTTCTAATGTCTATTATTTAAAAATGTAATAATGAAATTAAACTCCCTTTTTATAGCGGTTTTAATAGTTGTTTTAACCCAACTTGAAAAAAATGAACCCATAAATGGCAAAAAAGTCAGTTTTTTTAATGAATTTCCAGCACTTTCAAAAACACAATAACCAATAGGTCAATAACATGAAATTTGCGAAAGCTTCGCGGTTGTGACCCATAGAATTGGTT
>RHGE01000116.1 GCA_004296775.1 Marinilabiliaceae bacterium JC017
CAATGATGCTAAAAAAATATATGAAGCTTTAGCTTTTAAAGACAGGCCCTATGTGCAAAAAACAAAAGTTGTGACCCAATTGTAAAAAACTAACTACCATGCGCTTCATATAGAGCTGTTTGTTATTTATAATTTCCAAGTTGGGTTAAGGTAATCTTCTACGAAGAGGTTTTTTTCAGACTGTGCTGAAAAAATATAGGTGCTTGAAAATGAGGTTTATGTGAAAATGTCTCAGGTCTATTATCTAAAATCTAATAATCTATTAATGATGCTAATAATATCAATCCAAATAGTATATCAATGCAAAAACTTTCATTTTATCCATTTTTATTATTAATTACTTTATTGACAGGCTGTCAGCCGAAGTCCCGGGGGCCGGTTATCACCTTTACAACGCTAAATACGGGAACAGATGCCGGTATCAGGGCATTGCAGGTGGTGGATGAGCACACGGTATGGGCATCGGCCTCTAAAGGTACCTTTTTGATGACTACTGATGGCGGTGACACCTGGCGTACCGGTCAAATTGAGGGAGAAGAACAGAATGATTTTCGCAGTCTTCATGCCTGGGATGCCAACCGGGCCATGGTGGTGGGGGTGAATAACCCGGCGCGGTTCTATCTGACCTGCGATGGCGGCGCTACCTGGCAAGTGACCTTTGAGATTGATCATGAAGGTATTTTCTTCAACTCCCTTAAGTTTGCCAACGACACCCTTGGTTTGGCCCTCAGCGATCCCATCGATGATTGCTTTTATGTGGTGAAAACAGAGGATGGCGGCCATAACTGGAGACGCATAGAGAATATGCCGCCTATTGCGAAAGGAGAGGCTAATTTCGCCGCTTCCAATACCTGCATTGAATATTTACCCTCCGGGCATGCCTGGTTTGTGACAGGAGGCCAAGTGGCGCGCGTTTATCAATCAAATGATCATGGTGAAAGCTGGACGTTGGCAGATACCCCCATGATTGATGGGAACCAGGCCAGTGGCACCTATTCGGTAGCATTTGCCAACGAAAAGGAGGGTATCCTGGTGGGTGGTACCTGGGATCAGCCGGCGTTGAACAAAGATATTGCTGCCTATACCAGGGATGGTGGACAAACCTGGCAATTGGCTGAAACAATGCCCGGTGCCTTTCGTTCCTGTGTGCAATACTTTAAGGATGATAACCGGGAAATTAATATCGCTATTGGGAAAACCGGGTGTGATTACTCCCTGGATAAAGGTAATAACTGGACTCCAGTGGCTTCTGAAGGTTATTATACTTTGAGGGCTGTTCCGGGCCGGATGTCAGGCTTTGCAGCTGGTTCCAGAGGGCGGATAGCCTTGATAACGATAGAGTAACCGTTGTTGACTATTGATAAAACCGTGAATTAAACGAATTCTCAACCACTGCGTGGTTCTATTATCTTTTCATGGAAAAGCAATTTGCACAAATCGATGCATTCGCGGTAGGCAAAATAGGCTTTAAATACATGTGGGAAGGAGTTAAATTTTAATTGTTTGGCTGTAGTAAAAAAGTATAAACTCGCGTAGCTCGGGTACATTGGTTAATACTCATTTATTTTGGACAGTAATGATTTATTTATATCAAAAAAGAGGCAGCCCCAAAGGCTGCCTCTTTTAGTGTTTTTATAATCTAACGATCTGTTTATTCTTTATAACCAGAAGGGTGATTAAAATTTCTCATCGTACTTGGTCCATAAATCATCACCAATTTTCCAGGCCTTGTTTACCACCTTGTTTCCCCATTCCATGGTGTAACGGGTCAAAAAGGCAATGGTCTGCTTGCGGTTCATGCTCATGGCCTGCAGTTCCGTTTTCTTTTGTTGTTCGAATACTTCCGTTTGAAGTGGTAGGAGTTCTTTATCCACATCGTGGCGCATGTCATTCCAGCGCTGAGCAGTCAGGGTGCCCAGGCGGTTAAAGGCCCACCATGCCGAATTACGGTTAAAGCCGTTTCTGCCCGGGGTCTTGTATGATTCCGGCATGTCTGTTACACTACAGTAGAT
Source organism: Marinilabiliaceae bacterium JC017 (assembly GCA_004296775.1). GTDB lineage: Bacteria > Bacteroidota > Bacteroidia > Bacteroidales > Marinilabiliaceae > JC017. Next base: position 2,013 of record RHGE01000116.1, read on the forward strand.
CGGAATGTAAACGGAAGTGGCAATATTGTCTTGCGCCAGCCAAACCACGCCGCCAATTTCATCGGGTAACCAGTCGCGACTTTGTGTGATGGTACCATACATGGTGTACCAACGTGCAATGGTACGCTCGCCTAATTTACCCCAGCCGCCTTCTATATTATGCAGGTCGTATTGGTCATAGGGCATAAAAGGATTGGCCATGGGATGTGGGATAGTATCCCCCTCTTCGGTCACTTTTGTCAGGTGTTTTACCATGTCGTAAGGGGTGCCTTCGTAATAATCCTTGAAAATTTCCACCATTTTCTCCAGTGTGATCTTATCCTCTGGTTTAATGGAGAATGGATAATCGTTGGCTTCGGGATCTAACTGCAGCGAGGGGGCCACCAGGTTAAAAACACGCCATTCGCGCCTGCGGGCGGCGATGGATTCACGACTTTCCGGTGCATAGGCATAGGCAAACCGGAAGGCTTCTTCACCTTCGTTCCACCAGCTGCTGTCACGTGCCATTTCGTAGATGTTTTCCGAGGCCATGAAGTAGTCAGTCTTGGAAAGGTCAATCTCCAGAATGCGGGCAGCATTGGCATTAACACTGATGTGATCATCGGGCACCCGTTGGGCCACCCACATAGCACCTACATTGCCAGCGCCGGGTCCCACGATTTCAAGGTGCCACACTTCCTTCTTGTCAGCAATGGTGAGGCATTCGCCGTAATCGTTCCAGCCATGTTTTTTAAGTAGTTCGCCCCCCATTTTAATAGCTTCCCGGGCGGTAGTGCAACGTTCCATCATAACTTTAATCAAACGCTGGCAATCAATTATCCCTTTGTCAGATACAAGGCATTCTCTGCCTCCAAAGGTGGATTCGCCAATGGCCAATTGTTTGGTGTTCATACAGGGGTAAGCGGTATTGACATACCCATAGGTCTTTTTTACCTGTGGAATTTGACCAACGGGGGTGTGTTTGTAGGCTGGCATGGGCCGGCTATCGTCATTTTCCCTTTTGTACATGGTTACTTTATCGTTCCGCCCATGTTTTTCTTCGGGAATAATGTCCACCCAGGAGCGTGTCCGGTGGCTGTCATCGGTGTGAGATGTCATTACCGAACCATCGCTTGAGGCTTTCCTTCCCACTGTTATTGTGGTACATCCTTCCGGCACGCCAGCTTGCCAATCGGCTTTCGATTGAGCCGACAGGACAGAGGATATGATCAGTCCTGAAAAAACTAAGCTTGTAAAATTTCTCATATGATACCATTTTGATGAGAGCAAAAATAACAAAATGCTGTTGTCCAAATAAAATTTTAGGCCTTTTAATCGCCACCGGGTTTCATCCTAATGAGGTTTTGTTATTTTTGTTGGATGTGTTGCCGGGGCTGAGAATGATTAGTTATCAGTTCTCAATTAGCAAGGCGATTCACGGGTAAATAGTGCTGGTTTATTAAGTCATTAGTTTGTTAAACTTTTTATGGGGCTGATAACCCAAACGGGCATTAAGATTGTTATGGAATTAAGAATATCCGGGAGGGGAATCATTCTTCGGGTTATTATATTAGTGGCAGATGAGCCGTTGAAGGCAATAACAGCGTAAATAAGCTATTTAAATGACTAAAATTTGATGGTTATACCACTGAAATGAAAAGAGTCGTGAATAAACGCTCTTACGGATGAGAATGATCTGATTAGGTGCATTCCATTCAATAAATGAAAATTAAAGGTAAATACATGAAACACCCATGACATAGGTTTTGACAGATTCAAAAGGCGCGAATAAGCGATGATGCTAATTGGTTTATTTCATCATAAATGGTTCGTTTAATAAGTTTTGTGTCTTGATACCTAAAGTATGGGTCTAATAATTAAAAACACATGAAACGAGCCATGAGAAAGATTTTCACATACGATGATGATCAACTTTGGCGAGTTCCATCTGGCAATTGAAAATAAATTTTAAACAGATGAAAAAGATTTTGAAAATTGTATTGGGTACCGTGGGAGTAATATTTCTGCTCTTATTGGTATTGCCCTTTGTTTTTAAGGGAAAAATAGAGAAACTCGTAAAAACGGAGATTAATAAACAGGTGAATGCCACTGTTGATTATTCTTCTTTTTCGTTATCACTCATTCGTAGCTTTCCAAATTTGAGCGTTAGCATGGATGGTTTGAATGTGGTGGGAAAAGGAGCCTTTGAAGGAGATACTCTGTTAAATGTGAACGGTTTTTCCACCGAAGTGGATGTGATGAGTGCCATTTCGGGGCAGGTTGAAATAAAGTCAGTGTTAATTGACCGTCCTGCTGTGCATGCGAAGGTATTGGCTGATTCAACGGCCAACTGGGATATTATGATTGCCGGCGAAGAGCAGGTGGAAGATACCACCACTTCAGAAGCTTCTGATTTCACCATTCAGTTGGAGTCTTTTGAAATTCGCAACGCCAACATTACCTACCTGGATGAAACCATGAATCTGGATGCGGGCATCAATGATTTCAATCTGGCCTTGTCGGGCGACATGTCCCAGAAAAGTACGAACCTGACGATTGAAAGCGGGATAGAGGCGATCAATGTGGTGTTTGACGGGGTTAAATACCTGAATGGCGCCAAAATGGGATTGACTGCCGGTATTAATGCTGACCTGGAAAACATGATTTTTACATTCCTTGAAAATGAATTGTCGCTCAACGGACTGGCTTTGGGGGTTGACGGATCGGTTCATATGAAAGAGGACGCCATTGGCCTGGATTTGAAGATCGGTGCTAAAAAGACCGATTTTAAAACACTTTTAGCCCTTGTGCCTGAAGTATACCTTAAAGACTTTGAAGAGCTGAAAACAACCGGTAAGCTGGCACTGGAATCAACCGTTAAAGGTGATTTTACAGACAGTGAACACCTGCCGGCATTTGACCTGGTATTGCTGGTAGAAAATGCCAGTGTGCAATATCCCGATCTGCCCAAGTCCATTGATCAGATCAATGTAGACCTGAAAGTTAATAACCCCGGTGGAAGTCCCGATGCGACGGTTGCTTCCATTGATAAGTTTCATTTTGAGCTGGGCGGCAATCCGTTTGATGCCCGGATGAAGGTGATTCGTCCGGTAAGCAATCCGGCATTCAGTGGTAAAGCCAAAGGGAAAATTGATCTGGGCTCATTGGCTGATGCGCTACCGCTCGATAGTTTTGAATTGAAAGGATTGGTATCAGCTGATCTGGTTGTCGATGGAGATTATGAGATGATTGAAAAAGAGGCCTATGAGCAGATAAAAGCTAATGGGCAGGTGGGATTGAAAGGATTCCTGTATACCAGCCCTGATATGCCACAGAGTCTTGAGATCAAACAAGCGGAGATGACTTTCTCACCACGTTATCTGGACCTGGCGTCATTCTCTGCCAAGATGGGCCGCACAGACTTTAATCTTAAAGGACGGTTGGAGAACTATCTGGCTTATGCTCTTAAAGACGGGGTATTGAAAGGAAAGTTGGTACATACTTCCAAGCTGGTTGATAGCAATGAGTTCTTGTCCGAATCAACGGAAGAGGAGGTGGAAACAACAGACATTACAGCACTGGAAGTAATTGAGGTGCCTAAGACCCTCGATTTTGTGTTGTCTTCAAAAATTGACCGTTTGCTGTATGACAAGCTGGTCATTAATAATACTGCTGGTAAAATTGTCATAAAGAACGGGCGGGTTGTATTGGATGGTTTGTCCATGAACCTTTTGGATGGCTCCATGAAAATGAGCGGGCAGTATAACACGCAAAATATGAAAAAGCCATTTGTGGATTTAAATATCAATGCCAGCAAGATTGATATAAATATGGCTGCTAATTCTTTCAGTGTGGTAGATTCTCTTGTGCCAATCGCTAAAAAGGCAGCAGGGAAGGTGTCATCCCGTTTTAGCTACTACAGTGAGCTTGGAGACGATTTTATGCCGGTATTGTCTACCGTTGGAGGAGAAGGTAATGTGAAATCCAAAGGAGTGGAGGTTTCCGGTGCCAAAATACAGGATGGTTTGGCTGCAGCCTTAAAGGATGATAAGTACAAAGTGATGAAGGCAGAGGATCTGGATATCAATTTTAAGCTAAAGGAAGGAAATCTCATTGTAGAGCCATTCACTGCCAAAATCTTTGATAAAAAGGTTACCGTAGCCGGTACGCAAGGCCTTGATCAAACGATGAATTATAACATCACCATGCCGGTATCCCGTAAAGAATTAGCTGGGGTAGCAGGTTTAATGGGGATGAGTATTCCAACCTCCGGAGATGATTTACCAGTGGATATCTTGATTAAAGGCACAGTATCTAAGCCGGAAATTAAGCTTAACCTGGAGAAGGCAACCAAGGTAGTTGGTAAGGAGTTGGAGAAAGAGGCAGAAAAAGCGGTCAAGAATCTTCTTAAAGATGATGACCTGAAAAAGAAGTTTGAGAGTATATTTAAATAGTAAGATTAAAGAATGTCATTTAGCCTGTAGGGAGATAATCCTTACAGGCTTTTTTTTGTACTTGTAAGTTTGACTATTTTAAAAGGATAAAAGCAGAATGCGCAATAGCCATTCATGTTCATAAGCTTTGGTAAGAGAGCGTCTGTGATTTGATTATCTGATGCCAAAAGAGCAAAAAAAAAGTCCCCCAAAGGGGACTTTTTTAAGCCATATGGTATTATTAGAATCTTCTTTCTTTGATTCTGGCTTTTTTACCAGTAAGACCACGTAGATAGTAAATTCTTTTTCTACGTACTTTACCAGCACGGTTCAATTCAACTTTCTCAATGAAAGGTGAACTCATAGGAAAGATTCTTTCAACACCTACGTTGTTAGAAATCTTGCGAACGGTAAATCTTTTATTAACGCCTTCTCCTTTAATTTGGATAACAACACCTTTGAAGATCTGAATTCGCTCTTTGTTTCCTTCCTTGATTTTGTAGTGTACCGAAACGGTATCACCAGCTCCGAATTTAGGCATTTCAACACCACTCTGAAACGCGGCTTCGGCAACTTTAATAAGATCCATCTTTTTATTTTTTTTGGATTAAACTTATTCCACGCAATATTACCTGACTCCTGTGTTCAGTAAGAGATTACGTGTAAATCGGCGCAAATGTACTGCTTTTTGCCAGAACTGTAACTAAATTAGAAGAAAAGATTTCTAAGTTCACGTATTAATGTTGCTTAATCCTCTTTGTTCATTTCCTCTTGCGTATTTTCCTGAGATTCTTGTCTTGATGTTTTTTTATCATTTTTTTTAAAAAAGTTCACCACATAGTCTTTGATGTAAATTAACACTGGTTTTAACCAATCAGATAACAAAGCGGGCACCAGGTTCATCGGATTTAGGTATACGCCTAATTCTATAGATTTAATCTCAAGTTTTTTCTCTGTAAGTTTTAGTTGGTAAAACAGGCGTATTTTCTCATTCTCAAAGTCCTGAAAAGAATGAATGTGTGAATAGGGATTATTTTTTCTCTTTGTCATAGTCTGTATATGAAGGAAAGAATAACTGAATGAAGGATTGAATAACCGGGCGTTCTATCAGTTTACGCCGAATGCTGTAAAAGAATACACCAATGATCAGGTAAGTGCCTGCTACAATTAGAAATCCCGCTCCCCTGGAATCCAATGCTCTGTCGAGCCAGAAAGCCAGCGCAAGGGAAGAAAAAAGCAATACGAAAAAAAACAGGTAAAAAACAACCATTTTAATAATAAGCCCTGAAAAGAAACGGGAAAGGTTCTCGGCCATGTGAAGTTTGGTTAAGTCTACTCTGGCATTTATATATTCTTGAACTTCTTTTTTAGCATCATTCAGTTCTTCGGTTATGTTTTCTTTCATTGGATTAGAGTTAAAAAATTGCCCGGTAGAAAGGCAATCATTCATACCGGGTGAGAGATTTTATGGATTAAATGTATAAAATAAACTTTAAATCACGAAGGGTGATAAAGCTGTTTAATTAGCACTTGGAGTAGTTTCAAGTGTTTTTTTGTATTCTTCAAGAAGTCCTTCAATTTTCTTTTCCAGATCCTGCATCTTTTTCTTGAGTTCTTCTTTTATTTCACCACCTTTTACTTTTATTTTTTCACGTACCTGTTGAAGTTCTGTTTCAAGATCTTTGAGTCTGACCTTTAATTGGTCGCGAGTTTCTGATCCTTTTTTGGGGGCGTATAAAAGAGCGATCGATGCACCGATTGCTGCCCCGGTTAATAATCCGCCAATAAATAAACCTGTATTTTTCATGGTATTATTGTTTAGTTGTTAATAGTTTAATATACAAAAATGTCCTTGTTTTGTCAATTTGAGATCTGTGAATATTCCCGGAAATGTTAATGATTTTAATCACAAAAATGATAATATAAGAAGGGTTAGTTTCATGGAGCTTGAAATTAACAAATTATTTTCTTCAGAATACAGGTTTATAGGTCATTTTTCCATTTTATCCGCCAATATTTTCCCTTAGTCATACTTTCAACAGTTATTATCAATCAAAATTGTAAATTTACCTTCCGTATTAACCTATAAACATACTGTTGATGGAAAGGACCAGTGCACAGGAAAGAAATGAAATAGTTACCCGTTATCGATATTTGTTAAAGATAAGTGCTCCATTACTTCAAAAAGGTGATGTGAAACTTTTCAGAAAGGCAATGGATTTAGTTGGACAAAACAAAGATGTGATGGCCCGGCGACCTTCAGGGGTTCTTTCCATTATTCATGCATTGGATGTAGCCCGCATTGTTGTAGAAGAAATTGGACTCGGTCGAACTTCTGTGATTTGTGCCTTGCTTTATGATGTTATTCAAACGGCCAGGATTCCATCAGATGAGATAGAGAAGCTGTTTGGTCCCCATGTAGCCCGGATTACACAGGGACTGGAGAAAGTGGCTGATCTTTATCAAAGAAATACTTCCATTCAGAATGAGAACTTTAGGAAACTCTTGCTGACATTTGCTGAGGACTTACGCGTGGTGCTTATTATAATTGCCGATCGTTTACAGGCTATGCGCTCATTGGATTTGTATGATACAGAAGGGCAGCAGAAAGTCAGTGCAGAGGTCGGTTATTTGTATGCTCCAATGGCTCATCGTCTTGGTTTGTATAATATTAAGTCTGAGATGGAAGATTTGGTGATGAAATACACCAATCGTGACATGTATAAGTTCATTGCCACAAAGCTTAATGAGACCAAACGTGCGAGAGATCAATACATAAAAGAATTCATAGAGCCCTTAAAGAAAGAATTAGAGGAGCATGGATTAAAATTTGAGATTAAAGGACGTACAAAAACCATTCATTCCATTTGGAACAAGTTGAAGAAGCAAAATGTGGAGTTTGAACAGGTTTATGACCTTTTTGCTATACGTGTTATACTGGATAGTACACTAAAAGAAGAGAAGGCTGATTGCTGGAAAGTCTACTCAATTGTGGCCGACCGGTATCAACCCAACCCCAGTAGAATGCGTGATTGGTTATCTATTCCGAAATCAAATGGTTATGAATCGTTGCATACCACTGTTTTAGGACCGGAAAATAAGTGGGTGGAGGTACAGATTCGTACCGTCAGGATGAATGAGATCGCAGAGAAAGGATTGGCTGCACATTGGCGTTACAAGGGAATAAAGGGTGAGAAAGGCATGGATGAATGGTTGAGTAACATCCGTGAAGTCATTGAAAATCCTGAGCTTAATGCTCGTGACTTTATTGATGACTTTAAACTTAATCTCTATGATAAAGAAGTGTTTGTTTTTACTCCCAAAGGGGATTTGAGACGACTGCCTAAGGGGGCAACAGTGCTTGATTTTGCTTTTGATATTCATACTGAAGTAGGAAAAAAATGCGTTGGCGCTAAGGTTAATCAGCGAAATGTCCCCATAAAATATGCTTTTCAGAATGGGGATCAGGTTGAGATTCTTACTTCAAATCACCAGCAACCTAAACAAGATTGGTTAAATATTGTAGTTACTTCCAGGGCGAAGACTAAGTTGAAGCAAGCAATCAAGGAGATTCAGTATAAGGAGGCGGAAATAGGGAGAGAGCTGTTAGAGAGGCGTCTGAAGAATTGGAAATATGAGCTTAGTGATCATTTACTTCATCAATTGGTAAAAGGTTTTAAATTCAAGACTGTACATGATTTCTTAAGGGAAGTGGGATTGGAGAAACTTGATTTAATAGCGATTAAAGAGTTTATCCAGGAATTAGGGAGGAAAGAAAAGGAGTTGGAAAAGGACGGATTGGAGCCACAACAGCTGCGAAGTGCAGAGAATTTTATTGTTAAAGAAGAGGAGCTCCATCAAAATGATGATATATTGGTCATTGACCAGAATTTATCTCAAATAGACTATAAGCTGGCCATTTGTTGCAATCCCATTTTCGGGGATGAAATATTTGGATTTGTATCTGCTACAGGCGGTATTAAAATACATAGAAAGTCTTGTCCAAATGCCACGGATATGCGTACAAAATATGGTTACCGCATTGTAAAAGCGCAATGGACCGGAGGAACAGCAGTTAATTTTCAAGCTACACTTAAGGTAACGGGAAATGATGATATCGGTATTGTTACTAATATTTCCCAGGTTATTACAAAAGAATTAAAGGTGAAAATGCGATCAATTACCATTGATTCTCATGAAGGAATGTTTGAGGGAACTGTCACTGTTTTTGTCAATAATACCAATATTCTTAGTAATCTGATAAAAAAAGTAAAAAGTATTAAGGGCGTTTATGATGTTGCTCGAATCGATGCAGTTATTTGAGTATTTAAATAAGTGTCTTGCTTTTTCGGTATAAATAGGTTAACTTTTTTAAGCTAACCTATTTAACGGAATTGCTATGGAACAAAGAATTATAACGCTTGCAGTATTGTCCTATGAAAGGGCAGAACTACTTAAATCTTTATTAGAAGTAGAAGAAATTGAATGTTTCTTAGAAAATGTTAACCTAATACAAGGTGCAGTTTCTTCCGGAGTAAAAGTGAAGATTAAGGAAAACGATCTCGATAAAGCCATGCCTTTACTGGAAAGTATGATGCAGGAATCATCGGAAGTTGAGGCGATTAATAAGGCTGAGTTACCAAGAATCTTATTGCCGGTTGACTTTTCTGATTATTCTCAAAAAGCAGCAGACTTTGCCTTTGATTGGGCGCAGGTTTTGAAGGCCGAAATAACTATTTTCCATGCTTATTATGATCCGGTTATTACGGCGATGCCATTTTCAGATGGATTGGTCTATGATATGAACCTTGATGAAATGGTAAGGGAGTTGAAGGAAAAAGCACAGGAGGGGATGGCGAAGATGGTGGCGTATCTGGAAAAAAAGAATCAATTAAAAGAGAATGGTGTAGTTATTAAGTCCGTCATTGTAAAAGGAGTGGCAGAAGAAGAGATTGTCAGGTTTAGCAATTCATATCAGCCATTTGTTATTATAATGGGGACAAGAGGGCTTGATCGGAAGGCAACGGATCTGATTGGAAGTGTTACATCAGAGGTAATAGATATTGCCAAGGTGCCGGTATTGGCCATTCCCGAAGATTTTGATTATAAAGGCTTAGAGTCTCTTCGTAATGTGCTTTATGTAACTAATTTCGATGAAGCTGATTTCAAGGCAATAGAGATATTAGAGAAAGTTTGGAAGCCTTTAGGGGTTAAAATTATTTGTGTCCATGTAGGACCTTCGAAACATTCAAGATGGGATGAAATGATGCTGGAAGGTCTTCGCGAACACATTCGTAAAACATATCAAGAATCAGATGTCGTATGTGATTTTATTGATAATGAGGATTTTTTAGTTGGAATTGAAAGGTTTGTACAACAGAATAAGATTGACTGTATTTCAATTACAACACATAGACGTAATATTATTGCACGCTTATTGAATCCTAGTATTGCAAAGAAAATGTTGTTCCATTCTACTACTCCGTTATTGGTTTTTCATGCTTAAATTTCTATTTTAAGCCAAAACCATCAGGATGACGGCTCTATTTAAGCGGCCTTGGCCGCTTTTTTTATTGGCATGTTTATTTATTACATCTTCAATTTCTGCCCAGAAATATCTGGTAAAGGGTAGGGTGTTGGTTGATGGAGGGCAATTCGATAAGCTTAAAGTTGATTTAATTTATGAGAGCCGTTCTGAGTCTATATCTGTAACAAAGGACGGCCATTTTATTGCTATGCTGAATTGGAATAAAATTTATCAGTTTTCATTTCAGAAAGCCGGTTATGTGTCTAAAATAATTGATTTCTCCACTCTTTTGCCTGATAATAAATCCTATGTGGAAGCTGATCCTTATGAGTTAAAAGTAAGGTTATTCCCAATGTTTGATGGGGTTGATACCGTTTTTTTTAAGAATCCGGTAGCTAAAATACGATTCGATAAATCACTAAACGATTTTGCTAGTGACCAGGATTATTCACTGCAGGTTTTGAACCGAATTGAAGAGATGAAGCGGAAAAAGAGTATTGAATCAGGGAAAGTGGTAAAAAGAATAAGTGAAAAAGAAGAGGATACGTTGGCTGATAAACTTAAACAGGAAAATAGTCATATAAAACCCACGAATCAGGATAATATTACTCTTTTGCATCAGATAAAAGAGGATGTTCCATTGAAAGAAGATTCATTAAAAGCATGGTCCATTTTGCCTCCCCTTGAAGAGGTGTATCCCCAAGGAAAGACAGTGGAGGAGATTGTTCTACCGGATCGTTTGGTTACGCGAATTATCATAAAACAAGGCAGCAGTCAAAGAGTTTTTTTAATGGTTCGGCATAATTGGGGTGGGGTTTATTGTTTTTTACATGAGTCTTCACATATTTATCTGTGTATTTCGAAAAACCTATTTGAGCAAGAGACAAGTCAGGAGAATGATTAACGGTGGTAATCGATGCTCGTCAGCGGAAGAAAATTTGCGGACAAAAAACTCTACGATTCTCCATATCTTCTCCGCGCAACTACTATATAACTCTTTTAAATCCTCCCCGGTTGTATTACCTTTTTTGTGTTACAATCATTCAAACCACCCCGATTTTCATTGCTTACTCAATGAAAATCACCCCTCCTAATTCTTTTAGGAGGGGAAAGAAGTGACCGGGCGAAAAGAAAATGAATTACGAGTATTTGAATCCTTTTAGCAGATGTGTAGAACAATCCTCTCTGCAT
>RHGE01000117.1 GCA_004296775.1 Marinilabiliaceae bacterium JC017
TAGAGTTGAATTGAATGGGTTTGTCGAAAGTCAATTCAAAGTTGGTACTTATAGCTACGTCGGTAGCATTTTGCGAGGGTAAATAAGTTGTTACCAGTGGTTGCTGAATGGTCGTGAATCGCCAGAAGGTTGACTCAGAGAAGCCCTGGAAGATGGTGGCATCTGTTCCTTCTATGGCACCCGCATCTACGGTGATGTAATAGGGTGTTCCATAGGTCAGATTGTTATCAGGATTAATAACGAGTTTATTACCGCCAGAAATGGTTACTTCGGTGTCTCTGTTGATAGTGCCATCGGCGAATTCAAAGGATTCCACCAGTGTTTGTCCATTGTCTTCGTAGATGTTTATGTAATGGGTTGTAGCGGTTGAATTGAATTGAATGGGTTTGTCAAAAGTCAATTCAAAGTTGGTGCTAATGGCTACGTCGGTAGCATTTTGAGTGGGTAAATAAGTTGTGACCACTGGTTGTTGAATGGTCGTGAATTGCCAGAAGGTTGATTCAGAGAAGCCCTGGAAGATGGTGGCATCTGTTCCTTCTATGGCACCGGCGTCGACGGTGATGTAATAGGGCGTTCCATAGGTCAGATTGTTATCAGGATTAATAACGAGTTTATTGCCGCCAGAAATTGATACTTCGGTGTCTCTGTTGTTAGTGCCGTTAGAAAATTCAAAGGATTCCACCAGTGTTTGTCCATTGTCTTCGTAGATGTTTATGTAATGGGTTGTAGTGGTTGAATTGAATTGAATGGTTTTGTCAAAAGTCAATTCAAAGTTGGTAGCAATATCTACATTAGTAGCATTTTGAGTAGGTAAGTAGGTAGTGGCTTGAGGAGGTTGGACTGTTGTTGTGAATCGCCAGTGTGTTGACTCAGAGAATCCCTGGAAGATGGTGGCATCGGTTCCTTCAATGGCACCGGCGTCGACGGTGATGTAATATGTACTTTGATAATCCAGTTCATAATCCGGGTTCAGGACCAGAGTTTTGCCGCCAGAAATAGATACTTCGCTGCCTCGGTCTGGTATACCATTGGTAAACTCGAATGTTTCCACAGGAATAGGGTTTCCATCTTTAAAGAGTTTGATAAAATAGGTTACTCCTGTTGAGTTATACTGAATGTCTTTATTGAATGTGAGTTCAAAGTTTGTGGCAATGCCGACATCTGAAGCGTCTTGTGTTGGTAAATAGGAGGTGACCAGGAGAGGTGCCGCTATCGTAGTGAATCGCCAATGATTGGGGTCGGAAAATCCAGAAAAATGAATGTTTTCTGCTGATTCAATGGTACCATCTTCAATGGTGATAAAATAGGTAGTCTGATATTGTAAATCTTGTGGCAGGTTAATTATTAGGTTGTCATTATTTTCAATGTATACTTCATCTGGTTTGTTTGATTCGCCATCAGAAATGTAATAGTAGATAATGGGAACAAGAGGATTTGCTGCATCATAAATATTTATCTCCTTTAATGCGGTGGATGTGTTGAATTGAACCGGTTGGTCAAACGTTAGCTCAAAATTAGTTGCAAGATCTATATTAATGGCATTTTGTAAAGGTAAATATAAATTAGTTTGAGGGGGGGCTGCATGTGTTGTGAATCGCCATTGATTTATATCCGTAAATCCATCATATGGAGCGCTGTTTGTTGCTTCAATTGCACCGTTATCTATGGTAAAATAGTAGGTGGTATTGTAATTCAGGTCGGAAATTGGATTTATTCGTAATGTTTTATCATTTACGATAAAGACTTCTGAATCGCGGTCGGTGCCTCCTTCGTAAAATTCAAAGGTTTCGATGGGAGAAGGAATACCATCTTGATATAGATTTATTGTATGATGAGTTGCTGTGGAGTTGAACTGAATATCCAAGTCAAAGGTCAGTTCAAAGTTAGTATCAATATGTGTGTTAGAAGCATTTTGTTCCGGCAAATAGGTCATTACAATGGGCTTAATTAAACCGGTTGAAAAGGTCCAATGTAACGGGTCTGAAAAACCTTCAAAAGCTACGACTGACGATGATTCAATGGCACCATTTTCAATGATGATATAATAATCAATACCTGGAATCAGATCATTGATTGGATTAATTACCAGTGTGTTGTTTGGTGTTATGGATACTTCATCCGGGCGGTTTGTGCCATTGTTGTAAAAAAGAAAATCCTCTACCGGAAATTGATTATCAGTTCTGAATAATTGGATTTTATGTGACGTTGGTGTGCTGTTAAATTTAATTTCCTGATCAAAGGTTAATACCAGATTGGTAGTTGTTTCAATATTAGAAGAGTTTTGTAAAGGGAGGTATGCGTTTACGATAGGTATGGAGGAATGGGAGGTAAATCGCCAGTCATTGGGATCTGTCAATCCTGGAAAGGAAACATTAGTGGTGGATTCTATCGCACCATTGTCAATCGTTACATAATAAGTAGTGGCTTCTTCCAGACCTGATTCTGGCGAAATAATCAATGATTTATTTTCAGTTTTTATTATATCAGGAGAGACAATGGATAAATCAGGGTTCCTGAATTCGCCACCCATTGCAAAATATTGCATGATTATGGTACCGTCACTTTTGTGAAGACTAACAAAAGGTGCCGGAATCTGCATTTCAGACTTGGGTTGAATGTTTACATCAAAGGTTAATATTAATGTTTGATCGATGGGTACATTTGTAGTATTTCGCTCTGGAGAGTAGCTTTCTATAGCAGGAGCTTGACCATATGATGAAAATATTGCAAATAACACAAATAGTGCTATAGAATAAAAGTGTTTCATAATATAGAATTTTTTGAAAGAATTAGGTTGTTTTGGTTTATATACGGACCAATGTTAATTTGGTTTTAATCACTTGTTTATTAATGATAAAAACATCAAGAGGGATGAGCCTCTTAGAATAATTTTTTATGGATAATCTTTATCTATTCTCTGCAGAGCTTTGGTCAGGGCTTACGGAGGATAAAAAAGAATTCAAATATAGCATGTTTTATCTTAATTTTGAGTCAGTATGAAAATATACAATAACTCTTGTCATAGCCGTGATATTGGATATCATCAGGTTTAAATGATAGGAATATAGGTTTTAAAGGATAGGTTTGGTCATCATCTGTCAATATCAAAATCATTTTAGCGTTAATCTTGCCAGGAAATCATAATGGGTACCTTCACCCATTTTCTCGAAATTGAATCCATTGGCATCGGCTCTGTAGTTTAATAAAATAGGATCAATAAACAGCCATTTGAAAGGGACACAGGTTATGTCTTTGTATTCCATTTGATAGGTGACTTCTCCGTAATAGGGTCCTTCTGGTTCGGGGATGAGCGGATTGGTGTCATCGATAAACATATACCTGATGTCGGAGCTGTCAATCAGGAGTTGTCCGCCGGGAGCAAGCAGTTCTTTGGCTTTTGCAAAGAGTTGATCCAGTCCTTGGAGGGTGCCTGAAATACCGATGCCATTCATCATCATTAATATAGTATCGTATTTGTCGTCCAGGTTTACATCGAAAAAATCTTCGTTAATTACGTTTTGTATACCTTGTATTTGGCATACCCGGCAAGCGTTAGGAGAAGCATCCAGACTGGTCACATCAATTCCTTTTTTTTGCAAATACAAACTGTGTGTACCAGACCCGGCACCTACATCCAGGGTGCGCCCTTTGCATAATTTTAAGGCTTGTTGTTCTAATTCCGGCATCTGGTCGAAGGAACGAAATAGATAGTCAGCAGGAATAGAGTCGTCTTCGGTAATATTTGACCGTACTAATATTTCACCTTGTTCAATACCATTAATGTAATCAAGGCAGGCTAATCCCAATGGGTCTTTCGATGGTTGTATGATCATTTTTGGGTGCGAAATTAATAAAACAAATGGATTAAATCATCAAAGTGTCCTATGAATTAAGGTGTTTCTGGGGTGCGTTAACCATGATTTCAAAGCAAAATGAAGGTGCTTAAGGTGATGGTGTAATAGTTGTGATTTTAATCCAAAAGAAAGGTAATGGAAATAAAACGGAACGAAAAATAAAGCTGAATGGTAAATAATTGAAAGGAAATTTTAAATTTGTGCATCTGTTATTTCTTCATTATTGAAAATTTAGAGAAATATGAGCGTAAATATTCAAACCATTGTAGAGCAATTTAAAATTGAAGGTAATTACGAAAGTGCCAAAGTGTTTGGTTCCGGGTTAATCAATACTACCTATAAAGTTATCACCAAAGAAGAGGCAGCTCCGAATTACCTGCTTCAAATTGTGAATCATCATATTTTTAAAAATGTACCTGAGTTAACCCGGAATATAAAAAGGGTTACTGACCATATTCGCTCCAAACTGGTAAAAGAAAATGGTGCTGATTTAGCACGTCAGGTTCTGAACCCGATTGATACGCAGGATGGCTTGGGTTTTGTGCAGGATGCCGAGGGTAAGTATTGGCGGATGTTCTTGTTTATAGAAAATGCACGTTCCTACGATCAGCTTTCTAATGGTCATCAAGCCTATATGGGAGGTAAAGCTTTTGGTCAATTTCAGAGTAGAATGGCCGATTTGCCCGGGGAGCCATTGTATCCTGTATTGCCTGATTTCCACAATACAGAGATGCGGATTCTTAACTTTATTGAACGGGTAAAAGCAGATCCGGCAGGGAGAGTGAAAGAGGTACAAGCGGAAGTAGATTTCCTGATGGCACGTTCGGAAGAATACAAAAAAGTTGTGCAAATGGGGCGTGATGGAATTATTCCGGAACGTATCGTTCATCAGGATACCAAGTTTAACAATGTCCTTTTGGATGAGAATGATAATATATTGTGTGTGATCGACCTTGATACGGTAATGCCTGGATTTGTGTGTTACGACATTGGGGATGCTATTCGCAATGGTGCCAATACCGGAAAAGAAGATGACCGTGAGTTGGATAATGTGAGCTTGAATATGGAGCTTTACGAAGGATTCATCAAAGGATTTATGGAAGAAACAAAAGAGGTGTTAACACCTGCAGAAATCGATACATTGGCATTTGGAGCTAAGTTGTTGACTTATGAACAGGCGGTTCGCTTTCTTGACGATTATATTGATGGGGATAACTATTACAAAATAAACAGTCCTGATCATAACCTGGTAAGAACCCGTGCTCAGATTAAATTGTTGCAGAGTATGGAAGATAACTTTGATAAAATGGAAGCCATTGTAAAACAATATGCAAGCTAATATATTATGAGACAATTGCAGATTACACCTCTTGCGACTCAGAGTCAGGATTTGAATGAGGTTTCAAAAGCATTGGATACCATCGAAGTGGCACAGTTAGTTGATATTGTTAATTGGAGTGATTATCCTTATCTGCCGGATGTGACTTTTCGGATGGCTTATCGAGAAGATGCCCTGTTTCTGAAATTCTACGTATCGGAGAAAGCTGTTCGGGCCGTTAATGGTGAGCCTAACGGATCGGTGTGGGAAGATAGCTGTTGTGAGTTTTTTTGTGATTTTGACGGAAAAGGATATTATAACCTAGAGACCAATTGTATTGGTACTCAGTTGTTGGGATGGGGAGGAGAAAAAGCTACTCGGGAACGAGCTTCTGCGGCTACGATTAATAGTATTGCAAAGTTATCAACGCTGGGGGCAGAACCTTTCGATGTGAAAGAAGGGGAATTTAAATATGAAATTGTGATGGCGATTCCAGCTACGGCTTTTTATGCACATACACTTACCTTCAAAAAAGGAATGACTTTCAGGGCAAACTTTTATAAGTGTGGTGATAAAACACCAGATATGCATTTCCTTAGTTGGAGCCCAATTGATGTGAATAAGCCAAATTTTCATTTACCCCAATTTTTTGGGAAAATTGAATTGATATAATTTAGAGAAGAGTAGTTGTTCCACAACGACTCTTGCACAATGTCATTTTGTGTGTTGTTTGGTAATAAGTGGAACTAATCGTTCCATAAAAAAAGGACAGATTTTATTATCTGTCCTTTTTTATGGATTTAAAAATTCAGGAAATTAATCCGCAATGATTATTTCAACTCCGGCAGTCATTAGTTTTTCTCTGTCTTCATCCGGAATGCCGTTATCGGTTACAAGGATATCAATGTCAGAGATCTGAGCGATGACGGCCAGACTTCTTTTTTTGAATTTGCTTGAATCAACCACAAGAATAACTTTTTTTGCCATTTTGATCATTGTCCGGTTCAAAGCTGCCTCTTCCAGGTGTGGCGTGCTGAAACCCAGGTTGACATCAATGCCGTCTGCACCAAGAAAAAGCTTGTCACAAAAGAAATTATTGAAGTTGCTGTGCGCAATGGATCCCACTAAAGACAAGGATTTTTTTCGCATGACACCGCCGGGCATAATAATATTAATCTGGTCCAATTCGGCTAATGGGCCGGCAATGTTGAGGGCGTTAGTAATAACGGTCAGGTTTTTAAACCGGGACAGATGGTTGGAAACTTCTCGGGTAGTTGTTCCTGAATCTAAAACAATGGTATCTCCCTCTTCTATGAGTTTTGCGGCTTTTTTGCCAATGATTTCTTTTTCTTTGGCATTTTTAACTTTCTTTTCCGACAATTTCATGTCAAGGGTCACTTTATCTGTTTTTATGGCCCCGCCGCGCGCTCTAATGAGAAGGTTTTTGTGTTCCAGTTGGGTGAGGTCGTTTCGAATAGTTACTTCACTCACGTTGAATTGTTGACTTAAGTCATGTACGTTAACTTGCCCTTTTTCGTCTAATAATTTAAGGATAAGGCCTCTGCGGCCAACAGTAGTGTTTGGATCAAAGTTACTCATAAATTAAATTGTTTAGCCCTGTTTATTGAACAGCACAAAATAACGAAATATTTTTCTAAGGAAAGACAACGAAGGCAGATATGTGGAGAAATGATTTCATAAATATCAGGAAATAAAGTGATAGTGATTTTTGTCATCTATTTACCCGAAAATGGGCGAAAGCGTTTCATGATATTTGTTAAGGTTTTGAAACAATAGTGACACTTGTCATATGATGGGCGTTTTCTCCATAAATAAATATTTTGCTAATTTTCGCGTCAATTGTCCGTGAATATGCTGCAAACGAAGAAAAAATACTACTCGCCGGAGGATTTTTATAGCATCCCAAAAGTGGATGGGCACATGCATTATTATACCTCTGATTTGATATTTTTTGAACTGGCCCGTAGTGTGAATATGAGATTGGTCTCTATTTGTGTGGATTTTAAAGAGCCAGGGTGGCCATCTCCTGCGCAACAGCTTATGTTTGTAGACAGGTTGAGTAGGCATGACAATGGATTCATTGGGTACGTGGCTGGCGTGCCATTGTGTGAAAAGGATGGAAAATTGAGCTTTCAAGATATTGGTGAGAAAATTGAAACGATTTTGTCGCAAGGTGCTGTGGGGGTAAAATTATGGAAAAACATTGGCATGAAACTGAAGGATGAAGACGGGCATATGGTGATGATAGATCAGCCTTTGTTTGATCCTTTGCTGACATACCTGGATAAACATCAAATACCTTTACTTGGGCATTTTGGAGAGCCAAGAAATTGTTGGTTACCAATTGATGAGATGACCGTTTTATCTGACCGGAGATATTTTGCAAGAAATCCGCAATATCATATGTATCTGCACCCGGAGCTGCCCTCCTATGAGGCACAGATAAAAGCCAGAGACCGTATGCTGGAAAAGTATCCAACACTGCAATTTATTGGTGCTCATTTGATGAGTTGTGAGTGGAATGTTGATGAAGTCGCTTTGCGTTTAGATAGGTTTCCTGTCACGGGGGTTGATCTGGCCGAACGGGTGTGTCATTTGCAGTATCAGAGTATTTTAGATTATGATAAGGTTCGTGATTTTATCCTTAAGTATCAGGATCGCTTAATTTATGCGACGGATATTATTCTTCTTGAAGAGCTAGATGTTGAGGAACAAATGATGGAATTAAAGTACCGTTGGGAAAATCACTGGAATTTTTTCACTCAATCTGATGAGCAAACGTCCAGGTTGATAGAGAAACCATTCCGGGGATTGGCACTGCCAAGGGAAGTGGTGGATAAGATATATTTTCATAATGTGCTGAAATACTATCCAAAATTGAGAAATCGGTTTACAGGTTTGTTTAGATGATTTATTTAGCGCCTTTACAAAGTTATACATCGGTCTTTTATCGCAAAGCATTTGCTGATGTTGTAGGTGGAGTAAATAAGTATTTTACTCCTTTTTTTGAGTGTGGGAAAACACGTTTTACCGATCCTGATATTTTACCGGAGTTGGATGTGGCGTTGAATAGTAATGGCCTTTTAATACCGCAGGTAGCTACAAATGACTCCGATTTCCTGGTGCAGTTTTATCATTTTGTAAATGAAATGGGTTACCGGGAAATCAATCTTAATATGGGATGTCCCTTTCCAATGTTAGTGAAAAGAAAAAGAGGGGGAGGTTTGTTAGGGGAGCCCTTACTTCTTCAAGAGATGTTGGATAATGTTTTCAGGCAGCTGCCTGATATGAGACTTTCTTTGAAAATCCGAATTGGTGTGGAGGAAGCAAATGATTGGCGTTCCATTGTTGACGTAATAAATAATTACCCTATTAAAGAGGTTATTGTACATCCGCGAATTGTTGCTCAAAAGTATTCTGGTGTGCCTGATTGGGATGTGTTTGAAGAGATTATTGCAGCGTGTCAGCACTCCTTGGTCGGTAATGGTGATATTAATAGTGTGGAGGATTATAAAAGCTTGACAAGTCGTTTTCCATCAATTAAAGCCTGGATGTTGGGAAGGGGAATTTTGCGGAATCCAACATTGGTTTCTGAACTCCGGAATGTTAATGTTACGGATAAGATGAGGATTGAAAAGATTCGACTTCTGCATGCAGCTTTTTTTAATGAAGTAATGGCATATTATAATGATTGGAATAGGGTGTTTAATTTTTTGATGACGTTTTGGTATTATATTTCAATGAGCTTTGATGGTGGTGTTCGTCATTATCGAAAGCTTAAGAAGCATAACAGAGAAACGTTATATTTTGAGTGGATAGAGGGATTGTTAGATATGCCATGGATTGGTTAAAAGAGTTTTTTTATTAGGTTGATGATGATGGTGATAAGAATACTGGCCAGTACCATTGTGGTGATAGGAAAATAAATTTTGAAATGCTTTCTTTCCAATTTAATGTCTCCCGGCAAATGACCTATCCAGTTTAGCTTATTGCCAAAGAAGAAGATGATTAAACCAATTATGGTGATTAAAATACCTGCGACAATTATCCATTTTCCCAACGAATGCATGGTGTGTATTTTTAAGGGCTAAAGTAGGATAACTCAATGGAGGTGTCAAATTTTTACAATCATTCTGAAAGTATTTAAAAAATAATACATTTGTGCGGATAAAGTGTTCTTTAACCTGGCTATAATGAGATTTTTTAGCATGGTTTTAACTTGCTTTTCCAGAATTAATCGAGAAAAATAGTATAAAAAATAAATGGTAGGCATGTAAATGCCTGGCAAAAGAAAGACTTATGAGTTTTAATTGGAAAAAACTACAGAACGGATCTGATATTAGAGGGGTTGCGCTTAAGGGTGTACCGGGGGAATCCGTAAACCTGACCAAAGAGGTGGTTGAAAAACTTGGAGTTGCTTTTTATCGTTGGTTATTGGGCAAACGGAATAAAAAAAATCTAACGTTGGCGGTTGGTATGGATTCGCGTTTATCCGGATCTGAATTGAAAAGTGCCTTTGTTGGTGGAATTAATAAATGTGGAGCTGATATATATGATTGTGGACTGGCATCTACGCCGGCTATGTTTATGACAACGGTGACAAAACCTTATGAAGTTGATGGTGCCGTGATGTTAACTGCCTCACATCTTCCTTTTAACCGGAATGGATTAAAATTCTTTACGTCAGAAGGTGGGCTTGAGAAAAAAGATATAACCGAAATACTCGATATAGCAGCAGTGATCGATGACCTTCCAATGGATAGAGGTAAATGTGAACCTCTTGATTTCATTGATCTCTATGCTCAAATGTTTGTGGATAAGATTCGTAAAGAGGTTAATGCCGTTAATTATGAATTGCCGCTTGAGGGGATGAAAATCATTGTGGATGCCGGTAATGGGGCCGGTGGTTTTTATGCCGATAAAGTGCTACAGCAATTGGGGGCAGATGTAGCAGGAAGCCAGTTTCTTGAGCCAGATGGTCAATTTCCAAATCACATTCCTAACCCGGAAGATCCTAAAGCCATGGCGTCCATTTGTGAGGCTGTAACAAATACTAAGGCAGATCTGGGAATTATTTTTGATACCGATGTGGATAGAGCTGCCATTGTTGACAGTAATGGTCGTGCTATTAACCGGAATGAATTGGTGGCCTTGAGTGCTGCTATTGTGCTGGATGAATATCCGGAGTCAACCATTGTTACAGATTCGATCACTTCTGATGGATTGGGTTGGTTTATCAATGATTTTCTTGGGGGCACGCATCATCGGTTTAAAAGAGGTTATAAAAATGTAATCAATGAAGGTATTCGGCTGAATGAGGCGGGAAAACCTTGTTGGTTAGCCATTGAGACGTCTGGTCATGCTGCGTTAAAGGAAAACTATTTTCTGGATGATGGGGCTTACCTGGTAACAAAGATGGTAATAAAAATGGCGCTATTAAGAAAACAGGGGCAGCAACTTACTGATTTGATCAAAGATTTGCCTGTGCCATACGATAGTCGTGAGTTCCGAATCAAAATAACTGATCCTGATTTTAAAGTGTGTGGCGAAGAAGTGATCAGCAAGTTGGGATTGTTTGCTGCCAGTCAGTCAAATTGGGACCTGGTGCCCGATAATTATGAAGGTGTACGAGTGGCGTGTGGTAAAGCAGAAGAAAAAGGTTGGTTTTTGTTGCGTCTCTCCCTGCATGATCCGGTAATTCCATTGAATATTGACTCAGACGTGGATGGTGGTATTGAGAAGATAGCAGAAAAGCTGATTGAGTTTTTTAATGCTTTTCAGTACCTTGACCTGAGTGCATTTAAAAATTATAAAAAATGAGAGTAATAAAAGAAAATACCATTAGTCTGCTAATTGATGTTCAGGAGCGTTTGTTTCCTCACATTCATGAGCATGTGACATTAAAGAAGAATCTGGAAATTCTGTTAGCGGGATTAAAAACTTTGAATGTCCCGGTAATCGTTACAGAACAATATAAAAAAGGACTGGGGGAAACCATTGATGACATAGAAGTGTTAGTTGAGCAATGTCCACATGCCGAAAAAGTTGCGTTTAGTTGTTGCGATGAACCTGGAGTGATAGAAAAGATAGAGATTTCGACAAAACGATTTGTTATTATTGCTGGTATTGAGTCACATATATGTGTTCTGCAGACCGCCATTGATTTGAAAGAAAGAGGATTTACGCCTGTTGTGGTGGAAGATTGTGTAGGTTCCAGAACAGCTGAAAATAAGCGAATCGCTATGGATCGTTTGCGCCAGGAAGAGGTTATTGTTACCTCTTATGAGTCCATTTTATTTGAGCTATGTCGTAAAGCTGGCACAGATGCATTTAAAACAATCAGTAAGTTAGTGAAATAATTAGTTGATAATATTACAAGAAAACCGCCTTTTGAATATGGAATTCATTAGTGCGGTTTTTTTTATAATGGGGCAATGAGAAGAATTTTTGGAATAGGAGAAACCGTCTGGGATATTATTTTTCAAAATATGAAACCGGTTTCAGCTAAGGCTGGTGGAAGTATTTTGAATGCGATGGTGTCTTTGGGTAGAGTCAAAAAAAACAGCTTGTTACATAACAGAAATAGGGGATGATCGTGTGGGGGATTCCATTGTGGCTTTTTTGGAAAACAATGGGGTGTCTACGCAATTTATTCATCGGTATACCGGCAATTCATCCCTAGCGTTGGCTTTCCTGAACCAGCATAATGATGCTGAATATGATTTTTATAAACAATATCCGGAGAAGCGGTTGTCCGGGGAGATGCCTGGTGTCAGGGCAGGGGATATAGTTTTATTTGGCTCTTCTTTTGCGCTAAATGATGAGGTGCGGCCACAGTTAGTCAGGTTTGTTTCGGAAGCCAGGAGGAAGGGTGCTTTAATTGTATATGATCCTAATTATCGGAAGCAGCAAGGGCAGGATGCTGATGCATTAAAGGAAAAGATAGAAGAGAATATTCGATTAGCACATATCGTGAGGGGGAGCCATGAGGATTTCTACCATATATATGGTATTTCAGACCCCGATCAGGTATACCATAAATTGAAGGATCAGTGCGATACTTTGATTATTACTGCTGGAGCCGGAGCAGTTAGGGGATATAGTTGTGGTATTGCGAAAATATATAAAATTCCACCTATGCAAACTTGCAGTACGATAGGTGCAGGGGATAACTTTAATGCCGGAATAATAGCGGCATTAATTGACCTTGGATTAAATGGTGATGAAGGTTATGGATTCAATGAACAGCAAATGGATCATATGATGGCATCTGGGATGGCTTTCTCTTTAGAAGTTTGTAAAAGCTTTGAGAATTATGTACCCATGGATTTTTGCGTTTAAATATATCACAACAATTCGTTACAATTTGTAATTGTCAGATTAGCAACATTGTGATTGTCTGGAAGTCAATATTTTTACGGTTATAAAAATGAGCTAGATGTAAATCTGGTCTGAGGTCTGTTATCTAGGCGCTTAGGGAGTAACTTTTACCATTGCGCCGTGCAAGTCCGTGAGATGGGGATTTTATAGGCGTATCAATTATAATGAAACATCTCATAGTAGCCCTGTAGGTAATCAATCCTACCCGKTAAGGCTTGGTCAGCCACCGGAAGCGAGTTTTGCATAGTCAACAGAAATGTTGGCATGAAGCGTAAACAGCGACTGTTGAAGGTTTATTATTGAGCCTCGAAAGGTTGTTTTTGTCGGAGCCTTAATTTTTGGTATTGTT
>RHGE01000118.1 GCA_004296775.1 Marinilabiliaceae bacterium JC017
AGAACGTTTTGTCGTAGAAAGAACCAATGCATGGCTTGATGCTTTCAAGGCAATACTTGTGCGTTTTGAAACAAAAAAATCGCATTGGAAAGCTCTAAACATCATTGCTTTTTGCATTATTCTTCTTAGACAACTTTAAACAACTTCATAATTAAACAAGAGACTTAGAGTTAATAGACAAATAAAAAATGGATTTAAAACGGTTAAACATTTAGACAGAAAGATAATAGATCATTAGACTATACAATTGAAAATAATGGACAAAGCGTATTATAAAAGTTAGCTACCAGGTAAATACTAATACTCCCCTCAGAATCAATACTCCGTATATCATCCCAATCTTTCTCCAACACGTTCTTCTTCTGATTATTGACATTCAATCAGACTTCTCTAGTTTAAACGAGATAGATATGAATCGGTCTCATATCTATCATCTAAAAATCTTACCATCTATTGTGCACTTCAATCAATCTTTACATATCAAATCCGCTAACCCAATATCCGCCATCACTTTTCCCATGGGATTACGTCTCCCAGTTTAATACCCCATCCCCGGTCGTGCCTGGTAACTGTTACCTCCGGGTTGCCTTTATAATAAACATTGCCGGATGAATACATGTTAGCCGTAAGCGTACCCTGCGAAAACACATAACAATTACTAAGGGATTTATGGTTGACTCCTACTTGATCAGCAAGCAAAGCGGTTCCATTAAAATCAACCAATCCTTCCAGGTTTACCTGGAGCGAACCGGCCTGTCCCTTAAAAAAATGATGCCCCACATTTTCACCATAAACACTAATACCTACCTGTTGGCAGTCAAGTAAAAGATTCGATTCCGAGAAGGCACCCCTGCTATTCACCACCAAATGAAACCGCTTGTTTTTAATGGTATCAGCATTCGTCAGGTGTATAGCAGCATTCAGGGTAACTAAATTAATTTCCGGGGCATGTAAGGAAACCTCCAAAAGCTGTTCTTCCCGCAGGAAAAAGCTATTGTGGTGGTCTAGAATAAGCTTTTTTCCGTCCTGATTAATAAAAAAATCCTTTAGCAGAAAGTCAGCACCTTTCACTATACATTTAAAAGTATCATCAGGTATCAAATGAATATCCAGAGCCGCCATCACTTCAATGGCATTGAAGTTTTCAACGGGTATTTCCCTGGTTATTTCCACACCATCTTTGGTGAGCACATCAATATAGGAACATGCCCCCAGGCATATACACAATAAAAAAGCAGTTACCCATTGTTTCATACGTTCTCAAAATTAGACCAAGGATGTAATTATTAAAACACAGAAAAAAAGTGCATTAATTGATTATCCAGGCTCGATTCATATACCTGAAATTAATTCTTCAACAGTTCATTATACGTTAGAAAATAAACATGCGTCGAATATGCGCCCCGTTTATCTTTTCTCAATTTAAGCAGAAACTATTGGAAAAGTTATTTAATGTGATTAACGAACAATTCATCTATAGAATGCACTTTTAACTTAATTAATTACTCTCTGTAAGGCGAATAGTTACATCGCTTTATCTCTGATTTTTCTTATAATTCCATCGATATCCCAGGCCAAACTCAATAAATTCAGCCTTAAAGAAACTGGCCTTAATACTAAAGTTAGCCAGAATATTATTTGTTACCTGATGCCTGATTCCCAAGCGCGGATAAACCGGTTGAGGGGTTGATATTTGATGATACACATAAGCCCCTACATTCATAAAAATGGAAGTTCGGCCCATATACACTTCATAGGCAGCAAAAACACCCCCCTGGTAACCATCTGATTTATCATACCGCTCAACTTCTTCGATATAAGCAAACGGGGCAGCGCCAAAATAGATCAGATCAACTCCTGCCCCCCAGGCTGTTTTAGCCGAACGGTGCCACAAATGCGTCAAATTCAATGAACCGGAGGTATAAATGGTTGGATTATCCACACTCCCCTGGCTGCGTCCCATACTCAAAACGGCCACCACATCACGCCCGTTTTCCCTGGGAGCTTTTTCTTTCTGATAAGTTTTCCAGGGTTGCTCATTAAACTGGTAACTCACCCCGAGTGATGCGGTCATGGTATTAATACCATGATTCGGCTTCCGTGAAGACCCGTTAGACATATGATTGAGAGCTACAGCAGAAGTAATACCCCATTTAGGATGAATGCGGTAATTAAACTGCAGGCCAAAACCAATAAATACGTTGAGGTGTGTACCGAAAATACGGTTATAAACATTATCCTCCAGGTTAAAAGGTTTGTTAGCATACCCCAAACCAAGCGATACCCGGTGACTAATATTTAGCCTGGAGCGACGCAGGATGTTAAAATTAATATAGGGATAGAGGGCCATTCCCTGCCCGTAAATATCCGGATTACCAAAAGAGTTATAAAAGAAACTAAGTCCCACCTCGGGAAAGTTATACCACTTCTGCCAACCATCATCCCCATAGTTGATGTAGCCATAATTCACCTCCACCCCCCTGGAAAAATCATTGATAAAATAGGTCATGTAAGAATGATGCGGAACAACCAGTCCGTAATGGTAACGAACTTTCACATCTTGAAACACTTCATTGGAAACTTTACTATCGAAATCTTGCCCCTGACATAAGAAAGCGGTTCCGGTCAGGCAAATAATAACACCAAAAGCGTGTTTGATTTTCCTTATAAACTGCACAAATGAACGGATTGGTTAGGTTTTCAAGAGCTAAAAATAGACAATTTATTATTATGGCAAGATGATTTTCCACAGATCCCAATTCTAAAATACGCTCAAATAACACCTTAACAATTGCCTTTCCCGAAATTTGGCTTTAATTTCTAGCATATTTATTACCCCAAACATTTTCAACATGAAAACACATCTTTTTATAATCGTTATTGGAATGCTATTGGGATTTTCAATGCCAATGCACGGACAAAGCCTGCTGGAACGCATGGCTAAAAAGGCAGCTGAAAAAGCTGAAAAGAAAGCCGAAAAAGAAACTGAGAAAAAGATTGAGGAAGAACTGAACAAACAGCTTGAAGAAGATTTAGAGACAGAAGAAACTGACAATCCGGAACAGGGGGATCAACAAGACATCACTAAAATGATGAAAAAGATGGGAATCGCTTCCACCCCCGTTAAAATTGAAGACTCCTACACCTTCTCCTCTTCCATAAAAATGAACATTAAAACCTACGATGGAGACGGACAACTAAAATCTGACGGCGACATGATCTCTTACATCAATAAAGGCCAAAGCTCCTTTGCTTACGAATTCATTTCAGGTGAGATTGAAACCAAAAATCCTCAAAAAGGCATGTTCATTATTGATTACGATAATAAAGCAACCATTATCCTGTCAGATGAGGATGGAAATAAACAAGGTATTGTCTATGGAATGGATGATTTAATGGATCCCGAATCCTGGCAATCTACCGAAGAGTTGGAAGGTGAAGAAACTACCCCTTTAGAATCCCCGCTCCTGGATCCCCGGTTAAAGAAAACCGGACGGACTAAAACCATTAGTGGTTACAAATGTAATGAATACGTCTACACCGAGAGTGAATCGGAGGGCAATACCATTACCACCTTTTGGTTAACTAAGGACATTGATTGGCAAACCAAAGACCTGATGACAAACATCTTCGGTGCATCCATGTATTCAAGAGGAATGCCCTGGGGTTTTTTGATGGAAAGTGAATCCATTGATCAGGATACCGGTGAAAAATCCCTCTACAAGGTCACTGAAATTAACCCTTCAACCAAAAAAACATTCAACTTAAAAGACTATACCATAACCAACCTGGGCAACATGCAGCTACCAAAAACAGATGAATAATTCACCAGCAACCAACACAACACAATTTCACGGCGGGCATGCTCTTGGTCAGACAAAGACATGCCCGCCTTAATAAAAAAATAAACCATCTGGCAGTGAACAGTTAGCAGTGAGCAGTGAACAGTGAACAGAGAGTCTCTAATAATGTAAACTGTCTCAATGTCCAATATTTTGTATTGTTTTACTTAGGTTTTGACTAAGACCACAACTTATTTCCTTAACTCTCCCCGATAAATGGAGAAGTAAATTCCTGATGCGCAAAGAATTGAAAAAATCAAAAACGCCACATGCATGGCTTCAATAAACAAATCGCCAGGAAGCATCTTAATGGCCTGTTTGGGAAAATAAAGGGAAAAGATCAGGGTGGCTATGGTCATGCTTATCATCTGCCCAATCACCCGCATAGTAGCTGCGGTGCCGGAAGCCACACCCAAATACTTTTTCTCAACGGAGCTCATGATCGTATTCACATTAGGGGAAGAGAAAAATCCAAAGCCCACTCCCACCCCTGCCAATAACCAACAAATGGTAGAAAGAGAGGTTTTCTCATTCAGAAAAGAGAAGCCCAATAAACCTATAGCACAAATACCCATCCCAAGCGAGGCCAAAATGCGGGACTCAATGCGGTCCGACAATTTTCCTGCAACAGGACTGATAATGGCCATCACAATGGGTTGTATGACTAAAATGGTTCCGGCCTGCCGTGGTGTTAAGAATTGACTTTTTTGAAGATACAAGCTCAATAAAAAAACGACGGCAAAAGTTGCACTGTAATTAATCAAGGCAGCCAGGTTGGAAAAAGCATACAACCGATTGGTTCTAACCATTCTGAAATCAAAAATCGGATCGAAAATTTTATCCTCCACCATCTTAAACACTAATAACAAACCAATGCCTCCCAGCAACAAACCCCACCGAAAAACTGGCTGCGATTGGGATGAGCCCACTAAAATAAAAGCCAGGGCCAAAGCATAAGCTAAAAATCCCTTTATATCATATGACCTTCTTTTGGCTTCCACACGATCGCGGCCCAGAAATCCATAAGTCACTGCCACCACCAATGAGGAAAGCAATCCTGCCACATAAAAGATACTCCGCCACCCGGCATATTGGGTTAATAAGCCCCCCACAAACGGTCCCACAGCCAATCCTATGTACACGGCAGCCACCGATATGCCCAATACCTGCCCCCTCTTCTCAAAAGGGTAAGAAGCCACCAACAAAGCAGGCCCGGTGGTCATGACCATGGCTGCCCCAATACCCTGAAAAAACCGCAACAAAATGAGAATGTACCCCGATAAGGCCAAAGGACACAATAGGGTGAAAATGGTAATCAATAAAATCCCCGTCTTGAACACACTTTTCAATCCTTTCTGATCGGCATACCGTCCAACGGGAAGTAAAAAAATGGCTGTAGAAAGAAGAAAGGATGTTACCACCCAACTCAGTGATACCGCATCCAGGGAGAAATCCGTTTCAATAGCCGGTAATGCAATGTTAACCGAAGAGATTAAAAATGGCCCCAGAAAGGAGGTAAGAATAACCACAAATAAAACCGATCGTTCTGTTCGATGCTCTTTCATTGAAATGGATTTAATGGTGTTAGGGTGAATTTACCGATTTATCTTCGAAAGAACACTCCAGATCTGTTCTGTTGTACTCAGATTTAAGCCGGCCATGAGGATGGGAAGTACTATATTACCTCGTTTTGGGACAACACCAAAAATGACTGGAACAACATCCCGGATGAAAACACAGAGTCCTCAAGGCTTGACATCCTAACAAAAGGTAAGATAACTCTAAATTGACGCTACCAGTACCTTTGGTTTCATTCAGATTCCCGCAGATCCAAAGGGATGCAGAGAGGATAGTTCTAGACATCTACTAAAAGGAGTCAAATACTCGTAATTCATTTTCTTTTCGCCCAGTCACTCTTTTCCCCTCCTAAAAGAATTAGGAGGGGTGATTTTCATTGAGCAAGCAATGAAAATCGGGGTGGTTTGATGGTAATATCAACCAGTGAGGACTTAAAAAGAGTTATATAGTAGACACAAAAACACAGAGATTTTATAATGAACTTCTATCACAAAGTCCCTCAAAGGATAAACAAAGAACCACAAAGACACCTTGAACCCAGAACCTTTCATTCTCTCGTTAAGCCGCGTAAGCCGCTAAAAAACCAAAATCAACAGAATAACGCAAAAATCCAATCGACGAACTGGACCGTGATGATCCGAAGCGCGTGAGCCCGTCAAATAAGCGGGCCGGCGCAGGCGTGACGCAGATGAATGCGGGAATTCCGGCCAGTGGGTTAGCAAAAATTCATCAAGGAAGCGGGCGGAAGCGTTTATTTGACTAGAGTTTTTTGGTTCCTTTTTGGGGCGATGCCAAAAAGGAACTAGGGTCCGGAAAACGTCCCGATTAAAATACAGAATCTTCAAGGCTTGACATTCTAACAAAAGGTGAGTCAGAGATGGCCGTTGCCATATTGACAACTGTATAACCCGATCCTACCTCTAGCTTTGACACCTCCAATACAAATCTACAAAATAACACAAAAATCCAAACGACAAGCCAGACCGTGATGTTGGGAAGCAGGGGTAGCCCGTCATACCGATTAGTGATTAAAATGACCACTTAATGCGCTTCGCTTTTAATTGGCCTTTAATCCCCGATTTACGGGACTGTCCTTACGTCCAGCATTTATCGGCATTACCCCAAGGTTATTCTTATAAGGAGGGGTAAAATAGACGGGCCGGCGCTGGCGCGACGAAGTTGAATGCGGGAATTCCGGCATGTGTTCCTAACTGATCCAGCAAAACCTCTCGGATTATAATAAATACCTTTTCTCACTCTACTCTTCTTACTCCAAACTCATATAAGAGGTGCCTATTTGACTCATTATCTTTCTCTATATTTGTAATGTGAAGGATATAAATATGATGTTACCGACATATAATCTACGCATAAAGCAAGTATGCCAGAAAGTCAAAATATAGAATGGAAAGAAAGCTGGAGAGATGAATACCTAAAGTGGATTTGTGGTTTTGCAAATGCCAAAGGTGGTAAAATTATCATTGGTAAAAACGACAAAGGGGAAATCGTTGGTATAGCTAACTCCAAACGGCTAATGGATGATATCCCAAATAAAATACAAACCCAGTTGGGCATTATTTGCGACATTGATTTAGTTGAAGCTGAGAACATGCATTACATCGAAATAGATGTCAAACCCTATGATGTTCCCATATCCTACCAGGGTAAGTATCATTACCGCAGCGGAAGCACAAAACAAGTACTTAAAGGAAATGCCCTCAATGAATTCCTGCTTAAAAAAGCAGGCAAAACATGGGATGATATTATAGAACCCAGGGCAAAACTCTCTGACATTGACACTACTGCCATCGAGGCTTTTAAAAATGGTGCAGTAATAAGTAAAAGGTTATCGTTCATTAAGGAAGAGAAAGATCTCGAACGAATACTTAATAACCTTTTATTAATGCAAGAAGGCAAACTGAAAAGATCTGCTGTGGTGTTATTCGGTAAGAATCCGTGTCGTTTTTTCATTAACGCTTTTGTTAAGATTGGGCGCTTTGGTGATACCGATGATGATCTCAGATATCAGGAAGTTATTGAAGGTAATGCTTATCAACTGGCAGATCAGACACTAGACCTGCTGGACAAGAAATTCCTTGTTTCTCCAATTTCATACAAAGGATTGCAACGTATTGAAAAATGGGAATATCCATATGAAGCAATCCGTGAAGTAATACTCAATGCTATTGTGCACCGTGATTACATGGGTGCTCCCATTCAGATCAGTGTTTATGATGACCGGCTTATGGTATGGAATGAAGGTTCCTTACCTGATGATTTAACGATTGAAGATCTTAAAAAGAAACATTCCTCAAGGCCACACAACCCAATTCTTGCCAGTGCATTTTTTAAAGGTGGTCTGATCGAATCCTGGGGCCGGGGTACCATTAAAATTATTAATGAATGCAAAAAAGCTGGATTACCGGAACCGCTTATTGAAAATCAATCAGGTGGAATAAGTGTGACCTTATTCAAAACAAAAAAAACGAAAACTGAATTAGATAAACAAAACCTTAATGAAAGGCAATTTAAAGCGATTGAATTTGTTAAAGAAAACGGGAGAATAACCAATAAAGATTATCAAAGAATAAATAATATTTCAAGAGAAATGGCTACGATTGATTTGAGAAAATTAGTAGAACTTGATATTCTTGTATCCTCAGGGACAAAAGGCGCAGGCTCTTATTATTCGATAAAATAATGGCGTAATAATTGCGTAATGGTTGCGTAATAATTGCGTATTAATTGATCTAAGTCTATCATTCAACCTTCACTTTTTCCATAAGTTCGCATGCGGTTTTCACAATTTCACTTTCATTGGCCGGTTTTATGCCTCATCTTGATAGCAACCAATGGACTCCATCATCATCAAACAAGCACAAAATAGTGGTGAACAATACGCTGAACACCTTTTTTGATAAACTCTTAAATACCTGCTCACAAACGAGAGTGTTCATAACTCTGTGTCAAGGCGAATGGGGTATATTCAATATTATCTTTGCTTTTCTCCATTGTATCATCCCCATTCCCCAAATCGACTAGTTTCGCTGCACCCGGTCTCTGGCCAAATATTAATTCACCTAATTCATTTTGTTTTATACTTTTATACAGTCGTTTGTTATACCCGACCTCTTTCAAAATGCCAATGGCATACCAATAGATACTGAACGTAAAGCCGGCCACTTGAAACGGGTATTAAAGACCCGCAATTAGCATGGCGCATTAAGTGAGCCGCTTCATCACTAACCGGTATTTGCATACATTAGCAATTGCAGAATATCCTATTTTTTCCATGCGTAAAAGAAGAACCTCTATATCGCATTGTCAGAACAACTCAAGCTACAAGTACAAATTAGTTGAAGAATAATTATAACGACAGATCCCCAAGGGGCAATCTTCCGCAAGTGTCCTGTTTTATATACTTTCGCCGGATTTATTTCTTTGCTTTATTTTATTTGAATAATGATTATGGTGTGCGTTTTAAGATTATTGTCTATTTTAGGGCAAGGATTTTTCGACAAAGAATAAGATGGGTTTATGGAGATATAAACACGTTTTGCACATCATCAAGTTGGGGGCAAGCAAAATATAAAAAATATAAATCAATTTAATTACAACGGAAAATAATCAATAATGACAAGGAATTATTACAGAAACAATTTGATTGGATTATTACAGCTACTACTGGCATTAGTTCTTTTAACAGGGATCATAAAAGAAAAATCATTTATAATTATATATGATGGAATAAAAATAGGACTTGTTCTTATTCTACTTATAAATGGAACTTGGAGTTTAACTACCCCGATTGCAAAACTGAGAAACAAGACACTCACACTCAGAAAATCATTGTTGTCAGTATATTCTATTGACCTTGATAACTTGAAAGTGATAGGTTATGATAAAAAAAAGCAGATGGTAAAGTTTGATTCAATAGAATTTAACCTAAAGAAAATGAAGCCGGATAAACAGTCTGAATTTATCAAAGATTTAAAAACTGTTCGAGAAGCACGCTAGTAATAGAAATGCCAGCGCTCAACATGCTGCATTAAGGAATAAAAGAGTGAGGTGAGGTTCGATATTTCCACAAGAGAATTTATCAACTATTTTGATCGAATAATCCGGACACATCTTCTTTTTACTTCATGCGGCTAACATTGTAACACATTCCCCTCATTCCGAAAAAAGTAGAATTAAAAATTTAAGCTAACGTACAGATTTAGACAAAATTGTATAAAATCAAATTTGAAGATAGTCACAATTTCACACAACATGATTAGTACAAGTAAATACTTTAGGTAATGATTAATTGAAAACTTATTTTGAAACTAGAAAGTAATATGAAAATTAACATCAACTTAACTTGTTTCGAGAAAATATTTCAATTTTCAGGCCTTTAATATCAGCTTATAAACAAGTAATGCAGTAACTAAAAACTGGATTTTCAAATTATTGATAAAATGAATTTTTAAACTAAAACTAATTAACATGGAACAATCACTTCATCAACCTAATCCTTTAATGCAATTGCTACCATTAGTTTTAATTATGGTACCAATGATTTTTGTAATTAATAGATTAGCAAAAGAAAAAGGAAAGAATGTTACATTATGGACTATTTTGGCATGTATACCTTTTGTTAATATGATTATTCTACCATATATAGTTGGTACTCCAAGTAAGATTCAAGAAGATAAGATAAATAAGATAATAAAGTTATTAAATAAGCGTGATCAAGTATAGGAAATCTTAAATTGTTTATTTTTTGATAAAAACGCGTTAATCGAGTAACCATCCGCCAGACCAATAACCTGGCGGAAAAACACTCACACCTCCGGTAGTGCGAATCTGAATTAAATACCCTTTTAAACAATTAGATAGAAAAGGCTAATCAAAATATGAATAGAAAAGAATTTTTAAAAATCTTATGGTGTAAATTTTTTAAACCAATTTTACTAATTAGTATTGTCATTTTTAGTTTAAGGTTTCTATTCAGGATTTTTACCCATAGTGGTATTGAACGTTTAATAGCAGGTACAGTAATTGGGATTATTATTTTAGCTGTTGCAATTCACTTTACCAATTCAATACTAGTAAGCATTATTCGAAAGATTCGATTAAAATTTTCTGACAGAATTCTATTAACATTGAGTATAACAGGAAAAGTGATTAATTATCTTTCGACTATAGCTCTTGGAGTAATTATATATTACTCATGGCAAGAGAAAAGAATATCTGCAATTGTATTTTTTTCAGTATTCCTTCTATTACAAATAATTGAAGTAATTAAAAAAGAAAAAACCACCCACTATCAAGTAGGTAAAAAGGAATCTCACCTCTAATCCTCTCACACCTCCTTGGGCAGGCCGGCTACGCCCCTTCCCTGATTAATTATCCTGTTACCCCCCAGGTAAAACACCCAATCATAACCCAAATGGCCACTAACTATACCTGCAGAATAACACAAAACACCAAATAAGCGGCCTGGCCAGGATGATAACAGGCAAACACCTCCGTTATACCATAATCAACCACCTGCCTCTCCGGATCAATTCGAAATACCATTGGTATAACATCACCCCTTTCCCCTTTTTCTATTGGACCTGGTAAGTGTCTTGTTCGGGATTGCGTCGTACCAGCTTCGGTTTTTGTTTGGTACCGCTTCGGTCACTAGTCGGTTCCTATAGAACCAATGAATGACCAAACAAACGCCAATAATGATACGTTTATGGTACGTTTCTGCCCCAATTGTAAGCCAAAAACGCTTCATTTTTGACCAACTTCAATCATTTTTTACACAATTGCCCAAAATCAATAACACTTAGGTGTATATGCTTACCCAGTTCTTTTTACGCTCAAAAGTTTTTATACCTGATATAAACCACGTTAACTCCTTAAAAAAGTAACGGTAATTTTTCCGTTACTTTTTATAATCTCCTATAGAGCTACCTTGGTCTTGAAATTGAATCAAAAAACACTCAACCCTCAATGACAAACAATGAAAAAAATAAAAGCTATTTTAGTCAGGAAACACTCCATTCAACTACCTGTTTCAAGACTGGCAGGGATTGTAACTCTCTCCCCTTCAAGACACACAATAACCTGTCAGGAATTTCAGAAAGTAATGTTCCAGGATTGAATAAGGGCATACTCACCATATTCAAAAATCAGGCGCATAGCCAGCAACTTTTACCAACATGTTGTTTAAATTGGATGGAAATAGAGAGAGAGGTTAGAGATCAGAAGTTAGAGAGGGAAAATAAATGGAAACAGGTTGAGATATTTTGAAACAACCTGTACTTATCTCTGCGTCTTAGCGCCTCCGCGGTGAATGAATCTTTTTAAAACAACAAACTAAAGGCAACATCCTTCGAAGAGGCTTTTCTTCAGGTCACTTCTGAAAAAATATAGGCGCTTAGGTAGCAACTTTTACCAACATATTGTTCAAATTGGATGGAAATAGATAGAGAGAGATTAKAGGTCAGAAGTTAGAGAGGGGAAATAAATAGAAACAGGTTGAGATATTTTGAAACAACCTGTACTTATCTCTGCGTCTCAGCGCCTCCGCGGTGAATGAATCTTTTTAAAACAACAAACTAAAGGCAACATCCTTCGAAGAGGCTTTTCTTCAGGTCACTTCTGAAAAAATATAGGCGCTTAGGTAGCAACTTTTACCAACATATTGTTCAAAT
>RHGE01000119.1 GCA_004296775.1 Marinilabiliaceae bacterium JC017
TGGTGCATACTTCCTATCGTATTGAATTAAGAGGTGAGAGTTTAAGAAAAAAACGGTAATATTGTCAGCTCATCCCGCTCTTTGAACCATTTTCCACAAGGGGGGTCAATATGACCGGACGAGGGGGTCAGTATCACCGGAATTTCCAAGTGTCCACTATCGTTGGCGAGGTTTTAACACGGATTGCAAATCCGCGCTAGCCGGGGGCTTTTTTTGCGCCATTTATATTTGTTAACCGGTTTTGCGCCTGGCTTTATAAGCTATTGTTAGGCTTTCGTGCTTTATTGTTTTAATATTTCAATCAGTTCTTTATTCACATATAAAGTTTCTCGACCGACTTTTTGAGATTTTAGCACTCCAATATTTTCTAATTCTTTTAAATATCGAGATGCTGCTTTTCTTTCCACTCCCAATTTATTAACAACAAATTCAATCTTTGAATAGGGTTGTTCAAATAGCAATTCTACAAGTTCTTTTCTATAAACTTTTGGTGCTTTTTCTTGAACTTTTAAAATTGTCAAGTCAAGCTGATTTTTAATATCTGTTATTTTTTTAATCGTACTCTTTGAAGTGCTTTCTACAGCTTTGAGCATAAACATTATCCATTCTTCCCATTTTCCTATTTTATTGGTTTGATTAAGGAGTCTATAATATTCAGCTTTGTTATCAATGATATAAGAACTTAAATATAAAATAGGAACATCAATTAGCTCATTCAACATCAAATACAAGATATTCAGTATTCGACCAGTTCTGCCATTTCCGTCATAAAATGGGTGAATACTTTCAAACTGAAAATGTAATATTGCTAAATTAATCAATGGAGATAAGTCATTTTGCTGATTGTAATGATTAATAAAGTTCGTAAGAAGCTCTAAAATCTCATCTTTATCTTGTGGTGGTGTATATACAACTTCTCCTGTTGTGTCATTTTTTAATACGGTTCCAGTTGTACTTCTAATTCCAGCTGTATTATCGACTAATTGTTGCTGAATACTCACTATGTCATTTACCTTTATAAACCCTTGTTCTTTTGCTAAATCAAATCCATGAAATATTGCTTTTCTGTAATTAACAACTTCCTTTGTCTCTGCTGAAACTGTAGTTTTATTTACAGTTAAAGCTTTGTATAATTCATCTTGAGTTGTTATAATATTCTCAATTTCAGAACTATCTTTTGCTTCCTGTAGAACTATTGCATTAATCAACATTGCTTGATTCGGAATTGTTTTGGCAATCCCTTTCAGTTCTGCCAAGGCAGCAGTTGCCTTGTTTGTTTGTCTAAGTATCTCAATTGTTTCAACCTTATCTCTTAAAGGAGGAAGCTTTTCCAGTTTTATATATGGTGCATTCTGTCCCATGTCCTTCTTATTTGTCCCAAAAATACAAAATTAGGTACAAATAACAATATTATGCGACTTTTTGTCCTGCATGAAGCCACCGGGTAGCTTACGCCCCCTAAGAACCGCACGTGCCAGTTTATGCATGCGATGTTATTTTTTATTTATATGCATGATTTTCAATTCCCGGCATACGGCTCAGGCACTTTTAAGGCGATCCCGGCGAAGGGAGACCCGGCTGTTATTACTGGTTTCATTGGTAATAAAAGTAGTTATTTGTTTACATTCTTTTGCTAAATCATCTCTCCACATTGTTCTTTTGTAGAAGTATTTGTCATATTCAGGCAGAAATGGATTAGCATCTCCCTTAACTTTAACATGATACCGAATAGGAACATACACTATCCGGTACAAGCGATGATGCTCGATACCTTTTTTCGATATGCGTTGATCGGTAAAGTGATTGTCGTGGAAATAACGGTGGTAAATCCACCAGCGGTTTTTGTTACCGTGCTGGTATTTAGCCCATCGCTTAAGCTGCCAATAAATGAAAGTCCCCAGGCGCGCGAAGGTACGCTTCGCACAGATACCTTTGTGATAGTTCGACCATCCCCTGATGACAGGATTTAGTTTACGTATCAAGGCATGTGCAAGTATGCCACGGTTCTCACGGAATATTTTCTTGATCTTATCCTTAAAAGATTGAACAGCCCCTCTCGATGGTCGGATAATCAGCTTGCTCCTGTATTTGCGGACATTCTGTGACAGGAAGTCAAAGCCATCGTTGATGTGTGTGACTTTGGATTTTTCGGAGGAAAGCCGTAAGCCTCTTTCTTGTAAAAAGGCTTTTACCATTGGGATAATTCCTTCGGTAATAAGCTCTTTGCTACCCGCTGTAATCACAAAGTCATCCGCATACCGGATGAAGTTTACTTTCTGTTTCTTCCATCGTGGGAATTTGGCCATAATGGCCGTCTCCAATCCGTCTAAGACCATGTTCATGATCACCGGCGATATGGTACCACCCTGTGGCGTACCCTGGTGGGTTGGGAACAACTGCTTTTTTTCGATATATCCGGTCTTCAACCATTTTCTAAGGATGGTCTTGTTAACCGGGATATTTTCCAATATCCAGTCGTGCCGGATGTTGTCGAAACAAGCTTTGATATCTGCTTCGAATATCCATTCTGCAGAGACTTTACGACAAAGCGACAAGAAACATTGTGCCACGGCATCATTGCATGAGCGTCGCGGTCGGAAACCATATGAGTTCCGGTCAGCCGTGGTTTCAGCTACCGGATCGAGAGCTATCTTATACAATGTTTGCATAGCTCTGTCATGCATGGTAGGAATGCTCAGCGGTCTTTTCTTGCCATTTTTCTTCGGGATGTAAAACCTGCTTAATGGCTTGGGACTATAACCTCTTGTTTTGAGATTTTTGGATGCATGAAGCTTTTCGTACGGATTGCTCCATATTACTTTATCTACTCCAGGGGTTGTTCCTCCTTTATTGGTGGTCACCCTCAGTACAGCCAGTAATTTAGCATAGAATGATTTTGAAACCAGAAACATCAGGGCTTTTGCTTTACCCCATTGTCTGTTCTTAACAGCCTTGGCAATCCGTCTTTGCAGCCTGGTCACCTTTTGAATCACCTTCCGCCATAGAATGGTTTGCCAGTGATTGGTATGATGTGGGAGTGCACACGATAAATTTGCATTTTCGTTCATTTGCTTTCTTCCATTAGCAGGTTCTATAAATCCTCTTGCCATAAAGCACCAGTTGAAGGTCAGCCAGACTTTCGCCTACAGTCATGTTTCAACTGTTATCGGCACCATTACAGCACCGCATTCGCTTTGTTCAACCTCTCTGTCCGGCGTTTATTCGCAATGTGTTTACTTTATAAGGTGTTCATGATTACTTCGTAATTCCCGATGCCTTGCGGTTACGGTTTTATCCAGTTCGTTTACGCGAAACGGATTGGAGAGAGCGCCGGGCTTACACGTTCCATATTTATAACACTAATGTGAGTTTAGGCTCATCCTGTCTGCCGACTGAGCTACATCCTTGTAAGCACTGCGTTAAACATACTTAACCTGTCAGTCCACCTTTTTGGTACAGAGCGTATCAATCTCTTTTTCGCTCCTGACTTTTCTCGGCAGTTACGGAATGTTCAAATCTTTTAGCCATGCCCACTCATCCAAGCCCTTAGTTGGCGTTGAGACTCCAAAGACCGGATTCCTCGCGGTTTCCGACCCCGCATTAGGCTACTCGAGCTTGCGTTTAGTACTGTTTCCCAGAGACTTCACCCAATAATGGCTACACCATACATCCGGTGCCCTGGTAGGATACTGCTGAAGGAACAGCAGGTTTTATCAGTCTGCTTAATTGACTGTAAAACGATTATATAATACGACTTCGTGTCGCAATAACGCACAAAGGTATGACGCATGCTGCTTTGACCGTGAATCGTTTCAAAAATCATTCATCCTTAGATGACCTATAAAAAGAAACGTAATGAAGCAAAGCATGCGTTATCACCTGTTGTTAGGCCTAGGTTGCTTATGATTTTTGGCGTTTTTATCGCCATTTTTATTCGATAACCGGAGTTGTAAGGGATTGCGGACTGCATTCGTATCAACCGTTACCGAAGTTGAAGCGGGAGACATTGCTTCGCATACCACTGAAACCCTTATGAATTATACACATTGTTACAGGGCGTTATTCCAGTTTCGTTCTACAATTTTGCAATCACCCAAGTCCATTTCTCCAATTTTTTTGAGTAATTCAGCGTTTTTCTCATAATTATAAAGATTGAGTTCTTTTAAATTCCTTTTGGGAATGAAATCTGCATGTTTTAAGTTTTTACAATCCAGTTGCAAAACCTCAATATTCATATTATCCAAACCTTTAAATGAACTGGAAGAAATTAAAACTTCTCTAAATATCAATGTCTGTAAATCTAGGTCGAAAATACCATCTAGTTTTTTTAACTTCTTTGTCAACTCAATTTTTAAGAACCTCAAATTAGTCATTTTGCTAAGTCCATTAATATCTGCTAGATTGACACACCCCGTGATTACAAGTCTTTCAAGTTGAGACATATTATCAATAATTGATAAATCCGTTGCAACACTGCTTGTAAACTCCAATGACTTTATGCTGGACAAAGAACTTAAAATTGAATAGTCCTCCTTCTCAACATTAATCTTCAAATGATTTAAACTTTTAAATTCAGATAGCTTTTCTAATTCCTTAAAACGAACATAGAAGTCAAATCTCAACGACTTAAGGTTTGTCAAATGCATTAAATCGGAAATCTTCGCATATTTTGGCTTCGTTCGTATATAGCCGTTAAAGCAAAGATTTAGGTTTTGTAAAGAATTATCAGCTTTTATTTTTTTTACGTCTGAGGTATTAACAAGGTCAAAACAAAATAATGTTTCAATTCCTGATAAATTAAGATATCTATTAATTTCATTACAGGTGCCAGTAGTGCTAAAGTTCATACCTACTGGCATAAATAAATCTACGGGGATTTCATTCAAATATTTCTCCTTTGCATTTAAATCATCCGACATGCACATTGGCCCATCAATAAAGTCAATCGGAACAAACTGTAAGATTTCTTTAAAATCTCCTTTTGTAATCCTATTTTCTAAATATTCTTTTAGCTTACGTCCATCATCATGAATTGGATTTTTAGAATCGGGATTTTGCAAATAGTATAATGGCTGATTTAACCAGTAAAAAATTAATGCTGTCGATTTATCACAAAACTTGTCTTCAAGTAATTCATAAATACCTTGATAACCAAAATCAAAGTTGTAATGATAAGCTTTAACTTGAATTTTTGAAGCCTTATACAATTCTTCCTCAGAAATGTTTAATTCAACCTTTGGTTTATCAATAATCTCAGAAGTCAATCTTCTTATCTCATCGACTGTAATCTTAGGTTTTTTATTAAAATTGAAAAGTCCCATATGTTGTTTCTAATTTCTTATGCAGTGTCGTTTCTAATGCCCTGTAACGGTAAATTGTATGAGTAGTGGCAGATTGCGTGGTAGTTTCCTGTCAAACCGTTACGCAGTTTGAGTGGGCTACAAACCTTGATATTTAGAGATTTGCTTGCCATTACT
The DNA here is from genome assembly GCA_004296775.1 of Marinilabiliaceae bacterium JC017. Lineage (GTDB taxonomy): Bacteria > Bacteroidota > Bacteroidia > Bacteroidales > Marinilabiliaceae > JC017. The sequence goes on from RHGE01000119.1 coordinate 5,478, forward strand.
TATACAAAGTGTTAGCGGTTCGGTGTTTTCATTTAATTAACTTAGTAGTAATAATCGTATAAAACATCTTTTAATCGTACTGTTTTGTTTGAAACAATGTCGTACCCAAAGTCATTTTTAAAATCAGTTATTTTGTTTTTCCATAAAGTAACATCATCATCTACCATATTAACTTGTGCTAGTAAGTTGTAATAAGATATTTTTTCGCTTAATGAATTGCTAGACAATAAAAGCTTCTTAATAGCTAAACTAAAATCTTTATCTCTTTTCAAGCGTTCAATCATTGGGACGAAGAAAAACTTGTGATATCTTTTAAATTCACCAACATTTGTAGATATACCTTTAATGAATTCGGTCAAATTACTTACGTCTCGAAATAAAAACTTAAGATTGAATCCCACATGGTTGTCTACTGGAATTTGATGTTCAACTATTTCATCAAATATTTTTTTAAGAACTGGTTCTTCTTGCCATCCATTACATAACGCCATTATTCTTCCAACATCATAAACATCCTTAACCATACAAACTTCTTTATGAACTTGGGTGTCATTTTTAAAATTAGTACCTAATAGTCTACCTGCAAGAATCACATTATTATTGCTATTATTTTTAATGAATCGTAACAAAATATCTTTTAAGATGGGGCTTCTAGGTGTTGTTCTGCTAAGAAAACTAATTAAAGAACTGTTTTTAATTGTGGCTGAATTGTTCGATATAAATTCAATTATATGGCTGTATGTTGGGGATGATTTCACAGAATGTCTTGCAAAGAATCCCCAAATATCCTCAATATCTTTGCTATGTTTTAGATGTCCAACAATTTTATTAAAATCTTTGTCTGTAAAAGAATTAAGGGAGTCAAAATTATCTACTATGGACTTAATCATTATTCCGCTCGAAGATTTCCTATAAGCGTATTCATTAAAAATATCAAGCAGTCTAGAGTTGTCTTTTGGATTTTCAGCGTCTTCAATAGAAAAATACTCATCTAATTTTTCAGAAATTAAATAACCTGTAAACGCGATACTTCTTTTTACCTCATAGTCAAAGCCTCTATAAAAAACTATCGGCTTACAAAGTTCAATGATTTTATCTGCGTTAGATTCTTTGATATGGTTGAATAAACACACCGCCATATCACCCATTATTTCTTCATCTGCTTCCTTTTCGAAATCGCTTAAAACATCTTCAATGCTACTTGGTAGTAGTGATAAATTCGAAAAAGACTCTATAATTAATGACCTTAATTCTTTTGATAAGGGAATTGATTTTTCAAGTAGCCTTTCTTCCTCTTTTATCAACTCTGGAAAATACTGAACAGCTAAGCTGTATAAACTATTATCACTTTCTATCCTCGACAATATATAAGATTGTACAATCGTGTTTGAATGAAAGTTCTTTACAATTATATCAAGTGCAGAATAATATTGACCAAAAACGTCTTTAGGGAAGGTCTTTAGCTCATCAATAAGTGTTTTTAAAATATTTTTCTCAAAATGATCTTTATCTAGTTCAATGAGTGCAGAAATAGACCTTTCTCTAAAGGTTATTTCCTTATCAAAAAGGATTTCTTCTAAAATTTTTATAGCTTCTTCTTTTTCGCTACTATCAAAAACTTTTGATATAAAATGAGCGGATGCAGATGTTTTTTTTGTTTCAATTGTTCTGAAATACTCTTTGAGTTTTTCTTTAATCGCCGCATCATCAGACCAACCTTCCAATAGAGCCATTACATTCCAGTGAGAAACTCCACTCTTTGGTAAATCTTTAAGAAGTATATTTTTTGCTTTATCAGTATGAATGAAAATACTTACAAATGCAACTTCAGGGTCTACAAAACTGTACTTTTCTAATCGATTGTCCAACCATTTTTCAACTGAAGGAACCAACTCTTTAGTATTTTTAAAATAATAAAGTAAGTTTTGAAACATTTCATGTTTATTCGCAGAAATAAAAGGAAATCTTTCATTCTCAAATTGTAATTTAATAAGATTTATTACATCCTTGTCTTTATTGAAGCAGTGAAAAATTACTTTCCAGGCGATTTCACTATCAATTGTAGTTTCTTTCTCGTTGTAAAATCCTTTTCTATCTATAGATTTAACTAGTATTTCTTTTAGATTACTGTTTTGATTAAAACCATTTATTAATAATTCAATTGATTCTTGTTTTAGCTGATAAGGCAATTGGTTTACAATTGGTAATACCAGTTCTAAATCTTCTTTTGTATGTTTTTTTGTAAAAACTTTGTACTTAAATAGGTAAAGCTGAACAATTGGTACATCAACCACAACAGACTTAATAAGGTCATCTCTTTCTTGCTCTGGAATATCGTTTGTTGTAATACTATTAATAGCAAAGGCTAAAATATCTGGATTTGAGCAGTTATAAATTATATCTTTTATGAAATTAAAAACTTCCTCGTTTTTTATGTGCTTCTTGAATGCATAAGAAGCATCATATCGTATATCGATTGTCCCATTGATTAATGCTTTCTTTAGAAGCCCTATTTGAATTGTATTTAACTTATTAGAATATCTTAAAGCGTTAACACGATAATCTCTATACTTATACTGGTATGGAAAAAACTGAACTAGGAAATCCTCAACCCTTTCTTTTAATCTTCCGGTTTGAAGAGCACTAAGAATTAGTTTCAATAAAGCTTCTTTGTAAGACGGGTCAGTTTCAAATACGAATTCATTTATGATTGAATCAAAAGCTACATTCATAACTTCAGTCGGTGCATTGTCTAAGTTAATTGCAATCTCATATGAAATTAGGTTAAGGTAATCCTCTTGACATTTTTCGCAAGCTGCTTCTTTTAATGCTTTAAAATGTTTTTTGTACTTTTTCACCTGTTTTAATTGCATTAAACCAAATAAGCTTATAATTACTTGGTGAAAAGTAGGATTAGCTCCATACTGATTTATAAAGTGGTTTATTGTTTCATCATCAGACTCATATAAATATTGAGCTGCTAAAAACTCTTGAAATTGCTTATGACCAAAAGAAATTTCATCATTTGATTTTTCAATTATAATTCCATAATTATTAGCACCAAGCTCAATTAATTCCTGACTACGAACTTTAGCTCTTGCTTCATCATAACCTGCATAAGAAACTAGATATTGCTTTATTATTTTATGAGCATCACATTTTAAAATTACACCATCATTACTTTCTGTTTGAATGTAAATTGCTAGTTCGCAGAAAATATCTTTAAAATCTATTTCAATTATTTTTTCTTGTACAATTCCTGCGTCAGTTATACGTTTTACGGGGTGTTTTTTTATTAAATATTGGGTTATTTCTTTAAGTGCCTCTAGCTTGTTTTTAGGTAATACCGAATCTTGCATTTTTTGTATTATCAAAATACTTAACAGCAATGGTATTTCAGCTAGTTTTTTTAAATCCCCTGATTGTTCTAATTCTTTTATAAAATTATCAGTTAGTGTTTTTGAGAAATCTTCATTTTGAGTATCACCTTGTAATGAAGCCCATTTATTGTACCATTTCTCAATAAAATTCCTTTGTTGAATTTTAGAAAATCCTGCTAAATTTAGGGCGTTTAGATTTGTAAAAAAGTCTTTTAACATTCTAAATCCATATGGTCTACTAGAATAAAGAATTTTGCAATCATATAATTCCCTTATTGTTTCGATACGTGCTATCGCTTGTTGTGCAGATGAAAAACTGCTCCATTCATCAATCCCGTCAATAACTAAGAATAGTCGTTCATCATCTAATGCTTCTTTTGCAATTTCGAACAAATGGGATTTGCCAAACCCATTGAACCAAAGATTTAGTATTTCAGAAATACTTAAAGAATCATTTTTACTAAGGTGTTTTGTTATAAAAGCAAAAGGTAACCATACTGGTAAGGTTTTGCCATATTTTTGAGAAATGTTTTCTAATTGAGGTTTCGAGCTTAAAATGTCAAGTGTTATATATCTAAGTAAACTACTTTTACCAGCTCCGGGGTCTCCTATAATTATATTTTTATTGTTAGTTATAAGCGCATCATCTGTTTTAATTCGAATATCAATACTGCTTTCTTCTACATCATTTTGATTATTGAAATTTCTTCGCCTTAATTCATCTTCAATATATCCATAACCATAATCGTCATAATAATATTGGTCTTGATTTGAGATTGAAAAAGAAGTTTCGCTATTGTTTTCAAAACCTTCTTCTTTTACGTTTGAAAGAATGTCTGGAATAATAAATCTTTCTTGTAAAGTATATGGACTGTTTAGTTCTTTTATAGGAATACCAGGGTCTTGAATGTTAAAAATTGTAGAGTAAAACTCATACAATTCAGACCTAAATTCAATTATTTGTTTAGCATCGTACTTTTTTGCTTTTGAAATTTGTTGTAAAGCGGGTTCTCCATTAAATTTTTTCACCCATTCTAAACCAAAAAAGTCAAACACTATTTGTGGTTTGCCTTTAAGAAGTCTAGACAGTTGAATTTTGTCCCATTTTACTAAAGTTATGTTCTCCTGTTCAAGTTCAGTTTTTAATTCTTCAAATCTATCTTGAACTTGTGTTTTATTCCATTCGCAAGAAGTGCATAAAAATAGTTTATCACTTTTGTCAAAAAAATCTTTGCTCTTGAAGTATTCAACAGCTTTATTTATATCATTTAACTCAAATTCTTGGTATCTTTTGCATTGGTATGAACTATATCTTCCATTTGTTTGTCTAGCATAAATGTCTATTCCTTCTTGTGCTTGTCCCTTTATACCATAGATTTCACAGTCGTTTATTGTAAAGTCAATTTGTACAACAGCTAAACATAGTTTTTCAAAGTCTTCCCAAGATAATTTCTCTAAAGGCAATTCCTGTTCTTTAGTGTCAATAGGTGGGTCAACAATTGTATGAGTCGGTGTATATAAATAATTTAAATTCATTTTTTGTTAATAGTTTTCAATTGTGCAGCATTAGTCTTCATTGACCGCTAACACCCCAGTAAGTTTTCCCAGGTGTATATACATCTCATTTATCAATTTAAAAGGTAAACATACAGCTCTAAAATTAGGCTGTATGTTTACCTTTTTAGCTATCGTCCAAAATATCATCGATGGGKTTTTTAAATTGCTGCATGTTTTTATTCGTTACATGAGTATATATTTCCGTTGTCGTWGAGGAATAGTGTCCCAGCCATTCCTGGATAAAACGCAAATCTGTTCCCTGTTCCAAATGATGGGTCGCAAAACTGTGTCGAAACATATGGGGATATACATTTCGAGTTATCCCTGCTTTTTGAGCGGCATTTTTTACAACTTTTTCAATGCTGRCTGTACTRTATCTTCCGYCTTTTRCACCTTCAAAGAGCCACTCCTTTGGCAATTCTTTCCTATAATACTCTTTTAAAATTTTAAGGGTACTTTGTGCTAAWGGTACATATCGATCTTTCTTTCCTTTGGCATCTTTGATCTTAACAAYATGGCGCTTCGAATCTATGTCATAAAGYTTTAGGTTAATTAATTCACTTCGGCGCAAACCACATGAATAAAGCACCATTAAAATACTTTTATGCTTCAGGTTTTTGGTAATATTTATCATCTTACCAATATCTGCTTTRCTTAACACATCMGGCAGATGGTGCGATTCCTTGGGACGRAATAGTTCGTAATATTGTTTTTCTCTTCCTATTACTTTTTCGTAATAAAACTTGATAGCATTAATCCGTTGATTCTGCTGTGATGCTGATATGTTCTGCTCTTTTATCAAGCCTAATATATACGCATTCACTTCAGCTACTTCAATGGTATTAATATCGTGCCCTCTGAAGTGATGTAAGAAGTCCTTCATATAAGCCGAATAGGTACGTATCGTACTTTCACTATATCGCTTCTGTTCCAATCTCTCCAAATACCCCTTGGGTAAAAAGGTTGTAGCCCTATGCGGATATTTCACCGATTTAAGGGTGAGGTTTTTCGTTTTTGCTACCGGAGGGTTTTTTACTGCCGAATAATCCACATATGCCACCCCTTTAAGCGCATTAAAAGCCAGGTGCAAATCAAACTGGCTTGCCGGTTGGTACCAGTATCGTTTGGTTTGGCTCCATTTTACACCCGGCAGAGTTTTAATTGCAGCAATCAAGTCGCTTTGGTAGTCAAATTTAAAAAGCACCACCGCCTCTTGACAATGTATATCCGGAAGGAGTTGTATGTGGGGTTTGGCTGTCAACGTCTGGTTTCTGGTTAAAAAATAACGATTAAAAGTAGAAAATATATACTTTAAATCCAATATTATTTACTTACATAATTCTTCATTACTAATCTTACCTATCGATTTTCCATCGTAATAATCAGGGAATTCGGTTTTAAATATAATTTCACTATTACAATAGTTCGTTAATCTTTTGTAAGTAATTGAAAAACAGTTTGTATTCATTCAATAGTCAAAGTTGTTAATAATCTAAGAATGGGGTACTGTAAATCAGTCTATCATATAACAAGGTACCGATTGCAAATCGATGCTAGCAGGGGCAAACGCGAAGTCGCCCTTGAATATATCGACACTATAACACAAAAAGCCAAATGACGAGTCGGACCATGATGTTGGGAAGCGGGGGAGCCGGTCAAATAAG
>RHGE01000120.1 GCA_004296775.1 Marinilabiliaceae bacterium JC017
TGTTTGTGCTGTATAGTTATGCTGGTATATGCTACATATCAGGCCTTCAGCCTTCCTTCTTCCCGTGATTGGAAACACAGGGTTAAAACCCTGTGCTGTTACAGACACTCCTTTGGAGTTTTGTTTGTGCTGTATAGTTATGCTGGTATATGCTACATATCAGGCCTTCAGCCTTCCTTCTTCCCGTGATTGGAAACACAGGGTTAAAACCCTGTGCTGTTACAGACACTCCTTTGGAGTTTATCAAGTTATACCCCACCTATTTACCTTCGTTGATTTTCAAAGTGAAGGAGTAAGTTTTATAAGATTCAGGCCTGAAAGGCCATTTGTATCAGCATAGGGTTTTAACCCTATGTTGGTCTATGTAAATCCAACCCTGAAAGGGTGTTTGTGTTGTATAGTTATGCTGGTATATAATATATATCAGGCCTTCAGCCTTTCTTATTCCCGAGATCGGAAACACAGGGTTAAAACCCTGTGCTGTTACAGACACTCCTTTGGCGTTTAAATAAACAGCCGCCTCTTATTCATCCCATTGTCAAATAACCCATGCGTTTTGCATTTTACAGCTGTAATTAAGTTTAGATGTTACGATAAGTATTAGGATATTTTATATTTCTATCAGATAATTTGTCGTGTTGTTGGAACAGATTTTTAGTATGAGTTTGAATGCGAGTATATCAACTTGTGGTTCCTAATTGGTGTACTTGGTTCGTTGAGTAGGTGTACCTGAGTCGTCGAGTAGGCGTACTTGAGTCATCGAGTAGGCGTACTTGAGTCATCGAGTAGGCGTACTTGAGACCTCAAGTAGGTGAGCTTGAAGGTCTCACTACGCCTACTTGTAAGCCATTGGACAAATAAAGTTTTTGCTATTTTATAATACAGTTACCTGAAATCTATTGGACTTGAACATGTTATCTGGTTGAAAATTGTGGCAGGTCGGGTGTTTATTAGTTATTTCTATAGACAATCGAGGGAAGAGGCGTTTTTATTCAACAGTATTAAGGTGTTTTAGGTGACGTAATTTGCGAACAATTATGCTACAAATAGAGATATGGCTTTTAAAACCTATTTAAGTGTCATGCAACTGATTTTCTGTGAAATTGATTCTGCTGATGCCTGGAGGTGAATGGTTGTTGGTGTGTAAAAAACCCAAGGTGTGTACCTATTAATATGGAAAGGGAATTAATTGCTGAGGTTTATTTCAATTAATGTTCATCAGTTTCTTAATTACAATAGTCGTGAGTATATTTTTTTAATCCTGATCACTGGTGTGTGGGTAAAAGTAGGTGTCAATTTTCTTATTTTCGTGCTAAGTATTTAATGAATTAAATACTTAATGTTAATAGATTGTTGGGATTATGTGAATTCTATTAAATAGTACAGGGCTGATTTGATGGCGCGACGAAGATGAATGCGGGGATTCTGGCTTGTGGGTTGGCAAAAATTCATCAAGGAGGCTTTATTCAATTAGCAGTTAATAGTAAACAATTAACAGTGGATTTAGATTTACTTCGATTTTGTGACGATGCCAAAAATGAAGTAGGGTTTGGGACGACGTCCCGGATGAAAACACAGAGGTACAAAGTCACAGAGATTTTATAATGAAGGTGTATCGCAAAGACTCTCAAAGGATACCACAAAGAAACCAAAACCATTCAGTCTCTCGCAAAGCCGCGTAAGCCGCAAAAAACCAAAATCTACAGAATACCACAAAAATCCAAATGACGAGCCTGGCCATGATGATGGGAAGCGCGTCGGCAAGTCAAATAAGCGGGCCGGCGTAGGCGCGACGAAGATTAATGCGGGGATTCTGGCCTGTGGGTTGGCAAAAATTCATCAAGGAGGCATTATTCAATTAGCAATTAATAGTAAACAATTAACAGTGGATTTAGATTTACTTCGATTTTGTGACGATGCCAAAAATGAAGTAGGGTTTGGGACGACGTCCCGATTAAAACACAGAGGCACAAAGTCACAGAGATTTTATAATGAAGGTGTATCGCAAAATGTGATCCCTTTAATCACTAATAGGTATAACACAGCGAAGAATCCAAATTAATAGAACAACACCAGCTATGGAGGTTAATTAGTTGAAAAAAATTATATCGCCCGCACCCCAGGGTTTAAGTATCCGTATGTCCCCCGTTTCGCATCCTTTTGCCTGTTTTGTTTCCTTGTTTTATTTTATTTGAATAATGATTATGGTGTGAATTAGAGGTTATTGTTTATTTTAGGGGACGCAATTTTTTCAACAAAGAATGGATGGGTATATGTGAAATATGAGCATGTGCTGGCTGTTGTTAAGTTGACTGAAAGTGTAAAAACCAACATTGCTAAATACTAAGCAGAATGATAAAGTATTAAATATTAAAACCGAATAGAATGAAATTTCAAACACTGACCTTAACTGCAATTTGTATTACAATTTTATTTAGTTGCTCTAATCAAAAAACAATAGAACTACCATTAATTCAACAGAATGGATATGGTCATTTTAACTCGGGATTTGGCGGGATTTCTCCTAATTCTGAAGATGAAAATAATCCATGGCGAAAAACATATTTATCAGTAGTTGGAGCACCAGAAGATTGGGCTGAAATTAAATATGGTGACATTGAGACAAATATTTATCAAACAGTTTATCAGAACTATATACTTGGAAATATTACTAAAGAGAGATATGAAGAACTGCAAAAATCATGGGATTGGGAACCTGACACTCTTGAATTATCAAAAGAACCGTTAAAATGTAAAATTGCATTTGCAATTGGAAAAGATTCAACAGGACAGTTAAGGATGATAGTTGATAAAAATAATAATCTCGATTTTAGTGATGATGAAAGTTTCATTCCTTTTAACTATTCTCCGAGTGAAAAAATAAATAAAGATTCTATTGCAGTAAGTAATGCTATCAATGTTACTTACGAGAGATTAATTAATAACAAAAAACAATTAGTTACAGTTCCGCTTTTTATTGTGTATAGGAGCCGGTATGATATGTTTATGTGCAATTTTCTTCAATATTCAGTAGCAAATTTCAATGGAGAAAAAATTGCAGTTTGCTCTGATGACTTTACAAATTTATCATACAAAAATCCCAGCATTGTTTTGATAAATGATAGCATAAAAGATGGGGAAAAAATTAGTTATGAGAAATTAATTGCGAAAAATGAATTCATTGAAATCAAAGGCGAAGTGTTTAAAAATATCGGGGTAAATACAAATAACAATACTTTGATTTTAGAAAAAATAGCATTGCCAAAGAATGAATTGTATTCTACTCAAATTGGTTTTAAATCATTTCCTTTCGAGGGGAACGATTTTATGTCAGGTACTCACATATCTTCACAAGACTTGAAAGGGAAATATGTATTGCTTGATTTTTGGTCAGTTTGGTGTGGGCCTTGTCGACAAGAAATGCCCTATTTGAAAGAATTTTATGAGAAAACTGATAGAGAAAAATTTGAAATAATTGGTGTTGTTGGAGACAGTCCTTCAAAAGCACTTAAAGAGATGATAGAAAAAGATTCTATTACCTGGACTCAGATACTTTCAACCGATTCAAATAAAATAAAAGAAACTTTCGGAATCCAGGGATATCCAACTACTTTCCTTGTAAATCCTGAAGGAATAATTGTAGCAAAAGATTTATTCGGGGAAGAGTTAGAAGATAGAGTTCTTGGCTTGATAAGTGAATAAAAATACCAGCAGGTAACACTTTGTATACGTAATGGCAGGGGAAAGGACTAAACATCAAGGTTTGATCGGAAAGCGCCACGCAACCTGCCACTACTCATACAATTTGCTGGTGGGTATAGTGTTAAAAATGAAACATGTGCTGGCTATCATTAAGTTAGTGGCAAGCTAAACAGAAGAAGCCAGTGGAAATTATAATATTGAAATATGAATTTTGATTTTGCTGAGATAATTAATTCAGATTTAGAAAACCTTGACTTTGAAAAAGCAATATCTAATGCGGAAAGCAAACTAAAGGAAATTCCTATAACCGTATTTCATGAGGTACTAGGTAATTCTATTATTAATCAGGCTGAAGAATTTGCAATTTGGGTTGAAGAATTCTACAACAAAGTGTCTGAAAAAATAAACGTTAAATCACTATATCTAGAAATGAACGAGTTTGACATTAATACTGAGCTGTGGTATGTAGATTGTTTTGCATACGAGCGAGATGGAGGACTTGACCTTGATGATATGGAGTGGTTATGTGAATTTCAAGCAGCCACTCAAGAGGAGCTCGGTACTATATTTGGTATTGAGGGATATGAAAATATTCAAAGAGGTTTCTCAATTATTGAAGAATTAAAAGATAATGAAGAGTGGTCCGAAGAAATGCAAGATGCAAGAGATTGGTGTGAACAAATCATCATTGCAAGATTTATGGAATTCATTCGAGCAGCACATCTGACAGCAAAACAAAAGAATTTAAAGTGGGCAGGTGTTCCGATTTATTTTGCTGAACATGCATGTGAGCTTATTGTAAAATCAGAATTATGAACCGCCAGCCACTAATAAATACCCCTTCATACCGCGCCCAGCATCCAGTAATGTAGCAAAGGTTGAACGGAATCCTCCAGACAAAATCCGCTATAGTTTATGCATAGGATTTTAACGTAAAGCCCTTTGATAGGAGCATCAATAATGAGTGCCATAGTTGGGTTATGAGCTGTTTCCCTCATGTTGGATTAAGCGGATATCATCCATCATCATGTAAATCCTGTTAATCCTGTCAAAAATATACATTGTTTGAGAAGAAGCCCAGGTTGAACGAAATCTCGCAGACAAAATATGCTATGTTTTATGCATAGAATTTTTAGGGAAAGCTCTTTAATAGCAGTATCAGTGCCATAGTTGGCTTACCGGCCATTTACTCCGTTTTGAATTAAGCGGATATCATCCATCATCATGTAAATCCTGTTAATCCTGTCAAAAATAATGGTTTGAGAAATAGTGGTTAATATCCTTCTCACCAATTATTCCTGTTTCTTCGCATAATCCCCCGGGGAGGTGCCAAAAGCCTCCTTGAAGGAGCGATAAAAATAGGTCCGGTTGTTAAAGCCCGTTTCATAGATGACCTCGGTAACCGTCAGGGAGGTCTCCTTCAACAGGCGGGCTGCCTTATTTAAACGGTAGTGTTTAATAAAGCCATGGGGGGTAAAGCCGGTGACAGCTTTCACCTTTCGGTAGAGTTGTGTTTTGCTCATGGCCAGCTCATCGGCCAACCCCTCAGCATCCAGGTCGGTACGGTCCAGGTTATCCTTCACGAAATTCTGCAGGTGGGACAGAAACTCCACATCCCGGCTATTCAGTCCTTCCAGGTTCTCAGCCGGTTTTTCCGGTGCTTTTTCCAGGCTGTTTTGAATGCGCAGGCGGGCATCAATTAGTTTTCTTACGCGCACCTTTAGGTGACGTGGATCAAACGGTTTGGGGATGTAACTGTCGGCCCCCACCTCAATGCCTTCAATGCGGTGTTCCAGTTCACCTTTGGCGGTGAGCAGGATCACCGGAATGTGGCAGGTATTAATGTTTTCTTTCAGGTTGCGACACAGGGTCAAACCATCCATTTCGGGCATGATGATGTCACTAATCACCAGGCTGATGTTTTCCTTATTGATGATATCAAGCGCTTCCACTCCGTTGGCAGCTTGCTTCAGGGTGTATTCGTGCGCCAGCAGGTCGCACACCAGGTTTCGCAATTGGGCGTTGTCATCCACAATCAGCAGGGTATGGGCATTTTTTTCACCAGGAGCTGCTTGCGTTGGTGGTGTCTCTAGCGAGACAGGCTCCAACCCCATGAATTCCTCGGCGGCTTTTTCTTTGATACGGGATTCATCGATCACCATATCAATCCGTCTCTCTTTTACATTGTATTTCTCCTTTGCCAATGGGATAACCACGGTGAAACAACTGCCTTCACCGTGTTTGCTCTCCAGGTGAATAGTGCCGCGATGCAGGTCCACCAGGCTTTTGGTGAGCGACAGGCCCACCCCCGATCCTTCAGGGGCACCCTTCAGCTTAGGCAACTCATCGGCCTGGTGAAAGAAGCGGTCAAATATCTTTTCCCGTACTTCATCGGAGATGCCAATACCGGTATCTTTTACTTTAATGTGAGCCTGTTGATCGGCCGTCGTCAGAGAGACCGCAACGGCTCCGTTGGCCGGTGTGTATTTGATGGCATTGGAGATGAGGTTCAGGAGGATTTTTTCCAGGATACCATTGTCGAAACAGCCCTTTATTTCCGAGGCCTCAATGGTCAGGGCCACATTGTTTTGTTGGGCGTATTGGGAGAAGGCCCCCACTATGGTAGTAGCTAAAGCCGAGAGGCTGCCTTCCTTCACTTTGAGGTCGAGGTGGCCGGTTTCCACCTTTCTGAAGTCAATCAGTTCACGAATGAGGTGGTGTAGCCTGGTTGAATTGTTGTATATGGCCTTTACATAGGAGCCAACCTGCTGGTCCTGTCCCTTTAATTCCATCAGTTGTGCGGCAGGCGCCATGATGAGGGTCAGGGGTGTGCGAAACTCATGGGCAATGTTAGTGAAGAACCGGAACTTGTATTGGTTCATCTCTTCCGTTTTCTGAATTTTTAACCGCTCCATAGCCAGCTTGTTGCGAATACGTGTGCGGCGCAGGAGCAGGTAGAAAGTCAGGAATAGCAGCAGGAGGATGATCAGGCCGTAGAGCGTATAGGCCCACGTAGTTTTCCAGAAGGGCGGGGAGATGATGATATGAATCTGTCGCAGGTCGGGATTCCAGATGCCGTCTTCATTGGTGCTTTTTACTTTAAAAATATATTTGCCGGGCGGTACGTTGGTGAAACTGACTTTCTCTTCCCCATCGGTGACGATGTAATCCTGGTCGAACTTCTCCAGTTTGTAGGCATATTTGCATTTCAGCTTGTTGTGGTAATTCAATGTGGTGAACTGGAACCGGAAGAAGTTTTGATTGTAGTTGAGATAGAGCGTATCGGCTAAATCGATGTGCCTGGGAAGCGTCATGGGCGTGCCGTTGGTGTTTTCAAAAGCAGTAATGGCCAGGCGGGGAAAATAATGTGAGTTAGTGATATTATCGGGATTGAAACGGTCGAATCCATTCACACCGCCAAAGTATAACAGGCCTGAGTGCTGGCCCAGGCAGGAGGGGCCATCGGTGTATTCATTGCTTTGCAGTCCGTCCGACTGGAAATAATTTCGTATTTCACCGGTTGTTTTATTCAGTTTGGATAACCCTTTGTTGGTACTCATCCAGATATGTCCCCTGGTATCTTCCAGGATGGCATGGATGGTGTTGTTGGGCAGGCCTTCATGTTCGGTGAAATGAGAAAATTGATAGGGACTGGTTGACATATTCAGCCTGTTCAGGCCACCGCTGGTGCCGATCCACAACTCCTGGTTGCTTGATTTCCACAGGCTCAGCACATCGTCGTTATTCAGGGTATTGAGTTGTTGCGGGTTGGTACGAAACACTTCTATTTTACCCGTCAGGGTATTTAGCCGGTGAAGCCCTCCGCCCCGTGCGCCGATCCACAGCACATTGGGACGACCTTCAACAATGGCATAGATAATGTTACTGCGAAGACCATCCTTCTTAGAGGGGTCGCTGCGGTATTGTTTATAGTCGGACAGGACATATTTCCCATTTCTCTTTTTGGAAACAGTAAATCGGAACAGGCCGTACCCGCTGGTGCCAATCCACATATCCCCAAAGGCATCCTTACAGATGGAATAGACCGAACCGAATTCTATCCGGGGGTGGTTAATGAAGTCTTGCGGGAAATGCAGTATGTTGCCCGTTGAGGTTTCATACATATCGATGCCTTCGCCGTCGACGCCAATCCATATGTTACCGTCCGGGTCACTGCTCAGGGAGAGAACGGCATTATTGGAAAGCCCGTTTTTCTTATCGAACACCTTGGTGGAACCGCCTTGTGCCGGAATGAAATTCAGGCCGTTTCCCCGGGTGCCCACCCATACATTCCCCTGGTTGTCTTCATGGATAGCCCGGACAATATGGTGGTTGATCTTTCCTTTGGTGAGGTCTCCTTTCTGGGTCGAGATGAAGGGATTGCCTTTAGTGATGTATTTGTGTACGCCATCGCCATCGGTGCCAATCCAGAACAGATCGGGTTGGGTTTCGGTGACGGACCATATTTTTACCTGTTTATTGGAGAGGCCATGGAGTTGGTCTTCGAAGAAATCCATTTGCATACCATGGGAAATCAAAATGCGGAACAGGCGGCCCGAATCTGTCCCGCCCCATAAAACTCCGGTCTCAAGCCCTTTGGAGAGCGTGGTCACATTAACATCTTTGTCGCCGGCATGGATGGTGGTGATCTCTTCAGAATCAAGGTTCATCGACAGGATGCCACCACTTTTTAATGCCACAAAGAGCCAATGGTTTTCAGCATCTTTTATAAACCAATGTTTCCTGGGAAGTATGGCATAGCTGGAGGCCAGGTCATGGCGTTTAAACAATTGCCACTGTTGATCTTTTTTCAGTCCTAAAACGGTGCCCTTATCCGTCATAACCCAAAGATTGCCATTAGAAGCAAAGGATAATCCCAGGTTGTTACGCAATAGATCGGGGTGCCGGGAGACCGTTATGGGAGAAGAGAATTGTTTTGTTTGAGAAGCATAGTGTGTAATGCCGTAATGGTATATGCTGCACCAAAGGCTTGAATCAGGGCCCAGGGTGGCATGAAAGCTGTTTTCGCGATAAACGCCGGTATTGATGGTGTCCAGGTAGGGGGTGAAGGATTCGGTGTTGAAATCGTACCGGTTCAATCCTTTTTCAGTGACAATCCACAAATTTTTCTCTTTATCCTCCAGAATATCGCGGATGATGTTATTACTAATACTTCCTTTCTGAAAGATATCGGGTTTGAATACTTTAATATTACTCCCGTCATATCGATTCAAAGCATCCCAGGTGCCAAACCACATGAATCCGCGGGAATCCATGAAGATGGAAGTGACTGCGCTATTGGAGAGGCCATCAGAGTTGCTGATATGGCTATGTGTCCAGTTTTTAGGGGAAAAGCTCGAAAGACTTATGATTGCAATTATGCCAAAAAGAACATTACGTACCATATCCAATAGTTCGTTAAACTTTTGTAATTATCTGAAGGGCAGCTTGTCATTGTTGATAAATAAAACTTTAATGGATTTACAAATAAGCTAGATGTAAATCAGTCTGGGGTCTATTATCTAACGATCTATTGATATCAATACCACACTAAATTCAACCTGGCTAAAGATAATAAAAAGCTTGGTCTCATCACTTCCTATACGCATGGACGTGCCTGTTTTGGCAATAGGGTATACAATAAGGAGAACAGAGTGAACACTTGTCATCTGCGTTACCACTTTATTTGACAGCAACTTCTGTAAGCCATGGTTTTGGTCAATGGAAAAACGGGCTGAGTCCGGATGAAGGCCTCAGGCTGTGGCGTTTCAGGAGTAGAAGAAGCATGTTGAATTAAAAAAAATAGCAGATGGAATTAGTATCACGAATATTGTCTTTGCCGGGGGAGCAGGCAGTGGTGAATTTGAACCAGCCCCTGAAACGATTCAAGGGTAATCCCATTCTTAGTTGTCACGAGGTAAACAGGGTGTGGACAGATCCCCGTTACCAGGTGAAAACTGTACACAATGTTGGCATCACGCAGTATCAGGATGAGGTTATCATGTTATTCCGGTCCCATTTACGAAATGGTATTTCTGTGGTAGGCGTGGCCCGCAGTAAAGATGGATTAACCGATTGGCGGGTTGATCCCCAACCGGCCTTGAAGCCTTGTAGGATGGGTGATGATTTTGCTGCCGGTGCTGATGTAAAGATATTGATGGAGAATGAAGCAGGCGGCGTTGAAGATCCGCGGATTTCCAGGATAGGGGATACTTATTTCATCACCTACAGTGCCTATCATGGAACCATTAAAGACCGGGTGCGGGTATCATTGGCCACCACTACCGATTTTAACCGTTTCGTGCGGCATGGTCCCCTGATGGATGTGGACATGCGCAATGTGGTGATCTTTCCCGAACCTTTTGATGGTGCCTATGCCGCTCTTTTCCGTCCCAACGATCATAACATCGACTGCATCGGTGGTGTCTTTCGGGAGATCCGCATTGGTTTTACCAAAGACTTGTTTGGCCACCAGTGGGATTTATTGGAAGAACCGCTCATGAAACAGGAAGAAGGCCCCAGTGCTTTTTCCGATAAAATAGGTCCGGGAGCGACCCCCATCAAAACCAAATACGGCTGGCTGAATATTTTTCATGGCGTACGAGGAACCATGGATGGAAATCCCTATACCCTGGGTGTTGCGTTACACGATTTAGAAGATCCCCGGAAGGTAAAAGTATCCAATATTCCTATTCTCTTCCCTTCGGCGGCCGATTGCAAAACCCAGCCGGAAGATTATGTGCATGTACCCAATGTGGTCTTTACCTGCGGGGCTTTCCGCCGGGACGATGGCACCATATTAATCTATTACGGCGGGAACGATACGGTGACCAATGTCGCCCTTACCCATGAAGATGTTTTGGTGGCCCTGTGTGAACGCTATCCTCAGAATCCGCTTACTGGCGAGCCCTTGTATGATTTGTAAGATCAGCACAGCTAATAGCCCCGGGAAAGTGAAACGCAACCCGGGGTATTTACGTGCTGTAAACAAGGCACAAGCAGAAATGTGATTCCATATTCGAAGTAACGATGCGCCGCAAATAGCTAAATCTCGCAATCCCATTTTCTCACAAAACCGAAATTTATTATTAGATATAAGTGTTGTCCGGGAAAACATCTTGCTTAAATAGTCTGTCGTGCCTCCGGCACTTTTATTTATTCTATCAAAATAATATCTACCTACTACCGCTCCTCCGGAGCTACGAATTAATCCCGATACTGCTCTCCAGAGTCTGATAATTGCGCCTGGTCTCGGATTTCCCCTCCTGAAAGAATTAGGAGGGGTGATTTTCATTGAGTATGCAATGAAAATCGGGGTGGTTTGATTGTTGCATAATCGGGGAGGATTTAAAAGAGTTATATAGTAGTTAGAGATGGCCGTTGCCCATATTGACGACTATACAACCCGATCCTACCTCTAGTTTTGACACCTCCAATACAAATCAACAGAATAACGCAAAAATCCAATCGACGAGCTGGACCGTGATGATCCGAAGCGCGGGAGCCCGTCAAATAAGCGGGCCGGCGTAGGCGCGACGCAGATGAATGCGGGAATTCCGGCCAGTGGGTTAGCAAAAATTCATCAAGGAGGCGGGTGGAAGCGTTTATTTGACTAGCGTTTTTTGGTTCCTTTTTGGGGCAATGCCAAAAAGT
>RHGE01000013.1 GCA_004296775.1 Marinilabiliaceae bacterium JC017
AGTTCTTCAGGAATAGTTTTATTGGGACGTTGTCCCAAACCCTACTTCATTTTTGGCATTGCCCCAAAAACGAAGCAAAAAACGCTAGTCAAATAAAAGCTTCCACCCACCTCCTTGATGAATTTTTGCTAACCCRCATGCCAGAATTCCCGCATTCATCTTCGTCGCGCCWACGCCGGCCCGCTTATTTTACACCAAACCTATTTAAGAATGAACTTGGTGTAATGCCGATAGATAATTAAAGGCCAATTAAAAGCGAAGCGCATTAAGTGGGCATTTTAATTACTAATCGGTATGACCGGCTCCCCCGCTTCCCAACATCATGGTCCGACTCGTCATTTGGCTTTTTGTGTTATAGTGTCGATATATTCAAGGGCGACTTCGCGTTTGTTCCTGCTAGGATCGATTTGCAATCGGTACCTTGTTATATGATAGACATTAGACTGATTTACATTACACTCTTTTTTAGATCATTAATAATTTTGTCTATTGGATAAATTGATGCTGTTATTCAATTATTTATAAAGGTTAATTCTCCCGGTAATTAATTAGTTTATCCATGAATCCAGGTTTATCTCGATGACATAGTAGATGCCAACGATTAGAAAAACAGCTGCAATGATCCTTCGGAACCAGAGTTCAAAGGATTTAATCCGGTTGTAAAAATTACCAACACCAGAAACCGTGTAGGCCAGGAGCCAGGCGATAATGATTACCGGAATGCCGGTTGCAATGGCGAATATGACAGGAAGATAAAGACCGGAGGCGCTTTCAATGGTCATTGGTATCAGCATGCCAAAAAACAAAACACCGCTGTAGGGGCAGAAAGCCAGTGCAAAGAGAATTCCCAGCAATAGGGCATCCCAATACGTGTGACCCGACTTATTCTGGAATTTGTTACTGAGTGATGAAAAGCCAGGGATGTTGAATTTTAGAACCCCTAGCATTAACAAAGCAAACAGAATGAGTAATGGCCCCAGGAATTTTTCGCCGTATTGTTGAAAAACACCCGATATCTTGAACTGATCCGCTCCCAGGTACAGGATTGTTGCCAGACCGGTATAGGCAATAGCTCTGCCCAGGGTATATATAAGACCGTTATAAAACACCCTGTTTCTATTATTTAGTTCTTTACTGATAAAGCCAATGGCCGTAATGTTGGTAGCTAACGGACATGGGCTAATAGCAGTCATGAGTCCCAGCAATAGCGCGGATAGAAAAGGCAGGGAGCTTGTCGCGTATAAGTTGCTTAGAAATTCTTCCATAACAATTTTAATAATCAGGGTGAAAGGGAATTGAAGATCAACAGGATTGTTGATCTTCAATTCCCCGTTACATTAATCAGATTTTTATTAGCTGAAATACAGCTTGTGGCTGATATTAATAGTTCGTTAAGCTTTTGTAAGTAATAGAAAATTAGATTGATGTATATCAATTTAAGGTCTGTTATCTATAATCATAGCATTAATTGATCTACAATGAGCTAAATGCATATCAGTCTAAAAGTCTATTATCTAACAATCTATTAGAGCAACGAATCGATTTTTTCCTTGATTATTGCCTTCAGCTTTTCAGGATTACTGCGTGCATGCATAAAACCTTCATTGGTGATGTTAATAATCTTTTCACCTGAAACGATTAACAGGCTCTGTCCTGAAACTTTCAGTGACTTTCCTGCTTCCTTTCCTTTTTCTTCATCCAGGTTGAAATCGGCAAATTCCACTTTGTTACCATATAATTCGGTAACGAATTTTTGCGATTCTTTCTCTACTGCCTGGCAGGTTGCGCATCGCCGGGTGTAATGAAAGTAGTATACTTTCACCTGGTCATTGGTAACGGAAACATTGTTGGTGTTTTTTTTGTCCGTTTGAGAATTGCAGGCACAAATTGTACCTGTCAACAGGATTAATGATAAAAATAAATTTATCAGCTTCATGATTTATTGATTTGAGGTTAGTAATTCCTTTATCTCAGAAACCTTAGGTAGCTTTCCTGTTGAAACAACTTTTCCGTCAACCACTAATCCCGGTGTTTGTAAAACGCCGAATTCCATTATTTTCAGGATGTCCTCTACTTTTTCAATAGTCGCATCAATGCCTAGTTCTTCAATCGCTTGTCTGGTTGCTTTCTCTAAAGCTTTACATTTTGCGCAGCCTGAGCCTAGTACTTTTATTTCCATAATATTGAGTTTTTAGTTCGTCATTCGCAAAAATGCGAACAATAAAGATAAAAAATTTTAAACCTTTAAAAATTGCTTAAACAATAGTTGTGCTTCCTTCCAGTTTTCTTTGTTAATGCAGTATTTAATTTTTGGTGCTTCAATTTCACCCTGAATCAAACCGGCATCTTTAAGTTCTTTCAAGTGCTGCGACAGTGTTGATTTTGCAATGGGTAAGGATTCGCTTAAATCACCGCTGTAACAACATGCTTGTTCCGATAGCAACTGTAATACATATACTCTGATGGGATGTCCCATCGCTTTTGCATAGCGTGCCATTCGTTTTTGTTTATCCGACAGTATCGTATATGAACTCATAGTCGTTCGTAATTATGCGAACAAAGATATTGGTTTGATTTCAATAACAAGCATAATTCCATGATTTTTCATTATACGCCGGGTCAAGTTCTTCTAATTCAGATAAAAGGAAAGGTTATGAAGGAGATGTGCTGGTTTGTTAAGTGTTCTGTTGGCGGTTTTGTTTATGGATAAAAGATGATCAGTATTAATTGAGAAACAGAAGTGGAGAGGGGGAATCAGGGTGATTTGTTTGGCTAGGTTGAGTTGAGTGGGAGAAGAGTTATTGTTTGGGTAGCTTTCTCTGGGATCAGATTAGTGTTATTAGTGTCTTACGAGTGATATTGGTGTATTTATTGGCAAAATATTTTGACGAGCAGTAAATCATCTTGATACTTTGTACTTGATACTTTTTACTTTTCTGGCTTGTCCAGGTTAGGCATGAATTATTCCAATTATAAACTGGAACAAATTGCAGAAGTTTTATTTCAAGATTAATGTTTTTTGGACTCTTTTTTTTGTAGCTGTAATATAGCTTTCATGTCAATGTTTATGCATAAATCCAGGTTTAACCGTAGGTTTTTTGTCAGGGTTAAAAAAGTTGTAAGTCATATGACTATTTTCATGGAGTGTTTAGGTAAATTGAATTATATTTGAACAAAACAAAGCGACGGTCGATTCGTCTAAAGGTGAGACCTGGAAAAATAAAGGAGGAATTGTATTGGTGGTATTTATTTGTTGGCTAAATTAAGTCAAAATAAATAAGCCTGTTATGGATGAAATAAGAACTGCGGTAGAATGAGCGCGCAAGAAAAAAGGTTAATGAGATGCAAATAGTGTTCGGAAATGAACAGTGACTGCCACGTTTTCGAACATATTTTGTCAATATTCAAAAATGATCAGCGAGTGAATAAGTTGGGAACAAAGCAAATATTTAATTCGGTATTATCTTTGATAAAACAGAGAGATGAAATCTAAATCCAAGGTTATGAAATTAGAAAACAAAAGTATTGTTGTTTTTCTGTTGTCTCTGTCCCTTATTTCAATGGAGATTATTTGGACAAGGATCTTTTCAGCTGAATATTTCTACACCTTTGCATTCTTAATTCTGTCAATAAGTATTCTTGGGTTAGGACTGGGAGCATTGACATTAAGAATGAGCCGGCGGTTGAGTTGCCTTGAGAATTTCTCCTGGTTATTATCCCTTACAGCCTTTTTTATGATTATAGGTCCCCCGGTGGTGTTACATATGCAGCTTGATTTTACCCATTTATTTTCATCTGGCTGGATGGTTGTCAAACTAGTGTCTACCATTTTAATTTTGGGTTCTTCTTTTTTTACCGGAGGTATTGTTTTAGCGGGGATATTCCGGCAGAAACATGAAAATATGCATCGGCTGTATATGGCTGATCTCGTTGGCGCAGCACTCGGTGTGGCTGTGTCAGTATTATTAATGAATAGCATTGGAACTAATAATGCGGCCTTTTTTATAGGTGTCCCTATTTTAATGTCAGCCGCTTTTTCTTTAAAATCCTGGCACCGTTTAGCGCCACTCGGATTACTTGTCGTTAGTTTTAGTGCGATGCCTTTTTCCGCAACATTATTAAGCCGTCCCATAGAGGATCGGGCCGAGGTGATATATTCGCATTGGGACGCCATGTCAAAACTTAAGGTATATAAGTTTAGTGATGACTATTGGGGATTGAATATTGATAATGCCGCGAATAGTCCGGTGTATAA
Source organism: Marinilabiliaceae bacterium JC017 (assembly GCA_004296775.1). Taxonomy (GTDB): domain Bacteria; phylum Bacteroidota; class Bacteroidia; order Bacteroidales; family Marinilabiliaceae; genus JC017. The sequence goes on from RHGE01000013.1 coordinate 4,256, forward strand.
ATTTGATGGTAATTGGGATCGTCCTGATTCTTTAAAATTTCAGTTTACCTTACCGGTTGATAAGTTAATTGGTCGTTTTAAGAATTGTTCCTTTTTGTCCTTAGGTGCCGGTGGTGGTGGCGATGTGCTTCAGGCTTTGCAGGAAGGCGCCGCCGAGATTCATGCTGTAGAAGTTAATCCCCATATCAATCGTATGATGAAAAAGGGATTTCTCAAGGAGTTTAGTGGTGATATTTACAATGATCCGAGAGTAAAGGTGGTTTCTGAAGATGCCCGTTCCTATGTGCGTAAATTTCGCAATCATTTTGATATAATATATTCTTTAAGCTCAAATACCTTTGCCGCTTTGGCTTCGGGTTCTTTTGCTTTGGCAGAAAATTATTTGTTTACAACAGAAGCATTTAGTGATTATTATAAAGCGCTGTCACCCGATGGTTTTTTAATGATGGAGCATCAGTTTTATGTACCACGGATGGTTTCAGAAGTGATTGAAGGCTTAAAAAAGGAAGGCATTCAGGAGCCTGAGAAGCATCTTGCAGTGTATCATTTACCCACCATGCGCCGTCATGTTATTATAATGGGCAAAAAACCATTGGATGAACAAGTAATTTATGAAGGCATTCATCCGGTTACTGCTGAGAATTATTCGTTCTTTAGACTGATGTATCCGGCTGCTGATTCGATAAAGGATAATCTGATTAATCAGGTAATATTGCATGGCTGGGAAAGCCAACAGGCGAATACGATGACCGATTTGTCGCCAAGTGATGATGATCGTCCGTTTACGGCTCAGCTTGGTATGATGAAGAACTTTTCTTTGGATAATATTAATGGCAAGTTATTACCATACGAGTTTCAAGGTTTTCCTTTGGCAATTGTAATTGTCTTAGTTGTTCTGGTTATTATTGTTGTCCTGATTCTTCCCCTTAATCTGTTACCCTATGCATTAAAAGGTAATAAGCTGAATTTTAATGGGTGGATGTATTTTTTCATGATTGGTATCGGGTTTATGGCTTTAGAAATAATACTCATTCAGAAATATACCTGGTTCATTGGATCATCCTCCTATACATTTATGACGATATTGTTTTCATTGCTGGCCAGTTCGGGAATGGGAAGTCTCTATAGCGGTAAGTTTAAAAATTATACACCCTTTGTATTTATTGCGCTCTGGATTTTGGCTGATATATTTATAGTACCACATATTCTTAAATTATTAACGCCTTATAGTACGTCTGTCAGGATAATAGTAACCGTCTTATTTATTGCACCACTGGGATTCTTTATGGGAATGCCATTTGTAAAAGGAAGTAGGAAAGTTGGTGAGTTGATCGATTGGGGATTTGCTATTAACGGGGCGGCATCGGTTATCGGTTCCACCTTGGTTTTATTACCTGTTTTTAATTATGGATTTTCAGCAGGATTAACCATGTCTTTGGGGGCGTATGCCTTTGCATTATATTTTCTTCAGCGGCCAATGGTCGCATTAAAGTAGCATTCATGTTCTATTAAATAAGATGTTCCTCATGAAGTTTAGAAATGTCTAAATAAGTGAGGAACATTCTTTTTTTATTCCTATTGATGATTGTTTCGGATGAGATATAAAAAAAGGGGTGATTTTTTATCACCCCTTCTATTTTTACAAATTGAAATTATTCTATTTCAATCATTAGATGGTTCTTTGGGATCCTATCTCCAGCCTTAACATGAATGGCTTTTATTTTTCCATCAAAAGGCATGGTGATTTGATTCATCATTTTCATGGCCTGTAATACGAGTATTGAGTCACCTTCTTTCAAAGAATCGCCTTCCTTTGCTATCGTTTCAACGATAGTGCCAGGAATGTGAGAAGCAATATGCTTTGGATTAGGGACCTCGTATTTTTTTCTATTTTCGAATTTCTTGGTCAACTTTGTTTTATACTTCATGCTAAGTATGGCAAAATCAACCAATTCTTCTGTTTTATTCTCTTTCATATTCCCTACGATTAAAATGGTGGTATTCCATGCTTTTTATCGGGTCTGGAATCGTCTTTGTGAGCAGAAACCTCGATTGCATGTAAAAGAACCTGACGTGTTTCCGATGGTTCAATAACCGAGTCAATATAACCTTTTGCGGCTGCAACATATGGGTTGGCAAACTTATCCTTGTACTCTTGTACTTTAAGTTTACGCATTTCATCAGGGTTTTCAGCTGAATCAATCTCTTTCTTAAAGATGATATTAGCAGCTCCTTCAGGTCCCATTACTGCAATCTCAGCCATTGGCCATGCAAACATGAAGTCAGCACCTAAGTGACGTGAGTTCATGGCAATATAACCACCACCATAGGCTTTGCGAAGAATCACTGTGATTTTAGGTACTGTCGCTTCGGAGTATGCATAAAGTACTTTTGCTCCGTGACGAATTACTCCGGCATGTTCCTGGTCAGCACCAGGAAGGTATCCAGGCATGTCTTCCAAGGTAATAATTGGAACACTAAATGCATCGCAGAAACGAATGAATCGTGCCGCTTTATCAGAGCTGTCGCAATCAAGTACACCAGCTAGTACAAGAGGTTGGTTGGCTACAAAACCAACTGTTTCACCATTCAAACGACCGAAACCGATTACCATGTTTGGAGCCCATAATTCTTGAATTTCAAAGAAATCAGAATCATCAACGATAGCTCCAATGACATCTCTTACATCATAAGGTTCTCTTGGATCAGAAGGGATCAGATCTTCAATTTTTCCTTTGTATTTTGGTGGTTTCGGTGGAAATGACTTGGCCTTCTTAGAATTATTCCAAGGAATGAATGTGATCAATTTCTTTATTTGATCAAAACATTCTTGTTCACTTTCAGCAAAGAAGTGCGCATTTCCTGTTGTTTCAGCATGTACTCGTGCTCCTCCAAGTTCTTCCATTGTGATTTCTTCTCCAAGAACTGTTTTTATAACACCAGGGCCGGTGATAAACATTTTGGAGATGTTGTCTACAACAAAAACAAAGTCAGTAAGAGCAGGAGAATATACAGCACCACCGGCACATGGACCTAGAATTACGGATAACTGAGGAATAACTCCGGAAGCTAACGTATTTCTGTAAAAGATTTCACCATATCCGGCTAACGAATTCACACCTTCCTGAATACGTGCCCCACCTGAATCGTTTATACCGATTAGAGGTACACGCATTTTTAAGGCATGATCCATAATTTTTGTGATCTTGCGAGCATGCATTAATCCTAATGACCCTCCGGCAACGGTAAAGTCCTGTGCAAAGATGCATATTGGGGCTCCGTAAATAGTTCCGGTTCCAATGATAACACCATCGCCATGTAACTGCTTTTTGTCCATCCCGAAATCACGGGCTTCATGCTCGACAAAAAGGTCGTATTCTGTAAAAGAATCTTGGTCGCAAAGTGCAAGTATCCGTTCACGGGCAGTCATTTTACCCATGGCCACCTGCTTTTCAATGGCTTTCTCACCACCACCCTGTTGCACTTTTTCCTTTCTTTTACGAAGGTCAAGGATGTGTTTTTTCAATGACATAATCCAAAAATTTGATTTAACCTTTTATTAGTCAGTAATTAAGAATGCATAGAGACTAATATTTCAGGGTACATAATTACGAATTTATTTTTTTTAACAAAAATGTTAAGAGAAGTTTGACCAAATTTTAAATTCATTCGATGACCTGAAAAGTTAGTAGGGGCTTGTCATTTAGGTGCCCTGTAGTAGAGGATTATAGCAATTAAAGCAAAGACTATATTGGGCAACCAAACAGCCAAAAGCGGGTTCATATTTCCGTTTACGGCGAATGTTGTTGAAATTGTCATGAAAAGGATGTAAGAAAAACTGAGTGTAATGCCAATTCCTATATGTAATCCCATTCCGCCACGCACTTTTCTTGATGCCAATGAAACGCCAATAAGTGTTAAAATGAAGGCAGAAAAAGGAGATGCGATGCGTTTGTATTTTTCAATGATAAACTCTTCTATATTGCCTACTCCTCTGTTTCGTTGCTCTTTAATGAATTTATTGAGCTCTGTGTTTGTCATCATTTCGAAATACTTCCGCTCCTCTTTAAAATCAGCAGGCTTAATATTTAAGGTAGTATCCATTGACCTGCCTTGAGAAATAATGATTTCTTCACCTTTAACAAAATTTCGTAGCGTATAGTTTTTCAGATTCCAGTTTCCTGCAACCGTATCATATTTGATTGTACGAGCTGAAAGTTTGGATATGAGTTCTTTTCCTTCAAATTTTTCAATATGAAATTGATCACCTGTTTCTCTGAATGAGTTATATTTTCCCAAATAGACAAAGACACCGGGTTCAATTTGCATATGAATATTCTTCATCCCTGTTTCCCGTTTTTTCTTTATATAGGTGTTTTCAAAATGTAATCGCGTTCGGTTGGCCGGCGGAATGACATAACCTCCCAGGAAGAATGAAAAAATAGCAATGATGAGGGCGCCCAAAAAATAGGGAAACATCATTCTTCGAAAACTTACTCCACTGGATAGAATAGCTATAATTTCAGTTTGATACGCCATTTTGGAGGTGAAAAATATCACTGCAATAAATACAAAAAGGGGCGTAAAGAGATTAGCAAAGTAAGGGATGAAGTTTTTATAGTAATCGAAGATGATGGCTTGAATAGGAGCTTCTTTTTCTAAGAAGTCGTCAATTTTTTCAGTAACATCAAAAACGACAGATATGCTAATGATTAATACAATGGCAAAGAAAAATGTTCCCAAAAACTTCTTTAGGATATATAAATCTAACTTTCTCAAAACCGGACTTTTAGTTTGTTGATTGGAAGCTTTAAACGGCAACCTTTACTACAAAAGAACAAAAAAAATCTGTTATAAAATGTTAATTCTTTCAGCTTTACAATCTGGTTGAAACCTGCTTTACCATTTGGTTTTTCCAACTAGTGAAGTCGCCTTCAATGATGTGTTTTCTTGCTTCTGTTACCAGCCATAAGTAAAATGCTAAATTGTGTATGCTTGCAATTTGCATGGCTAATAGTTCTTTAGATACAAAAAGGTGGCGTAAATAGGCTTTTGTGTAATGCTTATCAACATATGAAGGACCGTCGGGATCAACGGGAGAGAAATCATTTTTCCATTTCTCATTTTTCATATTCATAATTCCATTACGGGTGAAAAGCATTCCATTTCGTCCATTTCTGGAGGGCATAACACAGTCAAACATATCTACACCACGGGCAATGGCTTCCAGAATATTCTGAGGTGTTCCAACGCCCATCAGGTAGCGAGGTTTGTCTTTGGGTAATATGGGATGTACCACTTCAATCATTTCATACATGACCTCTGCTGGTTCTCCTACGGATAAGCCTCCAATAGCGTTTCCTTCGCGCCCCATCGAGGCAATAAATTCTGCCGATTGCTTTCTTAGTTCCGGATATACCCCCCCCTGAACAATGGGAAAGAATGTTTGAGAATGACCATAATGGGGGTCTGTTTCGTCAAAGCGAGTGATGCCTCTTTGTAACCACCGATGGGTTAATTCCATTGAGTTTTTGGCATATTTAAAATCAGCTGTACCAGGTGTACATTCATCAAAAGCCATGATGATATCGGCACCAATGGTGCGTTGAATATCCACTACGTTTTCGGGTGTAAAAATATGCTTGGAACCATCAAGGTGAGAACGTATCTCGGCACCATGTTCTTTGAGTTTACGGTTGGCACTCAAAGAGAAAACCTGGTAACCACCACTATCCGTAAGAAGAGGTCGATCCCATCCATTGAATTTATGTAAGCCTCCTGCCGCTTTGATAACTTCCATTCCAGGACGTAAATACAAGTGGTAAGTGTTGCCTAAAATGATTTGTGCTTTTATGTCTTCTTTTAGATCTCTAAAGTGTACCCCTTTAACAGAACCAACTGTGCCGACCGGCATGAAAATAGGAGTTTGAATCTCTCCATGGTCGGTGGTTATTTTTCCTGCACGTGCCTCACTTAGTCCATCGGTATATTGTAAGTCAAATTTCATCTTCGTTATTGTATTTTCTATCAGGATGCTGTATTCAAAGAAATGTAAATAGATAACACCTCATAAAACCCAGGCAATAGTTAATTTCAATCATTATTCATATTTGCTCCGTTTTCAAAATGAATGCTAATGGTTTGATTTTCGGAGCTTGTATTGTTATTTGGGCTGACAAATATACAAATCATCTATTAATTACTAGGTCTGTCACTTTTGGGCATTTAGTACAAAAAGAGTTTGGTGAAGTTGTCTTGACTTAGAAAAAAGTTGCACTTTTGAGGCAAAAAATAAATTGAATACAACTATTTTATTCACAGTTATTGGGATTTATATTGTCGCGTGGTTGATTCAGATAGTTCACTACCTGGTGTTTATGAGATCTCCGAAAGGCGAAAGTAAGGATCGCATAGAAGGTTCCCTTCCTCCGGTTTCAGTAATTATTTGTGCAAGAAATGAAGCAGAAAATTTGAAAAACTTTCTGCCACGCGTATTAGAGCAAGACTATCCAAAATTTCAAGTGGTGGTGGTAAACGATTGTTCTACGGATGACACAGAAATTGTTTTAGCTCAAATGAAGCGGCAATATGATCACTTGTATTTTACGTCGATTCCAGTGGATAAGAAATTTTTCCATGGGAAAAAGCTGGCCCTTTCTATTGGGGTAAAGGCTGCTCAATATGATCATCTTATTTTGACTGATGCTGATTGTTATCCTGCTTCAGGAAATTGGTTGAAAAATATGGCGACACAATTTTCTTCAAAGAAAGAATTGGTAATTGGTTATGGAAAATATGAGAAACGAAAAGGCCTTTTAAACCTGTTTGTTCGTTATGAAACTTTTTGGAATGCTGTGCAATATGTAGGATTTGTAATAGCAGGGAAGCCGTTTATGGGTGTTGGGCGAAATCTGGCGTATAAAAAATCGCTATTTCAAGAATCTAATGTGTTTAGATCATATTTAAATGTGGCTTCTGGTGATGATGACTTATTTATAAACCAAATGGGAAATCGGACAAATACGGCTGTTTGTATTCATCCGGAAGGGCAAACTGTTTCTGTCCCGGTAACTTCTTTTTTCAGTTGGTGGAATCAAAAATCAAGGCATTTAACCACCTCTGTTTTCTATCCATGGGCGATAAAATTTTGGTTGGGATTAGAAGTGTTGTCAAGGCAAATATTTTGGGTGCTAACACTTTGTTCATATTTTTTTCCTACTTTTGTGCGGTACAGTTTGCTGCTTTTCCTGACTCGGTTGTTGCTGCAATATGTCGTTCTTGGACGAGCATCAAAACGAATGGGCGAGAAGCATTTGTTCTGGGCAACTATTCTTTTTGACTTTATTACCCCTTTGTTACTTGGGGCTTTATGGGTTAGTAATTTGATGAGACCAAAAAATAATAAATGGAAATAAATCCTAATCTTTCAGATAAGGCAAAATATGATTTTGATTTGGTTCAACGAGCTGTTGATGGCGACCAAAAGGCCTTTGCGGAATTGATGGGGAGATACAGGGATGCTATCTTTTTTATGTTGCTTAAAATGGTGAATAATAAGAGCGATGCTGAAGATTTAACTATTGAAGCGTTCGGCAAAGCATTCAAAAATATTCGACAATATTCTCCAAATTATGCCTTTAGTACCTGGTTGTTTAAAATTGCCTCAAACAATTGTATTGACTATTTAAGGAAGAAAAGAACGAATCTGATCTCCATTGATGGTGGAATAACGGAAGATAAGGAAAACGATCAGCCTATCCATTTAAAGGACGAAACGCCGGATCCGGAAGAAAATCTAATTAAGCAGCAAAAAAAGGTTTTGATGCGAACCGTGGTTAAAAAGCTCAAGCCAAGATATCGCACGTTAATTGAATTAAGGTATTTTCGTGAGTTTTCATACGATGAGATTGCCGAGGAGCTTGATTTACCCCTTGGTACCGTAAAAGCTCAGCTTTTCAGGGCTAGAGAGTTGTTGTTTAATACGCTTAAAAATACTGATGTGAAGCTTGATTAGGTAAGTGAAACTTACGTTACCTTTCTGGAAATCCATTTTTACTTATGAATTTAATTGAGAAATATTTTTCCGATTTGACATCGGAACAAAGGGATCGTTTTGCAAATTTGGGACCCCTTTATAAAGAGTGGAATGCTAAGATTAATGTTATTTCGCGAAAAGATATTGAAGAAATTTATGAACGGCATGTGTTGCACTCTTTGGCGATTGCGAAATTTGTTTCATTTACTCCCGGCACTGAAATTCTTGATGTTGGGACAGGTGGAGGATTTCCGGGTGTTCCTTTGGCGATTATGTTTCCTCAAATAAAAATTCACTGTGTTGATTCCATTGGAAAAAAAATTCGGGTGGTACAAGAAGTTGCAAACGCTTTATCTCTTGAAAACTTGACGGCACAGCAAATACGTGTTGAAAAGGTTAAGGAGAAATATGATTTTGTTGTGAGTCGTGCTGTTACAGCCTTTCCTGATTTCGTAAGATTAAGCAGGCATGTGGTAAAGAAGGAGCAGAAGAATGCTATCTCTAACGGGATTATTTACTTGAAAGGCGGGGATTTTCAGCAAGAATTATCAGCTTTTAAAAAGTGTGTGAGCGTAATAGAGTTAAGTGATTATTTTGAGGAGCCCTTTTTTGAGACAAAAAAGATAATTCACCTTAGTATTTAAGCAGGGAACTATTAACTCTTTGATTTAAGCAAAAAAAGACAAGTTTATTTTTTGGAAGATGAAAAAAACGTGTATTTTTGCAATCCGAATTTGAAAGTATAGGCATTAAGTCGAAAGATAAAAAAGCATTACGATGAAAAGGACATTTCAACCATCCAACAGAAAGCGGAGAAACAAGCATGGTTTCAGATCCAGAATGGCTACAGCCAATGGACGGAAAGTGTTAGCTGCAAGAAGAGCTAAAGGCAGATCGAAATTATCAGTTTCTGATGAAGGAAGACATAAAGCATAAGCAAAATATGTAGCTTTTAAAAAGTAAAGAACCCTTATGGGTTCTTTACTTTTTTTATACCCTCCTGTTTCCGGCAAATTCCTGATTTTATATTATTTTTGAGGCAAATTGAAAAACAGCTTATGTCTATTATCCGGTTTTTTGTCAGCAAGACATTTATTAAAAATTTTGGAATAGTTCTAGGAGTGGCAATTCTGTTACTCATCTCTTTGTTTATAGGACTTAGTGTGTATACTAATCATGGAGAGTCGTATGCCGTTCCTGATTTTTCAGGTCTGACAGAGTCTCAGTTTTCAGAGCTGGTAAGTCAGAAAGAATTCAGATACAAAATTATTGATTCTGTACATATCACAGAATTTTTACCTGGCGTGGTGGTTGAACAAACGCCTCATGCAGGGGAACGGGTTAAGAAAAATCGAACTATATTTTTTACGATAAACGGATTGGCGCCAGAGAAAGTGCAGGTTCCTCGTCTGATTGATTATTCCTTGAGAAATGCTAAAGCCATTCTTGAGTCCTACGGATTGAAAACTGGAGAACTTATTTATATTCCCAGTGAGTATACTAATTTGGTGTTGGGGCAACATTTTGAAGGTAAGCCGGTGGAAGCAGGTGCCTCTGTTGTTAAAGGATCCGAGATCGACCTGTTGATAGGTAAAGGATTGAGCCAGGAAAAAACCAATGTGCCTGATTTGTTCGGGCTCTCTTTTGATGAGGCAATGCAAGTCTGTCAAAGTGTGTCTTTAAATATAGGTGCCAGTATATATGATGAGAGTATAGAGAATGCCGATGATACGGTTCTGGCTTTTATTTGGAAACAGTCGCCAGCTTCGGAGGAAGGCAAGCGTCTGAGACTGGGCGCATCAATGGATGTTTGGCTTACGCTTGATTCAACAAAAATTTTACCTGACACATTAGTTGTTGGAGGTGGGGAAGAAATAATGATTGATAGTTTGAAAACCGAATAAGATAAAACAGTAATGGCAGAAGCGATAAAAGAAGAATTTGATGAGTTAGAGGAGGCCAAGGAACTGTTTGAACACTATCGGTTTGTTGCCGATCCTGGACAGACCTTGTTGAGGGTGGACAAATTTCTGGTAAACCGCATTGAAAACGCATCAAGAAACAAAATACAGGAGGCGGCGACAGGAGGCTTTATCCGGGTTAATGAAAGACCTGTAAAATCCAATTATAAGGTGAAGCCCAATGATGTGGTTTCTGTTGTAATGGCATATCCTCCCAGAGAGATTGAGATTATTCCTGAAAACATACCACTGGATATTGTTTATGAAGATGATCATCTGTTGGTGGTAAATAAGAAACCAGGCATGGTTGTACATCCGGGTTATGGGAATTATACAGGGACATTAGTGAATGCATTGGCCTGGCACCTGAAGGATTTACCGTTGTTTAATTCAGATGATCCGCGTCCGGGGTTAGTGCATCGTATTGATAAAGATACCTCCGGACTTTTGGTTGTTGCAAAAACAGAACAGGCAAAAAATCATCTTGCCAGGCAATTTTTTGAAAAGACCACCACTCGGTCATATGTGGCACTCGTTTGGGGGCAGGTAAAGGAAGAAGAAGGAACGGTTGTTGGCCATATTGGGCGAAGTTTGAAAGACAGAAAGCAGATGGCTGTTTTTCCGGATGGCGACCATGGCAAACATGCGGTAACCCATTATAAGGTATTAGAACGATTAGGCTACGTAACGCTTGTGCAGTGTCGGTTGGAGACCGGTCGTACCCATCAGATCCGGGTACACATGAGGCATATTGGCCATCACTTGTTCAATGATGAACGTTATGGGGGCGATCAGATATTAAAGGGGACTACCTTTACGAAGTATAAGCAGTTTGTTCAAAATTGTTTTACCATATTACCGCGTCAGGCGCTGCATGCCAGGACGCTCGGTTTTGTTCATCCGGCTACCAATGAATATATGGCTTTTAACTCTGAAGTACCCGCTGATATTACCCAGGTAGTTGAGAAGTGGCGTACTTATATTGCAGGTAGAGACCTGGATTAAGAAATTGAAAATATCAGGATTGTAAACTTTCTATTTTTATATGCCGATGAAAAAGAATATTGGTATTATATACGGTGGTTATTCATCAGAGGTGGTTGTATCAGAAAAAAGTATGAAAGGACTCTTGTCTTTCATCGATACTGACCGCTATAATTTGTATCCCATTTTGGTGACTGATGAAAAATGGACCGCTTTTGTGAATGACGAGGAGGTTGTTGTTGACAAGAATGATTTTTCCTTTCTGGTAAATGGTGAAAAGGTGATTGTGGATTGTGCCTATATCACCATCCATGGAACGCCCGGAGAGAATGGACTGCTACAGGGGTATCTTTCTATGCTTGGCGTGCCGCATTCTACTTGTGATGTGTTACCGGCTTCGTTGACCTTTAATAAATTTGCCTGTAATACTTATTTGAAAGGCTTTGGGGTTGCTGTGGCAGATTCTGTTTTATTAAGGAAGGGAACGGGTTATAACGCTGGAGATATTGAAGAAAAAGTAGGTCTTCCTTGTTTCGTTAAACCTAATGCCGGGGGATCTAGTTTCGGGATTACAAAGGTGAAACTACAGGAGGAATTGGAATCGGCCATTGAAAAGGCTTTCAGCGAGAGTGATGAGGTAATTATTGAGCAGTTCATTGAAGGAGCAGAGCTTACTTGTGGCTTGTTCAAAACCACAAATGAGAGTGTTGTGTTTCCTTTGACGGAGGTGATCAGTAAAAACGAATTTTTTGATTACGAAGCGAAATATTCAGCTGCGAAGGCTGAAGAGATTACGCCAGCAAGGGTAGCGGATAAGGTTAGAGACCGGATACAGTCCATTTCGTCATTGATTTATGATATATTGGGGTGTCGTGGTATTGTTCGTATGGACTATATTCTGAGTGAGAAGAAAATTTACCTGCTTGAAGTGAATACAACACCGGGAATGACGCCTACAAGTTTTATCCCTCAGCAAATTGTTGCCGATGGCAGAGAGATGAAAGAAGTGTTTTCGTCGATTATCGAAGATGCTATTGCGCGTAAAAATAGTTAAGGAAGTATTTATATCGGATTATATTTCAAGCCCTGTTTTCAGGGCTTTTTTTATTTTCCTTTTCCCAGCAGCAGGGTTTGAAGGGTGTATAGCAGAATTTTGAAATCCAGCAATAAAGAGACATTTTCAAGGTAGAGGATGTCGTATTTTAAACGAGAAATCATTTGTTTTACATTTTCAGCGTAGCCATATTTAACCATGCCCAATGACGTGAGACCTGGTTTGATAGATAACAGATAGTTAAAGTAAGGGGCTTTACGGATAATATGGTTAATGTAGAATTGTCTTTCCGGCCGGGGACCTACCAATGCCATGTCACCCTTAAATACATTTATGAATTGAGGAATTTCGTCCAGGCGCCAGCGTCTTAAATATCTGCCGGTAGGGGTGATGCGGCCATCGTTTTGAGAGGATAAGGAAGGGCCGTTTTTTTCTGCATCGGTATACATGGTGCGGAATTTTATCATCTTAAAGACACTTCCATTGAGTCCGATGCGTTCCTGGAAAAATAATACCGGGCCTGCAGATGATCGTTTGATGCTGAATACAATAAAAGGAAGGAAGGGCAAAACAAGGATCATTCCGATTATCGAACCCGTAATATCAATGAGGCGTTTGGTGATAATTTGCCATACCGGCAGGTTGATGCTGTTGATGGTAAGTAGTACTGGATCTTTAATTTTTTTCACAGGCACTTTCCCCTCTAAAATAGTATTGAGATTTGGGATTAAATGTATCGTTATGTGGTGCTCCTTGGCCAGGGCAATAAGTTCAATGGTTTTCTTTTTAGAAGAGGGTGAAATAGGGATGATGAATTCATCTACCATTTTAGATGCCAAGAGTTGTTTTAATTCTTCCATAGAAGAGATAGCGAGAGAAGAGTTTTCACCTGGGTTATTCGTATTGTAACCGTTCGGTGCATAACAGCCGATTATCCTGTTTTTCTTATGAGATGCCAGTTTGTCCAGTTCGCATCGGTAGGTTTTTAGGTCTTGATCCTGACCGATCAGCACGGTATTGCAATACCACATGCCTTTTTTAAACATCGTTTGCATGGAAAGGGTTATAACGGCTCTGGGCAGGGCCAGTAGTAAAAAGGAAATAGTTGATATTTTGAGGAATAGATACCAGGAAGCCGGATAATCAAATAGTTCCAGAGGTCCAAAGGAGAAAAGGTAAATAAAAAAATGGCCGGTCAATATTTCGAAGAAGGTTTTCTTTAACTGAGAAAATAAACTGGTATTGGATAGGCCGCGGTAGTGTCCCGCTAACGTATACAATAAAAGCCAAAAGGCCGTGAGAGAGAGGGTTCCGGGAATAATGCCAAACTGAATGATTCCTTGTAAAAAACGTTTGTCACCTAATTCAATAAAATGATTAGAGATGAGTGCGTGTGAGATATAGGAGGCTATGCCTGAAAAAAGCACGTCACTCAACAAAAATAGAATTAATATTCTTGTTTTATTTATCCGTATCCGTTGTCCCATGTGGTTACAACGCAACAAGGAATTAAAAATTTTATAAAAAGGGATTTTTTTTGTATTTAACTATTGACATTAACTTAATGGCGTTATAAGGAGGGGGTGAAATTCATAGCTAAAGACTTTAAGGAACCAACAAAACAACTATTTTTGAGGCTATGAACAATATTGATTCATTTCGTCATAAGGGTTTGCGGGCCAAATTAGTCAGGGAATTGCAGACGAAAGGCATAACGGATGTAAATGTGTTGGAGGCTATTGGCGTTATTCCTCGTCATCTCTTTCTGGAAAGTAGTTTTGTGAAATTTGCCTATCAGGATAAAGCTTTTCCTATTGCTGCCGGGCAAACCATTTCACAACCCTACACAGTTGCTTTTCAATCGCAATTGCTGGAGGTTAAAAAAGGCGAAAGAATTTTAGAAGTGGGTACCGGTTCAGGGTATCAGGCAACGGTGTTAATACAAATGGGCGCACGGCTTTATTCCATAGAACGCCAGAAAGAGTTGTATCTACGATCTACGCAATTGTTGCGTCGGTTGGGTTTTATCGGTAGGTTTTTTTGGGGCGATGGCTACCAGGGATTGCCGGCACATGCTCCTTTTGATAAAATTATTATAACGGCTGGTGCTCCATATATTCCCAAAGAGTTGTTGTTGCAGTTAAGGATTGGTGGTTACCTGGTGATGCCTTTGGGGGAAGAAAAGCAGGTGATGACACGCATTAAAAGAGTGGGGCAGGATGATTTTGAACAGCAGCAGTATGGTGCGTGTGCTTTTGTCCCCATGTTAAACGGAGTAGCAAAATAATTAGCATATCATGATAAAGATCGAAGTATTACAGATGAATCCCTGGCAGGAAAATACCTATATCCTGAGTGATGAAACCAGGGAATGTGTGATTATTGATCCAGGCTGTTTTTCGCCACAGGAGAAAAAATACCTGGCTGAATTCATTAGTCAAAAACAGTATAAACCAGTTCGTTTGTTGCATACCCACTTGCATCTTGATCACGTGTTTGGATCTGGTTTCGTGGCAGAGACGTATGCTCTGAAGCCGGAAGCCCATACCGATGATGAGTTTTTTCTACCTCAAACCATCGCGCACGCTTCACAGTTTGGGGTGGAGTTGGATGAGAATCCACCGGCTTTACAAGGGTACCTCAGTGAAGGAGATGAAGTGACATTTGGAAACGCTGTTTTGAAGGTGTTACACGTTCCGGGGCATTCGCCGGGTGGATTGGCATTCTATCATCCCGAACAAAATTTCGTTATTGTGGGGGATGTGCTTTTTCGGGAGAGCATTGGACGGGCTGACTTGCCAATGGGTGATTTTGATACCCTCATGAGCAGTATAAAGGATAAATTATTGGTGTTAGACGATAAAGTTGTGGTTTATCCCGGGCATGGTCCGCATACAACCATCGGACATGAAAGGAAAAATAATCCTTTCTTATCTTGATGATTAGCTTTTTTGAAATACATGTATTTAAGTTGAGATCAATTTTTCATTTGAAAGGAAGATTGTTTTTTAAAACAAATATCATTGTATAGTAGAGAATTGTTTCTTCAATTTGAAGTCATAAAGTCACAATAGATTATTGATTCTAGTAAAACTTGTAGAATATGGCAACCGATAAGTTTGTCTCTCGTCATATTGGTCCCAGGGACCAAGAAATTGACATCATGCTGAAAAAAATCGGAGTTTCTTCTCTCGATGAATTAATTGAACAAACTGTTCCCTCTGCAATTCGTCTGGATGGACTGATGAACATTGATGGCGGGTTGACGGAAAGACAGTACTTCCGTAAAATTAAAAAAATTGCTTCCAAGAATAAGGTATTCAATACCTACATTGGAATGGGTTATTACGATACCATTACACCGGCAGTGATCTTGCGCAATGTGCTTGAAAATCCTGTGTGGTATACTTCTTACACGCCTTATCAGGCAGAAATCTCTCAAGGGCGTTTGGAAGCCTTATTGAATTTCCAGACCGTTGTTACAGAGATGACCGGTATGGAGCTTGCTAACGCTTCCTTGCTGGATGAGGCAACAGCAGCTGCTGAGGCTATGATTATGATGTTTAACTCACGATCAAGAGCTCAGGCTAAAGCCGGTAAGAACGTTTTGTTTGTGGACGAAAAAGTATGGCCTCAAACGAAAGCGGTAATGGAAACCAGAGCTAATCCGCTGGGCATTGACATTGAATATGGTGATTTCCGTACTTACGAGGCCGGAGAGAAACATTTTGGTGTTATCGTGCAGTATCCTAACAGCGACGGAGAGATTGAAGATTACCGTCAGCTCGTGGAAAAAGCTCATGCTGGCGAATGCTGGGTAGCTGTAGCTGCTGATTTGTTGAGTCTTTCATTATTGGTACCTCCTGGAGAATGGGGTGCTGATATTGTGTTTGGTACTTCTCAGCGTTTTGGTATTCCTATGGGATACGGTGGCCCGCACGCTGCTTACTTCGCCACTAAAGAAGAACTGAAAAGAACCATCCCGGGAAGGATTATTGGAGTAACAAAAGATGCTAATGGTAAGCGTGCACTTCGTTTGGCCCTTCAAACACGGGAGCAGCACATCAAGCGCGACAGAGCTACTTCCAATATCTGTACCGCTCAGGCGCTAAATGCTACCATGGCTGGTTTTTATGCTGTTTACCATGGTGCTGAAGGTATCAAAGCTATTTCTGACCGTATTCATGGCATCACTTGTCAGATGGCAGAAGAGATTGGAAAATTGGGATATAAGCAACTCAATATAAATTTCTTCGATACCCTTCGTTTTGAACTGCCTGAGGGTGTGAAAAAAGAGGTGATTGAACGATTGAGCCTTGAGTTGGAAATGAACTTCCTTTATTACGCTAATGGTAATGTAGGTTTGAGTTTCGATGAAACCACCAACCTGGAAGATATTAACTGGATTGTTGAAGTATTTGCCAAAGCAGCCGGAAAACCTGTTCCTCATCTTGAGGCGTTTGGAGAAGGCTCCAATATCAGCAAAGAATTCAGTCGTACCAGTGAGTACCTGACTCAGGATGTCTTTAATTTGTACCGTTCCGAATCAGATATGGTACGTTACGTCAAGAAATTGGAACGTCGTGATATTTCACTGACTCATTCTATGACTCCTCTGGGATCATGTACCATGAAGCTGAATGCAGCTACAGAAATGTTGCCTTTGAGTTGGTTTGAGTTTGGTGGATTGCACCCATTCATTCCAAAAGACCAGGCAGTGGGATACCATGAATTAATGGAGGAGTTACGACGCGATTTGGCTGAAATCACAGGTTTTGCTGATATGAGTCTGCAGCCTAATTCAGGTGCTGCCGGTGAATATGCCGGTTTGACGGTGATTCGTTCTTACCACATTAGTCGTGGTGATAGCCACAGAAATATTGCCATTATTCCTGCTTCTGCTCATGGTACCAACCCTGCCAGTGCCCATTATGCCGGTATGAAGATTGTGGTGGTTAAGTGTGATGATAAAGGAAATATTGATGTGGAAGACCTGCGTCAGAAAGCCGAGAAACATAAAGATAACCTCTCTTGTTTGATGGTGACTTATCCATCTACACATGGGGTGTTTGAATCATCTATCCTGGAAATCTGCCAGATCATTCACGACAACGGCGGACAGGTATATATGGATGGTGCCAATATGAATGCCCAGGTGGGATTAACCAGTCCGGGACACATTGGTGCTGACGTTTGCCACCTGAATCTGCATAAAACATTTGCAATGCCTCACGGTGGTGGTGGTCCGGGTGTTGGTCCTATTGGTGTGGCTAAGCACCTGGTTAAATTCCTGGCCGGTCACCGGGTGGTGGATAATACCTGCGAAGGATTATCTGTATCAGCTGCCCCATGGGGAAGTGCCAGTATTTTGCCAATTACCTATGGTTACATCAAAATGTTAGGTGCTGAAGGTTTGGCCCAGTCTACGAAAGTGGCTATTCTGAATGCCAACTATATGGCAGCTGCCTTGAAAGATGATTACGGTATTGTTTACACGGGTGAAACAGGACGTGTGGGACACGAAATGATTCTCGATTGCCGCCACTTCAAAGCTACTTCTGGTGTTACTGAATCGGATATTGCCAAGCGTTTGATGGACTTTGGATTCCACGCGCCTACGCTTTCTTTCCCTGTTCATGGTACTTTGATGGTAGAACCCACCGAGAGTGAGTCATTACCGGAACTGGATCGTTACATTCAGGCGTTGAAAATTATCCATAATGAGATTAAAGAGATAGAAAACGGAGAAGCCGATAAAGAGGATAACGTTCTTAAAAATTCCCCTCACCCTGCTTATAAAGTAGTAAGTGATGAGTGGAATCACTCTTATGGACGTGAAAAAGCTGCTTATCCGGTGGAGTGGATTCGTGAGAATAAATTCTGGATTGATGTAGCACGTGTTGATGATGCATACGGAGATCGTAACCTGGTTTGTACTTGTACGCCTATTGAAGCCTACGAGGAAAAATAAGAGACACTCTATAATAAGTATAAAGCCTGACAGGATCGTTTCTGTCAGGCTTTTTTTGGCTAAATGCGCATCCAAGGTTAAAATACACAGGATTGGACGTAAGAAAATCCCGATAATCAATTGTGGGGGCTCCGCGAACCCGCGAAATCTTCTCGCAAGGTCGTTTGGCGTTTCCGCGCGTCCGCGAATCCTTCTCGCAAGGTCGTTTGGTGTTTCCGTGAACCCGCGAATCCTTCTCGCGAGGTCGTTTGGTGTCTCCGCGAACCCGCGAATCCTTCTCGCAAGGTCGTTTGGTGTATTCTGAGCTTCAGAAACCTTCTCGCAAGGTCGTTTGGTGTATTCTGAGCTTCAGAAATCTTCTCGTAAGGTCGTTTGGTGTTTGAACTTCAATAAGAGACTTTGTTTTTTCAGAAGTGACCTGAAAAAAAAGCCTTTTCGAGGGGTGTTGCCTTTAGTTTGTTGTTTTAACAAGATTCATTATATACCGCGGAGGTGCTGAGACGAAATTTTTATTTGGAAAGTACAGGTTGTTTCAAAATATTTCTATCTGTTTCAAAGTATCTCCATTTATCTCTAAGTGTTTCCATCTGTTTCAAGATATCTCCATTTATCTCTAAGTGTTTCCATTTGTTTCGATGTATCTCCATTTATCTCTAAGTGTTTCCATTTGTTTCGATGTATCTCCATTTATCTCTAAGTGTTTCCATTTGTTTCGATGTATCTCCATTTATCTCTAAGTGTTTCTGTTTGTTTCAAAGTATCTCCATTTATCTCTAAGTGTTTCTGTTTGTTTCAATGTATCTCCATTTATCTCTAAGCGTTTCTGTTTGTTTCGATGTATCTCCATTTATCTCTAAGTGTTTCTATCTGTTTCAATGTATTTCCATTTATCTCTAAGTATTTCCATCTATTTCTTCCTCCAATTGTGAATAATATGTTGGTAAAAGTTGCTCGCTAAGCGACTAAAACTCACCCTGCTTAAACTCCAGAATCAGCGCTGTTTTTGGAAAGATAACGATGCCACCCATCTCGGTGTAAATCTCCCCTGTGATCACATCCCGTGCAAATCGGTTGTTGCCGATGATCGACGCATAACTGCTAAAGCTGAGGTCTTTTTTCTCCCTGGGATTATTATTGAAGACGACCATCACCAGTTGTTCTTCCATAATCCTGAAATAGATGTAAACACCATTCTGAGGTGCATAGTGGATCAGTTGGCCCTGGTGGATGGCCTGACTGGTACGTCGCCAGGTAAGGAGTTTTTTCATGAAATGGTAAAATTCACGCTGTTGGGCCGACAGCCCTTTCTGAGAAAACGCATTTTGAGGATCCGAAGGCCAGCCGCCCGGAAAATCTTTACGCACAAAACCTTCGCCTTTGTTGATGTGGCCATCCAGTAGTACCTCTGTACCATAGGTGATGGAAGGGATGCCACGGGTGGTAAGCACATATGTCAGCATCAGCTTTAGTTGTGCCAGTTCCTTGTCGGCATTGGTGTAGGCACGTGTCAGCTTGTGGTTATCGGCAAAAACAATGTTGTTAGCCGGGTGTTTATACACGAAATCCTGTGTTAAAATCTGGTAGAGGTCCCTTAAGCCGTCGGTTGATGAGGTGTAGGGTGAAAAGGTCGTTTTTAGGGGTTCCGACAGGGGATAGTCCGACGGATGGTTGATTTGCAGGTAACCATCTTCCAGCGCCGGCGAATGTTTGGTGTGGTAGGCTGCCAGAGCGGGTGCCGAGACATTAACATCGGCAATGATGGCTAACCGGGGGAATACCTGGGTCAGTTTATTGGTTAGTTCACTTAAAAACGGCAAATCGTTACTGGCCGTGTTTTCTATTTTGATGCCGTCAATACCTGTTTTAGCCACCCACCACAAACAGTTTTGAATAAGGAATTGGCGCAGCAGCGGGTCTTGTTGGTTGAGGCGTGGCACGTCCATGGTTTTCCAGGAGAGGGCATGGATGGCTTTATCTTCATTGCTGGCATAGGGATCACTCATCACTGCCGGATCGGTCTGTCGCATGTAAGTACCAGCATCGGGAATAAACCAGTTATCCAATGGCGGCTGGGTTACCCACGGATGGCGTTTCCCTACTTGGTGAAACACAAAGGAGTTAATCACTTTAATGCCCTGGCGCTGGCATTGGGCTACCAGGTTGGTGTATTCATTAATGGTGCCCAGTCGGGCATCGGGCCGGTAATGATTCGTTGGAGCTGAGCGATCATATGACAAAATGAATTGGTTGCTTTCAGTGACCGGGGTGAGCTCAAGGCATGAAATACCCAGCTGGCGAAAGTAAGGAAGGTGGTTGAGGATTCCTTTGAAATCACCACCGTGTACCCCGGCAGGGTTGAGGCGGTCGGTACGTTCCATGTAATTACGGGGATTGTCATTGCTCGCATTACCGTTGCTGAAACGGTCGGGTACAATCTGGTAGATTACGTCTGAAGCCGCAATGCCCTTGTGCTGTTGAGAAGACTTGGGTGCCGGGTAAAGGTAAAAACTGTAGGAGTCAACCACCCGGGCGCCCGCTCTGAAGGTCAGCACCACGTTGCCCGGTTGCGTTTTTTTGCTGATGGAGAGATTAAGCAAGAGGAAATTGCGGTTTTGTGAATAGTCGGCTTTTTTAATGGATATACCGGTGTAATTAGTCGAAACGGTGGTGTTGGCGATATTTTCTCCCTTCACCACCACCAACACATCCGCGTAAGGCATGCCTACCCACCAGTTGGGAGGGTAAACCGATTGTACCGAAGTTCTCCCCTGAATAGGGCCAGTGATAATAAAAAGGGCAGCAATAAAGAGCAGTGGCCATTTACATGCGTTGTTTCCCATAATTCTCTCCTTTAGGTAGTGGTTGTTGTGATAAAGTATCCCTAAAGGTATAAATATTAATAAAAAAGGATTGTTCACTAACGTATTAGAATAGCCTAAAATTTTAAATATGCAGACAGGTTAAGGATTGGAAAGAGGGATGATGTAATAATTTAAACCCGGAGGCACTGAGACGCAGAGATTTTTCTTTGGAAAGTACAGGTTGTTTCAAAATATTTCTATCTGTTTCAATGTATCTCCATTTATCTCTAAGTGTTTCCATCTATTTCCCCCCTCTAACTTCTGACCTCTATCTTCTCTATATTTCCATCCAATTTAGACAACATGTTGGTAAAAGTAGCATCCTAAGCACCTAAGAACATTTTCACATCGAACATTCCCCGGTTGAGCTAAATCCCACGGGCATACACCCCTCTATGGTTTTTGTAAGAAGCCCGGAATTCCGGACTTCTCACAACTCTTTTAATAGTTAAATTCATTTATTTTTTCTCCACCTTTTAGTCGTATCCAGGTAGAAAAATGACGAGTTCCTTCTTTTAATACAATTACGCGTGCTCCATTGATAAGATAACCAGGTACTGTATCACCTCCTGAATAATGACCATAAGCCAGCGCAATGCCATGTAATGAAGAGATATAGTCATTGAAATGATCATGTCCGACAAAAATACCCATCACATCATTTTGCTCTAACATAGCAGCAAACATTCCGGTATTAATTTTTGGTGAACAAATATTTTGGTTTTTTACACCGATAGGCGTCATGTCTCCTTTTTCCCAGGATTCATTGTATTCAGGAAGAGGTATGTGAAAAAATACTAGCGACGGAATAGGTGTTCCATCATTTTTTTTGATCCATTGCATACTATTTTCGCGATACCAATTGATTTGTGATTGGTGGAACCACCCATATCCATCTATCCCTTTAATGGTTGGATAAGCGTTAGAATCCATGCAATACAAGAGGGCAGACGCTTTATTTTTTGCGTTAGATTTTATGGGTAAAATATAATTTCCATAACCAAAAACTTTCTTATCACTTGTTAATGTTAAATTAAAGGGGATATCTCTGATAAGAGGTAAAACATCTTCCCGTTTTTGATCTTGTTCGTCATCATGATTACCTAGAGTCACAGCCCAGGGAATGTTTCGTTCTACTAATGGCTCTGTAATTTTTAACCATCCTTTTATTAATGGAGCTTTCGTTACCACATCACCGGTGAAAATAACTAAATCGGGTTGCTCTGCATCCAGTACTTCATTTATCATTTCAATAACCTTTATCGATTTAGGCGAATCAAAGAGGTAATGCGTGTCAGTGAATTGAATAATTTTAAAGGATCCATCATTTTTAAATGCAAGAGTCTTTTTTTTACCGGATGCGGAAAGAGAAAAAACAATAAAAATGAATGTTAGAAGGATATAATTTTGCTTAAACATTGGTTGTGAAATTTTTAATTAAAAGGAAGTTGCCTTTTTGATAGATCGTTTGATTTTTATAATAGAATGGAGACATGACTTATGCCTAATTCAATTTTTGTGCTTTATGATTTTTGGTGGTTGTTTATTCACGAGCTATCTGCCAGGTGTCTACAAAAGTTTAACGAACTAGTGTTTTCAGGAGTAACCATTCGAATTGAGTTATTACTGTTTTGTTGGAATGTGTCTTTAAATTAACTGAGGTTAAGATTTGGAAAGGAAAATAGCATTTTCAGGCTATAAATGAACTAAACTAGAATGAAAATACGCAAATGTATAAATTGGGGCTATTGTTGCACTACAGGGTGCTGTTTGGTTGGTGTCTGGGATTTAAACAAAAGTCAATGGTGATATCTGGGATACAATAGAGATGGGATTTGTTATCAAATCACAAATCCCATCGAACGGAGATTTAAACCCAAAACTCAGAACCCAGAACTCAGAACCCAAAAGCGTCCCCCATCCCAACGTCCCCCCATCGAACATCCTTCACATCCGCACATTCAGGTTCCGCAATGGGTCTTTCCGGTCAAAGATAACAATGCCATATACCGGTACCCCGCTTTTCAGTGTCTTGTAGGTAAAATCATAGGCGGTCAGGTCTTTGGTCAGATCGGCATTGGCCTGTTTGCGCCTTTTGTTGTCCTGAGCAGCCAATTCTTCCGCAAGGGTAGGGTCGCGTGGTTCTTCAAAACCATTGGCATCTCTCGGAGGCTCATAGTCTTCATCTAACTGACCTTTTAACGCCCATTCAATAAGTATGAAAGGAAAAGCAATGAAGGAAGCACCGGACGAGCGTTGTCGTGCTTTTTTGGCAAACCAGGCGATGCGCACCGGTGATAAACGTTCGTCACCTTCATAAAACTGTAATTGGTAGCCCTTGCGAAATTGACCGGAGGTGTTGATAACTTCCATGCCTATCACCTGGTAGTGGTGATGGTGTGCCCATCGGTTGACATGTTTATTGCCCGATAGCTTCAATACATCCCTGAAGAAACCATACTGCAGGCTGTCTTGTGTATTAGTGATAAATTTATCGGTAGGGGCACATGTGATTGGTGGCAGTGTTTTGTGACTTACCGCGCATGATGAAATAGTGAAGAGTAATATAGTAATCGTAAATGTGTGGAAAATAAATTTCATAATTGATTGGGTGTATCACCTAAAGGAGACAATTAAGTGTTCGCCTACACGTATCGGGTTAGGGGGTGTAAGGAAGAGTGGCATATTTATTACAATTAGAGATATTGGTTATGATTCATTGAGGTTAGGATGGAAAAAGATTGAAACAGGTGGAAATACTATTGAAATAAATTGAGGTAGATAGAAATAGCTGGAAGAATTTTGAGTCAGGTTGAAAAGGAACAGATCGGTAGTTTTATCCCATTATCCCGGCAAACTTTAGTAATCACTTAAAAACATCTTACCGATTTTGTCTTTCCAGTCAATCAAAGAGCGTAGGTGATACCGTCTTTACAATGGGCGTGTCAGCCCGCTTGTGGGTTGGGAAAGGGTGATTTTAGCCTTTCCGTCTTTGATCGCAACACGATTATATAAACGCATACATCTGTTGTCTATTGTGTCGGCTATTGAAAAATTATTAAATAATAGTAATGAAAGATGTTAAATATGTTGAAAGGCTTGACAGTGCAGGGAAACAGGAGGTAAAGGGGTGTTGAAGGTGAGGCTGTGATATTATGAAGATTTACAGAATCAACAATAGGTGTAAAAAAAAGACTCTTTTTTTGTATTGATTGATGGCTTGTTTTGTTACTTTTGATAGGTGTGTGGGATCGGTTATAGTAACATTTTTAAGACGGATTAATTCAAAATGGGATCTCCAAAGCATAATGAGCTATCCCTTTTTTTTATGTGACTATTCTGCTGGTGGATATAGCCAATCAGTTAATAAATATCAATAAACCCAATAAAGATGAAAGAGCTAAATCTGGAAAAACTACAAGATAACATAGAGGAGGTATTAAGTTCTAATATATCCTTTTATAGGAATTCCCCTGACGATGAATCTTTGTATTGTATGCCACCTGAGATTATTACCTGTTTGGGAGTCGAGATTTTTCAATATGCGGCTACTTTTTTTGGAGCATTACCAGGAGCTATTGCGGCAGGTCGATGGATTACTGCCAAAATGAAAAAAAAACCTACCGCTTTAAGCCATGAGAAACAAGCAGGAAGGAAGGATAAAGAATCACTGCGTTCACGATTAGCTGTTGTTCGGTTGAATTTGGAGGATGATAAACTGAAAACTGAATTTAAAAAAGATATCGGGGTGTTATTAGCTTACCATGGCTGGCCGGCAGATGAAGCCAATGATGATGCAGAAAAATTACTTAAAATATTCATCGATGAACGTGTTAACTAAATTAGATTGTCAAAAAAGAGATGCTGCAATAATTAATATGCAGGTGCAGGAATCAATTAGAACAGGTGAATCAATTTCTGATATTTTGCGTTATATGGCGTCGGAAAAGATAGACGGTAACCAGGAAACTAAATCCTATGAAGTTGATGCACCTCTGGTTTTGATGGAAGGGGAACGAATTGATCATTCCATTAGTGAATATTTTTTTGATCCTTCCCTTAATTCCAAGTTGATACCGAGTGAAGTTTATTTTCATAAGTGGATGGTCTTTATAAGCATGTTGTCTTCCCGTAAATCGCAAGCAGGCCAAACTTCTCAGGGATATGCTTTTTCTTTGTTGCAACGGGCGGTGCATCAGTGTGAAAGAAAATATGGGACATCTGAAGCCAAAGCTTTTGCTCAACGGTTACACGATAATCGGTGGAGTACAGGATCGGAAATGACAGCTAGTCTATTTATCACTGCGTTGACAGGGAACCAGGAGAGTGAATTTAAACAGTTGGCTAACGACCGGGCTTTTGTAAATGAATATGTGCTGCAGGTTCGGCGTGATTTGAAGCGGATTAAAGAAGATTCGAAAGATTTGACGGAATGGAATGAAGCTATTTATTCCATTAATCCAGATGTGAGTGCGTTAATGAAATTTTTGCGGGTTTCAGATTTAGATGAGGCAGAGAAATGGTATCGTTTTTTTGCCGAAGTGGATGCTGATATTACGCCTTCTGTCATGCGTTCAACTTTTACAGTAATTGAAGAAATGAAGGACGAGAAATTGGCAGGATGGCGAACTATGTTTCATTCTGAGAAAGAAGCTTCTGATTCATTAACTGAATTTAAAAAACGGTTACAGTATCTTTTTAATGGACGGACAACTATCCCTAAATTTTGGATGGAATTAGCCTTGATCCATTATGAAACGTCAGATGAAGCTCTTCCCCCTGCTTTATATCAAGTTGATCCCTGGAATGCTGTTAGTATTGATGTGCTATCTGCATGGGGCATGAAATGGCAAAGCTGATGGCAGAAACCCAGGTTGCCATTTCTGGTGAGGCAATGTTTTAAAATCGCATCAGTAGTCGGCTAGTTTCAACAGGAATATTCATAATACTACCTCGGATTGTATGAAATGATGATCAAACTTTATCTATGAGAATAATAAATCGTTTGGAAAAAATTAAGCATCTCGACCAGTTGATACGCATGCGAAAAACAGGGGCGCTGGGGGAACTGGCGCAACGCGTGGGGCTCTCCGAAAGGCAGACCCGCCGCTATCTCGAAGAGATGAAAGATATGGGGGCTGACATCTCCTACAACAAGCAAATGCATACTTACGAATATGTCACACCGGTTAAGTTCAGTTATGGCTTTACCCGAACAGAAATGGAAAAAGTTTTTGGTGGAATGTGGCGAAGCGGACAAAAAATGGCCGGGTGCTCTGGTAACTTTGATTTCCGTAACAAATCATATGGTTGTTACCCCGGATAATTGCCGAAAAGGGTCATTAGTGTAACGAGTAGGCATGTGTTAAATAAATTTCAAATGAAAAAGTTTAAAGAATTAACCAACGAGCAAATGAAATCAGCCAAAGGTGGACGTTTAGTTATTAAAATAGACAGAGACGGGGATGGAAAATGGGATGAAAAGCACGTTTGGACCAACAGTGGAAAATATAAAAGAAAAGACCGCTAAAAATCAGCCCTTGGAGTGGAAAGGTACCTTTGCCTTTTCACTCTTTTACTTTCAAAGAATAAGTTTATGAGATTTGCCTTCCTTGTTTTTATTGCCCTGTGTTTTTTTGATAGTCCCTCTGCTTGTTACGGACAATCAGCCCCTAAAGCCTATGCCTCTGCCAAGCTCGTTTCTAAAAACTTTGGAACGAACCTCTCCGTGGAGTACTCCCGTGGCGTCATTGTTTTAACGAATGTTCGAATTTCAGGATCAGATAAAGCGTATCGATTTATTCTCGATAGTGGTTCTGACTATTCCCTTATCTCCGAACATCTGGCAGATGCTATTGGGTTTAAACCATCTTTTTCGGAAGAGATAACAGATGGGTATGAAAAACAGAAGGTAGAACTGGGATTTGTGGATATTCAACTCGATGCTATCTGCTTTAAAGAGGTAGGAGTTGGGGTAATTTATAACGCACAGTCGGAAAAAGTCTGCGACATCGATGGGTATATTGGGTATAATTTGATGAAAAGTTGCATCTGGCAACTGAGTAAAGATCAACTTGTAGTCACTGACAAAATCAAGAACGTAAAAAAACTGGAGGCCTATTCCAAACAAAAACTATTTAACGGACCTGTCGTTGAGGCAGGTTTTGTAGATGGATTTAATTCCACCATGTTGTTTGATTTAGGGGACAATGGGACCGTCGAAATACAGGAATCAAGGATCGATTGGATTAGAAACAAACAAATTATTACTGGCACCGGCAGGTTATACACAACAGGCCTGGGTGAGGGTGCTAAAAAGGACGAGTCCATTCATAAACTATTGCAAGTTTCAGGGTTTAAATTCGGGGGTGAAGTTGTTAATGACATGGTGGTCTATACCGACGATGCACCACATTTTCCTATTGATGTGATTGGTGCGGGCATTCTTAAATATTACAATATTATTTTAGACTTTCCGGGTAAACGATTGTATTCCCAAAATATCTGTAATACCTATATCAATGACGGTTATAAGACTTGTGGCTTCAAATACGATATTGTAGGAAATGAAGTGGTTATTAAATTCATATGGAACCATTCTGCCGCCCGGGAAGCAGGTCTGAAAATTGGTCAGAAGATTGAATCAATCAACGATACAGATGTTCATGATTTGAGAAATCAGGAAGCTTGTGAAGCTTATAATAGAGTGGATGCATTGCTGGAACAGGAGGTAGTATCTCTTAAAATCCAGGGCGTAGATGATAGAATTACTTTGACAAGATCACCGCTTTTTAAAAGCAAAGAGTAGGTTTATTCCATTCTCATTTAGTTGCCTGTGTTGCGGAGTGAAAACTTATTTCCCGTTATATCCACACAGAGAAATCGCATTTAGCAGTACAATAGCAATGTTGTGCTGATTCCGACCTCAGCAACGTAGTTCGGGACCCACTTCCTGAAGTTGATGAAAAGACAGAAAGTTGTTTGAGCGGAGCGAGTTCTTTCTGTCTCATCAACTTCAGGAGTAGTGGGTGAACGAGTGGTGCAGTCGGCGGACTCTTTGCTTACTTTCTCGACTGTAGGAGAAAGTAAGAGCCTCCACGGCTTGAGTGGAAAATTAAAGTAGTTAAGAGTAATTGAGAGTGAAGTTATTTTTAAAAGCGATTTCACTGGTTATCCCCCTCAGTCGGGAGGATTCTTGCAAAAAAACTACATGGTTCAGTAAAATAAATATAACAGAGGATATCAACAAGCAATCCTTTTATGTGGCAGTTCATTGGAGGCTAGTTGCCCAACCTTTCCACAAATTCCGCATCATCAAGCGATGCGGAATTTGTTTTTATCTTATCACCCCTTCGTCTTTCTCATAAAAAGAAAGTGTTTCTGAACAAACTTCAAATCCGCGTAAGATACTTTGTTGCCAAAGTACTGTTTGGCATCATTGAGTTTCATGTTATCGTTTTTCTTAAAGAATTGAGTAATGGCGTCTAATTTTTCTTTCGAGACAAATTGATGAATTTCCAACTCGCCGGTTTCGATATATCGGGCCAGGTGGCTTTCAATGGTAGTGGGTTGAAGGGAGCGTTGCCGGGCAATGGCTTCAATGGATTGGCCCTCTTTGAACAGTTCATAACTGACCTCCTGTGTCGGTTTTTTATCTGCTTTGTTTTTCGTGGAAGTTGATTGAATTTCTTCTGCCTGGTCATTAAGTTTCCGGGCTGTTTCCATCAGGTTATTGGTTAGTACAAAGTCGTTCACAATGGCCAGTATTTGTGGACCAAACTCATTGAGTTTTTTCTTGCCGATACCTTTGATATTTCTTAATACAAGAAAATTCAGGGGAAGCTGGTTGGTGATTTGTACCAACACTTTTTGCGATGCCACCCAAAATGCCGGCTTGTCGGCTTCATCGGCCACACCTTTACGCCAGGTTCGTAACTGGTGAAACAGTTTAGGGTATTTCACGGTATCAATGTCGGGCTCGTCGGTAGTGGATCTCTTTTTGGCAGGCGCCTGTATGTGTGCCTTGGCGCGGGCCGACAGGTAGTCGCGTGTTTCAAAGCCATGAAGACAGGCCGTGAGACATTCGTGTTTGATGGCTGCTAATTCGGTCAGTTGATTGAGACGTTCCTTTATGGTTTTGCGTACTGCCTGGTTATCGGTGGAGAAACTGGTTTGATCCAGGGTGTCCAACAAGATAGATTGTGTTTTCTCGCTGAAATAAACGGCGGCTTTTTTGATGCGTTCCTGCAAGGGGTGATTGGTCTCAATGGTATTACTCTGTTGAAAAAGGTATTGGAGTTGCGGATTGAATTTTTGTGATACGCCAACAAGCTCTTGTTGCAACCGTGTTTTTATGATTGTTACCTGGTTGAGGATATTTCCCATCAGCAGTTTCTCATTTTCATAGATCGATCTGTCACAGCGGTTCAGGCTGCGGAGGATGGTATCGAAGTTGAACAATTCCGTCAACAGTGAATATTCATAGCTCCGTTTGGATTGAAGCAGGGTGGTGTTATCGGGTTGGTTTTGGTGAATATCATCGTTAAAATTGGCCACCATGCGGTCGCAGATGATGCCCTCCTCGCTGATGCGGGTGCTGAGCACCAGTCCTTCCAAAGTCTTACAACGACTCAGAGCCACGTAAGTCTGTCCGTGGGCAAAGGCAGCATTGGCATCGATGATGGCCTTCTCAAAGGTCAAGCCCTGACTTTTATGGATGGTGATGGCCCATGCCAGCTTAAGCGGATACTGTTTGAAGGTGCCGATAATGGTTTCGTTGATCTCTTTGGTGTTCTCGTCAATGGTGTATTTAGTGTTTACCCATTCGATGGGAGCTACTTCAATGGGGATGGAGGAGTCGGGACAGCGTACATAGATTGTATCGTCATCAAACCCGGTGATGATACCTATTTTGCCGTTGTAGAATTCTTTTTCAGGCGATGGATCATTTTTAACAAACATCACTTGTGCGCCGGATTTGAGCTCTAACCTTGCTTCGGTGGGAAAGGTGTATTCCGGAAAATCGTTGGCTACTTCTGCTTTAAAGAAGTGACTCTTGCCTTTCAATTGTACCAGTTTTTGTTGATTGATTGAGTTTGCCCGGGAGTTATGGGTAGTCAGCGTGATATAGCCTTCATCGCTCGATGGTTCAAATTGTGGTCGGTAACGCTTGTTCAATGCCTCAAGTGACTGTCGGGAAAGTTTACTCTCGCGTATCTCATTCAAAATAGTGATGAAGCTGGAATCGCTTTGCCGGTAGATGTGCTGCAATTCAATGCTGATGTAATTGGATTTCTGCAAGGCACGGCTGCCAAAGAAGAAGCCGGTGGAGTAGTAATTCCTCAATAGATTCCACTCCTCATCTTTAATAACCGGCGGTAATTGCTGCATGTCGCCAATCAGCAACAGCTGCGTCCCTCCGAAGGGCAAGCTGGGATCTTTAAACCGGCGTAGCACTTCATCGATGCCATCCAGCAGATCGGCCCGTACCATACTGATTTCATCAATCACCAGCAGGTCGAGTGACTTGATGATGTTGATCTTTTGCCGGCTGAACTTCTTTACGTTGCTGTCAATGCGTTTGCTGGTGATGTGTGCCTCGTTGGCAACGGCATCAGAAGGGATAATAGGCCCAAAAGGCATCTGAAAGAAACTGTGGATGGTAACACCCCCGGCATTAATGGCTGCTACACCGGTAGGTGCCACCACAATCATACGTTTGGGCAGGTTCTGCTTTAACGTGTGTAAAAACGTCGTTTTTCCGGTTCCTGCTTTGCCGGTGAGAAAAACATTCCGGTTAGTATATTGGATAAAGTTATATGCCAGTTGTAGTTGTGGATTCTGAGCCATGTGTGTCAATTTAGCACCTAAAATTATGACTTTTTTTATGGAAAGTTACAATCGTGAATTGTTAGGCAGCAATCATCAGCATGTGATAATAACCGATTTTTTAGGAGAGTCGGTGTAAAAACATGCACCGTTCGACAGGTTTTTTTCTGTGTTACTCTTTGTTTTAAAGGGCTTTGTCATAACGTGGTTAAAATAAGAGGATTTGTGTGTTACTATTTCTGATTATTGCAATTAACAAGTATGAGTGCTTGTAAATAGATCTTTGGAAATCAACCAGGACAGGAAGGAAAAAAGGAATAGTTATTGAAAAAATCTTTTTCTAATGTAGAAAAAGATGATGGCTATTGATAATAACTATTCCGGTGGTGCTTGCGATTGGATAATAGTCCTAGGCGTTCTCTTAGCTCTTTGAATAGAGGTATGTTGTTGTATGATATAGAAGCTGAAATTTGATCGACATGAAAAAGAAGTATTCAAGACCTCAGATAACTGTTCATAAAATAGAGCAGAAAATCTATTTGGAAATCCTAGCCGTTTATAATTTAATTAAAGATTCTCAACGCCCTTCTTCTCTGGGAAACGTGCTGGATAAAAAACTCATGCAAGCTACTAGTGAAGTGTAATATTGCTTGGTGAGTTCCTTATTTATTTTTTTTCAGGACAAATACATATTAGAATCCAAGAATATCTGATGCTATAAACTGGTTGGTTAAAAATGACCGGACTGTATATGAGTTTTATGACTAATATGTAAAATCTACCCAATTATGGATTCATTCGATCTTCCTTTTAATAGGTGTTGAAATGTTTTATGAGGTTGTGGGGGATGATAATAGAAGTGAAAAACCTTATTAACTCCTAAAGTTGTGTTATGAAAAGGTCTGACTTATCTCTTTTAGGATTTAGAAGCGTATTGATTTTTCTAATTGTATTTTCTCCCATATTTATTCCTGGTATTAATGCTACCGTAAGTTGGAAGGGAACCATCTCTTCTAACTGGGATGAGCCTGGTAACTGGGATAGTGGATATGTGCCGATTGCTGAGGACGATGTCCTTATTCCCAATTCAAGTCAAAATAATCACTCCCCTGTACTTTCCGGAAATATTGAGATCGGCGGTCTGTTGATTGAAGATATGGTCATGTTAACTGTTGCTAAAACGGCACGTTTAACTATTTCGGGTGATTTAACCAATCAGGGCACGTTGTTGATAAAAATGGATACTGATGAACTGGCATCAGTAATAGTCAGGGGCGATATTTTAGGTTCCGGTGAAAGTAAAATTGAGTTTGATTTTACTTCCCGCACGTGGTGGTATGCAGGCCATGCCATGGATGGTTTGGTTTCGTCTGTGTATGATGCCGCAGATCCGGGTAAGGTGAAGTTTTATACCTATGACAATGCAATTGGAGATTGGAGTCAAATAATAAGTAATGTGGAGGCTTTTGATGAACCATTGAAAGGATACCATTTCAACTTTAAAGATCCTACTACTGTCACCTATAGCGGTTTATTGTATAATGGCAATTATGAAATGACACCTCTGGGAAGTGGATGGTGGCTAATGGCAAATCCTTATCCTGCCTATGTGGATTTGAATTTTGAAAAAGATTTACCCGGGACGTATTGGACTTTTAATAATATCAACAAGTTTGTATACCTGCGTACCATTATCAACGGGGAACGTATGGTGGTTACCTATGATATTAATACCCCGACAAATTCTCATGATGTGGCAACCAATTATTTGGCACCCATGCAGGCATTTTGGGTAAAAAGTAGTGGTAATGGAACATTTGGTGTGAATAATGGTGCCCGGTTTCATGATCCGGATCAGGGCGGATTGAAGGCGACTACACTTTTGCCTGAAAATGTCTTGAGGTTTAAATTAATCAACCAGTATACCTATGATTATGCGGCAATCTGTTTTGATGAAAATGGGTCATTGGATTACACCATGAATGATGCGGAGAAATTTTATGAAGCGAATGGGCGGGTGCCCAAGCTTTATACTAAAAAAGGAGATAAGCGGATCGTTATTAACAAGCTTCCGTTAATAGGAGATTATACAGCCATTCCGCTATATATTGAAATTGCCTCGGAGAGTGAAGGAAACCTGATATTTGATGCTTTTAATATCACTGATTTTAATGAAGATATAACGGTGATATTAGAAGATTTAAAGACCGGTAAGCACATCAATTTAAAGGATCAACCTCAATATGAATTTTATACTGAAGATGTTGTTGATGAAAAGAGGTTTATCTTGCATCTTACTGATAATTTAGTTACAAAACAGGTAGAGAATGAATCATTGACTGAGGCCGTAAGTATTAAGAAAATTGGTCAAAAGGTCACTATCCGGATGGACGATAATTTATTTGTAAATAGGAGTAACCCGGCCATCATTCGTCTGATTACATTAACTGGTGAAGTGTTGAAACAAGCTACTGTTACCTCAAACACCTATGAGTTGGAAAGCCCAATGAACAAGCATATTTATATAGTTGAAGTGGTTGTAGGTGGTCAGCGTTATTCCAAAAAACTATTTGGCAGCGATTAATTCTTTAGATATAGGTTAGATTTTTTTGAGGACTAGTATTAGGTCAAAAGAAGATGACGGGAGTAATTATTGGAAAATAAGTTTTTTCAATTGTTATCCCGTTTACATCTCTCAACTGACTTAGTACTAGTTTCTTTTTTTTTCAAAGAAATTAAGAATTAATGCTCTGCATTCATCCGCAAAGATGCCCGTTTGAATTTCTGTGCGTGGGTGTAATAATTGTGGTTGACATCTTGTATAACCTCTTTTTTCATCGGATGCGCCATAAACCAGTTTGCCCAATTGAGCCCAGTTCAAGGCACCGGCACACATTACACATGGTTCTAATGTGACGTACAGCGTACAATTGTTAAGATACTTTCCTGAAAGGTATTCGGTGGCAGCTGTAATTGCCAGCATTTCGGCGTGAGCCGTAACATCTTTCAAAGTTTCTGTTAGGTTATGGGCTCGGGCAATGATTTTTTGTTGTGCCACAACCACAGCACCTACAGGGACTTCATCTTTGTCAAAAGCTTTTTGTGCCTCTATAAGGGCTTGTTTCATAAAGTATTGCTCGGAGAAATTGATTTTAGTCATGTTTTTGAGTAATCTCGGGAATTCGGGAGTTATATTATTATTTTCTTACTATTTTCGCAAAGATAAATTTTAATGGTCCATTTAAGGAATTTTACTAATTGTTATTTGCGTAACAATTGGGCAAAAACGTATTAAAGATGTATAGAACTCATACGTGCGGTGAATTAAGAATTAATCATGTCAACGAAACCGTCACCCTTAGTGGGTGGGTGCAGAAAATAAGGAACCTTGGAGGGATGACTTTTATTGATTTGCGGGATCGGTATGGTATAACACAGTTGGTGTTTAATTCAGAAACACACCAGGAGTTATGTAACCAGGCCAGAGAGCTGGGACGAGAATATGTTATTCAGATTGAGGGAAACGTTGCCGAGCGAAGCAATAAGAATACAAAAATACCAACTGGAGAAATAGAAATTCTGGTTGATCAATTTACCATTCTTAACTCATCAGAACTACCTCCTTTTACTATTGAAGATGATACGGATGGTGGTGATGAATTGAGAATGAAATACAGATATCTGGATTTACGACGGAATATGGTGCGTAAGAATCTTGAGTTGCGCCATCGCATGGGCTTTGAGGTGCGCAATTATCTGAATTCACAGAACTTCATAGAAACTGAAACACCGGTGTTGATAAAATCTACTCCTGAAGGAGCACGTGATTTTGTGGTGCCCTCAAGGATGCAACCGGGACAGTTTTATGCTTTACCACAATCGCCCCAGGTATTTAAGCAATTATTGATGGTGGCCGGATTTGATCGTTATTTCCAAATCGTGAAATGTTTTAGGGATGAAGACCTGCGTGCCGACCGTCAACCTGAATTTACACAGATTGACTGCGAGATGTCATTCGTTGATCAGGAAGATATATTGAATACATTTGAAGGTTTAGCTAAGCATCTGTTTAAAACCTTAAGGGATGTTGAAATAGAAGGAGATTTTCCACGTCTATCCTATGAAGATGCCATGAAGTATTATGGCTCCGATAAGCCGGATGTTCGATTTGGAATGAAATTCGTTGAGCTTTCTGACTTGGTGAAGGAAAGTGGGTTTAAGATCTTTGATGAAGCGGAATATGTCGGTGGTATTTGTGCCGAAGGATGTGCAGGTTATACGCGTAAACAGCTTGATAAGCTGACTGACTTTGTTAAGAAACCACAAATTGGTGCAACCGGGTTGATTTATATAAAATACAATACCGATGGCACGGTGAAATCTTCTGTTGATAAGTTTTTCTCATCCGAGAAATTACTTGAAATCTGTGGATCGGCAAATGCTAAACCAGGCGACCTGGTATTAATATTGGCAGGTGTTCGTAAGAAGACATTAACAGCGCTTTGCGAGTTGCGTCTTGAGATGGGAGAGCAACTGGGATTACGCGATAAAAATAAATTTTCTCCTCTTTGGGTAGTTGATTTTCCTTTATTGGAATGGGATGAAGATGCACAACGCTTTTTTGCCATGCACCATCCATTTACTTCACCCAAGAAGGAAGATATCCATTTGTTGGATGAGGCACCCGGGAAGGTTAGGGCTAATGCCTATGACCTTGTCATTAATGGGGTAGAGATAGGTGGAGGTTCCATTCGTATCTTTAATGATGAGCTGCAGCAAAAGATGTTCAGTGTACTTGGATTTTCACCGGAAGAGGCCGAGGAGCAATTCGGATTCCTGATGAATGCCTTTAAATATGGTGCTCCTCCGCATGGTGGTGTGGCCTTTGGATTTGATCGCTGGGTATCTCTTTTTGCCGGAATCGATTCGATCCGTGATGTTATTGCATTTCCTAAGAATAATGCTGGTCGCGATGTGATGATCGATTCGCCATCACAGGTTTCTTCAGAACAGTTGGAAGAACTTAATCTTGCACTTAAGCTGAAAGAGGCTGCACTTAATAAGTAATAGCGTTCTCTATATATAAAAAGGGTGAAACCACTGGTTTCACCCTTTTTTAATTATATCCTGATTTGTTGATTTTTCAATTGACGAAGAGATTGCAAATATTCAATCGAGTGATTAGTATTTATGTCTCATGTCTGAAATCTAACAATCTATTGTTGTTATTCGTTGTAAAAATTCTTCACCGGATTAGCATACATCTCCATCAGTGAATGGTAGAGAAAGTCTCTGTCTCCTTCAATGCGTGACAGGTGTTCA
Organism: Marinilabiliaceae bacterium JC017; assembly: GCA_004296775.1. GTDB lineage: Bacteria > Bacteroidota > Bacteroidia > Bacteroidales > Marinilabiliaceae > JC017. Next base: position 40,272 of record RHGE01000013.1, read on the forward strand.
TTGATGTAAGCTAAAAAAGTATCTTTTTCTTCTGCCGTGTATTTATGGGCAAAATGGTTGTCATTGGCAATGATGTCATGCGACACAAAATTACCTGGCCATAGCTTATAATTGTTGTGTATCTGATCGTCGATTAGTTCAGCCAACGCTTGAAATTGATCGTTCTTTGGAATGTCGTTAAGCGGTTGCAATTCCTTTTTCAGTGGGGTGCCAAAGGCGAAATGTACCCTTCCTTTACGCCCGTTTAACCCGGCTCCCATGTGTTTTAAATCATCGCTCTGTGTTTTATGATAATCGGGGTTGTCTCTCTTGTAGAGAAATTCCAATGCTTTCAGATAATCACAGGGATCATATTCATAAGAAATGGATACCGGCACGATATTCAGGTCAGAGACGTTTTGGGCAAAATCTTTTTCCCCACTCATGTTGAGCATTTTCAGAAGGCTTACCTGTGTGCGGTCATCACCATCTTTAGAACGCCCTTCCCGTTGGGCAATCCAAATGCCTTGATTTCGTTCCGAAATAGCATGGCGAATATAGGCTGACAGCAGTTTCGAGTTGGCTAGCATTTGACGTACGGGGGCGTTCCTTTTTACAATAAACGTTTTGTTGAGCTTAACCAGATCAGTGATCCAGGGGTATATCAACAAATTATCACCAATGGCTATTTCCGTGGTTTCAAAGCCTTGTTCTACAAACAAGATGTTCAAAATCGCCGAATCCAGGACAATATCACGGTGATTGGAAATAAAAAGGTATGATTGGTTGGGATCAAGATTTTCGAGGCCAGAACTAAAAACGCCTTTAGTGGTGTTTTTTAGTATTTCTTTCACATAAGGATAGATCACCTCATGCTGAAAGTCTTTAATGCTGCTAATTTGTGACAGTTTATTTAAAAATTCCTGGAGCGGAAAATCCGGATAAATGAATTTAATCAATTCAAGAAAAGTCGCCTCATTCTTTAAGCGTTCAAGAACTTCTTGAATTTCACTGTCTTTATATGGGCGTATTGATTCAAAATCAAGGTTTTTGATCATTTTTAATAGGAAATTGTTTGGTGCAAAAGTAACTTAATCTGGTTAGTTTTAGAAATTTCATCGAAAAATCGCGCTATTGTATTTACTCTTTGTGATTTATCAGGAGGGAATAAGATATTAAATGGTCTTTTTACTGCAAGGGTATGTAGTTACGTGCTTAGGAAGCAATTTTCACCAACATGTTGTTCAAATTGACTGTTGTCTATGCTGTTAATAGTTTGTTAAGCATTAGTAATTGTATGAGAATCATTTCATAATTCAAGGTGTTGTGAGATTACCAATGAGCTTGATATATATAGGCCTAACCTGGACAAGCCAGAAAAGTAAAAAGTATCAAGATGATTTACTGCTCGCCAAAATATTTTGCCAATAAATACACCAATATCACTTGTAAGACACTAATGTCTATCATAGAACAAGTTTGTTAAGTAACCCATTTCCCGAGGAATGCCAAGGTATAAAGACTCTGTATTTTAATGGGGACGTTGTCCCGGACCCTAGTTCCTTTTTGGCATTGCCCCAAAAAGGAACCAAAAAACTCTAGTCAAATAAATGCTTCCACCCGCCTCCTTGATGAATTTTTGCTAACCCACTGGCCGGAATTCCCGCATTCATCTGCGTTGCGCCTGCGCCGGCCCGCTTATTTGACGGGCTCACGCGCTTCGGATCATCATGGTCAAGCTCGTCGATTGGATTTTGGTGTTATACTGTTGATTTGTATTGGAGGTGTCAAAACTAGAGGTAGTATCCGGTTATATAGTCGTCAATATGGGCAACGGCCATCTCTGACTATTATCTAACGATCTATTGTCTTGTCAAAATAATCAGTTAAAGGCAACATCCCTCGAAGAGGCTTTTTTTTCAGGTTACTCCTGAAAAAACATAGTGTCATATACCAAATATCTTATCATACCGCATCGTGTATAATGTGAAAACGGATGTGTTAAAGGTTATGAGGAAACACAACCTCGACAAGTATTTCTTTTTCTATGACCGTTCCAGGCCCTTTTCTGAAAACCTGTTATTGGGTTGATTAGGGTTGAATCAGGAGGCTAACGAGCCTCCTGGTTTAATAATTCCCAATATTCCATGGCTCTCCGGGTATGAGGGATGACAATAGTTCCCCCAACCAGGTTGGCCACCGCAAATATCTCCATCATTTCGTCTGATGTAACCTCCAGCTCATAGCATTTTTCCAAATGGTATTTAATGCAATCATCACATCGGAGTACCATTGAGCTGACAAGTCCCAACATCTCTTTTACCCTGGATGAAAGGGCGCCTTCCATGTAGGTGTTGGTATCGAGATTAAAAATACGTTTGATGACTTTATTGTTATTGGCTGCTAAAAGACGTTCATTCATCTTTTCGCGATACGCTTTGAAATCTTTTATTTTATCATCCATAGATCGGTTGTTTACTGTACGTTTTTACCTTTTAAGGTAGCCGAACTGGCATCGGTTATCCGGACGGTAACAAAATCACCAGGTTTAAAGTCCTCACGCGGGAAGACCACCACCTTATTCTGGGAAGTACGGCCAAAAAGTTCCTCTTTTGATTTCTTGGAAACGCCTTCAACCAATACTTCAAATGTTTTATTTATATCTCTTTTATTACTCTCTGCTGAGATTTTGTTTTGCATATCAATGATCTCCTGCAGACGACGGCTTTTTATTTCCTCTGGTACATTGTCTGGAAGGTGTTTGCTGGCATAGGTACCTGGTCGTTCTGAATATTTAAACATATACGCCAGATCAAAACCGCTCCATTCCATTAATGCCATGGTCGCCTTGTGATCGTCTTCTGTTTCGGAGTGAAAGCCTGTAAATACATCCGTGGTGATGCTACAGTCAGGAATGATTCTTTTAATGGCTTCAATGCGGCCCTTATACCATTCGCTGTTGTATTTACGATTCATCAACTTCAGGATGTTGTCGCTGCCCGATTGCAAAGGCAGGTGAATATGACGACACAGATTAGGGTGTTTAGCGATCGCATAAAGGGTTTCATCACTCATATCTTTAGGATTGGAGGTGGTGAAACGAATACGCATTTTTGGAAATTGCTCCGCTACCATCTCCAATAGCTGTGGGAAAGTGACCGTTTGGTTTTCTTCTTTCCACAAGAAAGAGTTTACATTTTGCCCCAATAGCGTTACCTCTTTATAATCCCTGCTTTGCAGATCGGCAATCTCTTTTAGGATGCTCTCCGGCTGGCGGCTTCGTTCACGTCCGCGGGTATAGGGGACGATGCAATAAGAACAGAAGTTGTTACACCCCCGCATGATGGACACAAAGCCAGAGATACGACCTTTCCCCAAACGGGCAGGAAGTACATCGGCATAGGTTTCGGTGGTGGACAGCTCCACGTTAATGGCTTTTTCACCCTGCTCGGCCATGCCAATCAGGTTGGGCAGATCCAGGTAGGCATCCGGTCCCACAACAATGTCGGCACCCTCCTTAAATAGTTTATCTTTGACTCTTTCGGCCATGCAGCCGATAATGCCAATCACCAGGTGAGGTTTTTTCTTCTTAAGCGCTTTGAATTGGGCCAGGCGCCCCAATACGCGTTGCTCGGCATTATCCCGGATTGAACACGTGTTGATAAAAATGGCATCGGCATCCGTTTGTTCATAAGTAACACCATAACCATCCATCTCCATTACGGAGGCTACCACTTCACTATCGGCCACGTTCATTTGGCAGCCGTAGGTTTCTATGTAGAGCTTTTTTCCTTCTTTTTTACTAATCAGGGGCCGCACATTGTCTGTCTTCATCCTATTATTGTTTTATTTTCAATCACATTTCTGCAATTGGTATTGCTTGAGGTAAATAGTCGTTTGTTAATATCAGCCTGCGGGTACCATGCATCGACTTTTGGTGGTCAAAGCAGTAACGGGGGCCGGATCAAAATAACTGTGCAAAGTTAATCGTTGTAACCATATTGCCAAATAACCTTCTGTACATGAGCTAAAATGGATAGTATTAAGAGGGTTTTTGCCGATAATTGTTCATTACGTTTTGTAATTACTTGATTGGTAGTTCCGCTTCAACGGTCACAAATCAACCCATCCCCTATTATTGGTGAATATTTGCCCTTTTCTCATTTTCTCTCTTCCCATCTTTTTATTAGTTTAGACAACGCTCAATCATGTTGAGAATAAATAATCAGGCATGCCAATGATTCAAAAATCGTAACCGTTATTTGGTTTGCAAAGTAGTATAGAGTATTGCTTCTTAACTTAAAATGGTAGAATTATGAAACGTATTCTTGTTCCGGTAGATTTTTCCCATGATTCACTCAATGCTGTTAAGTATGGCATTGCCATGGCCAATGTATTAAAAGCACATGTCAGAATTATTCATATCAAAACAGGTGCTCATTATTCCCCTGCTTTTGCCCGTGATGAAATAGCCCAGAGAATCAACGGACAGGTAGAGAGCTGGATGATTTCATTGATTGAACAGACACAGGAGGAGTACAAGGTCATCAGAGGAGAGATTGATTGGCGGGTGAGAGAAGGAAATGTGGTGCGTGAAATAGCCAACCAGGCAAAATACGACGACACCAGTTTGATTGTTGTCGGATCGCATGGGATCTCCGGTTTCGAGGATAAATGGATTGGTAGTAATGCCTACCGGTTAGTGGCCAATGCCCCGTGCCCCATTTTGGTGGTGCGACATGGAATGGAATATGGCAAGGGCTTGCGCAAAATTATTTTACCCATTGACTTTAATCGTGCCAGCAGGCAAAAAGTGCCCGTGGTAGCCGGTCTGGCCAAGGTTTACAATGCCAAGGTTTACCTGGTAGGATTGAAAGAATCAAACTTCTCGTTTATCATTAAAATGGTGGGTGCTTTTATTGGCCAAGTGGAACGCTACCTAAAGCACAAAACCGGGCTGGAGGTGGAGAAAACCATCCTGTCAGGTAAATACATGGCCCGTGACCTCAATAAATATGCTGAAAAAGTAGATGCCGATTTAATCACCATTCGCATTCATCATTCCACCAATCCCCTTATTAATATGTTTCGCCCCTTTACCAATGACATGATTAATACAGCCCCGCGACCGGTTTTGGCGATACCCACAAAAGATTAGCGGAATTATTATCTTTGTGGCGCTTAAGATGAATACTATGAGACGAATTTTTGTTTTAATGTTATGGTGTTGCTCCCTGTTGGTAACTGCTCAAAAGGTGTCATCCTCTGTTAATCCGGTGGATGAGGTGCAGAAACATGAAGAGGACGAAGGAAAAATTATTATCCACCAGGAAGAGGGAATAGCCGACCTGGTAGAGACACACATTGAAATGAATAAACGTGCAGCCGGTATTGACGGGTACCGCATTCAGTTGTATTCGGGAGCCGGTCCCCGGGCCAAGAAAGAAGCCCTGGAAGTAAAAAGTAAGTTCCTCTCTACATTTCCCGAGGAGGATGTGGAGATTCGTTACAACGCCCCCTTCTGGCGCGTGAGAGTTGGCAACTACAGGCATAAACACGAAACATTACCATTAATGACCCAATTGAAGAAATACTTTCCCAACTGTTATGCCGTGAAAGACGGCGCCGTTAAAATGGAGAAACTATAGAGATTAAATCAAGATATAATATGAAAAGGCCGGTTGTCAGTACGTTGATAACCGGCTTTTTTTTTCTTTTTTTGAAGAGGAATGCAGGAGAATAAAAGAGCCGTTAGGTGTCTTATCCGTAATATTCGTGTTCGTTTTGCAGAATACTTTTAAAAGTCTCGCTACTCTAATTTTTTGCTTATTAATAACCTCAGTTTGAATATTGCGCTACAGTAATTATATGAGATTGGCCATGATGATGGGAAGCGGGGAGAGCCCGTCAAATAAGCGGGCCGGCGTGGGCGCGACGAAAATGAATGCGGGAATTCTGGCCTGTGGGTTAGAAAAAATTCATTGAGGAGGTGGGGGGAAGTAGATGGGAACACTTAGAGATAAATGGAGATACATTGAAACAGATAGAAATATTTTGAAACAACCTGTACTTACCTAACCTGGACAAGCCAGAAAAGTGAAAAGTATCAAGTACAAAGTATCAAGATGATTTACTTCTCACCAAAATATTTTGCCAATAAATACACCAATATCACCCGTAAGACACTAAGAACAATCTCAACTCGTAATTAATGAAAAATCTCAGCGCCTCCGCGGTGTATAATGAATCTTGTTAAAACAACAAACTAAAGGCAACATCCCTTTCTGGCTTGTCCAGGTTAGGGTTTGAGTGGGGATAATTATAAGGGTTACGAGTAAGAGTAGGGAAAATCATTTTCAAAGCGAATACCCTGCTATTGGCTATTCCCATTTTAAACGTCCCCCAGTCTTTCCATTTATGCAACCTCCCCATAAACTTTTTCATCCTGCTATTGTTCACTGTAGGCGCACAGCCTTGGCGGCTTGTCGCAACTCCATATCAACAAATTAAACAGAAACAAAGAAGATCCTTAATATATAAGCGATAGGTTGGGGGTTTGAAAAAATAGAAATAAATTTGCGCATCAATTTTTAAGCCATACAGATAGATAGCATGAGTGATCAGATTAAACATGAATGTGGGATAGCTCTTATCCGACTATTGAAGCCCCTGGAGTATTATCAGAAGAAATATGGTACCTGGATGTACGGGTTGAACAAGCTTTACCTGCTGATGGAAAAGCAACACAACCGCGGACAAGATGGTGCTGGTGTGGTGAACTTGAAGATTGATCAGCCGGCCGGTAAGAAATACTTATCACGCCACCGCTCCAATCTTACCAACCCCATTAAAGATGTGTTTGAGCACATCAACAAACCCTTCCTTAAGCTTCAGGAAAGCCATCCTGAACAACTCAAAGATCCTGTATGGGCCAAAGAAAACCTGCCTTTTGCCGGTGAACTCTACCTGGGACACCTGCGTTACGGCACCTTCGGAAACCATAGCATTGATTACGTCCATCCCGTGATGCGCGAAAACAACTGGCGTTCCCGCAACCTGGTGCTCGCCGGTAACTTCAACCTCACCAATGTGGATGAGATATTCAACGCCCTGGTTGATTTGGGACAGCATCCCAAAGACTACACCGACACCGTTACCATCCTTGAAAACGTGGGACATTTCCTTGATGAGGAAAACCAATTCCTGTTTCGTCAATATAAAAACGAAGGCCGTTCTAACCGGGACATCTCCATGGGCATTGAAAACGACCTGGATATACGGAAAATACTCGAGCGTTCCAGCCGCCGTTGGGATGGTGGATATGTTATTGCCGGTATGATGGGCCATGGCGATTCCTTTGTAGCCCGCGACCCATGGGGTATTCGGCCAGCATCCTACTATTGCGACGATGAAATAGTAGTAGTGGCCTCCGAGCGCCCCGTGATTCAAACCTCCATGGATGTCAGGGCCGATGAGGTGAAAGAATTGAAGCCCGGACATGCCCTGATCATCAAAAAAGACGGCACCGTCTCCGAAGAGTTGATTCGCGTACCTCAGGAACGTACCTCCTGCTCCTTCGAACGCATCTATTTCTCACGGGGCAGCGACCGCGATATCTACAACGAGCGTAAAGCCCTCGGACACCTGTTGGCACCAACCATCATGGAAAAGGTCAACTACGACCTGGAAAACACCGTCTTCTCCTACATTCCCAACACCGCCGAAACCGCCTTTTACGGCATGATAGAAGGCGTACGTGCCAACCTCAAGGAGATTCAAAAGAAAAAAATCATGGAGCTGGGAACCGCCATCACCCCCGAACAACTCGAAGGTATCCTGCAAATGGAGCCCCGGGTGGAGAAGATGGCCATCAAAGACGTCAAGATGCGTACCTTCATCACCGACGACTCCAGCCGCGACGACCTGGTGGCACACGTTTACGACGTTACCTACGGCATCGTGAAAAACCAAACCGACACATTGGTCATCATCGACGACTCCATTGTGCGCGGTACCACGCTTAAGAAAAGTATTCTTAAAATATTGGATCGGCTGCATCCCAAGAAAATCATTGTCATCTCTTCCGCGCCGCAGATTCGTTACCCCGACTGCTACGGCATCGATATGGCCAAGCTCAAGGACTTCTGTGCCTTCGCAGCCGCCATTGAGTTGTTGAAAGACCAGGGCAAGGAGAACATCATCGAGGAGGTGTACCAAAAATGTAAAGAGCAGCAATACCTCCCGAAAGAGGAAATTGTCAACTACGTGCAGGAAATCTATAAACCATTCACCGACGAACAAATTTCAGCCAAGATCGCCGAAATGCTCCGGCCAACCGACATCGATGCCGAAGTGGAAATCGTCTATCAGTCGGTTGAAAACCTGCATAAAGCCTGTCCAACCGACAAGGGAGACTGGTATTTCACCGGTAATTACCCCACCCCTGGTGGCAACAAGGTGGTCAACAACTCGTTCATCAACTTCTACGAAGGCAAAGACATCAGGGCCTATTAGCCCCGTCACAACGCATAAGATTCAAAACCCCGGTCCTCACAGGCTGGGGTTTTTTATTGCCCCATACCAATGCCATGTCTATTGGGGTTATTTAAAGAAAAAGTATTACGGTTATGAAAGTAAATTGTGAAATAAGGATATTGTTTTGTTACTGAGAATTGATCTAAACACACGGTTGTAATGAAATTTTCACACGGAAGAAGTTTTACCGGGCACCGTGTGAAGGAAACATTTCGTACGGGAGAAATGAACCGAACAACCGTATGAAAAAATGCAGGCACACTTACCGTGTAATTACACGGTACGTGTGAAAGGAGTAAAACGTAGGTGAGAAAAGGTGAAGGCATACGGGAGAAACTATTCGATTGTACGCATTTGGGTAAAAAATAGGAGGAAAAGGGTTTGATGGATTGTTATTTAACGGTATGTATTGCTGTAGAAGCGATTTTTAATCCTTAGCTCTTATTTCAGGAGAGAATAATTGTTTTAAAAAAGGTTGGCAGACAGGAGTAAGCGGTAGGGGGTGTAATTATCGGTTGAAAAATAGTGTATCAAGTTGTTGAAGTTGCCGACTGCCGGATTAAAAGAGTAGTGAAATGTTTATATAATTGTTATCTATTCTGTTTATTGTTTAGGGTGGATGTGTTGTGAAATCAAATAAGAAGACTTATGGAATACATGTGTCCGGGCGTTACTTTTCTTGCGAATGAGTTTTCTTTATTGGTCTATGGGGAGTAGTTGGCGCAGCGTCATGTGTTTGTTGCCTTTGCTGAGCGTACTAGTAAATTCCCTCGCTGGCGCAGATTTGCAATCTGTGCCTTATAATATCCTTTGCTGGATACAAATCAAATGTTCTCAATTCAGATTCTTGTCGCCCGGTATCTCTTTTCCCCTCCTGAAAGAATTAGGAGGAGGGGGACGGGGTGGTTTGAAAATCGGGGTGGTTTGATTGTGCCTAACCAGTAATGATTTATAAGTTCCGGAATAGCTACCAACGAGTTATTGCAATTGAATGTTTACATCCCTATTAATTTTTCTAAAATCTTAGAAAAGTGGAAATAACTAACCAGAGGTGTAGTATTATTTTACTTTTAACCATCAAAAGACAGAAATATGAGGCGTAACCTTATTCTCTTGGGATTGTTAATTGTGTTGTCATCATGTGGCTGTGGAGTAATCCCGCTGGTTGACGATATTAGGGAAAGTGAATATGTTCAAAATAATAAGGCTGAACAAGCGGCAAACCCGGGTTTTACAGCTGATATTATTCCTCTTGAGACAACTCTGGATTATAGTGGTTATCTGGTTATTTCCGACTATGTTACAATTAACGTTCCGCATTTTATTCCCGGGGAGACGGTTAGTTTGAAGGCCTGTTATTTCCACAAGAAGGATACGGTTTTTGCCCAGTTAATTCCTTTGTGCACCCCTGTTTCAATTGATAGTTTGTATGTTTTGAGGAATTACGGTCTTTATGACCTTCAGCCAGATTGTGAAATGAATGAATTGCCTTTAGATACAGCCAGAACTGTTCGATTTTTGTTAAGAGGGGCTGTTTCAAAAAAATGTATAAGGTATGAGCTTTGCAGAAACATAATCGTTGAGTTAAAAAACCATGTGGGGGAGGTTGTTTCAAATAGCTTTGTTTTAAGGAAGAAAAAATATTTAAACATAGTTTGTTAGATTATTTTTGAATGCCTCCTGCAATCCCAATAGTTTCAAACCTTAGAAAAGAAAAACAGCAATTAGGAAATGAAATTAAAGTTTGAAAGAAGAAGACAAAGTGCAATTACGTATAAAAAAGACAGCCAAGATGTAATTGTTGCATTTCTGAAGGAAATGGGATTTCGTGCTTCCTTAATTGAAGACATTATTGTTTTTCAAGCAAAAACACAATCCTCTGTAGATAGTGGAGGAGAAAGAAATAGCGGTTGGAAATTTATTCGATCAGGGAAATGCTCCTTAGATATTGACCGGGATACGTTAAGATTAAAGTGGAAAATTGATATGGGTTCTCCTATCTTCACATCATTGTGTATAGCTTTTGTTTTTGCAGCTTTTTTGTGCAATCATTTTGTGACCATATATCAAGGGGGATTTATTTTTATTGGATCCTTTTTGATTATGCTTGGTGGTTTTGTTGTAAATATTAAGCTGAAATTCAAAAGGTATAGCCGTCAATTGTTTACTACTATAGAATATTAACGATGTGTGTATTGGTAGTATTATCATTGAGAGAGGCATGATTCGATCTTTCTTTTTTGCACAGTCAACTTCTGTTTCTACGTTGCCACCTGTTTTAGCTGATTTTTCCCCATTGTCGTCTGCTTTAGCTGACGGATGCTTATCTCTCTTCTTCCTTCTTCTCCATAATGTCCAAAGCCGCATTCAGATAATTGAAAATATCAACAGGGTGATGGTCCTTGTATTGCCAGCTGCGTTTATGCCCCAGTCGCACCACCACGGCATTTTTTTTCGGGATCACGAAAATGTATTGTCCCAAAATGCCGCGCGCATAGGGGATGGTGAGACCGTCCAGATGGGCAATCCACCATTGGTACCCATAGAAATCTACCGGTTGGTTGTGTTTATCCAACAGGTGGCTGGCAGGTGTGGTGGCAGCGTTGATGTAGGCCTCGGAGATGATCTGCTGATCATGCCAGTGCCCCCGGTGAAGAACAAGGGCGCCGAGCCGTGCCACATCGCGGGCATTGCTGTTGAAACAACAATAGGCCTTCTCCCGGCCTGCTTTAGTGTCTAGCGACCACAGGGCCGGGGTACGTGCTCCCAGTGGTTGCCACAGCTTTTGGGAGGCGTAATGGGCCAGGGGCATACTTACCGCTTCAGTTAGCAGGTGGGACAGGAGTTGTGTGTCTCCGCTTTTGTAGGAAAAGTATTGCCCGGGTGTGTCTGTGATATGGATCTTTGAGATCAGATGGTCCATGTTGTTGCCATAGTAGGCTTCGGTAGTCATTGAAAAAGGAGAAGAGTAACTCTCTTCCCAATTGGAACCGGAGCTCATGGTGAGCAGGTGGGCAATAGTGAGTTGGGCATTTTTACCTTTTTTAAACTGAGGCAGAAAGTCGCCTACCTTTTGGTTTATCGACTGGATTTTACCCTCGTCAATGGCGGCCCCGATGAGTAAACTAACAATACTTTTTGTGGCCGAAAATATATTAGAGTGGGAGTGGGTATGAAAACCGTCCCAGTATTCTTCGTAAAGCAGGCTGTCGTTTTGAATGACCAAAAAGGCAACACTTTTATAGGTCTCGATGGAATCGCGCCAATGAGCTGGTAACTGGTATTGATTGTAGTGGTGGGCATAGGGCCAGGTGGAAGGGGTGTCGGACGCTGCCACCGTTCTGTTTTTAAATATTTGGTGGTCTTCAATGCCAGGATACCAATAGATGATAGCTTTTTTTACATGAAAAGGAGTGAGTAAATAGACAAGCGCCAGGATGAGGGCGATGCTGAGTCCAAGGAAGGTGAAATGTCTTTTTTTCATGTGTTTAATCTTAGACAAGAGACAGATAGATTAGAGATAACAGACTGCGCATAAAGAGATACTGTGTGGAAAAGTTCTTCATTTGCTGGTGGATCAATTTTGTTTAAGGATTCCATTCGCGGATGTAAATCAGGTCCGGAAAGGCTTGTGGTTTGTAAATGGATTTTCCGCTCAGGGTACGCAGGCATTCCTGCACCCCCTCGGTGACACTGGGGTGCGGGTAAAATATCCTGAGTACTTCCCGGAGGCTGTTGCCCATATTGATGAGGTGGGCCACCGATACAATAAAGGCGGACGCCTGTGGGCCGGCCGCCCGCATGCCCAGGATGCGTTGCTCGTCATCGTTGCTTACCAGTATTTTCACAAATCCCCGGGTGTTGCGCATGGCAATGGCCCGGTTCACCAGTTTGTTGCTGTAGAAAGCCACCTTGTAAGAGGTGCCTTTTTCGCGTAGTTGTTTTTCGTTGGCGCCCACTGCTGCCACTTCCGGCTTAAAAAACATGAGGGTTGACATGTGGGAGTAATCCAGTTCATAGCTGGGAATATCGCCGATTTTTTCAGCTGCCAGGCGGCCCTGGAATTCCGCCACACTATAGAGCTGGGCGTGGCCGGTTACATCACCGGCGGCGTAGATGTGGCAATGGCTGTGTCCGTCCCGCACGACGCAGTCGTCCAGGATTGGCAGGGAACCGCCTTTCTGGGGCAGGATGCCAATCTTCTCCAGTCCCAGTCCCCTGGTGTTGGGTTCGCGTCCAATGGCTACCAGCGCCACGTCCACTTCAATTACCTTGCTGTGGCCATCCTGGTAGTCAAGCACCACCTCCAGGTGCGAGGGGTGTTTGCGTATGGTGCGCAGGGTGGCGGTATGATGGATAATGACCCCGTTGTTTTCCAGGTTGGCGGAAACAAAGCTGCTGATATCGTCATCTTCGTATGGAAGTACCCGGTTGGCGCGGTCGAGCAGGTGTACTTCTGTTTGTTTGAAATTGGAAAAGATGGTGGCAAATTCGCAACCGATAATTCCTGAACCTATGATCAGCATCCGCTCGGGGAAGTGATCAATATTTAAAATGCCTTCGGAGTTGATGATCCGTTCCCCGTCGATTTGCAATCCGGGGTATTCACGTGGACGCGAACCGGTGGCGATCACAAAGTTTTTTCCTTTCACCTCTCGGGTGCCTTCCGTTGTTTTTACAGAAAGAGTGAAGGGGTCTGTGAAGGTGGCCCAACCGTTGAGTATAGAAAGTGAACCGTTTTTCATGCGTCCCGGTGAGAAGGTCTCTATCTGGCTGAGCATTTGGTATTGTTTCTCTTTGGCTGCTTGAAGTACTGTTTTTTTAACCTTGCTATAGTCCACTGCCAGGCTGCTGCTGCGATAACCTCTGTCTATCCGGGCAGCGATGGAGTAGTCCATCGATAATTCGTACATGGTTTTTGAGGTTAGGGCGCCGTGCATGATACCTGTACCGCCCAGGTGTTTCCCTTCTATTAAACAGACGGAAAGTCCATAGTCAAGTGCTCTTACGGCAGCTGAGTAACCTGCCGGGCCGCTTCCGATAACAACCAGATCGTATGTTTTAGTCATAAAAAAAGAGTTATAAACTGGTGTGTTTATAACTCTTTCCTATGAGGTTTTGTTTATTTTATTTATCGTGTGGCTCGTTGGGATTATATGTCTTCACGTGCCGATCGGTTTTGGCTTTATTGAATTCATTAATGGTAATGATAATGCCAGTCTCTTCCACATCTCCAAAGCGGTCATTAATGGCTGTACCGAAGCTTCTCATTGAAGGAGAAAGACTCATGTAAGCATTGATCAGTGGGGGAATGTTTTCACCGTATTCCCTCACACCCTTGCTCAGGATCTTGTAATCCTCCATGAAGTTATTACCGCTAAAAAGTTCTTTAAGCTCAGCTTCAGACAGGCCAATTTTAACTGGTTTGTGTGGGTAAACCAAGTTGTCCGGATCATTAAAATATTTTCCCATGAAACCAAGAATCATATCCCGGGCATGTTGGTTAAAGTGTGTATACATGGTTACCTTCCCAAAGAAGTATTTCATCTCCGGGTGGTCCACGATAAGTGATCCCAGGCCGTCCCATAGATTATCCAGGGCAAACAGGCTTTTGGCTCCTGCTTTACTTGATTGGTATTGGGGCTGAACAAACGAACGGCCTAATTCGATGGTATAAGGCAGGTATTCATCCACAAATTGTTTTGAGAAGTGAAAAAGACGTGAAGTAGCCAGCATGACATTGCCATCCGCATCTTTTGGGATATCATATCCCATGATATAACGGTAACCGCCTAGAATCTCTTTTTCGATGGGATCCCAAACGATCAATTGCTTGTAAGGTGTTTCGGCAGTGTCGTAGTCGTCAACATCTATCTCTTTGCCGGTTCCGCCGCCTGCCATTCGGAATGTGATCTCCCGCAAGCGTCCTATTTCGCGCATTAAGGCAGGCGAATCATGAGCCGTTATTTCGTATATCTTATTATCCCCTTTGTTGGTATTCCTGACAAATCGTTCTTGGGTTAACTCTGCTTCCAACTCTTCTTTGGGAACTGGAGGTATAATAGGTTTATTTAATTTCATTGAATTCTTATCGTTTAGATCGATACAAATTTAATTGATTTTTGTCAAGGCGTAGGCCTGATCTTTTATTTTTTGGGCCCAATCTCTCGGAGAGCCGCCTGAGGCCAGGGTTTCCCAGCTAATTGGTTGGCCAAACGTGATGGTAATCTCTTTAATTCGTTCTTTAAACAATTCATCGGGTAAAAAGAGCATTTCAATGTTGGCCTTAATGCCTAATTTTTTTCTCAGGTTTGCCAGGTTGTAAAAGAAATGGGAATTATGGCCGCTAATATGTACCGGAATAATATCTCGTTTGTGCTGGATTGCTTTTTTTACAAAATTCTTTTTCCATTCCAGGTCAATAATTTTGCCTTTTATCTTTCGGGATACTAATCCGGCCGGAAACATCAGGATCTGTGCCTCGGATGCATAAGATGTCTCCAGTATTCGGGCCGCTTCGCGACTGTGCCCTCCGTGCTTATTAATAGGAATGAAAATTGACTTGAGGTTTTCCAGGCTCATCAGGATGTCGTTAACCGGAAACTTAATATTTGGGTGTATTCGGCCAACAGCACTGAGAAGCGCCATGCCGTCAAGGCCTCCAAGCGGATGGTTCGAGGCAAAGATAAAGCGTCCTTTGGCAGGTATATTTTCTTTCCCGACAATGGTGTATTTGGCGCCAAATCGTTTTATGATGGCTTCGGCATAATCGATTCCGGTGAGATGTTTGTGTGTCTCAATAAACTCATTTATTCCATCCTGATGAACAATTTTTTTCAGAAAACGGAGGATGATTTTAGGAAAAACCTTGTATAATCCTGGATTTTTTGAGGCAAAAACGAGATCAATGTCAATAAGTTTTTTTTCCATGTTTGTTTTTTCCTCTTTCATTGTGATATCTCTGATTCTAGTTGTGAATTTTGATTTGTGTTCATTTGTTTTTTATCAGAATTAGCCTTTTACGAACGACTTACGATTTGGTTACTTCTTCCTTCTAATGGATTCTGGCTCCCTCGAAAGCCTCACGTAGTCAAAAAAGAAGCTCAATGTTAGAAAAAAATATCCAAAAAAAGTCAATGAAACTTAAGGAGAATCAATGATGAAGTGTTAATAATGGCTGGTTAGTTGAAAGTTTTCAACAAAGTGGTTTGATGTGGTTAGATGTGGTTGATTATGGAATGGAATTTATCTATTTTTACCCCATTATAACGAAACTTCAATGGCCGCATTTATCGGAGATTTTAGGTGTAAGTCCGATGCAAAGGGGCGAATCGTGCTGCCGTCAGCGTTTAAGAAAATAATGTTGGCCGGAGAACAGGATCGTATTGTGGTTAGGAAAGACTTGTTTGAGAATTGTTTGATTCTCTATCCATATAAGGAGTGGGAGGCGGAGGTTGAGAAAATACGGAGTAAGATAAATTTTTATAAGCGCGAACATACGCGTTTTCAACGTGAATTTTTCAAGGGATTAGCCGAGGTTTCACTTGATGGGAATGGACGGTTTTTAATACCAAAACGGTTGATGGAGCAGGTGGGGGCCGAACGCGAAGTAGTGTTGATAGGAGTTGATAAACATATTGAGCTGTGGAGTGAAGATGCCTATGAAGCCACAGGGATTAATCCGGATGAATTAGGCGATTTAGCGGAAAAGATTTTAGGAGAGAATTCTTCAGATATCTTTGCATAAAAAAAGAATACGATGGAAGGGCAATATCATGTACCAGTGTTATTAAAGGAGTCGGTAGACGGACTTGACATTAAGCCGGGTGGCGTTTATGTAGACCTTACTTTTGGTGGAGGGGGACATAGTCGTGAAATTTTGCGTAGGATAGGGGATGGTAAACTCATCGTGTTTGATCAGGATGAAGATGCCTATACCAATAAACCAGATGATGATCGTCTGATATTTGTACGTCATAATTTTCGGTATTTACAAAATTTTCTTCGTTACCTGGATATTCCGGCTGTAGATGGAATTCTTGGTGACTTGGGTGTTTCGTCTCATCACTTTGATGCTGCAGAGAGAGGTTTCTCTTTCAGGTTTGATGCTGATCTGGATATGCGTATGAGCAAAGGGTTGAAGATTAGTGCGGCGGATGTGTTAAATGATTATGATCCACGGTTGTTGGGACAGATTTTTAGGCAGTATGGAGAGATCAAAAAGGTAGGGTTTTTATTGAAGGAAATTGTCAACTTTCGACAACATCATCATTTCAAAACGACTTCTGACCTAAAAGTGATTGCTGAGAAGGTAGCACCTAAAAAAGAAGTGAATAAGTTTCTGGCTAAAGTGTTTCAGGCATTGCGTATTGAAGTAAATCATGAGATGGATGTCTTGAAACAAGTGCTGGAGCAATCGGCAAGTGTTATCAAGCCTGGTGGTCGATTGGTGGTTATATCTTACCACAGCCTTGAAGATCGGTTGGTGAAAAATTTCATCAGGACCGGGGATTGTAATAAGACACAGGCGGAAACGGATTTGTTTGGACGGGCTCAAGTGCCTTTTAAAGCCACACACAGAAAGGTGATTGTCCCAACCGATGAAGAAATAGAACGCAATAGCAGGGCGCGTAGTGCTAAACTTCGAATTGCTGAAAAGTTATGAGTCGGAAGAAAAACCTTTTTAAAGAGTTTGTTCATTCCAATGAAGATATTAAAGAGTTTAAAAATTTCTCCTTTAAAGATCTCATAAACGGGCGAATTTTAACCCGTTCACTGGTCGTAGCGCAATTACCTTTTATTTTATTCGTTGTGTTTCTGGGGTATCTCTACATTGGGAATCACTATCGAGTGGAAGAGTTGATGAAAGAGATTTCTGTTTTAAACAGGGAGCTGAAAGAGTTGAGGTATGAGGCTATTACCACGTCTTCGGAACTAATGTTTATGAGTAAGCAAAGTGAAGTATTGAAGAAAGTGGAGGCAAACGGTCTGAAGCTGGAGGATTTGACCGAACCTCCTCGAAAATTAGAAGTTTCAAAATAAGCAGAATTGTAACATGGAGATTAAAAAGGATATCGTATTGCGTTTTGGTATCTTGTACCTGTTGGTACTGGTGCTGGCGTTGTGGATATTGGGTAATGTCTTTGTGTTGCAGTTCGTAGAAGGTGCGGCTTATCGTGAGAAAGAAAAAATGCAAACGGATAAGGATATTATCATTGAAGCCAACAGGGGTGATATCCTGGCCGCCGATGGGCGCAAGTTAGCCTGTTCCGTACCTAGTTACAGAATCTATATGGATATGTTGGCTGGGGGATTGACGGATGAGGTTTTTAATAATAATGTGGATAGTCTTGCTATCTGTCTTGCCGGTTTTTTTGGTAATGCTTCAGCATCTACTTATCGAACACAATTAAAAAAAGCCCGCCAGAAGGGTAATAGATATTTTAGGGTGAATCCGCGCAGGATCTCTTACACCGATTTGCAAGTGGTTAAAACGTTTCCGTTGTTTCGTTTAGGTGCCAATAAGGGAGGCTTTATACCTAAACAATATGACAGGCGAAAACTGCCATTTGGAATTTTGGCCTCCCGTACCATTGGAAAATTGTATGGAGAGAAGGATAAAGGTGGCATGGTTGGATTGGAGCGGGCTTATAATCGCGAGTTGCGCGGACTTAATGGATTGAGTAATCGTACCCGGGTGTCGGGGCGGTGGGTGACGGAAGAGCAGTTGGAGCCTGTTGATGGAAAAGATATTGTAAGTACCATCGATATTAACATTCAGGATGTAGCGGAGAATGCCTTGATGAAGCAGTTGAAAAAGCAGAATGCTGATCATGGCGTGGCTATTTTAATGCAAGTGCAAACGGGCGAAATAAAGGCCATTGTGAACCTGCAACGGACAAGCACAGGTGCCTATATAGAGGATCACTTTAATTATGCCATTGGGGAAGCCACAGAGCCGGGTTCCACCTTTAAGCTGGCTTCAATGATTGTTGCTTTGGAAGATGGAGTGGTTAAATTATCCGATTCCATTGAAACAGGTAGAGGTGTTTGTCGGTTCTATGACCGGACAATGAAAGATAGCCATCATGGTGGTTTTGGAAAAATAACGGTTAGGGATGTGTTTGAAAAATCATCTAATGTTGGAATTTCAAAGATTATTTTTAAGAATTATAAGGATAATCCGCGAAGGTTTGTTGATCGGTTGTATGAGATGAAATTAAATGAGCCTTTAGGGCTGGAGATTAAAGGGGAGGATAGGCCATTAATCAAATACCCGGGAGACCCTTCCTGGTCAGGAGTTACATTGCCTTGGATGTCCATTGGGTACGAATTAAAGCAAACGCCTTTGCAGATTTTGACATTTTATAATGCCATAGCTAATAACGGACGAATGATGAAGCCGATGTTGGTGAAGGCCATATCGCATCATGGTGAAATTGAGCAAGTTTTTAACCCGGAAGAGATACATCCTTCGATCTGTTCCTTGGAGACAGTAGAGAAGGTGCATGAATTACTTAAAGGGGTGGTTGAAAAAGGAACAGCAAAAAATATTAAAAATGATCGTTATAAAATAGCAGGCAAAACAGGGACGGCTCAAATAGCAAAAGGGACGACCGGTTATCATGGAAAAAACGGGGTAGAGTATCAGGCTTCTTTCGTTGGGTATTTTCCAGCGGATAAACCGGTTTATAGTTGTGTTGTGGTGGTAACCGGACCTTCGAATAATGTCTATTACGGAAATGTGGTGGCTGGATCAGTTTTTAAGGAGATTTCCGATCGCGTTTATGCAAGTAGTTATTTAATGCCTGAAATGATGGAGACTTCAGAGATTGAAGTGGCTAATTATATGCCATACTCTAAAGGAGGTAAGAAAGAAGAATTACAGCGGGTGTTTAGTGAATTAGCAGTAAAGTTAAAAAATACAGATATTCAATCAGAATGGATCTCTACCCAAGCGCGTGAATATGACGTTTCATTCCGGCCAAAAGGTTTTCCAAGGGGTATTGTGCCGAATGTGAATGGAATGGGGGCAAAAGATGCCGTTTGTGTGTTGGAAAATGCAGGTTTTAAGGTTGTTATCAATGGTGTGGGAAAGGTAATTGAACAGTCATTAGCTCCGGGCCAGACCTATAAAAATGGTGCCAGGATTTTTCTGAAGTTGAATTAATGTTAGGTTGCGGGGCTAACTATTATAGAGGAAATGCACATGAAAAAACAGTTAACAGACTTACTAAGCGAAATAGAAAAAGTTAAAGTTAAGGGATCTGACAAGAAGGAGATCGGTGAGGTGGTTTTTGACTCAAGGAAAGTCAAAGAGGATTGTCTATTTGTTGCTGTAAAAGGAACACATGTAGATGGGCATGATTATATTTCTCAGGTTTTTGAAAGTGGTTGTCGGGTTGTTATCTGTGAAAATGAACCGAAAGAAAAACCTGATGATGCTACCATTATTGTTGTTGCTGATAGTTCCAAAGCTTTGGGGGTGCTGGCTTCTGCTTTTTATGGGTATCCTTCAAGGGAGCTTAATTTGGTTGGTGTAACAGGAACCAATGGTAAGACGACAATTGCAACGTTGCTTTATAACATGGCTCAGATGTTGGGATATAAGGCTGGACTGTTTTCAACCGTAACGAATTATATCGCTGGCAAGCCAATGCCAGCAACTCATACAACACCCGATGCCGTGTCAATTAACCGGATGATGCGTGAGATGGTTGACGCTGGTTGTGAATATTGTTTTATGGAGGTAAGTTCGCACGCTGTAGACCAAAACAGAATAGCTGGTTTGAGTTTCAATGGAGGTGTTTTTACTAACATTACCCATGATCATCTGGACTATCATAAAACATTCAAAGCGTATATTGACGCTAAAAAAGGTTTTTTTGACCAGTTGGATAAGGAGGCATTTGCGTTAACGAATGCCGATGATAAAAATGGGTTGGTGATGGTTCAAAATTCCAAAGCCTCCTGTCTTACTTATTCATTGAGAGAGATGGCTAATTATAAAGGACGTATCATTGAGAGTATGTTTGAAGGCATGCAACTCGATATTGACGGGACCGAAGTGTGGACTCCTTTTGTTGGGTATTTTAATGCGCAAAATCTGCTGGCGGTATACGGAGCCTCTTTGTTGTTGGGATTTGATCGCCCGGAAGTGTTGGTGACATTGAGTAATTTGCAGCCGGTAGAAGGACGGTTTGAAACTATTAGATCTAAAGAAGGCAAGACAGCTATTGTGGATTACGCCCATACTCCTGATGCCCTCAGAAATGTGATAGAAACCATTAATGTGATCAGACAACCCAATCAGCAATTGATTACAGTTGTGGGAGCCGGAGGAGACCGGGATGTAACTAAACGCCCGGAAATGGCGCATGAGGCTGTTGTTGGTAGCTCAAAGGTTATTCTTACTTCTGATAATCCCAGAAGTGAAGACCCGGAAAAGATTATTGAGGACATGATGACGGGGGTTGCTTTTGCTGATCGCATGAAAGTGCTGTCTATTGTTAACCGCAAAGAAGCTATTAGAACAGCCTGCATGGTGGCCACACCGGGAGATATTGTGTTGGTAGCCGGAAAAGGTCATGAGACCTATCAGGAGATAAAAGGAATTCGCCATCATTTTGATGATCGTGAAGTAATCAGGGAAATTTTTCAGTGCTAAAACTATATAGAACATGCTTTATTATCTTTTTCATTATTTGTCAGAGTTGGACTTTCCCGGAGCAGGGATGTTTCAGTATATTTCATTCCGGACGGGAATGGCTGTCATTTTTTCCCTGTTGATTGGAACGATATTTGGGAAGAAGGTTATCAGGCTTTTACAAAAACAACAGATAGGTGAGGTGGTGCGAGATCTTGGTCTGGAAGGACAATATCAGAAGAAAGGGACTCCCACAATGGGTGGTCTTATCATTATTGCATCCATTCTTATACCAACTCTTTTATTTTCAAAACTGGAAAATATCTATATCATCCTAATGGTTATTTCTACTGTTTGGCTGGGTGCAATTGGTTTTGTTGATGATTATATCAAGGTTTTTAAGAAAGATAAGGAAGGATTGGCTGGTAGGTTTAAAATTGCAGGTCAGGTTGGATTGGGATTGATTGTGGCTTTAACCCTCATGTTAAATGAAGATGTTGTAATCCGGGAAAAACAAAGTGATGAGGTGACAACGGTTCAGAGTATTGAACATGAAACAGGAGAGGCGCCTGTTATTCACAATGTAAAAGGAACTATTACTACTATTCCGTTTTTCAAAAATAACCGGTTTGATTATTCTTCGTTGGTCTGGTTTTTGGGTGATAAAGCACAGCAATGGGGCTGGTTGATATTTGCTTTTGCCGTTATTTTCATCATCACTGCGGTGTCTAATGGAGCTAATATTACTGATGGATTGGATGGCCTGGCGACCGGGACATCTGCCATAATCGGTACCACCTTGGGGATCTTTGCATATGTTTCGGGAAATACCATATATGCTGATTATCTCAATATAATGTACATCCCACACTCTGAGGAATTAGTAGTGTTTATTGGTGCCTTTATAGGAGCTACTGTAGGATTTTTATGGTATAACTCTTTCCCGGCTCAGGTGTTCATGGGGGACACAGGAAGTCTTACTTTGGGAGGAATTATTGCCGTATTTGCCATATTAATACGGATGGAGTTATTGATCCCGATCTTATGTGGAATTTTTCTGGTGGAGAATTTATCGGTAATGATACAGGTATCTTATTTCAAGTATACAAAGAAGAGGTATGGAGAAGGGCGACGCATCTTTAAAATGGCACCATTGCACCATCATTACCAATTAAAGGGATATACTGAATCAAAAATTGTAACACGATTCTGGATTGTCGGGATAATATTGGCAGTTCTAACAATTGTTACTCTGAAAATCAGATAAGAGGAATACGGCATGAATAAATTGTTGGTGATATTAGGAGCTGGTGAAAGTGGTGTTGGAACAGCATTGTTGGCAAGAAAGGAAGGCTGGCAAGTGTTTGTTTCAGATAAATGTTCTATTAAAGAGAAGTATAAACAGGAACTGGAGCAGGCCAACATTGAATATGAAGAATTGCAGCATACTGAAAAACGTATCTTGGATGCTGATGAAGTAGTGAAAAGTCCCGGGATACCTGATAATGTTCCTTTAGTAAAAGCATTAAAGGGAAAAGACATACCGGTGATCTCTGAGATTGAGTTTGCAGGACGTTATTTAAAAGGTGGTACGATATGTATTACCGGAAGTAATGGGAAGACCACTACAACGTTGCTAACTAAACATATTTTGAGACAGGCAGGCGTAAAGGTGGAAATGGCGGGTAATGTGGGAATCAGTTTAGCTCGTCAAGTGGCAGAAGGATGCCAGCCTGACTGGTGGGTGATCGAATTGAGTAGTTTTCAGTTGGATGGAATGTATCAGTTTAAGGCTGATGTGGCTGTAATGATGAATATTACTCCGGATCATTTGGATCGATATGAATATGATATGCAAAAGTATGTCGATTCGAAGTTTCGGTTAATACAGAACCAGACAGAGAAGGATTACTTTATTTACTGCTGGGATGATGAGGTAATAAAAAATGAATTGAAGAAAAGAAGAGTGGCAGCAGTTAAAATGCCATTTTCAATTGATAAGAAGTTTGAGGCAGGAGCATATGTAGATGGGGGAAATGTGATTATTAACTCTAAACGAGAAGTCATGAGCATTTCATTAAAAGATTTGTCCCTAAAAGGGCGGCACAACCTATATAACTCAATGGCTGCGGGTATCGCGGCCCATGTGCTGAAACTGAGGAAAAGTTTTATCCGGGAAAGCCTATCCAGTTTTAAAGGGGTGGAGCATCGTTTGGAAAAGGTGGTTTCCGTTAGAGGAATTGAATTTATTAATGACTCTAAAGCAACAAATATTAATTCTACCTGGTATGCTTTGGAATGCATGTCGAGTCCTATTATATGGATTGCTGGTGGAGTTGATAAAGGGAATGATTATAATGAATTGGCAGGATTGGCGAAGGAAAAGGTAAAGGCATTGATATGTCTTGGAAAGGATAATCAGAAATTGTTGGATGCTTTTGGAGAAATGTTGCCTGTTGTTGTTGAGGCACAATCAATGGAAGAAGCGGTGCAAAAGGCCTATACGCTTGGTGAAAAAGGCGATGTTGTGTTATTGTCTCCGGCATGTGCAAGCTTTGATTTGTTCGATAATTATGAACAACGGGGTAAGCTGTTTAAAGAGAGTGTGTGTAATCTGTAATATAGCATGATTAACGAGGCGTTTAATAAATACTTCAAAGGTGATCGGGTTATCTGGGGAATAATTTTTTTCTTAGCCCTGTTTTCCGGGTTGGTTGTATATAGTGCTACCGGAAACTTGGCGGCAAAACATCATTCCGGGAGTGCTATCTATTATCTTTTTAAGCATGTTGGTTTTTTGATTGCAGGTATCGTGATTATTGTTTTTGTGCATAATCTGCCCTATAAATTATTCGGTCGATTATCTGTTGTAATTCTATATATTGCGATTGGGCTATTAGGTGTTACGTTGGTTTCAGGGATAAGTTTGAACCAGGCATCCAGATGGTTGACTGTTCCAGGAGTTGGTGTATCGTTTCAGCCCTCTGAATTTGCCAAGTTGGCTTTGATGATGTACATCGCCAGGATATTGGCACAGCATCAACAAGACGGTAAATCGGCCGGTAAAGCTTTTAAACCGATTATCATCCATGTTATGATTGTATGTGGTTTAATCTTTACGGAAGATTTTTCAACAGCTGCTTTAATCGGAGGTACTAGTATGGTACTCATGTTTATCGGGCGTATCCCCATGAAGTATCTGTTAAGTACTATTGGTGCAGCTGCTCTTTTATTAATGTTGGTGATGTTGTTATCTTCCTATGTACCTTATTTTCATCGGGCAGAAACGTGGAAAGCAAGGGTTGAGAGATTTTGGAATGAGGATGAGTTGAGTGAAGATGACGATGGTAGTTATCAATCTAATATGTCTAAGATGGCTATCGCCACGGGGGGGGTGCTAGGGAAAAGGCCGGGAAATAGTCGACAGCGATATTTTCTGCCGCACCCTTATAGTGACTTTGTATATGCCATTATTATTGAGGAGTATGGATTGTGGGGAGGTATATTGATCCTGCTTGCATATTTAATATTACTATACCGGGCTGGTGTTATTGTGAAAGAGAGTACCCGTACCTTCCCGGCTTTTTTAGTTATCGGATTAACCCTCATGTTGGTTTTTCAGGCGTTTATGAATATGGGGGTAGCTGTTGGCGTATTTCCGGTAACGGGACAGACCTTGCCATTGGTAAGCATGGGAGGGACTTCCATTTTATTTACCTGTCTTTCTTTTGGAGCGATACTTAGTGTTAGCAGGTTTAATATGGAAGAGAAACAAGAAATAAAAGAGTGATTCCTGGAGTGAAAGGTTAAGATATAATTTGAGAACATGAAAGTAATAATAAGCGGCGGAGGAACGGGTGGTCATATTTTTCCAGCCATTTCAATAGCAAATGCATTGAAAGAGACGGATCCGCAGGTGGATATCTTATTTGTAGGTGCGCAAGGTAAAATGGAGATGGAGAAGGTGCCTTCAGCAGGATATCGAATTGAAGGTTTGCCTGTGGCCGGTTTTCAACGGAGGATTACCCTTAAAAACTTGTCATTTGGGTTTAAGTTAATAGCAAGTTTAATGAAAGCCAGGAAGATTGTTCGACGCTTTCGACCAGACGTTGTCGTGGGTGTGGGAGGATATGCCAGCGGACCTGTTTTACGGGTAGCATCAAAGGTGGGTATTCCTTGTTTGATTCAAGAACAGAACTCTTTTCCAGGTGTTACTAATCGGATTTTATCGAAAAAGGTGGAGAAGATATGTGTGGCTTATGATGGTATGGATCTTTTCTTTCCTAAAGATAAAATCATACTTACAGGGAATCCGGTAAGACAAGGCCTGAAAAATGAGGGGGAGAGAGAGGAAGCGATGTCTTATTTTCAGCTTAAGGAAGATAAGAAAACAATATTAATTGTTGGAGGGAGTCTTGGAGCTCGCTCTATCAATCATGGTATTATTAATGGATTGAAAGATTTAGATGAGGATGTGCAGGTAGTTTGGCAGACCGGAAAGTTCTATTACGAAGAAATAAAGAATAAAATTGGTAATAAATATGAGGGACGTGTGATGATTTATGATTTTTTATCACGCATGGATCTCGCATTTAGGGTGGCCGATTTAGTCGTTTCCAGGGCAGGAGCCAGCTCAATTTCCGAATTGGCTTTACTAAGTAAGCCAGTGATTTTTGTACCTAGCCCAAATGTGGCCGAAGATCATCAAACAAAAAATGCGATGGCTTTGGTCAATAAAGAAGCGGCCTTGTTGGTTAAAGATAGTGATGTATCCAAATTGGTAGGGATAGCGTGTGAAACAGTGAAAAAAGAAGATCTGCTGGCTTCAATAGCAAAACATATAAAGCAGTTTGCACGGCCTGATGCAGCTTCAGATATCGCAAATGAAATATTTAAATTAAAAGGTAAGTAAATGGGATTCCAGGATTTCAAAAGTGTATATTTCATTGGGATTGGCGGAATAGGAATGAGTGCTCTGGCTCGGTTTTTTAAACGCATTTGTAAGGATGTGAATGGATATGACCGTACATCTACAGTTTTGACCACTGAATTAGAGAATGAAGGTATAGGTATTCATTATATAGATGATGTGATGCTTGTTGGGGAGGCTTTCAGAAATACAAAGGATACGTTGGTCGTATATACCCCGGCAATACCAGAGTCACATTTTGAATTCAATTTTTTCAGAGATAATGGATTTGTGATTAAGAAAAGAGCTGAAGTATTAGGTGAGATTACTCGTGGTTGGGATGGCATCTGTGTGGCCGGAACGCATGGTAAAACAACCATTTCAACCATGGTAGCCCATATGCTGACACAGTCAGAAGTGGGATGTTCTGCTTTTCTGGGTGGTGTTTCCAATAATTACAAAACTAATTACTTGCATTCAGATGACTCTTCTTATGTGGTGCTTGAAGCAGATGAATTTGATCGCTCTTTTTTGCAGTTAAGCCCTCATCTGGCTTTAGTGTCGGCTATGGATGCTGATCATCTGGATATTTATGGTAATAAGGAAGAGGTGGAAAATGCCTTTCAGGAATTTGTTAATCGTACTCAGGCCGGAGGGGCTCTGGTTGTTAAGAAAGGGCTTCCTGTGGATGAGTTGCCGGAAGATGCGGAGTTATTCACCTATGCAGTAAACGAAAAGGCTGATTTTTATGCAACCGGTATAACGCTTAGAACAGGCCTGTATCGTTTTAACCTGATTTCACCTTTTGGTGTCATCAAAAATCTGACGTTAGGGATACCAGGGATGGTGAATGTAGAAAATGCGGTAGGAGCTTCAGCACTTGCGTTGTTAGCAGGCGTGTCACCCGATGAATTGCGAGGAGCACTAACATCGTTTAGGGGTATTAGGCGTCGTTTTGAGTATCATATAAAATCGGAACAGTTTGTATTTATCGACGATTATGCACATCATCCTGAAGAGATCAAAGCTACAGTATCTTCCATAAAAGCGTTGTATCCGGGGAAGAAAGTTACGGGTATTTTTCAGCCACATCTTTATACGCGAACACAGGATTTTGCTAAAGAATTTGCCGCTTCGCTGGATGAATTGGATCAGGTTCTGTTGTTGGATATATATCCGGCCAGAGAACTGCCGATTGAAGGCGTTTCATCTCAGTTGATTGTCGATTTTATGAAGAATAAAAAAGTAGAAATATTAAAACGTGATCAGCTTTTTGATCAAATTTTGGACAATTGGCCTGATGTGTTGGTTACATTAGGGGCTGGTGATATAGATAAAGAGGTGCCCGTTTTAGAACAACAATTACGGAACTTTATCAAGGATAAATAGCACTTAAACAAAATGTTAATAAATTATTGATTTGAGATTAATTTAGATAAGCTTAAAAAAAGTATATTTAAGCGGGTTCGAAACGTTTTTTTAATGGTTAGGCGAGTTAAACAAATATTTGGAGTGTCTCTGCTCATCTTATATTTCCCAGTGATTATGTCTGTTATTGCTGCTGGAAAATCAGATGTTGTATGTGGCCAAATAGATGCCGAGATTTGTGATAGTATCGATAATCGTTTTGTTACAGAAGAGGATATCAAAGCTATGGTGCTTGAGAAATATCCGCAGGTATTAGGCCGTTCATTAAAATTATTGGATGCTGAGAAAATGGAAACTTTTTTAAAAAAACATCCGGCCATTAAAAATTGTGAGGTGTTTTTTACTTATGATGGTTCTTTGCAAGTTATGGTGCATCAGCGGGGTCCGATTGTCCGGGTGTTTGATGGAAGAAAATCTTATTATTTGGATGAACAAGGTGAGAGAATGCCGGTATTTAAAAACTATACCGCTCACATACCGGTGGTAAACGGGAATTATAGTAAATTAAAGAATAGACAGGATCTCTTTTTATTAGCCAATTATATTTTTCAAAATTCGTTTTGGAAAGCGCAAATTGAACAGATTTATATTGATTCTAAGGGGGAGTTTATTTTAATACCAAGGGTGGGTGATCATCGAATAATATTTGGTGACTTGTCACGGATGGAAATTAAATTTAGAAACCTGAAAGCCTTATATTCAAATGGTTGGGAAGCTCGTGAATGGAATCTGTATAAAGCAGTTAATCTAAAGTATAACGGACAAGTTGTTTGCACAAAAGGAAATTGAATATGAACCAGGAATCTAATTTGATTGCTGCAATTGACATTGGTACAACGAAAATTGTCACCATTGTTGGACGAAAAACAGAACAAGGAAAGCTTGAATTGTTGGGTATCGAACAGGTGCCTTCTACCGGTGTGAAACGTGGTGTAGTGTTGAATATTGAAGAAACAGTGTCGGCTATACAGGATGCGGTGATGAAGGTAGAAGAAAAGTTGAAGATAAAGCTGAGTGATGTATATGTTGGAATTGCAGGGCAGCACATAAAAAGTTTGCGCAATAAGGGGTATCGTTTCATTGAGCAACATGCTGAAATAACTCAGTTGGATGTCGATCAGTTGTATCATGATAATTACAAAATACCCATTGAGGCCGGTGAAAAGATTATGCATGTTATTCCGCAGGATTATATTGTGGATAGTGAAACAGGTGTTAAAAATCCGGTCGGTATGTCTGGCCGGCGATTGGAAGGAAACTTTCATATTGTATTGGGACGTATTGCTTCGGCTAAGAATATTCAAAAATGTATTAAAAGGGCTGGTCTGAATTTGAAGGATCTGATTCTGGAACCATTGGCTTCTTCTAAAAGTGTATTAACCGAAGAGGAAAAAGAGGCTGGTGTGGTATTAGTAGATATTGGTGGAGGTACCACCGATGTGGCTGTTTATTACGATGGCATTATCAGGCATACAGCTGTGATTCCTTTTGGTGGAAATGTAGTAACTGGTGATATAAAAGATGGTTGTTCGGTGCTTTATAAGCAGGCGGAGTCATTGAAGGTGCAGTTTGGATCGGCATTAGGAGAGATAACCCGAGAGGATATGGTGGTAACAATACCAGGTATGGCCGGTTGGGAACCTAAAGAGATTTCTTTTCGGAGTTTGGCCTACATTATTCAAGCCAGGATGGAGGAGATAATTGATTACGTGAATTTACAGATAGAGACATCCGGCTGTTATGACAAGTTGGGTGCTGGTATTGTTTTAACTGGTGGTGGTGGATTACTTAAAAACCTGGCGCAATTAATTAAGTACCGGACAGGTCTTGATGTGCGTATTGGTTTACCTGATCAATTTTTGGATGGCTCTATACCAGAAAAGGCACATATGCCGATGTATGCTACTAGTATTGGATTGCTTTTAAGTGCGATGGAGAAACCGGAACGCTCGTTGATTGAACCGGAGTTGTTTGGAGAGGTGGAGCCAATGACTCCTAAACCTCCGCAACAAAATCCTGTGCAAAAAAAGGGAAGAAGGAAAGAAAAAAAGGAATATAAAACTGGAGATCTTTTCGGTTCTTTAAAAAAAAGTATTGCCGGTATTTTTGATGAGCGTGATACTGAAATGGAATAAGGTTTATTAAGAGAATTGGATATGGTGGAAGATCTGATGAATTTTGAAATACCTAAAGACCGGTCATCAATCATTAAAGTGATTGGCGTTGGAGGTGGTGGCAGTAATGCAGTAAACTACATGTATGGTTTGGGTATTAAAGACGTTAACTTTGTAGTTTGTAATACCGATGAACAAGCCTT
This sequence comes from Marinilabiliaceae bacterium JC017, assembly GCA_004296775.1. Taxonomy (GTDB): domain Bacteria; phylum Bacteroidota; class Bacteroidia; order Bacteroidales; family Marinilabiliaceae; genus JC017. Next base: position 70,086 of record RHGE01000013.1, read on the forward strand.
GGCCAGTAGCCCGGTGCCAATTAAGATACAATTGGGCGAATCATTAACTGAAGGGCGAGGCGCTGGAAACAGGCCGGAGAAAGGAAAACAATCTGCCATTGAAAATCTTCAGGATGTAACTTCTGTTTTGGAAGATAATACCAAGATGGTGTTTATTACGGCAGGAATGGGAGGTGGAACCGGTACTGGTGCAGCTCCTATTATAGCTAAAGCTGCTAAGGAGATGGGAATCCTGACAGTGGGAATTGTTACTATTCCATTTCGTTTTGAAGGGAAGCTTCGGATTAATCAGGCTCTGGATGGGATCTCTGAGATGGAGAAAAATGTCGACTCATTATTGATTATCAATAATGAGAAGCTTCGGGATATGTATGGTGATCTGAAATTGTCTAATGCCTTTTCCAAGGCGGATGATGTGTTGGCTACTGCTGCAAAAGGAATAGCTGAAATTATTACGGTTCATGGTTATATCAACGTGGACTTTGCTGATGTGGAAACGGTGATGAAAGATAGCGGTGTGGCCATCATGGGATCGGCTATTGCGCAAGGTGAAGAACGGGCTATTGATGCCATTCAGGCAGCTTTGGAATCACCTTTGCTAAATAATAATGATATAATAGGAGCTAAAAATATCTTGCTTAATATTACTTCCGGCACTGAAGAGATAACGATGGATGAAGTGGGTGTGATTACGGATTATGTTCAGGAAGTTGTCGGGGATAATGCTTCCATTATATGGGGTACCGGTACGGATGAGAATATGGAGGATAAAGTGTGTGTGACTATTATTGCCACCGGCTTTGTTGCTGGTCATATTTTTGAAGCTCCTGATCAAAATAAGAAAAAAGTAACTCGCTTTTCATTGGATGAGGAAGGTGAAGTTATTTCTGTTGGGGCATCGGATAATGAACCGATGGAGTTAGAACTGGATGCTGCTGATGAGCGACCTAAGAAAAGAGTGGTTGACTTTGATGAATTGGAAAAGCAGAAGGAAAAACGTATTGAAAAGTTTTATAAACCTGTAGTAAAACAAAAAGAGCCGGAAACAACCGCATTTGAGTCTTTTACCGGAAGTGATTATGTGGAAGGTGGCAGATCAATGAGTGCCTCTTATTATGTGCCTCAAATTAGTCAGGAAGAGATGGAGGATGACCGGTTAATTGAGCAGTTAGAAAATATACCTGCTTATAAGCGAAAAAATATTCAGATAAATAACCGTCAGATGACTCAGTCCCCTCCAAAAGAGCAGGTTAGTCGTTTTTCTTTGTCAGATGATCCTCATACTGGACCAACTATTAGTAAGGATAATCCTTATTTACATGATAACGTTGACTAGGGTAATCGTTAGAGCAGAGATATGAAGTAGTGAATTAAATAACTACTGGTGATAGAGCTTTTTTGTTTCTATCTGTAATTTGAATCTTATAATACTAAGAGATATGGATTTTTTAGAAAAAATTACCAACGATATCAAAGTGGCCATGAAGGCCAAGGATAAGGTTGCGTTAGAAGCTTTAAGAGGAATTAAAAAGGAGCTTATTGAATTAAAAACGTCAAAGGGAGCTTCAGGAGAAGTGGCTGATGAAGATGTACTGAAAATTCTTCAAAAAATGGTTAAGCAGCGTAAAGATTCTGCTGATATCTTTGCTTCTCAGGGAAGGGCCGAATTGGGCGAAAATGAATTAGCTGAGGCTGATATTATCGCTAAATATTTACCGGCTCAAATGACTAATGAGGAATTGGAAGCCGCGGTAAAAGCGATTATTGAAAGAACAGGTGCTACTTCCATGAAAGAAATGGGAAAAGTTATGGGAATGGCCTCAAAGGAACTTGCTGGTAAAGCTGAAGGAAAAGAGATTTCCGGCATGGTAAAAAGCTTGTTGGGATAAATACCACCTATAAGAAATGCATAATGAAAAAGTCTCCTAAACGGAGACTTTTTCATATATCAGGGGCTGTTCAGGGACCTTCTTTATTCTTTTAAAAAACTCGGGTAAGGGTTATGATTTTCTTCAACGAGAGGATCGGCTCTGAAATTTGGATATCAAATCAATCAGTAAACTCACCATCTATTCATTCTTATTTGCATGTAATGTCGATAACAATAGCTGTAGCTGGTTGGCTTTTATTTGTTTTTGAATGCTTCATCACGAGCTATTTAAAATAGTATAATGAGTCCTTCAGGATGGTCCACCAAAAGTTGTGCGAACCATTTTAGTATCGAATTCCTGTTCGCTAGTGGTTAGGTGTGCTTTAAGTGGCTTTAGAGACATCAAAAATTATAACTTGGAACATATTTCATACATATGCATGGCTAATAAAAGCAGCAAGTTTTAATATCAATTTCATTAATACCATATTCTGGTATTAATGAAATTGATAAGAAATAAAAAAAAGCGTGGTAATATTGCCACGCTTTTTTTATAAGGAATTAATATCTATTAATAGAATTTGCTACGCTGATCAACGATTTCTGCATCGTTTCTGATAGCTTCAAAAGCTCGGTAGTCAACAGCGAAATTCACATTTTGTTGTAACTGCTTTTTCTCTTCGGTCAAATTAACCGGACGATCAGATACATTGGTAACTTTCACCACAAAAACACCATTGTTACCTGCTATGGGAGCTGAAATTTTATTCAGTTCAGATGAAATAGCTAATGCAATTAATGATGGCTCAATGCCTGCTCCAGGTATTTGGTATGCTTCGAAAGCAATGTTGCTGGCATTTTGAACAGTAGTGTTCAGTTTTTGAGCTAATGAAGTCAGATTGTCACTGGCTTGTTGCTTTTTATTAATGTCAGCAATGATGTATTCTGCTTTTTTCTCTTTAAGTAATTCTCTTTTAATTTGATTCTTAACAGAAGCAAGCGGCGTGTGTCCTTCTTCTTTAATATCCGTTAAAATAGCTACAACAAATTCGTCGCCGAATTCATAAATATCAGACATGTCTCCTAAATTAGCTTCAAATGCCCATTTTATCAACTCTCTTGGTGAATCAAGGGAACCTATTCTGCGGTCATTTGCTTTAAGGTTTCTGCCATAACGTTTAATCAGGTTTTCATTTGTGATAGCTTCATTGAACTTTTCTTGAGTGTTGTTCAATGCTGCAAATTTTGTAACCTGAGAGTAAACATGCTGATATGTTTTAGAGCTGTATGTGATCTTTCTTTCAAGGGTAGCCATGTTGTATTTAGTCACTGGTTTTCCTTTATCCTGAATGTTGATGATATGAACACCAAATTGTGACTTAACTTTTACAACATCTCCTTTTTTTCCGTTGAAACAAGCATCGTTGAATGGTTTTACCATTGCGCCCTCTGCGAACCAACTCAAGTCACCACCATTGACAGCCGAACCTGGATCTTCAGAGAACTCTCGAGCTAATTTAGCAAAGTTAGCACCCTTTTTAATTAAGGTCATTAAACTATCAGCAATGGCTTCGTTTTTTTCAGGGGTATTATTTCTAATCAGGATATGACGTGCTTTTACTGAATCAGGAAGCTGCTTAATTGCAACTAAACGAGTTAGTTTATAAGTTTCATTTTCAAGATATGGACCATAAACATCACCTTTTTTAGCAGTAGAGGCGAAATCTTGCAATGTTGTACTAAGTTGATCGTATTTAAGGTTTCTATCTACATATGGTACATCAGAGTTCATTTTTACATACTGTGCAGCATCTGTTTCAGGAGCCCCAAATATCTCTTTGGCTTTTGAAACCCATTCTTCAGCCATTGCACGATCTTCATCAGATGGCTTTACCTCAAAAGAAAGGTATTCAATGTCGCGTGAAGCATCACGCTTATACCGATCAATAAAGTTGTTGTAATAAGTTTTAATTTCAGAATCACTAACAGCAACTAAGCTGTCAGAAATAGCGTTGTAACGAACAACAGCGAAATCAAAATTAACTTGCTTGTTTTTAGAGTTAGCTTCCAATTCTGCTTCCGATTTGGTTACATACATTCCCTTTTTTAGCAAGTTGGTGTATTTCGAATTTAAACGTTCTTTAGTGATTTGTTTTTCATTGAATTGCCAAAAAAAGTTGGCCGTAGGATCTTTTTTCTTGTTGCGTAGGAAGTTAGCTAGCTGAGCTTGATCAAACGCACCTGTTTGTGGATTAGTAAATAGTTGACGAATCATTGGATGTACGTCCTTTCCGGTTATCATTGATAACAATTCGTCAGAGGTAACGGACAGACCAAGATTTTCATATTTTTCACCAAGAAGTACCTGGTCAATCATGTCTCTCCAAGCCTGATCACGTAGTTGAAATGTCGTTTGTTCGTTTAAGGAGGAACGGCCTGACTGCAATTTTGCAAACTCTTCATATTCATCCAGAATTTGCTGATATTCTTGTATTGAAACTGAAGTTCCGTTTATTTCAGCTATCTCCATGTTAGCTCTGCGGAAGAGCGAACTGCCAGAATTAAGTAGATCTGTCAATACAAATGCAACGAGTGCAAAACCAATAAAAACAGCTACAAGTATTCCTGCTTTGTTCCTAATTCTCTCTAATGTTGCCATTCTATGAACAATTTATTTATTGTATTTTTTTAAATCAGGTTACGAATATACAAAAAAATGCCTAACTCGGTTGATCTGCATCTGGGGTAATATAAGATTGTTAAATGCTATTTATGCTATTGAAGGGATTGTGATCTTGACCAGATCGATTTTTGATTCTGTGGCAGCTATTATTTTAAGCGTAAAAGATTCAATAACCAGCTCTTCATTTGTTTTGGGAATTGATTGGTTAAAGAAGAGTATCATACCGGCCAGCGTCTCATAATTTTCCGATTCAGGAAGGCTAAGGTTGTATTTTTCGTTTAGGTAATCTATTTCCAGACGCCCGGAGAAGTGATATTCGTTGGCGCTGATTTGTTTCTCTACATGTTCCGAAATATCATGTTCATCGTCTATTTCGCCAAATATTTCCTCCAGAATGTCTTCGAGTGTAATAATGCCAGATGTTCCACCGAACTCATCTACCACTAAGGCAATGCTTTTATGTTCTTTTGTAAATTGTTCCAGGAGTTTGTTGGCTGTCATTGTTTCCGGTACAATGGAGATAGGGCTAATGATGTTTTTGAGACTTTTAGGGTGTTTAAATAATTCGGAAGCATGAATGTAGCCTATAATATTATCGATGGATCCTTTATAGATCATGATTTTAGAGAAGCCTGTTTCTATGAATTTTTGTTGTAATGTGCTCAGGGATTCTTCTGTATCAATTGCTTCTAACTCGGTGCGTGGAACGGTACATTCTCGGATTTTTATTTTTGAGAAATCAAGGGCGTTTTTCAAAAGCTTAACTTCTTGAAGGACATCTTCAGGTTCTTCTGCTTTTTCAGTGTGTTCGGTTAACAGGTTGTCCAGGTCTACCCGTCCAAGCATTAGGTTGTTTTGTTTTTTTGGAAGGTTAACTCCCAATATCTTTTTTAGAAAAAAGTTAGAGGTAGCGATGGTGAGTTTACTCACCGGGAAGAAAAGCGCATAAAAGACGGATAAGGGTATTGAAAAAATATTTAAAACCAAGGTTGGGTTTATCCTGAAGAGGGTTTTTGGTAAAAACTCTGCTGTTAACAGGATGATCAGGGTTGAGAAAATCGTTTGTAAGAGCAGAACGGTTGTGTCAGATGAGATATAGGCTTTTATTTCAGGTTCAATTAATTTTCCCATTTGTAGTCCATATACCACTAAAGCAATATTATTTCCGACCAAAATGGTTGAAATAAACATGCTAGGGTTTTTTAGGAATCGATCAATAATCCTCGATAAGAAGGGGTGTTTTTTTTTATTTAGTTCTATTAATAGTTTATTGGAGGAAACAAAGGCCATTTCGCATCCTGAAAAAAAAGCGGAAAAAAGAAGGGCCAATAAGATAATGGTTATTTCGTCCATTTAATTTAATAGAAAAATGTTTTGTGAATGAAAGATAGAAAAAGATCCTGAATTTAGGTGGTTCATTCTTTAATTTCAAGAGAACCACCCGGGTTTTTTATAGTGTAATCAGAGAGGTCTTCTTTGGATTCAAATCCGGTTCCGGTAATAACTTCTGATGCAGAGGTGATCTTAACGAATTTATCAGAATAGAGATATTTCTTCTCCATATCCCAAAATAATTGTTCTGTGTTTAGCACTTGACCATCTTTGTTTATTGCTTCAACATCGTCGTTAAGTTCCCATAGCTTTTTATTTGAGTAATAGCGGCCGATTTTACATTTCACTTGGGCCTCTACCTTCGAATGCTTATCGTATATCAGAAAATGGAGTCCTTCCGGAAAGTCGATGTATGGGTCTTCCTTTTTATCGTATTGTAAGAGTAGTGGTGTTATAAAACGATACTTTACCCTGCCGGAATCGGAGATGGCCGTATCATATTCTTTCATGATTAAAGAAGGGCGTTCTTCTTCATTGTTAATGGCTTTTAAATCTTCTGGAGAGTTAGCCTGACAACCACCCATTACAAAACAGACAGCAAGCAGTAAAAAACTGCTTGCTGTAAAAAGTTTGTTAAAGCGATATTTTATTATCTGCTTCAATGCTCTATTTTTTAGATCTAACCTTAGTTGTTTCATTTATCCAGCCACCAATAGTGTAATTGCTGCCTTCCTGTATTTCTTTCTGGAAGAAAATCTCTTCTTTGTTAGGAAAGTGTTGTGAGTACAATCCAATTTTCTTGTTTGCAGATTCTGCGATAGAAGGATCTACTCTTTTTGCCTTTATGAATTTATCCACAGCTGCCCAATAAACAGTTTTGTGTTCAAATTCATTGCTTCCATAATTGCTGGCTCCGGCGGCATATAAGTCTCCGATTAGCATGTATGGAGTTCCCCAGTCAGGGCGAAGTTGTGCAGCTTTTAAAGCATTGCTCTTAGCTGTTACAAAATCTTTCTTGGCCATATAAACTAAGCCCATTTGATAGTGGAATGTCCCTTTTAAGGAAGGGTCTTCTTCTAACTCGATAGCTTCTTTGTAGTAAGAAATGGCTTTGTCAAGATCTTTTAGTTTTAAGTACATCTTGGCTAATCCAAATGCTGAAGAGGAAGAAGGCTCAATCACATGCAGATACTCTGATGATTTGTAAAAAAGTTCTGCATCACCACAGTCTCCTTTAGCTAAAAGACGGTTTACACGCTTCAGCCAATCAAGGTTCTCTTTGTTCTCATCTAATTGAGGCGCAAAGATTTTTTCAATGGTTTCGCAAGTAGCAGCACCACTTCCGGCAAAAAGTTTTTCCACATTATTCTTTACGTTTGAAAGAACTTCTTTTTTCTTTCCGGTTGATGCAGCAACTTGTTTTTCCAGGATGCTTGTTACTGTTGTATAGTTGTTCACAACAGCTTCTTCGTCAACTTCTCCTAATTTATACATCCCTACTGTTGTAGTCATGTATGTAGCAGTTACAGCAGGCTGTGATTTGTTTCCCCGGCCCTCAATGGCTTTGCCTAACAAACCATAAGCTTCTTTCATCACATCAACGTTGTGACGGTTGAACTTAAGCATGTCAATCGCTTTAAGTCCTAATACATATGACTCGGGATATTTCCTGTGATCTCCAAAGTACTTTATCCGTTGGTCATATATTTTCATCAACGTTTCGTAGTATTCTTTCTTTTTCGTAGCATCTTTTTCCACTTTGATGAGTTTTACCATCATTTTGGCTCCATCAGAGTATAGGGATACAGTGGATAGAGGACACTCGTTGAATACGATTTGCCAGTATGGGAGGGCGTCTTTTATATTACCTTGTTTGTAATACTCATTATACAATGATAAATTTTTTAAGCACCTAACGCTATCCTCCCCATGTCCGAATTTGGACCCGTCTTCTACGCCTTTTTGTGCAAAGGCTGATCCTATGGATAGAATCAATCCGGCGATTAACAATCTAGTGAATTTCATTGGCATGGCATTTATTATTTACATTAAAAAAGTTTAGTCGAATTTCCGCTTCATAAACCAATATTCATGAAGAGTAAGATTCACTGTGAATTTTCCGTAAGATTCTTTAATTAAGTTATTATCTGTTGTTCCTCTTTGTCCTAATTCAAAAGCTAAATTAAGCGATGTTTTTGATCTTTTCATTGGTAAACCAAGTCCAAAACTTATGCCAAAATCTTTTAACTGATAATATTCGGTCGATTTACCAGCTGAATAGGGGATCATTAAATAGTCATCTAATAAGTGGCCACCCAGGCGGTAACGTATTCGTGCTGGGTAAAAATTGGCGCTTCGGTCGTTGGGGATGAATTCAATCCCCATGGCATATCGTGAGCTGTTAGTTGTTCTTGTTAGCTTATCCGGAAATTTTGAATCCTTCCAGTTTTTAAAGGAATAATCTGCAGTAACCACAAGTTTGTCTTTCATCTCATAGGCAAAACCAATACCATACCCCATTGGTAATTCCATGGAGTTGCCAGTAAATGTTAAGGGATCATATTTTAAAGTGTCTGCATCTATGTCTGACTCGTCAAATAATAATCCTTTGTCTCCTAGTTTTCTGCCTCGTGCTGTTATATCTTCATAATCTCCTTTCAATGCTGTTTTGGGATTGAATGTGGCACCGAAGGTAAATGAGTTTTTGTTATTTAGTTCCAATGTGTATTGTGCACCAAAATCAAAGGCTATATCACTAACATGAATTTGCTTTCGGTTACCATATATATATGCATTGGGATCCGCAAATTGCAAAAAATTCAGATGTCTGAGGTTGCCAAATATATATGAGAAATTTGCACCTAGCGAAAGGTTCTTTATGGGCTCAAATCCCAAACCAAAATATGCTTTCGTGAGGTTGCCGGTACCAAATGCTGAATTTTTAACAGCACCGGTTCCTTCATTTTCTGTTATTGAAGAGAATTCATAGCCGGTGTTTGAAACAGGTCTGAATCCTAATGCTACGCCTCCCCACTTGGCGATTGGGAATCCAAGAGTGAAATAGTCAAAGGTTATATCGCTAAACTCAGCTTCCGTTGTGTTAGACTCTAGTTTCTGGTAGAAACCTTTAATTCCTGCTTCCAGGAAGAAAGAGAGGGAATCCATAGAGCTTAATGAAGCTGGATTTATATCATTCAGGTGATTTGGATTGCGCAGTGCAATACCTGTTCCTCCCATGGATTGATTGCGTCCAAAGCCATTTGTTTGGAGTTCGCCTAAGCCATATCTTGAATAGGGTGAATAAGTTCGCCTTTGGGCAGAGAGGTCAAAAAATGATAAAAGAAGAAAGACGGTAAAGACCGAGATAAGGTTTCTATATTTATTGTGCATTGTGTTCCAGAATTCGATTAAGTCCTATGAGTACCAAATTGAGATGTACAAAGATGGGATTTTTTAGTTTTCTAGCAAAAAATTCTGCATCACCGCCGGTAATAAGGACACAAACATCCGGATGTGATAATTTGAGAGTTGAGATGTAGCCGTCTATTTCATATGTTATTCCATTTTGTATTCCTGCAATAATGGCCTCTTTGGTGCTTTTTCCGAAAAAAGCGTGATCAGGTGAAGGTGTAAGAAGTGGAAGTTGGCTGGTGAAATGATGAAGGGATGAGAAACGCATTTTCAATCCTGGAGAGATATTTCCTCCTTGGTATTGCGCCTTGTGTGTCACAAATTCATAGGTAATGGCGGTTCCTGCATCAATAATGAGGGTATCTTTATGTGGGAAGTATTCAATGGCTCCGGCAACGGCTGCCAACCTGTCTTTTCCAATAGTTTCCGGGGTTTTGTAAGTCCATGTAAATGGGAGGGGGGTCAAATGGGATAGCCAAATGGTGTTGGGGATAGTTTTTTGGACTATTTCAAACAGTTTGCCAGGTTCATTACTTACGACCGATGAGATGATGGCCTTTTCGAAATGGTATTTTTGTTGAAGTTTGGCGATTAGAGTTTTATCAAGAAAATCGACAGAATCAGAATGTAACAATTGGCGCTTATCAAAAACACCATATTTAATATGGGTATTTCCCTGATCAATGACTAAATTCACTTTGCTGTAAGATAAAATGATCACTCTTTTGTTGCTATTGCGGTGCAAAGATAGATGTTTTATATCAATTGATATTTTTTTAATCCCGTAGAATTAACGAGCAATTTTATGCGAAGACTGTTAATTGTAGAAGATGATCGGTTTATTTCGGCCATTTTCACCATGTTTTTAAAGGAGCTTGGTCATGAGCTTGTTGGGAAATGTCAATCAGGGCGGGAGGCCTTGCGGCTTTGCCACGAATTAAAGCCGGATGTTGTGTTAATGGATATTCATCTGGATGGAGAACTGGACGGTATTCAGACAGCTGAAATGTTGAAACGTGAATTGGATATTCCTGTTATATATGTATCCTCGGATACCAGTAGTCATGTAATTAAACGTGCAATTGTATCAAATTCATATGGGTTCTTGGTAAAGCCTATAAATAAAAAGGAATTGGGAATTGGAATTGATTTGGCTTTTTATAAACACCGGGTGGATGTGGAGCAAAAAGAACGGGAAAGGGGCTACCGGCAGTTTATTAGCGATTCACCTTTACCGATTGTTATTGTACGAGAGGGGAAAATTCAGTATCTCAACAATCTTGCACTTCATCTTTTTAAGACGCACTATATCGAAGATGTCATGTTGATGCCATTTGATAATTACGTGCAGGAGGCATCAAAGCAAGATGTGTTTGCTTACTTGAGCCGACTTAAGGATAAGGAAAGGAAAGAGCATAAACTGGCGGTTCATATGAAAGATGTACATGGGCAGCCTTTTTTTGTGGAGTTAGCTGGTGCAGCAGTGAAGTTCAATCAAAAAGATTCCATTCAAATTATTATGCGGGATATTGCCAATGACTTGTGGCTGAAAAGACAAATTGAAGCTTACCGGAAAGTACTTCAAAAAAGTAATATTCCATATATAATAACGGATGCCAAGCTTAATTTAATTGAAGTTTCTTCCATCGCTCAAATCATTCCTGGAATAGATTTTAATGAACCTGTTGAAACTATGCTTCAGGTATGTTTAGACGAAACCAAGGGACAAAATAGTGTTAATGCTCAATCGGAAGTTGAGGGAGTTGTTAAAATAGGTAAAAAAGAGATTGGTCCCGTTACCGGATTAAAAATTTTTGATGATCGAAACAGACTTTGTCAGATCATCTTTGTCTTAAAGCATCTCACTTAGTCAATAGATCGTTAAACTTTTGTAATTATTTGAAAGACTGCTTGTGACTATTTGATAGTCAAAGCTTTTATAGATCTACAAGTGTCCTGGATGTAAATCAGTTTGAGAGCTATTATTTAAAATCTAACAATCTGTTGTTAGTGTTATTTAAGTTTAAATGTAAATATCTCCTCTAAAACATCCCTAATATTTCTTATTGAATTAATATTTTTAAAGGAAAGCATTAATTTTCCCCGTGCTTCTTTCATTTCTGCTTTATGGGTGTTGTGCTGCAGCCAGTTTAGTATGTTTGTGAAAAGTGGCGAGCTGAAAAAAGGTGAATCCTGATTGCTAATAAAATAAATGAAGAGGATTTTGTTTTTGAATATGATTTTTTCAATCCCAAGTTTCTTTGCCAGGTATCTTACCCTCACTATCTCCATTAATTCAAGGCTGGCACGAGGTATTTCACCAAATCGGTCCGTTAGATTGGCTTCAAATTTGATCAGCTCCTCTTCGTCTTTTATGTTGTCCAATTCCCGGTATAGATGCATGCGTTCGGCGATATTAGAGATATAACTTTCCGGGAAGAGTACTTCCTCATCTGTTTCTATCTGGCAATCGGATACAAATTCAATGTTTTTTTCCTGGGGCTTGTTTTCTTCTTCAAATACCTCCTTGTATTCTGTTTCGCGTAACTCCAGCAGTGCTTCATTAAGGATGCGCATGTATGTTTCATAGCCGATGTCGGAGATGAATCCACTTTGTTCTCCGCCAAGCATATTACCAGCTCCTCGAATATCCAGATCTTGCATGGCAATATTAAAACCGCTGCCCAAGTCTGAAAATTCTTCAATGATCTTAAGTTTTCGCCGGGCTTCCTGGGTCAAGGTTGTTAATGGCGGAGCCATTAAGTAACAAAAGGCTTTTTTGTTCGACCGGCCAACGCGTCCGCGTAATTGATGCAATTCGCTCAGGCCGAAATGATGTGCGTTATTGATTATAATGGTATTGGCATTGGGTATATCTAATCCGGATTCAATAATGGTGGTGGCAATTAATACATCGTATTCGCCGGCGATGAAATCAAGCATTATTTTTTCCAGTTTTGGTCCTTCCATTTGACCATGAGCTACCACGGTTTTAATGTCGGGAAGAATACGATTTACCATATTCTCAATTTCCTGGATGTTTTGAACTCTATTGTTGATAAGGAACACCTGACCATTTCGGTCTGTTTCGAAGAGGATTGCTTCTTTGATGATCTCCTCATTGAAGGGGTGTAATTCCGTAATGATGGGGTGACGGTTTGGCGGTGGTGTATTGAGGATAGATAAATCACGCGCCCCCATCAATGAAAATTGCAAAGTACGTGGAATAGGTGTGGCAGTGAGTGTGAGCGTGTCTACATTTATCCTTAGTTTTTTTAGTTTTTCCTTGACCGATACACCAAAACGTTGTTCTTCATCAATGATCAGAAGACCAAGGTTTTTAAATTGCACATCTTTACCGACCAGACGATGGGTGCCAATGAGGATATCCAGTTGCCCTTCTTTTAAGCGCTTTAAGGCCTCTTTGATTTCTTTTGGTTTTCGTAGCCGACTCACATAATCCACCGAGCAAGGGAATTTATTGAGTCGTTCCTTGAAAGTAGTGAAATGTTGCAGCGCTAAAATGGTGGTGGGCACCAGTATGGCGACCTGTTTATTATCTGCAACAGCTTTAAAAGCAGCCCGCACAGCAATTTCAGTTTTGCCAAATCCAACATCACCACAAACCAGACGATCCATAGGGGTATTTGATTCCATGTCTAGTTTGACAGCGCTGGTGGTTTTGTGTTGGTCGGGTGTATCTTCAAATAAAAAGGAGGCTTCCAATTCTGTTTGCATATAAGAGTCGGGAGAAAAGGAGAAGCCAGGTTCAGCTTTTCGTTTGGCATACAAGGCAATTAATTCCCGGGCAATGTCTTTTACTTTCGATTTGGTTTTATCCTTTAGCTTCTGCCAGGCGGCAGTACCCAGTTTGTTTATTTTAGGCGGTGTCCCGTCTTTGCTTTTAAATTTGCTGATGCGGTGCAGTGAATGGATGCTTACCAAGAGCACATCATTGTCGCGGTAGATAAGGCGAATTGCTTCCTGTGGTTTTCCATTTACGTCTGTTTGTACCAAGCCGCCGAAACGTCCGACTCCATGATCAATATGTACTACGAAATCTCCCGGATTCAGACGGTTTAGTTCTTTTAATGATATGGCCTGTTGAGCTGCTCGTGCTTTTTCGGTCTTCAGAGAGAACTTGTGATAGCGCTCAAATATCTGGTGGTCAGTGTAGGTGCAGAGGCGTAAGTCATGATCGACATAACCCTCGTGTAAGGCGTGATTAATTTCCTGGTATTTTACCGTAACGCCCCGATCATTGAATATAGCCTGAAGACGGTTGAGCTGACGGGTATTGTCAGAGAGAATGTAACACAAATATTCTTCTTGGCGGCGTTCATGCAGGTCTTTCTCCAGGAGTTCAAAGTTTTTGTGAAAGACAGGTTGTGGTGAAGTGTTAAATTCAATGGTGTGGGCAGCGCGGAGTTCGTTTTTTGTGCCAAATGTGATTCGGTAAAATTGTTTCAGATGGTTAAAAAAGTCTTTGGCGGAACAGAGTTGTTGCAGCGATGGAATTGAGGATTCTTCGTTTTCGGTCTCCGGGTGGTTTTTTAATGCCTGTTCTACCTTTGTTCGGATCTCTTCCAGTTTTTCCTTGACAAAGGCCGGGCTTGCCAACCATACTTTAGTGTTGTCAGGAAGATAGCCTGACAGCGGTACTAATTCTTGTATATCCTGGTTTTCTGTGATATTGGGAACAATGGTTATCGTTTGTTTTTTTTCTTTGGATAATTGGGTTTCCAGGTGGAAGGTTCTTATACTGTCTACTTCGTCGCCAAAGAAATCAATTCGGTAAGGGTTATCTTCGAAGAAGGAATAGATATCTATAATACTGCCTCTGATGGAGAATTGACCTGGTTCATATACAAAATCAACGCGTTGAAAATTGTATTCAGTAAGAACATCTGCGATAAACGACAGGTCTATCTTGTCCCCGGTGGTGATCTGTAAAACGGATTTGGCTAATTGCTCAGCAGACAAAACCAGTTCTGCCAATGCTTCGGGATAAGTAACTACAAAAAAACGGGAGGGACCTACCTGTAGCTGACTCAGGGCTTCCGTTCGAAGCAGTATGTCTTGTGTGTCTTTTTGTCCATATTCCGGTGAGCGCTTATATGAGGAGGGTAGAAAGTAAACAATCTTTTCATTGGTGAGCTGAACCAGGTCATTGTAGAAATACGCTGCTTCTTCTTTATCGTTCAGGATGACCAGGTGGGGCCCCAATTCCGCCAGCGAAGCGACGGATACAGCCTTCGATGATCCGGTTAATCCTTTTAAATGGATGGCAGTTGGTTGGGTTGACAGATATTTTTCCAGTGTATTAATACGCGCATCGGCCCGGTACAGGGAAATTAGCTCACTTAACTCCACAATCTTTTTTTTGGCAAAAATAGTTGTTTTCTTCTTTTTACATTAATCTACACGAATAACAATGCCGGAAGCGGGAAGTTTACCTTTAGTAGATGCTTTGCCTTTTTTATATTGATGCGGACTTAAATAGATCTGACAATAGTAATAGCCTTTACGGTCAGGTGTAAACGAGAAGGATTGAAAGCCATTTTTATCTTTCGGTGAAAATTCCCAGGGAGCAATGGAGTGATGAGTGGTGTTGGTGAAATCTTCATATTGCGTAAGGCGGTTGATTTTACGGGGAGTCATCGATTTAGGGAACGGTTCGTAATAAACTACTGCGGCATATATGAATAACTTCGACAGCGTTGGTTTTATTTCAAGGGTAATGCGTGTATTGGTGTTTTGCGTTTTTTCGAATGGTTTTATTTCAAGATAACGGTCAATAAAGAGTTCATAGTAGCGAAACTCTTTGTTGTGCCAGGCTACACCTATGCCTGCATAGTTATGAGCCGGATGGATACAGTTTTTTTTATGACCATCATTAGGTGTTCTTTCCCGCATGAAAGTATCATGCGCTTCCTGCATGAAGCGGGTTTTGTTTTCATCTGTAGGTTTTAGTATTTGTGAGAAACTGATGGACGAGGCATTCTCGGTAACATGATCCACGCCACCGGCCAGGGCATATCGAATGTAAGGTTTTTCACCATTCAAATTCCAGTGACCCATGTAATTATTGAGGGCGGCTTCAGTGGCTATTTTGTTGGCAACCCTACTGGCCAGAATATCCAGTTTTACCGGTTGGGCGCGGTGACGTTTGCGTGATTTGTTAATGTGGTTGATTTGTTCAAGCTTAAGGAGGAGGAGATCATCGCTGTCTTTGTATTCAGACAGTCTGGTTTCTGCTTCGTTTAGTTGTTTATAATGTTCGAAGGCGCCGGAGTGGGTTTGTCCTGTTAATGGTAATTCCATTAACAGGAGCAATAATGACAGCACGAAAGCATTTGACTTAAGCATGAGATGAATTTTTGTTGTTGAATGCGATCCCTAAAAATACCTATTATTTCCTTTTTGTTTCGAAGAAAGCAAAAAAGGCGTATTCAAAACAATTAATTTTCAAGCAGGTAAAATGATTAGGTCTTGACGTAATTCATCGATAAATATTAGTTAAAACCTTTCGTGTCCAAAATGATTAAGGGTTATAATGAATAATGTATATAGGTACAACGGTTTACTAATGTTTTTGGGATATTGGGGATTGATTGGTTATACCGCTTTCAAGAAATAGCGTAAAAGAATTAATGGATTGAAGCGTTAAGAAAGAAAAATTGTTTGAGCAGAGCAACTTGTTGTGAGCGGGGGCTTTTTTGTACACTTTTTTGGCTGTAGCAAAAAGTATACACCCGCGCGGCTTGAGCGCAATAGACATTACAATTTATTTTAGACAATTCTGAGTTAAACATCTATTCCAATACAAATGTGCCAGATGTTAATCAGTCTATTATTAGTTGTCTATTGTTGATAATTCTTTTTGCCTCTAATCTAAGAGGCCATTACTCTAATAACCGAACGATCCATCAGTCTCTTGTTTAGCTTCCTGTTGATCCATCCACATTAATTTAATGATCTACCGACCTGCAGGCCTATCGATCTTAAACCTATTGACCGATAGGCCTATTTGTCTGTCATCTATAAGTCTATTATCTAATTCGCTATATATCTATCGTAAAATACAAATGGCACCAAGTAAGTTTGGTGCCATTTGTTGGATTTAAATCAGGTGTAATTGTTCTTGTTTATTCTTCTATAGCGATACTTGATTTTTTCTTGTTGTTCCTTTTTTCTTCCGGGTAAGCTTGCAGGAATTCTTCCACTTTGTCTACCATGTTTTTAGAGCCGGTATAAAAAGGTGTGCGTTGATGAAGCGATTCCGGTTTAATTTCCATTGTTCGGATGAGGCCATTGGTAGCTTTTCCGCCTGCTTGTTCAGCCAGGAAGGCAATGGGATTACATTCATATAGCAATCTCAGTTTGCCATTAGGCGCACTTTCTGTTTCGGGATAAATGAAAATTCCGCCTTTCAGTAAATTGCGGTGAAAGTCAGCCACCAGAGATCCGATGTAACGTGATGAGTATGGACGAAGCGAAGCGGCATCTTTTTTCTGACAATATTTAATGTATTTCTTCACTCCTTGGGGAAATTTCCGGTAGTTACCTTCGTTGATCGAGTAGATGGTACCATCTTCCGGAGTAGTGATGGCTTTGTGGGACAAGCAGAATTCCCCAATAGAGGGGTCAAGTGTAAAGCCTATTACGCCTTGTCCGGTAGTGTAAACCATCATGGTGGAGCTGCCATATAAAATATAACCTGCAGCCAATTGGGCGGTACCCGGTTGCAGGAAATCATCTATGGTGGCCCGTTCGCCTACAGGTGAAATACGGCGATAAATAGAAAAGATAGTACCGATCGATACATTCACATCGATGTTGGAGGAGCCATCCAGCGGATCCATCAGGAACACATATTTGCCATTTCGTGATGCTTCATCATCATAAATAATGAAGTTTTCATTTTCCTCAGAAGCAATGGCGCACACCTCGCCGCAACCCTGAATGGCATCAATAAAATGTTCATCGGCAAATACATCCAGTTTTTTCTGTGATTCGCCTTGTACATTGATTTCTCCGGCTTCACCTAAAATGTCAACTAAACCGGCTTTGTTTACTTCCCGGTTTACGATTCTGGCAGCAATCCCTACGTGGTGCAGGAGATGGGAGAAATCGCCCTGTGCTTCAGGGTATTTAGACTGACTTTTTAGGATGAATTCGTTTAAGGTGGTTACTTCAAATTTTGTCATAATGGTATTAGTAGTTTTAAATTGAAAGTTATTCTAAATTAGCGGCTAGTGCAAATGATATCGCTCATGTTTTTAAAAATGAAAGGAAATGGTTATAAATTGAAATTAAATTATCATAGAAGAAAAAGTATCGGAACTTAAAGAAAATGACATGTTTGAAGTGTTTTAATATGAGTTTTATAAAACAATCAATAAAATGTCATTATTTGTCAAGAAATGTAAAGAACGGAAAAAGAGGTGATTGGAGAATAATGACCATGAGAAATTGTTAACGATTTATCCGGATTGATATAAATGGAGTGAAAAAAAAAGCTATTGAAGCGTTGAAGAGGCGATAAATTATACTGATTAAATGGATGGCGTGCGTACTGAGTTTATTGGGGCAGTATACTTCAGTTGGTTGTTTAGAATCTTTAACGGAATGCTTTGAAGCGATGTGTTATTTATTTCTAATTTAGCAACTCTTTCTGGTGGTTCAATGGAACAGGGGAGAACATTTTCCTGATTGGTTATTTACAAGTATTCATAAGCGATGAAAGTATACAAGTTTGGTGGAGCGTCGGTTAAAGATGCGAATAGTGTGAAAAATATGGCCGCCATTGTACAGGCATGTAATCAACCTCTGGTAGTGGTGGTGTCAGCAATGGGGAAAACAACCAATGCGATGGAAAAGCTGGTGACGGCCTATTTTGATCGTAAAGAGCTTGTCAAGAGTGAAGCCTTTCATGAAATAAAAAATTATCATCAGACTATTGTTGAAGAATTGTTTGAGGAAAATGGTTATTATAAGCATGTTCTTGAAAAATGGTTTGATAAGTTATGGAACCGACTTGAGCAAGCACCTTCGCTCAATTTCGATTTTGAATATGATCAGATTGTTCCATACGGAGAGTTGATTTCCACCTCCATTATCAGCGCATATCTCGATTACAAAGGAATGCAGAATAAATGGACCGATATCCGCCAGTTCTTGTTGACCAACGATGTATACCGCGATGCCGGGGTGGAGTGGGAGCTGACGACTTCTTTTATGAAAAAATTCTTTTCTTTTACTGATACAAATTTATATATAACCCAGGGTTTCATTGGAGGAACCGTGAATAATATTTCCACTACTCTGGGCCGTGAAGGTTCCGACTATACGGCAGCCATCATTGGTCATGTGATGGAGGCAGAGAATGTGGCGATTTGGAAAGATGTGCCGGGCGTGCTCAATGCCGATCCGCGATGGTATCACAAAACAAAAAAGATTGACGAGTTATCCTATTGGGAAGCCATTGAATTGGCTTTTTACGGAGCGCAGGTAATTCATCCCAAAACATTGAAGCCCCTTCAGAATAAGCAAATTCCCTTGTTGGTTAAATCGTTTGTCGATCCTGCTTCCAGTGGAACCTGCATTCGGGAAATCGATGGAAAGTTAAAGTTGCCGCCTGTTTATATCCTGAAAGAGGAACAGCTTTTTATTACTGTCTCGCCGCGTGATTTTTCTTTTATCATGGAGGAAAGCTTAAGTGAAATTTTTTCATTGTTCAGCCATTTTAGGGTTAAGATTAACCTGATGCAGAGTTCTGCACTTAATTTTTCTGTTTGTGTAAATCACCACCGTAACCTGCAAAATATCATTAATGAATTGAGTGAGAAATATGTGGTGCGCTACAACGACGATGTGGAGCTGTTGACCATTCGGCATTATAACGATGCCGCCATCGAGGAGATGACCAACGAAAAAGAGATCATTGATTCCCAAATCTCGAGAAAAACAGCTCGTTTTGTGGTGCGTAAGTCAGAGTGGGTATTTCAGAATTAGGTTGGAAAGGATAATGGCGATGAATTAAAAACAAAGGAATCAGCGATAGTAAGTTTTGAAAATTTTTCCCTATTAACAGATGTCAGAAATTATTGAATTTGTAATACGATGATTTAATGTCTTGTGAAATCGTATTTTTATCCATCTAAAGTAGGATAAATACGGGGGTACAGTAAAAAAATAGAGGCTAAGTTAATAGTCTTGGTCCCCTGGCTCGGGAATAGTGCTAATAGTATTAGAACAACTTCATTGTTAGGCGAAGCATCCAATTTCTTTATACCCCATTCCCTTCAAAGGAACCAGTCTTTTTTCTTACCATTCAGTCATATGAAAAGGTGAGTCAATTATTGCAAAGCCGATTTAATAGCTCTATCTAATAATAAAACACTTCCAAAATCAACGCCTATGCTTTCGAAAGCGTATTTCCCTGATTTGTCTATAACGATATTGCTGGGATAGGTTTTTACTTTAATTTTTTGGCTCAGATTGTCATTGAAATAAACCGTTGGATAGGTAAATTCTTTTTTTTCAAGATGTGTTTTCAGATCTTCGGGGGAATTCCGGGCAAATGAAATAAATACTACTTCAGGATTATCTTTGTATTTTTCGTAAAGGTTGTTTAGTGCAGAAACTTCTAATTGACAAGGTAAACATTGGATGAACCAGAAATTCAATACCACTATCTTTCCTTTAAGTTCTTCTGTGTTGTAATTATTTCCGTTTAAATCAGTGACTTGAAAACCGGGGAATTCTTTTCCAATATTATGACTTGTCAAGATATTAGATTTACTCGCTTCAAGATGCGTTTCTCTCTCCTTATCTGTTATTGGGATTAATCTATGTAAATCATAACCTGTATTGCCTTTCTTTTTGTTTTTCCTGTATTCCCTCCATTCTTTATTAGTTTTAAGTTCAAGTTGGGTAC
Source organism: Marinilabiliaceae bacterium JC017 (assembly GCA_004296775.1). GTDB lineage: Bacteria > Bacteroidota > Bacteroidia > Bacteroidales > Marinilabiliaceae > JC017. The sequence goes on from RHGE01000013.1 coordinate 90,324, forward strand.
TTACTCCAGTGAAATAATCTAAATAATAAAGATCCGCCGAAATGGTATCGCCATGCTCATTCTTAAATGAAGTGCTATTCATCATTGAAGAACAATCTTGTGCGTAAACTAAGTTGAATGTGAATGATGTAATGCAAATTAGCAAGCCGGTAAAAAGAAGATTTTGTTTCATGAATAAAACTTATAATTAGAGATTAAACAAAGATGTAATGTTAATGTCATACCAGCAAAAAAATATTGTTTAAAAATATACTCAACACACCGTTACAATACCTATGCATCATGGAACTTAGCATTGTTTGCAATCGCCACCTAAAAAACAGGTATTAAACAACTAACATTACGAAGAAAACAAACATAAATACGAATAGAAACAGCCCAATAAAGATGCCGGGCTTTTATTAGAGTCCATTAGCAGGTTTTCACCAATGAGAAAGGTAATACAATCTTTTCTAAAGTTTTAAACTTTAAAAAAAGTCAATTCCCCAAAAGGATTACGAAAACAAAAAACGGTTAAGTGATTTTACCAATCAGAATAAAAAAGATTGGCTTATAGGGAAGGAGATTATGGGATAATCTAATTAAAGACTTTAGGTGGAAAATAAAACATATGGGTTTGGGATAAAATCATGTGTGCAATTGGTAGAGCAAAAATGTATGCAGAAATTTCAGTATTGCAATAGGCTGAGCAAAACTGTTTGGGAAAATATCAGAATTGCATTTGGTTGAGCAAAACCCACCTAAGCAGTTTCAAGTTTGTAATTGATTGGGCAAAATTGATTAGGGTAACTTCAGATTTGTTATAAAGAGTAATAATACGATATACTTCAGGAATTATTTGAAAGGCAGTCGATCGTTAATAGAGAAGGAATAGTTTTAGTTCCACAAATGATCCGGCTCAAGAACAAACAAAAAACTATAGGTTATAAGCTAATATTTTATAGTAATAGATAAAACTATTTCGCAAAAGAATGGCAGAAACCCGCATTAGAGAATTGGAATTTCTGCCATATGGAAAACAGAGTATGGTAGTGAATTTAATTAAAGGATTTCACAAGTGTTTCAAGCTCCGCATATGCGATGCGGATAGGTTCATTGGTAGATAATTTTGCATGAGCAAACATTTGGGTGAATAGTTCTTCAAGAGCATGCTGTAATGTTGGCGCCAGGGAAGTAGCTGACTCGATGCTATCGGCTTTTGCACGTTCGGCAATATAGGCATCATTGGCCGCTTTAAAATCGTTATTGGCTTTTTCAATAAGCGGTATCCATCGCATAACGCCTTTATCAATAGCCTGGGTATCGATCTGTTTCAGCTCAGTCAGCAGATTATCCACCGCAGCCGTTTCTTCATTATACGACAGACGAGTGATTTTGGTCCCGTATTTATCGGTTATCTGACACATCCTTTCAAGTGTTTCTCGTACTTCAGGAATTAAGGTGGGATCATGTTTTTCGGCACTCACATTTTTAAAGAAACAGGAAATATAGATAGCGCGGTCTGCATCTAATTCTTTTTTATTTGCAGCTGAAGCCTGTTCTTTCAACATGCCCCGCTTAAACGCATTTAAAGTTGTTTGCACAAGATCAATGGCAGGTTTTAATTCAGTAATTCCATCACAAATTGAGAGGCTATTTTCACTCAAGGTTTGTAATTCTTTCACACGTAAGCGAGGTAAATTTATTATCTCCATAGTGCAGGTGTTTTTATGATTAAAATTATTGTCTATAATTAACCCATATTAAAAATAAAACAAAAAATGGAATTGGCCAATATATGATTGTAAAAGATGTGTTTATAAATTTATTGTAACTCCTTGAATCAACCGTTGAGTTGATTTATTATTTTTTCAAATTTCATTCCGTTTTTGCAGTTATCCATTGTCGCCAGCTTCATCTGACGGATAAGTATTGTAAGTTTACCAAATAAAAAAAGCCCGGCCCCAAAAAAAGACCAGGCGTTATATCTAAACCGGCAAAAATTATCTATACATCTCTCGGTAATACAGAATTAACCGGTGTCGTTTGTCGTATAGCTGTTCTTCCAAACCTACCGGGTAAACATGTGGATTCTCAAACCGTTTAATGGAATCATCCAGCTGGTCCAATTGCTCCTTCGTTCGTTGTTGCATTGTTTTTAAATCCGGTAGAGCATAAACTCTTTTGCCCTCACGAAATACCGGCACCAATAAATCTTCACATTCACATAAATCGCGGTTAATTGTTTTAGTATGTACCGGATCAATCGGATCAATTATTTTTACCAGTGACGGCATCCGATCTCTTTCATCATAAATTACATCCGACACGAATTTGCCCGCTTGCAAAAAACGTTTCACCTGTTGCATCCCCGGAATATTGGTTTTAATGGTTTGTTCCGACAATTTAATGCGGTCCTCCCACTTGCCTGGCAATTTCTCAATGGCCGATAATTTATACACACCGCCAAGAGCCGGTTGGTCATAGGCTGTTACCAGTCGTGTTCCAATGCCCCACATATCAATGGATGCCCCTTGGTGTTTCAGGCTTGATACTAGGTATTCATCCAAGTCATTGGAACCCACAATGTGTGCATTCTCCATACCCGCAGCATTCAACATACGGCGGGCCATCTTGCTATAATAAGCCAGGTCGCCAGAATCCAGACGGATACCCACCAGGTTGTGGCCCGCTTTTCGCATCTCATTTGCTACCTCAATCGCTTTCCTAATACCCGATTCAGTATTATACGTATCAACCAAAAAAATTGAATCATCCGGCAAAGCCCGGGCAAACGTCTCAAACGATTCCTTCTCCGAATCAAACGACATCACCCAGCTGTGGGCGTGTGTCCCTGCAATGGGAATAGCAAAAACCTTACCTGCCATCACATTCGACGTAGCCGTGCACCCGCCAATAAACGATGCACGCGAAGCCGCCAGGCTGCCATCAATCCCCTGGGCCCGCCTGAGTCCAAATTCCATCAGCGGTTCACCACCACTGGCAAGTTGAATACGGGCTGTCTTTGTGGCAATTAATGACTGAAAATTAATCATATTCAGCAGTGCCGACTCCACTAGTTGGGCCTGCAACAGCGATCCCTTCACCCGCACCAGCGGCTCATGCGGAAACACAACCGTCCCCTCAGGCACTGCATCCACATCGCATGTGAAAGAAAGCTCCTGCAAATAATCCAGGAACGCCTCCTCAAATAATGGCCGGTTATCGCGCCCCTTCTGTTCCCTCAGGTAGGCAATATCATCTTCTGCAAAACGAAAGTTCTCCAGGAAATGTGCCACATACGCCAGTCCGGCTGCCACTGTAAAACCACCGGCAAACGGGTTGTGTCTGAAAAATAGATTAAAAACAGCCCCCTGATTTTCCTTTCCTGCTTTCCAATAACCATACGCCATGGTAATCTCATACATGTCCGTAAGTAAAGCCAACGACGGATTATATAAATGTGAAAGCAGGTTCATAGCAATTTGTTTTACTTTATCTTAATATAGAAAGCAGCTTTGTAGCCACGCAGGTCCCCTTCATCCGTCAGAGCTTCATAAGCCACCAGTACCGCATGAATTTTTTTGGTGAATGATTGCGATGTGGCATCAAAAAACCACGATTCCTTAAATTGCAGACGCCCTACACGATCCCGCGAAAATTCATCGCTTTTCTCCAGCTTCTTCAAATCTCGCGCCGACATTACCTCGTCACTATTATAATTATAGGCCTTGGCACGGTATTCATATACCGATTCAAACACCTCGTTCACCAACCGTTCCCGGTCCAGTTTGGACAGACACTTCTCCGTCCACTCATCCCCTGCATCCGGATTTTTTATCGTTACCGAATAAACAATTGTATCCGCTACCATCGTCTTTTGCATATCAGCATTCAGTCGAGCCCTTGAATGACTGGTGTCGCACGATGACATTATTGCAATTACAAAAAAAAGAGTACTCACGAAATTCATAAATCGAAACATCATAGCTAAACATTTTAAATGATACAATAGAATTCAACGAAATACTAAAATAGCCTATTTCTAAATAGAAATAAAGAGAAAATATTTTCCTTTTTTTCTTATTATGTCCAAATCGTAGCAATTGTATCAAGTATTTATTTTTAGGGCGGCCGGGCGGGTGCTCCGCTATAGCGCTTGTCGCCCGGGCTGTGTGGCGTTTGCCGGTACGTGGGGCTCCTTCGTCGCCTCCGCCCGCCACGCCACATCAGCCCCGGCAACAAGCGGCTGCCGCTGCGCCCCCTGCCGCAAGGGCACTGCAATTTTAGAAAGCCGATGCAAAAAACAAGTGTGCAAAAACAAGTTTCATAACGTAAGCGAAATCTATGCCAACGAGATTTTAAGTGTATAATCTATGGTGCATTTACGATTATGTACCGTGAACGAGGTTCAACTTTTGATATATATTAGGAAACAATCAAAAAAAAGAGGTGCTCGTATGAGCACCTCTTGCATATCGAATGATTTAAATTATTTTTTCCTATCGGTCAAAAGTTAATCGCTGACCAATGATATCATTAATTTGTCCATCCTCATAAACCACCTTACCATTAATAATGGTATGTGTTACTTTATGAGAAAAGGAAGTGCCTTCAAAAGGCGACCATCCACATTTGTATAAAATATTGCCAGCGCTCACCTGCCAGTCTGAAGCCGGATCAACCAAGGCTAAGTCGGCATGATACCCTTCACGGATGAAGCCCCGCTTATTCACATTGTATAATGTAGCCGGGGCATGACACATTTTGTCAATCACCAGTTCATAAGTAAATATCCCCTGCCTTACCATCTCCAACATCAGCGGTAAGGAATGTTGAACAAGCGGTCCACCCGATGGCGCCTTGAAATAGGTGTTATTTTTTTCCGCCAGCGTATGAGGGGCATGGTCAGTGGCTACCACATCCAGCTTGCCGGATATAAGTCCTTCGCGTAAGGCATCACGGTCTAGTTGTGATTTAACAGCCGGATTCCATTTAATGCGTGAACCATATTTCTCATAGTCATTATCAGTAAACCAAAGATGATGCACGCACACTTCGCCGGTCACTTTTTTGTCTTTTAGCGGAATGGTATTATCAAAAAGTGATAGCTCTTTCTGTGAGCTTAAGTGTAAAACATGAAGACGCGCACCATGTTTATGGGCTAACTCTACCGCTTTTGATGAGGAAATGTAGCAAGCCTCTACCGATCGGATAACCGGATGGTATCTAAATGGCAGGTCTTCACCAAACTTATTTTTATATATAGTTGTGTTATCTCTTATTGTACCCTCGTCCTCGCAATGAGTGGTGATTAGCAGTGGCACCTCGGCAAAGATGCGGGCCAGTGTTTCATTGCTATCCACCAACATGTTTCCGGTAGATGACCCCATGAATACTTTTACACCACATATTTTGGTCGGGTCAGCTTTTAAAATCTCATCCAGGTTGTCGTTGGTAGCCCCCATATAGAAAGAATAGTTAGCGGCTGATTTTTGTGCAGCCAGGTCAAACTTATCTTCTAATGCTTTTAAGGTAGTCGTTTGCGGATTGGTGTTCGGCATTTCCATAAACGAGGTGACACCACCGGCTACCGCAGCTCTTGATTCAGTATAAATGTCGGCCTTATGCGTTAAGCCGGGCTCCCTGAAATGGACCTGGTCATCTATTACACCAGGAATAAGCAATTTTCCCGAAGCATCAATGATCCTTTCTGCCTCAAACGGGCGCTCATCAGTGATGTCTTCTTTAATAACTTTGGCGATTATTCCGTCTTTTATTAAGACACTTCCCGTGAATGTTTGTCCCTCATTTACGATAGAGGCATTTTTTATTAGGATCGTTGACATGATGCTAGTGTTTTGTTTAAGATCTTGAAATGATTATTAATAGTTCGTTAGTCTATTGTATTTGTTTGATCGAGTGTTCGTAATTAATAGCCCAAAAATACATGGTGTTACAAATGATTTGGATGTAAATCTGTTTAAGAACTATCATCTAAAAGTCTCTTGTCTATTATCGAATAGTCTATTCTCTATTTGACTGTTGATATGAAAACAATAATTAAATCTAAAAGTTTCTGAAAAGAAAAGATTCCATTTAAACTTCATATTTCTTAAACCAGCTTGAGATTTTCATTTTAATAACACCCCAAACTGCCTCATTAAAGATACCACCACTCATTTTTGATGTTCCCTGTTGGCGATCGGTAAAGATGATAGGCACCTCAACGATCTTGAATCCATATTTCCAGGTGGTAAATTTCATCTCAATCTGGAAGGCATATCCTTTTAGGCGTACCTTGTCAAGTTTAATAGTTTCCAAGACTTTTCGTCTGTAACATTTAAATCCGGCCGTAGTGTCTTTGATCTTCATCCCGGTGATAAATCGTACATACACCGATGCGAAATAAGACATTAATACCCTTCCCATAGGCCAGTTCACAACATTAACACCTGAAATGTATCTGGAACCAATTGCTAAATCAGCGCCCTCTTCAACACAGGCATCATGTAATCGAATTAAGTCTTTGGGATCGTGTGAAAAGTCAGCATCCATCTCAAATATGAAATCATATTGGTTTTTTATGGCCCATTTGAAACCTGTCAGGTAAGCTGTTCCCAGTCCAAGTTTTCCTGATCGTTCTAATAGGTGCAGACGTTTAGGAAATTGAGATTGTAGCGTTTTTATTATTTGAGCAGTTCCATCAGGTGAGTTGTCATCTATAATAAGTATTTCAAGTGATCGTGGCAATTCAAATACCGCATTGATGATTGCTTCGATATTCTCCCTTTCGTTATATGTGGGTATTATTACCAGCTTTTTTGTCATTAGATAAAATTTGAAATAGCTACAAAGATAGTATTCTTGAATGAAGTATAAATTCAACCTTCCTTAATTTAGGTTAATGCAGGATACATAGATACCTTTTTTAGGTTTGCTAAAAGTAAGGGAGGGGAATAGTCTGATTGTTCAATATGGCGGGATGTTAATTTTGTATTTATTTTGCTGTGTTTAGTATGTTTTTCAGGGAATCAAAAATTATTCTATCACTCCAACAGCCGATTACCCCTTCTGGTGCATATTTCTTACGATAAACATTAGGAAACCCCAAAAATAGTCCGTTCTTTTGCACCCGCTTTTCAAGGGAAGGGCACTACGCAAGGAGCGAAGAAATGACGTATTGAAGCACCTTTTAAGAATGATATTCAGGGGGTAAGGAAGCTTACGAAATAACTCTGAATATTTAATTTCAAAAAGGTTTGGATAAACGAAAATAAAGCGCTTATTTTGCAGCCGCTTTTCGAACGAGAAAGCAGGCGCAGCAAGGGATTGCGAAGTCAAAGAAGACATGTTGAGAATCACTTTTTTGGAGGGTGTAGGTTGCGATTTCAGAATGCAACTGACACTGAAAAAAACTTCAAAAAAGATTAGGATTTAGACTAAAAATTTGTTTATCTTTGCAGCCGCTTCTAATGAGAGGCACTTTTAAAAAGCATTCATTTATTGAATACGATATAGAACAACGTTCTTTGAAGAAATTGGAAATGTACCTATAAACACGAGGTAAGAGTAAATCATCGAGTCAMGGGAATARTTTGAAAGATATTTAAAATTTTCTTTTACAACGAAGAGTTTGATCCTGGCTCAGGATGAACGCTAGCGACAGGCCTAACACATGCAAGTCGAGGGGTAACAGGGAAGCTTGCTTCCGCTGACGACCGGCGCACGGGTGCGTAACGCGTGTATGTAACCTGCCTTATATCGGGGGATAGCCCGAAGAAATTCGGATTAATACCGCATAACACTGTTTTATCGCATGGTAGAATAGTTAAAACTTMGGTGATATAAGATGGGCATGCGTGACATTAGGTAGTTGGTGAGGTAACGGCTCACCAAGCCGACGATGTCTAGGGGTTCTGAGAGGAAGGTCCCCCACACTGGTACTGAGACACGGACCAGACTCCTACGGGAGGCAGCAGTGAGGAATATTGGTCAATGGACGGAAGTCTGAACCAGCCATGTCGCGTGCAGGAAGACTGCCCTATGGGTTGTAAACTGCTTTTTTACGGGAAGAAAGGATAATACGTGTATTATTTTGCCGGTACCGTACGAATAAGCATCGGCTAACTCCGTGCCAGCAGCCGCGGTAATACGGAGGATGCGAGCGTTATCCGGATTCATTGGGTTTAAAGGGTGCGTAGGCGGAATGGTAAGTCAGGGGTGAAAGTTTGCCGCTCAACGGTAAAATTGCCTTTGATACTGTCATTCTTGAGTACATTTGAGGTAGGCGGAATGTGATATGTAGCGGTGAAATGCTTAGATATATCACAGAACACCGATTGCGAAGGCAGCTTACTAAACTGTAACTGACGCTGAGGCACGAAAGCGTGGGGATCGAACAGGATTAGATACCCTGGTAGTCCACGCCGTAAACGATGATTACTAGCTGTTTGCGATAGACAGTAAGCGGCAAAGCGAAAGCATTAAGTAATCCACCTGGGGAGTACGTTGGCAACAATGAAACTCAAAGGAATTGACGGGGGCCCGCACAAGCGGTGGAACATGTGGTTTAATTCGATGATACGCGAGGAACCTTACCTGGGCTTAAATGGGGAGTGACGTACTTGGAAACAGGTATTTCTTCGGACACTCTTCAAGGTGCTGCATGGTTGTCGTCAGCTCGTGCCGTGAGGTGTCGGGTTAAGTCCCATAACGAGCGCAACCCACGTCTTTAGTTACCAGCACGTMRWGGTGGGCACTCTAGAGAGACTGCCGGTGTAAACCGCGAGGAAGGTGTGGATGACGTCAAATCAGCACGGCCCTTACGTCCAGGGCTACACACGTGTTACAATGGCCGGTACAAAGGGCAGCTACTATGTGAATAGATGCGAATCCCAAAAACCGGTCTCAGTTCGGATCGAAGTCTGCAACCCGACTTCGTGAAGCTGGAATCGCTAGTAATCGCGCATCAGCCATGGCGCGGTGAATACGTTCCCGGGCCTTGTACACACCGCCCGTCAAACCATGGAAGCCGGGGGTACCTGAAGTCTGTAACCGCAAGGAGCGGCCTAGGGTAAATCTGGTAACTAGGGTTAAGTCGTAACAAGGTAGCCGTACCGGAAGGTGTGGCTGGAACACCTCCTTTCTGGAGAGTTATTCCCA
>RHGE01000121.1 GCA_004296775.1 Marinilabiliaceae bacterium JC017
GATGCCTCTATTAAAACCAAAAATCTATCACAGTAATTACTCAGCAAAACCGGGTTAAGAGGAACCGTATGCGGGAAAGCCGCTCGTGCGGGTCTGTGGGGGAGCGGTGAGGTAACAAGCCGCTCTACCCGGAACATGTTGTTCAAATTGGATGGAAATATATGGAGAGGTTAGAGGTCAGAAGTTAGAGGGGGAAACAGATGGAAATTTAGAGATAAATGGAGATACATTGAAACAACTTGTACATACCAAAGAAAAATCTCTGCTTCTCAGCGCCTCCGTGGTATATAATGAATCTTGTTTGTTCTGTCAACACTAACAATTAATGGTAACATCCCTCGAAGAGGCTTTTTTTCAGACTAATGCTGAAAAAACATAGTGTCTTATCAGTAATGTTTGTGCGTTTTTTGGTAGGGAATTACAATCCCGGTTATGCAAAAATATTGCTACTCATATCTGTGTGCCTTTTTGCTTGTCCAAGTTAGGGAATTTGTCTTTGTGGTGAATTCAGGGTGGAATTTTTTCTGGTGTAAGATTTGTTTGAGTTTTCTATCATCAATGGTTCGTTCAATCGTTTCTGGTTCTGCAGATGAGCCAGGTGTATGGTCTGTTATCGCAAATCTAACGATCTATTGTTATCATCGCATTCTTTTATATCTTCGTCGCGTCTTTTTGAATTGAAAAGACAATTATCCGGAGATTGGTTTTAAGTAAATGAAAAACATTCGACACATAGCTGAGTTTAATAAATGTCCGCTGCATTTTTCGCGATGGACACGGGCCCGGTATGCGATATTTAAGACGATCGGGCGTGTCGTGAATATCTCCCGTTTGTCCGTAGCCATTGCTCAATGGGTGGGTTATGTGGTGGATCATGTGCAGGAGGTTTTTCTGGCATGTCAGGAGAAGGAAGAGGAGGATGAGGTGCTCACCGGGTTGGAGTCACTGGAGAATGAATTTCTTTTGGCCATTGTTGTGACCAATGCCAAAGGTGATATTACTACGGGAAATAGATACGAATTGAAATATTTATCAGGCCGCTTATTGGAGAACTACCAATAAGCGGCCTTTTTTATTAGGCATATGGAAAAACTGATTGATGACTTAAGAGACAAGGTGCTGGCAGGGGGACAGATTATTTCCGGAGAAGCGATGAAGTTAATGGTGGCTCAGGAAAATCACCTGGATCAATTGTGTGCGGCGGCTGATGTTATCCGGCAGCACTATAAGGGTGATTTCATGGAGACCTGCTCTATCTTGAATGCGCGTTCAGGGCGATGTACTGAGAATTGCAAGTGGTGTTCCCAGTCGATGTTTCATAAGACAGAGATTGAGGAGTATGAGTTGGTGGATTTAGCATTGGCGCAGAATCAGGCGAATGAGAATGCCGAAAAGGGGGTACATCGGTTTTCTTTGGTGACCAGCGGACGTGCCTTGTCCAATAAGAACCTGGATCAGTTGTGTGGCGTGTATCAAAGCATTCGTCAAAAAAGTAATATCCATTTGTGTGCTTCCATGGGATTGTTGAGACAGGAGCAGATGCATAAACTGAAAGCGGCAGGTGTAGGACATTACCATTGTAACCTGGAAACAGCGCCGTCCTATTTTAGTCAACTCTGTACCACGCATACCATTGAGGAGAAGGTGAAAACCATTGGCTATGCCAAGGAGGCCGGCTTACGGGTTTGTTCCGGTGGTATTATCGGCATGGGAGAGACCATGACGCAACGTCTGGAGATGGCTTTTATGTTGAGTGACCTGGCGGTGGATTCCATTCCAATTAACATCCTGACCCCCATTGAAGGGACACCTCTGGAAGGGACGGCCCCTCTCTCTGACGAAGAAGTGTTGGTAACCCTGGCACTCTTTCGGTTTATCAATCCTACCACCCATATTCGCCTGGCAGGCGGGCGCAACCGGATCAGTCATATACTGAACAGGGTATTGAAAGCGGGCGTGAGTGCCGCTATGGTGGGAGATTACCTCACTACGCTGGGGTCCAATATTGAGGAGGATAAAGCGGCTTTTTCCAAGGCGGGGTTTAGGTTTTGAGTTTACGGTGTTACGGTTTGCGGGTTCTGAGTTGTGGTGATGTCATCTTTTCGATTTTTCGAATTCTCAGTTTCTCAGGTTGGGTTTTTGAGTTTACGGTTTACGGTTAGTGGGTTCTGAGTTGTGGTGATGGCATCTTTTCAGTTTCTCATCTTCTCAGTTTCTCAGGTTGGGTTTTTGGGTTCTGGTTTCTGGGTTCTGAGTTGTGGTGATGGCATCTTTTCAGTTTCTCATCTTCTCAGTTTCTCAGGTTGGGTTTTTGGTTTCTGGTTTCTGGGTTCTGAGTTGTGGTGATATCATCTTTTCAGTTTTTCAAATTCTCAGTTTCTCATCTTCTCAGTTTTTCAGTTTGTGAGGTTGAGGTTCTGGTTTTTGAGTTAATAAGAATAAAATCATGGAGAGTTTTAAAGTAGAAACAAGGGATATAAATATTGACGCTTTACTGGCATACGACCGGGAGCATATCTGGCATCCCTACACGTCTACCACGCAGCCGTTACCGGTTTATGCGGTAGAGCGGGCAGAAGGGTGTTCCATCTTTTTGACCGACGGGCGCCGGCTGGTGGATGGCATGTCGTCGTGGTGGGCGGCCATTCACGGGTATAACCACCCGGTGCTGAACCAGGCCATGAAAAGCCAGGTGGAGAAGATGTCGCACATCATGTTCGGTGGTCTCACGCACCAGCCGGCCGTGGCATTGGCACAGAAGCTGGTTGATCTGACACCGGCATCTCTGCAAAAGGTGTTTTTCTGTGATTCAGGATCGGTGGCGGTGGAGGTGGCCATGAAGATGGCCTTGCAATATTGGGCGTCGCGAGAGATGACCGGGAAAAAGAAATTTGCCACCATCCGGTCCGGATACCATGGTGATACCTGGCATGCCATGTCGGTGTGTGATCCGGTGACGGGTATGCACCATGTGTTTAAAGGCAGCTTGGCTATCCATCATTTTGCCGATCAGCCGCAGGTTCGTTTTGGGCAGGAGTGGGATGAGGGTGATATCTCGTCCTTAAAAACAATATTTGAGACGCAGCATCATGAGCTGGCGGCCGTCATCCTGGAGCCCATTGTGCAGGGGGCCGGCGGGATGTGGTTTTATGCACCGCAATACCTCCAGGCACTAAGACAACTGTGCGATGCTTATGGCGTGTTGCTTATTGCTGATGAAATAGCCACCGGCTTTGGGCGGACCGGACGGTTGTTTGCCTGTGAGCATGCGGGGATCTCTCCCGATATCATGTGCCTGGGGAAGGCCATCACCGGGGGATACATGAGTTTCGCTGCCACCCTGGCCACCAATCATGTGGGCGACACCATCAGTAACGGCTATCCCGGTGTTTTCATGCATGGCCCCACCTTTATGGGCAACCCGCTGGCCTGCGCCGTGGCAAATGCTTCCGTGGATCTACTGATAAACTCTCCCTGGCAGGCGAAAGTGAAACACATTGAGGCGCGATTGAGGCAGGGGCTGGCTCCTTGTCAGGCGATAGAGCATGTGACGGATGTACGGTGCCTGGGTGCCATTGGCGTAGTGGAGCTGAGCCGGCCGGTGGACATGGGTGCCATTCAGAAGCTATTTGTGGAGAAAGGAGTCTGGGTACGTCCCTTTGGCCGGTTGGTTTACCTCATGCCGCCTTTCATTATCACCGATGAGGAGTTGGATGCCCTGAGTACTGCAGTGTGTGAGGTAGTGGCGGAAATAGACAAAATCTAACAATTAATCCTCTATCACGATGGAATACTATAATCAGTTAAACGCGCAGCTTGCCACGAAAGGATTGAACAGGCAGCTATCCCAAACGCAGCCGGGCAGAGGTGGCTTTTGCGAATATGAGGGGATCCCGTTACTCAACCTCTCCTCCAATGACTACCTGGGATTGGCGCAGGATGAGGCGCTAAAGAAAGCATTCACGGAGCAACTGGTGCAACATCCTGAATGGCTTCAGCTGGGTGCTTGCTCATCCCGGCTGCTGACCGGGAATTATAATCTTTACGATGCGGTGGAGGAGGAGCTGAAACACCTCTACGGTACTGAGGCGGCCCTGTCCTTCAACAGCGGGTACCATGCCAACATGGGGATTTTACCGGCCTTGAGCGACAAGTACGATTTAATTGTGTCGGACAAGCTGGTGCATGCCAGCCTCATTGATGGTATCCGGCTGAGTCAGGCTACCCACATCCGCTACCGGCACCTGGACTACCAGCATCTGGATGATTTGCTGATCAAGCGCCGGCACCAATTCCGGCATGTATTTATTGTCACTGAATCCATCTTCAGTATGGATGGTGATGAGGTCGACCTTCGTCTGTTGTGTGACCTTAAGGAGAAGCATGACGCCATTTTATATGTGGATGAAGCGCATGCTTTGGGGGTGAAAGGGGATACCGGTCTGGGCTTGTGTGAGGCGCAGCAGGTGACTGATCGCATCGACATTCTTGTGGGTACCATGGGCAAAGCGTTGGCCTCCACGGGGGCTTTTGCAGTGTTGAATACCTCCCTGAAGCAGTACCTGGTCAATAAAGCCCGGACACTGATCTTTACCACTGCCCTGCCTCCTGTCAACCTGGCCTGGTCGAAATTGGTGCTTGAAAAGATGCCTGCCTTCACGGCGGAACGGGCAGCGCTTGATGGGTTGGCTCGACAATTACAAGCCGGGTTGAACGCTGCAGGTATGGATGTGCCGGCGAGCCACATAATGCCGGTGATGGTGGGCGATAACGAAACCACCATTAAGTTGGCTCATCACCTGCGTAAGCTGGGATTTCTGGTGTTTCCCATTCGTCCGCCCACGGTACCTGAAAATACATCGCGCCTGCGTCTGTCGCTGACTGCCGATATGGATCCTCACGCCCTGTGGCCGGTGGCACAGCACATTTCTGATTTTTTAACCCAACATGGGAAAACACTATAGCAATGAAATCACTTTGGTTACATCAAAACAATAAAAATAAAATCATTCTCTTCTTCAATGGGTGGGGGGGGGATCACTACCCGCTGGAGTTTCTGGAAAGCGACGCCTATGATGTGTTGATGTTGTATGATTACCGCGATCTGTCGCTTCCGGGAGATCTGACCGCTATAACCGGGCGGTATGAGGAGGTGAACCTGATGGCCTGGTCGTTTGGGGTGTGGGTAGCACAACAGGCATTGGCGCAACAGGGGTTTGATTTTCGCCGGGCGATGGCGATCAATGGCACCTTGAAACCAGCCGATCAGACCAACGGGATACCTGAGACCATTATCGTGGGGACACTGAAGAATCTCTCGGAGCGTAACCTGCAGAAGTTTCAGCGCCGCATGGTTGGTGGCGCCAACGGATGGCGTCGCTTTGAACCGACACGGCCGCGGCGCTCATTGGCTGATCAGAAAGAGGAGCTGCAAGGACTTATTAAGGCCTTTCGGGAGAAATCCATCAGCGAAAACCTCTACCATTGTGCTTTAGTGGGACAGGGGGATTTAATTTTTCCAACTGCTAACCAAGAAAAATTCTGGGCCGTGCAGGCCGATATGGTTTCGCTTAACGTTCCTCATTTTCCCTTTTATTCTTTCACCTCGTGGGACGAGATCATTGAAATAAAGTAAGTACTATGCAATTATTGGAAGCCTTAAATATAGATAAGGAGCTAGTGCGAAAACGGTTCAGGAGTGCTGCTCAAACCTATGATGTACATGCACCGGTGCAGCAGGAGATGGCCAAAGCCCTGGTTGAGCTGGCGAGGCCTTTTGTTTCGGAAAAGGTGAACCGGGTTTTAGAGATAGGCTGTGGTACCGGTCTGTTGACCCGTCAGTTGTTGAATCATTATGCCATAGGTGAATTCTTTGTGAACGATCTGGTGCCGGAGGCAGCAGACAATATCGCGGCGATTGTCTCGGATTATAAAGTGCCGCGGATGCAGTTTATGGAGGGCGATATCGAAATCATTGACCTACCCCAACAGGTGGATGTGATCTGGTCGGGCGCCACCATTCAGTGGGTGGATGACCTGGAAGGATTCTTTAATCGGGCAGCCCGGGCGTTGAATAGTGATGGCCACCTGGTGCTCTCCTCTTTCGGTAGAGACAATTATAAAGAGATAAAAGCTATCACGGGTTTTGGTATTGAATATAAAAGTATGGAAGCAGTGGTAGAATCTGCGGCGCAGCATTATGAGCCCGTGGCCATGAAAGCGTGGACACAGGCCATGTATTTTTCCACGCCTTGTGAAGTGTTAAAGCATATGCGGTACACTGGTGTCAACGGCGTGGCTTCTACCAGTTGGACCCGCCGCGATGTGGCGGCCTTTGAAAGCAGTTACCAGACATTCAGGCAATCTGAAGGGTACCCGCTCACCTATCATCCTTATTTATTGGTGCTGAAGAAACGATCATTAATCCGCTAACCTGGACAAGCCAGAAAAGTACTCAGTTTTGAGTAGTAAAATTTGAGCATTAACCTTATTTCATACTATATAATGATTTTTTTTATCGGGACTTCGTCCCAAACCCTACTTCATTTTTGGCATTGCCCCAAAAACGAAGCAAAAAACGCTAGTCAAATAAAAGCTTCAGCTCACCTCCTCGATGAATTTTTTCCAGCCCACAAGCCAGAATTCCCGCATTCATTTTCGTCGCGCCCACGCCGGCCCGCTTATTTGACTGGCCTGCGCGCTTCCCATCATCATGGGCAGTAATCGAACGGAGGTTATTAATTAGCAAAAATTAGAGTATCGAGACTTTTAAAAGGATTCTGCTAAAAAGAACATGAATATTACGGATAAGACATTTAATAATTTAATATTCTAAAACCATGTCAACCTATTTTATTACAGCCATTGATACTGACGCCGGGAAGACTATTGCAACAGGTTTGTTGGGTAAACATTTTTTAGAAGCCGGGAAAGATGTGGTAACCATGAAGCTGGCCCAGACTGGCTGTACAGAAATCTCAGAAGATATTTATATGCACCGGCAATTGATGGGCCAGCAGCTGACGGAAGCCGATTTTGTGGGGGAGACCTGTCCTTACTTGTTTCCGTTTCCGGCTTCTCCCCATTTGGCGGCCCAAATGGACGGGCGAGAAATATCCGGTTTGGCCCTTGAGAATGCGGTGCGCCTGCAGGAAACCAAACATGAATGGGTGTTGGTGGAAGGCGTTGGTGGCCTCATGGTGCCCTTGAATCCTCATGTGTTGGTGGCTGACTTTATTGAAGAACAACAGTTCCCGGTAATACTGATTACTTCAGGTAAGCTGGGAAGTATCAATCACACGCTTTTAACCCTGGAGGTGATGAAGAGTCGTGGAATACAGCTTTACGGAGTGGTTTATAACCATTACCCTGTATCGGCTTCTGAGATTACCGCTGACTCACGGTTGGTGATCCGTCATCAAATGGATAAGCTCTTCCCGGAAGCGCTTTGGGGCGAGATTCCTTTGATGGATAACCTTGTCCAAGGCGGTAAGATTCATTTATCGGAGAATTGGTTCGTGTTTTGAATGAAAGAGAACCGAATGGTAATAATAATGGATTGAGGATTGATGGATGGGATGCAGCACGAACCATTTAGAAAATAATCCGGGCCATTTTGAAACAGGTCCGGTTCATTGGGAAAGCAGTCCGAATGATTTTTTGATGGTCCGCATCGTTGGGGAACCGGTCCGGATGATTTTTTAGTGGTCCGGGCCATTGGGAAACCCGTCCGCATCGTTGGGGAACCGGTCCGGGTGATTTTTTTGTGGTCCGGGCCATTGGGAAACCCGTCCGCATCGTTGGGAAGGTGGTCCGAATGATTTTTTAATGGTCCGTATCGTTGGGGAACCGGTTCGGATGATTTTTTAGTGGTCCGGATCATTGGGAAAGTGATCCCAATGATTTTTTGATGGGACGAATCCAAAGGAATGCGGCCACTCCTGACGGGACTATTAACCATTTTGTATTTAGCCCTGTCGAGGGGTAATGGTCAACGGACGGGAGGAAGAATCATGTGATACCCATAAGGCCATCCAGGTGCCCCGGCCAGCGATTGCAGTGGATACCCCGCAGCGCGGGTTGGCATGGCGGGTGGGGAAAGCGAGGAGTAGGAACGGAAAGCGCGGCGGCGAGCCTCGGGCGAGGCGGGACGCCCCCCTCTTATTATTTAGTGTCTTACACGTGATATTGGCGAGCAGTAAATCATCTTGATACTTTGTACTTGATACTTTTTACTTTTCTGGTTTGTCCAGGTTAGGATATGGGAGTGGGTGGATTTAAAGTTGATTTTGTGCTAAATTAATTCTTGTGAATAGTAGTGAGGAAAGGGGAGATGGATTAATCTGAAAAACTTATAAGATGAAGCATGGAGACATTAATTTGGTGGACCTCGATTTTGAATATAAGCTTTGGAAAAAGCGATTGGAACAGTTTCAGAAAGAGGTGAAGATTTTGAAATACCGGAATGAGGAGGTGAAGCATGAGGTGAAATTTACGGAGTTGAATACCGTGGAGCTGATGGTGTTGGATCAGCATAATGATGAGCTGGAAAAGGTGATTAGCCGTATCAAAACGCAGGAAAGGGAGTTGCAATATTATAATAAGGATTTCCCGATTACTAAGTCGCACCAGTATTTTAAGGAGCATGAGGAGTTGCGCAAAAAGATGACGGGTATTTCGACTAAACACCTGGCGTGGGTGGATGACTTGATTAAGGCTTTTGGAATTTAATGTGGATTAGTGATTCCAATAGATCGTTAGATTTTAGATAATAGACTTTTTATGGGGTTGGAGTGGTGTTTCATGCAACGGTGATGGTTCTCTTGGATAAATTTTCTTTCCTTTGCCGGGAGATGATCAATGACGAAAAAGTAAATAATTATATATGTTGAAAGATTATAAGACGCGGATTAAGATAAAAGCTGAGATAGAGGATGTGTATGCGGCATTGACCAACCCTTTTACCATTGAATTGTGGTCGGGCTATCCGGCACAGATGGAGGCTACGCCAGGCACTGAGTTTTCACTTTGGGAGGGTGATATTGCCGGGCGTAATATTGAGTTTGAACTGAATGCTAAGATGGTGCAGGAGTGGTATTTTGGTGAGCAGGAAGAGCCATCGATTGTGACCATTAAGCTGTTTAAGGATGGCGGAAAGACACAGGTGGATCTTTTTCATACCAATATTCCTGAGGAGGCGTTTGATGATATTTGTGAAGGATGGAATGACTATTACCTGGGAGCGATTAAGACGTTTTTGGAGATTGAATAAGGTTCTGAGTTCTGGGTTCTGAGTTCTGGGTTCTGAGTTGGGGTGTTATCATATTTTCAGTTTTTCGAATTCTCAGTTTTTCAGTTTGAGAGTTTTAGGTTCTGAGTTTTGAGTCTGGTGACTGCTAGTAGAGAGGGAAGGTTAAAGGTAAAAGTAGGAAGGAAAAAGTGGTTAGATACGAAAGATGATATTTTGAAGCCCCGGCTATTGGCCGGGGTTTTTTATTAACCTTTTATAAAGTTTAAAACTTTGGAAAAGATATAAGGCCAGTCCCTTTACGATAACCGTCCTTTATAATCTTCGTAGGTAAATTCTTTGACGATGCGCAGGCCTTTTTCATCATTCCAGATGGCGATGGCCGGATGGGGGACGCCGTTAAACATGGTGGTTTTCACCATGGTGTAATGGATCATGTCGGCAAATACTACCTGGTCGCCTGGCTTGAGTGGTACATCAAATGACCAGTATCCCATGAAGTCGCCTGCCAGGCAACTGTTGCCGCCAATGCGATAGGTGGGTTTTCCTTCTACTGGCTCCTGGTGAGCCCCAATGATATGTGGCTTATAGGGCATCTCCAGGCAGTCGGGCATGTGAGCGGTAAAGGACACGTCGAGGATGGCTGTTTGGATGCCGCTGTTCTCCACTACATCTACGACGGTGGAAACCAGGTCGCCGGTTTCCCAGGCGAAGGCACTGCCGGGCTCCAGGATGATCTCTACGCCCCATCTCTTTTTAAAGTCTTTCAATAGGTTGACCAAATGATTGGTGTCGTACCCTTTGCGCGTCATCAGGTGGCCGCCGCCCATGTTGATCCACTTTACCTGGGGGATGTAACGGGCAAATTTTTCCTCTACCGCCTTTATGGTTTTCTCCAGGTCGGTGGAATCGGATTCACACAGGGTGTGGAAGTGCAGTCCTTCGATGGCTGCCGGCAGGGTGTCGGGCAACTGATTGGCAATGATACCCAGGCGTGTCCCCGGGGCACAGGGGTTGTACAGGTCGGTTTCCACATCGCTGTATTGGGGATTGATGCGCAGTCCCAGTGACACCTGTTTGCCCGATTGCTGCACCATGGGCAGGAACCGTTCAAACTGGCTGAGGGAATTAAAGGTGATGTGACTGCTGTATTTTAAGATGGAGGGGAACTCTTTTTCGGTGTAGGCCGGCGAGTAGGTGTGGGCTTTGCTGCCCATCTCTTCAAAGGCCAGGCGTGCTTCGTGAATGGAGCTGGCTGTGGCCTTGGTGATGTACTCTTTCACAATGGGGAAAGCACTCCACATGGAGAAGGCTTTAAAGGCCAGGATGATGTCTATCCCTGCCTGGTCTTTCACCGATTTGATCAGTTGCAGGTTCTTTCGCAACAATCCTTCGTCCAATACATAACAGGGCGAAGGGACTTCCCGATAGTTAATTGCCATGATTTTTTTGCTGAATTATTCGGGTGCAAAGAAACTAAAAAAAGGGATAATATCGATTAGGCGCTTAGGCAGTAACTTTTACCAACATGTTGCTCAAATTGGATGGAAATACTTTGAGACAGGAGGAAACAGATGGAAATTCATTGAAATAGATGGAAATATTTAGAAATAAATGGAGACAGATGGAAATAGATTGAAACACCTTGTACTTGCCATTGTCAACCTCAAAGAATTATCTTTTCTCCTTATTGATGAAAAATATCTGCATTGCTCAATTGTAATCTACTTGAACTGTTATAAGGCACTGATGCAATAAAAAAACAGGCACTCCATGAAGGAGTAGCCTGTTGAAGGATGGTTTTTATGGTGATAAAACTTCAATAGATCGTTAGATTTTAGATAATAGTCAGAAATGGCCATTGGCCATATTGACGCCAAGATAACAACTTAACAAGAGGGTTAATTGATATATAAGTTTTAGTTCTTCAGGAATAGTTTTATTGGGACGTTGTCCCAAACCCTACTTCATTTTTGGCATTGCCCCAAAAACGAAGCAAAAA
>RHGE01000122.1 GCA_004296775.1 Marinilabiliaceae bacterium JC017
TGCTTACTTTTTTTGGCAATGCAAAAAAGTAAGTAGGGTTTGGGACAACGTCCCAATAAAACTATTACTGAAGGACTAAAAACTTATATTTCAACTAACAAGTTTGTAAAGCTGTTAGATTGATTTCAATATGGACAACGACCATCTCCGACTATTATATAACAAGCTTGCAATTACTCAACAAATACGAAAAAGGYCATGATGTTGGGAAGCGCGCGAGCCCGGCAAATAAGCGGGCCGGCGTAGGCGCGACGAAGATGAATGCGGGAATTCTGGCCTRGTGGGTTRGMAAAAATTCATCAAGGAGGTGGGAGGAAGTATTTATTTGCCTAGACTTTTTTGCTTACTTTTTTTGGCAATGCAAAAAAGTAAGTAGGGTTTGGGACAACGTCCCAATAAAACTATTACTGAAGGACTAAAAACTTATATTTCAACTAACAAGTTTGTAAAGCTGTTAGATTGATTTCAATATGGACAACGACCATCTCCATCTCTAACTATTATCTAAAACCTAACGATCCATTGACCTCATTTAACCGTGAATTATACGAATTTTAAACCATTGTGTGATTTTATCAGCTTTTCATCGAAAAGCAATTCGTATAATTCGATAAATTCGCGGGTGACAAAATGTTTGCAACGCAAGCATTATAAATGTTCAAAGTAATAGCCTCCACGGCTTGAGTGGAAAATTAAAGGAGTTAAAAGCAATTGAAAGTAGTTTTTCACATCATAAAGTCTAACCTTTTATTATCAAAACATACATGAATATCTTACATACCTCCGACTGGCACATAGGTCAGCGCCTACATGGGAAAGACCGGGAACAAGAACACCTTTTATTCTTTCAGTGGCTCACCGAATTTATTCGATCAGAAAAGGTGGAGGCCTTGTTGGTGTCGGGTGATATTTTTGATGTGGGGTATCCCTCTAACAGTGCCTTGAAATTGTATTACCGTTTCTTAACCGGATTGATTCAAACCCCTTGTCGTTACGTGATCATCACCGGCGGTAACCACGATTATGTGAGTACGCTGGAAGCCCCGGCCGATGTGCTTAAGGCACTTAATGTATTTGTGATTGGTGGCGCCAGAGAAAATATTGAAGAGGAGATAATCAGGTTGCTGGATGAGCAGGATAACCTGGCTGCCGTGATAGGGGCTGTTCCATTTTTGCGGGATAAGGATATCCGGCAGGTGAATGCCGGGGAGTCTTACGAAGACCGGGTAAAAGCAGTCAATGGCGGCATCATTAAACATTATACCCGTTTGGCCGGTCTGACGGCTGATGAGCAGGTGCCGGTAATTGCCATGGGGCATTTGTATGTGCAGGGAGCGGGTTTATCCGACAGTGAGCGGGATATTCATATCGGCAACCTGGCGGGCGTGGAAGTAGGAAGTTTCCAGGAAAACTTTGATTACGTTGCCCTGGGACATATCCACCGGCCGCAGAAATTGGATCATACCGGGCATGTCCGTTACAGTGGCTCTCCGCTCCCATTGAGTTTCTCCGAAAGGAAAGATCATAAACAGGTAATACTGCTACAAACCGATAAGGAACGAATCACTGAGATCAAACCTGTTGAGGTACCCTCTTTCCGGAAGTTGGTTTCTTTCCGGGGAACCCTTGATGAGGTGACTTTTGCCATTAATTCCTTTGAGAAGGGATCGGAATTAACCGACTGGGCAGAGTTAAAGGTGGAAGAACCCATTGCTGATCCGGCCATCCGGCAGGCCTTTGAAAAGTTGGTGGATGAGGTGAATCAGCAACAAAATGGATTGGAGATTATCAAGCCCCACCTGCGTTTTACACAGGTAGCGGGCAATAGTGCTCAACTGTATGATGAGGCCGTGTCGTTAGCAGATCTCGAGGTGAAGGAGGTCTTCGATAAACTTCTGGAAAATCAGCAATTGACCGGCAATGGAGAGCTGAAGCAGTCATTCGACGAATTGCTCGACCAACTCTATCATCAGGAAGAGGAATTGAAAAGCCAGAATTAATCTAAAAATCAATTTGTCTCGAGTCTCAGCATCTATTATCTATTTGTCTCTAATCTCAACATCTATTATCTAATTGCATGAAACTTTTAAGCATACGCCTTCAAAATATTAATTCTCTAAAAGGAGAACACCATATCGATTTTACTTCCGGTGCGTTGGCCGAGACCGGGTTATTCGCCATCACCGGCCCCACCGGATCGGGGAAATCCACGTTGCTGGATGCCATCACCCTGGCCCTTTACAGTCAGACACCCCGCAGCGGTAAGATTTCTAAAAATGATATCACCCGCTTCGGTACGCTTATCACCCGTAACACCAACGAAGCGTTTGCAGAGGTGGAATATGAAACAGGTAATCACATATACCGTTCCCAGTGGTCTATCTCCCGGGCACGCACCGGTAACCTGCGTGACTATGAAATGAAACTTTCCCGCCAGGAAGCCTCCGGTGATTTTATTGCCCTGGATGCAAAGAAGAGTGAGATTCCCGACGCCAATGCCCGGTTGATAGGGCTTAACTATGACCAGTTCCTGAAATCCATACTCCTTTCCCAGGGGGAGTTTGCCCGTTTCCTGAAATCCAATGCCAATGAACGGGGCGATTTGCTGGAAAAGATTACCGGCACAGAGATCTATCGTGCCATCGGCAAGTTGGCCTATGACCGGCAGAAGGTGGAAGGAGATAAATTACAGCGCATCAATGAACAGCTCGGGTATATTGAATTATTAAGTGCGGAAGAGAAAGAAGTTATCACCAAAGAAAGTAAAGAGCTGGGTGAAATGGTGGACGACATTAAAAAGAAAAGTACCGTCCGGCAAAAACAGTTGGAGCTAAAAAATAAGTTGACGGAACTGGGCCGTCATATAGAAAATAAAAAGAAGGAGCAGGCTGCGCTTAAGCAGGAAGAAGAACAATTTGAGCCGGAGCGCAAACGGTTTGAAAAGCACCGCCGGCTGTTACCCCATAAATCAGAAATAGATAATCTTCAGCGGCTGCAAAAAGAAATGCGTCACCTGGCACAGGAGAAAGAACTTTGTAAGAAGAATCAGCAACAAACGAAGAATAGCCTGGACAAGGTGTCGTTACAGGTGAAAGAAAAAGCCCAACAGCAGCAAACTCTTAAAAATGCTTTCGAAGAGTTATTACCTAAGCTGAAGCAGGCGCGTGAGCTGGATGCCGGCATCAAAGAACAGGATAACCGCCTGAAGGAGCTCACCAAGGTTGTAACAGAAGAAGAGAGGGCGGTAAAGAAATTACTCACCGAGACGACTTCCCTGGAAAAGGAGCGGCAAACCAAACAGAAAGTAAGAACCGAAACGGAAAATTACCTGGCTGAAAACAAAAAGTTGCAGGGACTGACAGAGCAATTGCCACTGTTTCGACAGTTTTCAACAAACATGGAGAAACAACGGCAGGTGATTGGGCAAGCTGTTGATAACTTGTCCGGGGTAAAGACTAAACAGTTGTTGATAACCGCGTCTTCTGTTGATGAACAGGCAAAAGTGGTGACTGAAGCCATTGAGAAAGCCAAACAGTGGTTGAGTGAAGAGACAGAAAAGCTCTCTTTCCCCCTGGATGAGATGGAGCAGAAGGCAGAAGAGCTTGATGGATTACGCAACCGGCATGCCCAACTTAAAGAAGGGGAAGCGTTCACCAAAGAATACGAAGAAACCACCCGGGAAAAGGAAGCTCTGCAAAAGGAGTGCAAAGATCAGCAAAAGTTATTAACCGGTTCAAAACAGCAGCAGGAGCAGTTGGTGAAAGCCCTGGAGATCCTGCAAAAACATATTGATGAGTTGTCATTGCGTAAAGAGCGGGAAACGCTGGAGATGAAATATGAGGATGCCCGCAAGCTGTTAAAACCCGATGAACCTTGTTTCTTATGTGGATCTACGCAACATCCTTATGTGTCGCACCATGAGAGCCATCTGGATAAAACCACCACATTGTTAACGGCCAAAGAAAAAGAGAAAAAGACACTGGAGAAGCAACAAAAGGAGGTGGCGAAACAGCAGGAGAAGGCGAATACGCTTGTTGAGACCTACACAAAACGAATTGGTGAGTTGAGTGAACGGGTGAAACGTGCTGCTGAGGCTTTTGAAAAGCTGGTGGTCAAATACCAGTTAGATTGTGCGGTGAGTGAAAAAGTGAAATACACCGAATTGGTTAAATCAACAGATGACGCCGTCAAAAAACTGGAAAAGGAACTTAAACGGGGCAATACTATTCTTTCAGGTAAGGGCAACCTGAAAGATTTTGAACAGATCCGCAAAGAGATAAACGGTTATATTGAGTTGGAGGAGAATCTGAATAAGAGTTTTGAACATTACCAGGAATACCTCAAGGGAAAAGAGACGGCTCAAAATCTGGTAACTCTCGATGGCCTGTTGAAAACCTATAACAAACAAACAGACCAGTTGCAGTTGCTGGATAAATCTCTGGAGAGCCTCAAAGCAACTCTGGCCGGTAACCAAAAGCAGTTGGAAGAAAAGGCGGCAAGACTCAAAAATCAACAGGAACAGCAGCTCCAGGTTGATAAGAATAAGGGGGCTCTTGTTGATAAACGGAAACAGATTCTGGGAACGCAGGATGTGGACCAAACAGAACAGGATGCCAGAAAAGCGCAGGATAAATTAGCTAAAGAACTTGAAATAGCCCAGGTGGAACAAGGTAAGCTGGCCACCAGGCTGGATAGCTTGAAGGAGCAGTTAGTAAAAATACAGAAGAATACCTCAGAAACCCAGGAGGCGCTCAGTAAAAAGACCAACCAGTTGATGCCGCAGTTGGGAGAAGCCGGTTACAATAATATTGAGGAAGCACTGGCTGTCCTTCTGAATCCTGAAGAAGCGGAAAAAATTGAGAGCCGCCTGAAGAAACTCAATGATACCGGGGTGGCCCTTCAACAAAGTTTCAAAGATCTCAACAGACAACAGGAGGAGTTGGTGAAGCAGGATAATCCCGAGGTGACTCTTGAGCTCATAAAG
Organism: Marinilabiliaceae bacterium JC017; assembly: GCA_004296775.1. Classification (GTDB taxonomy): domain Bacteria; phylum Bacteroidota; class Bacteroidia; order Bacteroidales; family Marinilabiliaceae; genus JC017. The sequence goes on from RHGE01000122.1 coordinate 4,985, forward strand.
GAAGAGCTGGATAAGTTTAGTGATCAGCAAACCGGTCTGGAACGTAAGATAGGTGCCCTTAATGAGCAGTTGAAACGAGATAAGGAAAACCGTCAGCAACAATTGGCCAAGATAAAAGAGAAGGAGCAGCAGGAGAAAGAATATCACCGGTGGAAGGCCCTCAATGAGCTAATCGGCGATGCCCAGGGAAATAAATTTTCCCGGTTTGCCCAGGAACTCACCCTCCACCAGGTGTTGAAAATGGCCAACCGCCACCTGCATAATCTTTCTGATCGGTACCTGGTGAAGCATGTGAAGGATGAACACGTCGATGAACTGTTTGTGGTAGATACCTATCATGGCGATGCTGAGCGGTCGGTGAAAACCCTCTCCGGTGGTGAAAGCTTCCTGGTGAGCCTCTCCCTCGCCTTGGGACTCTCCGATCTGGCCGGGAAAAATACCACCATCGGTTGTCTCTTTATTGATGAAGGTTTCGGAACACTGGATCAGGGAACCCTCGATGTGGCCCTCTCCACCCTGGAACGCCTGCAAAATGAAACCCAACGCACCATTGGTATCATCAGTCACGTGCCGGCCCTTCGGGAACGCATCACCACACGCATCGAATTGCAAAAAGAAGCCACCGGGTATAGCCGGCTGGTCATCAATAGCTAGAGTGGAGTCAATCATTTTTATTTGCCTTAGCCCCTATTTTAACAAGCGGGCTAAGGTAACACTAACCCATAACCCCCACCCCATAACCCCCACCCCATAACCCCGAACCCCATATCACCTTCAGCCCTTATACCGTTTGCCTTTAACCCCAAACCCAGAACCTCAAACTCAGAACTCCCAACCCAGAACCCACCCTCCTCTCCCTTCTCCAAACAATAACTTTCGAACAAATAGTAGAAAACGTAGAAAAATCATTTATTTAGTGCCTCGAACCTTCAACCTGTTCTTCTAACATGAAAAAAATATTGAAATTTCTGCTATTCATCCTGGCCTTGGTGGTCATAGGGATTGTTACTTTCTACACTTATTTATTGTTTGTTAAAATCGATCGGATGCAGCCATTACAAGCTGTAGCCTCTGATGCTGTCTTTGTGATTGAATCTGAAAACCTCACCAAAGGATGGAAAGAGGTAAAAGAGAGCCAACTCTGGGATCACATCCTGGAGAGTGATTACCTGGAAGAGTATGAAGCAGACATGATGGCAGTGGATAGTTTAATGGCAGAGAATCCTTTTGTGCGTAAAGTTTTTAAAGATCGACCCCTGGCCCTCTCCTTTAATATGCTTGACAATGAATCCTACGACATGCTCTTTGTGGTCGATATAGGGAAATACGGGAAGTTATCCCTGTTACCACAGTTGGCCGGCATGTTCAACTATGAGCTGAATACCTATCCGTATAAATATGGAGAGATATATGGATTGACTTATGGAGATGCCAATGAAGTGATTCACCTGGCGGTTCACGAAAATTTACTGATCGGGAGTTTGTGTGAAGAGATGGTGGAACGATCATTGGAGACCCTTCATACAGGAAAAGCTTTTGCTGTTGATAAATTCACTCAGGTACAAAATCAAAATGATGATGGCTTAGTCAACCTGTATTTGAATTATGCGTTACTGGATGATTTTGTCGGTGTATTCTTTCCGGAGATGAAAGAGAACCTTAATAGCGTCAGCAATATTTTGGCCTATTCAGCTCTGGTTACTCATCTAAAAGATAAAAATATAGCCCTGGCCGGTTTTACCAACTATTATGATACGGTCCCCTCGGTGGTGGATGCCTTGGTTAAAGCCGATGCCGGTGAGATGGAAGCCCACCTAATCCTGCCCTCGCAAACTGCGTTATTGATGGATCTCAATATCGATGACTTTGACAGGTTCTATATGGATTTCATGGATCAGTTCTCTGCTGTCGATCCGGAAGGTTTTAAGGCCTATGAGAAGAATATGCGCATGTCGGAAAAGTGGTTGGGGATTGATTTTGATGAGGTACTGTTTCCATGGCTGGCTGGCGAATTTGCCGTGGCCAAATTAAGGCCTGAATCCAATGCCCGGGAGCTGGATGTTTTGCTGGCTGTTAAAGCCAATGATCTGGAGTTGGCCAAAGAAGGCTTGGGAACATTGGTAAAACATATCAGGAAAAGAACCCCGGTGAAATTTGATCAGGTGAATTATCGCAATCACGAGATCTATCTATTAAATATGAAAGGCTTCTTCAAACTCTTCTTTGGCCAGTTCATGGCCGATATTGAAAAACCTTACTTCACTTATCTGGATGATTATGTGGTATTCAGTAATTCGGTGAATAGTTTGATGGGTATGGTTGATGATTACCTCGTGGGTAATACCCTGGCGCGTAATCCCGGATTTTCCTCTTTCCTCAACCGGTTTGGGAATGAAGGCAACTTCTCTGTTTTTGTGCAAATGCCCAAAGTGTATCAGCACATGTATTATTACAGTGACTATAAAGCGCGAAAAAGCCTGAAGAAAAATAAAAACCTGTTGGTGAACTTTGCTCATATCGGTTGGCAGTTGAAAGCTACCGGCGACATGTTTGAAACATCCCTGTTGGCTCAGCACGATGAGAAGGCCATGATGTATGAAGAACTGGAAGAGATGCAGAAATCAGCAGAAGACCTCTTTGTAGAAGAGTACCGCGAGCTTAAATTCAAAATATTTCCCGATGAAACCTTCCCATGGAATGAAGGGCATGTGGATTATTGGGGAACGCATCCTGAGCGGGTGCAGGACAGTGTGATTGTTCACGAAGGTGAAATGCGCGATAGCCTGTTGCAGGGATTGTGGCGCACCTACTACCCCACTGGGAATATCCGGGCGGCAGTGCCTTATGATGATGGAAAAGTGGAGGGAACCGCCGTGTTTTATTATGACGACAATGACCACACGGTAAAAGCAGAAGTGGATTTTGAGGAGGATGTGCTCGATGGCAGCTACAAAGAGTACTATTCAAACGGACGAACCAAAGCCGAACTGACTGCCAACGAGGGAGTGTTTCACGGTGAAGGCCTTTATTATTATCGTAATGGACAAGTTAAGATCGAAGGAAAATACAAAAAAGGAAAACGAAACGGCAAGTGGAAGCATTATACCAAAGCAGGAGAACTGATCAGCAAAGAGACTTGGAGAAGATAAGATCATAGGGTAATGCCAAAAATGAAGCAGGGTTTGGGACAACGTCCCGGCTGAAAACCCAGGAGTACAATGCCACAGAGATTTTATGATGAAATTGTACCACGGAAATGTGATCCTCTGATCACTAATAAGTATAAATTGCCCAAGAACCGAAAGAAACTGCTCGGGGACTGCAAGAAACTGCTCAGGGACTGCAAGAAACTGCTCAGGGACTGCAAGAAATTGCTCAGGGACTGCAAGAAATTGCTCAGGGACTGCATAAAATTGCCGGGGAACTGCAAGAAACTGCTCGAGGACTGTAAAAAATTGCCGGGGGACTGCATAAAACTGCTCAAGGGCTGGTCAAAACTACCGGGGGACTAGTAAAATCAAGGGTTTCTTCTTTCCTGGCTTGTCCAGGTTAGGAATTTATAAGTTAAGGTATCGTTTTTAACGATCTATTGTGAATAATAAGTACCCCTTTTGAACCATAAGAGGTTGTTATTATAATGTGCCTGTTGGTACTTTTGTCCGTAAACTATGAATCTTAACTAACAGCATTTATGAAACAACAACAGTTGAAAAACAATCGTTTCTGTAGAAAGTGTTATAAGGTCGTTTTGGGCCTGGGACTTTTTATCGGAATATTATCTTGTGAAACCAAATCACAGCCGGAAATAGTTTCGCCAGATGGCAAGGTGACAGTAGATGTTAAGGTGGATAAAGGTGTACCTCTTTATAGCGTATTCTACAAAGGAGAGCCGGTTATTCTATCCTCACAATTGGGTTTTAAATTGAAGGATGGAATGGATTTGACCAATCATTTCGTACTTGAGAATATCACTGCCACTGAAAAAGATGAAACCTGGCAGGCTTTGTGGGGACCCGATAAACAAATTCGGAATCATTACAACGAAATGGTGGTTCATCTCAAACATGAAAACTTAAACATTTTCATGGATGTTCAATTTCGCCTTTATGATGATGGTATTGGTTTCAGGTATGCTTTCCCAAAGCAAAAAAATCTGGGCGATTTTGAGATCATGGATGAGGTCACTGAATTTGCATTACCAGCCGATCATACTTGCTGGTGGACCATGGCTGATTTTGATAGTTACGAGAAGCTATATAATAAAACACCGGTGTCCGAAGCCAAATGGGTGAACACTCCTATTACCATGAAAACGCAAAAGGGTGTACATTTGAGCTTTCATGAAGCAGCCCTGACCGATTATGCCGGCATGACGCTTAAGTTATCCGATAGTAAACCGCTTACCTACAAAAGTGAGTTGGTTCCCTGGGCCGATGGCGTGAAAGTGAAAACATCAGCGCCCATGCACACGCCATGGCGGACCATTCAAATCAGTGACGATGCTGCCGGGCTCATAGAGTCTGATCTAATTGTCAACCTGAATGAACCCAATAAAATTGAAGACACATCGTGGATTACTCCTATGAAATATATGGGGATCTGGTGGGGCATGCACATTGGCACTGAAACCTGGACAGAAGGATCACGCCATGGAGCCACCACTGAAAACACCATGCGTTACATCGATTTTGCGGCCCAAAACAATGTGGAAGGTTTGGTAGTTGAAGGATGGAACGCCGGCTGGGATAAGTGGGGTGCCAAAGATGCCTTCGATCATCAGACAGCAGCTAAGGACTACGACCTTGAGAAAGTGGCTGCCTATGCTAAAGAAAAAGGTGTTGACCTGATCATGCACCACGAAACAGGTGGCGATGCCGAGGGCTACGAGAAACTCATGGAACCGGCCTTTGAGCTATGTCGCAAGCTGGGTATCCGGGCGCTTAAAACCGGTTATGCCGGTGGTATCTACCCGCGGGGAGAGCATCATCATGGTCAATACATGGTACGCCATTATCGTAAAGTTGTAGAAACTGCTGCCCGTTATGGTATCATGGTGAATGCCCACGAGCCCATTAAACCAACAGGTATCCGCCGAACCTGGCCCAACATGATGACACGGGAAGGTGTACGTGGCATGGAATGGAATGGCTGGAGTGACGGCAATCCCCCGTCGCATACCGTGACCCTTCCGTTTACAAGAATGTTAGCCGGCCCGGTTGATTACACACCGGGAACCTTTGATGTCCTTTTGGAAAATTTCAAGGATCAGCGGGTCGCATGGAATTGTGATGATCTGAGTAAAACACGTGTACATACAACGCTCGCCAAGCAATTAGGGTTATTTGTAATATTATATAGTCCCTTGCAAATGGGCAGCGACATTGTGGATAACTACATCGACCATCCGGCATTTAAGTTTATTAGTGATATTAATATTAACTGGGATGAGTCCCATGTCTTAAATGGTGAAGTGGGAGAATACATTACCATGGCCCGTCGTTCAGGTGACGAGTGGATATTAGGTAGTGCAACCAATGAAACACCTCGCGAACTAAAAGTAACATTAGACTTCCTGGATAACAATGCCTCTTATACAGCACAGATTTATGCTGATGCAGATGATACCAACTGGGAAACCAATCCCGCAGACTATAGCATCTCTGCTAAGACTGTGAAAAAAGGAGAAACCTTAATACTAAAATTAGCAGCCGGAGGCGGACAAGCCATCCGATTTGTGAAGAAATAGGGAAAATAGTTTTTTGTCGTTGTATAACCTGCCAATTTGAAAAGGCTTCTTGAATTGGCAGGTTTTTTCTGTCCTCATGAATCCGATATGATTTTTTTAAAGGGCGTCCCACCTCGCCTTAGGCTCGCTGCCAGGCTTTCCACTTCTACTCCTCGCCCCACCGCACCAATCCATCCCGTCGCTGTGGGGTATCCGTTGCAATCCTTGGCCGGGGCACCTGGATGGGCAGTGCGATCCTTGAACAAATCGTCTTCCCTGAACCATATACCTTATACCATGTACCCTTCATCCCTTCATATATATACTCACTGCTCTCTGTCTATTTTTACCTTCTATCCTCCATCTTCTATTTTTCCCTTTCTCCCTTCTTGCTACCTGTCCATTTATAGCCTCTAATTTCTATCTTTTAACCTCTTCCCTCTAACCCCCATCTTTCCCGAAAAATTAATCGCCCACTCCAATAGATACTTACCCGTGCTGGTGCATATTTCTTACCACAAACATTAGGAAACCTCAGAAATAGTCCGTTCTTTTGCACCCGCTTTTCAAGGGAAGGGCACTACGCAAGGAGCGAAGAAATGACGTATTGAAACACCTTTTAAGAATGATATTCAGGGGGTAAGGAAACTTACAAAAAGCGCCTGAAAATTTAATTTCAAAAAGGTTTGGATAAACGAAAATAAAGCGCTTATTT
>RHGE01000123.1 GCA_004296775.1 Marinilabiliaceae bacterium JC017
TACATGCGACTCCGACTGGAGTCGTAGATTATTTCATTTTAATCTCCTATAAACATTTGATACCTCCGGCATCATGTTGAGAGATACCTTTAACAAAAAATTCGTCTAATTCGCATAATTCGCGGTTCGAAAAATCATGTAAATCCCGTTAATCTTGTCTATATCAAGACTTTTTTTTAACGCGAAGCAACGAGACGCAAAGAAGATCTCATTAAAACAATTCGTCTAATTCGCATAATTCGCGATTCGAAAAATCATGTAAATCCTGTTAATCCTGTCCACATTTTCATTTACCGCGGAGGCGCCGAGACGCAAAGAGGATCTCAGTAGAATAATCCGTTGAATTCGCGGTTTTAACCCCATTACATTAGTGCTTCTACTTTATTCTGTCATACCTACGGCACTCTGTTTAATGTCTCCTTAATTAACTACCATACTGTCGTGCCGATGGCACTAATGCTAAATCACAACAGGTATAAAATACTTGGTGAATAAACTGGTGTATTTCCGTGCTACTCCGGCTGGAGTCATAGATTATTTACTTTTAATCTGCTATAAACATTTGATACCTCCGGCATCATGTTGATAGATACCTTTAACAAAAAATTCGTCTAATTCGCATAATTCGAGGTTCGAAAAATCATATAAATCCCGTTAATCTTGTCCATATCAAGACTTTTTTACCGCGGAGGCGCTGAGACGCAAAGAGGATTTCATTGAAATAATTCGTCCAATTCGCATAATTCGCGGTTCGAAAAATCATGTAAATCCTGTTAATCTTGTCCACATTCTTTTTTAACGCGGAGCCGCCGAGACACAAATAAAATCTCATTCACAAGCAATCAAGAAAATACATCCAATTCATATAATTCGCAATTTGAATTCAGTTAAATCAAATCTCAACCTTCACACCATGAAATACCGATGCGTCGTGAAACCATTCGCTACTTTATTCCCCGAAAGATATAACCATTTGTGAACAGGATATACTTTGGTTATATTTACATCAAAACGAAACGATGTATAACAGAACTCTAACACCAATAATTAAGGAGAAAATTGGCAAAGGGAAAGCCATCTTATTAATAGGACCTCTTCAGGTTGGCAAAACTACACTTATTAAATATCAACTTCTGGAAGAAGCCTATTTATTTCTTGATGCGGATGATCCAACGATACGTAATTTACTTTCATCACCCAATACCGAACAACTACGAGGATTAATTGCTAATCATAAAATTGTATTTATTGACGAAGCACAAAGAATTCCAAATATAGGACTCACCTTAAAACTTATAGTTGATCAGTTTAAATATATTCAATTAATCGTAAGCGGTTCGTCCTCTTTTGAGCTATCAAGTGAGCTCAATGAACCATTAACAGGCCGAAAATGGGAATATGAACTCCTTCCAATTAGCTGGGAAGAATATGAAGATAAACATGGCTATCTATACGCACATCAACAACTTGAAAATAGATTATTGTATGGTTTTTACCCCGATGTACTGAACTCTACCGGAGAAGAAAAAGAAATATTAAAACAACTGGTTAATAGCTATTTATATCGTGACATACTAGCCTACTCAAAAATTAGAAAACCGGAAGTATTGGAAAAATTGGTACAAGCGTTAGCTCTTCAGGTGGGCAGTGAAGTCAACTATAACGAGTTAGCACAAACTGTAGGTATCGATAAAAACACTGTTAGTAACTATATCGATATATTACAAAAAGGGTATGTTGTATTTAAACTAGGCAGTTACAGTGGGAACTTAAGAAATGAAATAAAGAAAAACAGAAAAATATATTTCTACGATAACGGTGTTAGAAACATGGTCTTGGGCAATTTCAATGCACTCAATTTAAGACAAGATACAGGTGCATTATGGGAGAATTTTTTAATAGCCGAAAGAGTCAAGCAGAATCTGTATAAAAACAGCCTGGCAAAATCCTATTTCTGGCGAACAAAACAACAGCAGGAAGTTGATTTTGTAGAAGAAAAAGAAGGATCTATTACTGGCTACGAATTTAAGTGGAAATCAAAGAAAACAACAAGACTACCTCTCACATTCACGAGGACTTATAAAGCCAGTGAGAAAATCATTGACAAAGAAAATTTTAGAGATTTTGTAATTATTTAATGGGGAATGGAGTGGTCATAAGGTCCATAAATCGATAGCATTGACCTACCCTGGACAAGCCAGAAAAGCACACTGATATGAGAATCAAGATTTTTGTATAACCGGAATTGTAATATCCTGTCAAAAAATACACAAACATTACTAATAAGACACTATGTTTTGTTAGGAGTGATCTGAAAAAACCTCTTCGAGAGATGTTGCCTCTAGCTGTTTGTTTTGACAAAATAATAGACATTAGACCTATTTATATCAAGCTAATTACCTACCTTATAACATCTTGAATTATGAAATAATTCTCATACAATTACTAATGATTAACGAACTATTAACAACATTCAATTTGAACAACATATTAGTAAAAGACACTTCCTATATATCTAGTGGCTATAACGATATATTTACATTCGACTCCAACTGGAGTCGAAAATTATTTCATTTTAATTTGCTATAAACATTTGATACCTCCGGCATCATATTGCGAGATATCTTTAACAAACAATTCGTCTTATTCGCGTAATTCGCGATTATTTATTGTTTCTCGCAAAGACGCGGAGACGCTAAGAAAGCACATTAAAACAATTCGTTTAATTCACATAATTCGCGGTTCGGGAAATCATGTAAATCCTGTTAATCTTGTCCACATTCTTTTTTACCGCGGAGGCGCTGAGACGCAAAGAGGATTTCATTGAAATAATTCGTCCAATTCGCGGTTTTAACCCCATTACATTAGTGCTTCTACTTTATTCTGTCAYACCTACGGCACTCTGTTTAATGTCTCCTTAATTAACTACCATACTGTCGTGCCGATGGCACTAATGCTAAATCACAACAGATATAAAATACTTGGTGAATAAACTGGTGTATTACCGTGCGACTCCGGCTGGAGTCATAGATTATTTACTTTTWATCTGCTATAAACATTTGATACCTCCGGCATCATGTTGCGAGATACCTTTAACAAAAAATTCGTCTCATTCGCATATTTTTGTTTCTCGGAAAAACGCAGAAACGCAAAGAAATCACATTAAAACAATTCGTCTAATTCGCATAATTCGCGGTTCGAAAAATCATGTAAATCCTGTTAATCATGTCCACATTCTTTTTTAACGCGGAGCCGCCGAGACACAAATAGGATCTCATTAAAATAATTCGTTGAATTTGCAGTTATTCTTTGTTTCTCGCAAAGAAATCACATTAAAACAATTCGTCTAATTCGCACAATTCGCGGTTCGAAAAATCATGTAAATCCTGTTAATCATGTCCATATTCTTTTTTACCGCGGAGGCGCCGAGACGCAAAGTTTTATTTCAAATTAGATGTGAAATAATTTCTTGGTGTTAAAATTGGTGGATTGCTTTCTGTTTCAAATTCTCACCTACTCAACTTCTCGTTTCCAACGTCCATGGATTTTCGATGTTTAGATGGTCGATTTACGATGTTACCTATTACCACGTCCTAACATCCCAACGTCCATGGATTTACGATGTTTAGATGCTCGTTTTACGATGTTACCTATTACCACATCCTAACCTGGACAAGCCAGAAAAGTAAAAAGTATCAAGTACAGAGTATCAAGATGATTTACTGCTCGCCAAAATATTTTGCCAATAAATACACAAATATCACAGATAAGACACTAACATCCCAACGTCCCCACGTCCAAACATCCCAACGTCCATGAATTTTCAATGTTTAGATGGTCGATTTACGATGTTACCTATTACCACATCCTAACATCCCCACGTCCAAACATCCCAACGTCCCATGCCTCACTCCTCATAATACCCCTTTTCGTACCCATAACCATACCCATAGTTATATCCATAACCATAACTGTATTTTCCACCATATCCATGCTTATCAATCATCACATCATTAATCATAATACCCACATGATCAATCCCTTCTTCAGACAGATTACGGATGGCTTTTGCAAAGACCTCCTGAATGGTATAGTTTTGACGAACCAGGTAAACAACCGAATCAGCCTTTCGTGCCAATAGAAAAGGATCGGTAACCACGCCCATAGGTGGCGTATCCAGGATAATCACATCAAACTTCTCACGCAATTGAGCCAACAACTCATCGGTATAGGAGGTACCGATTAATTCGGAAGGGTTAGGAGGAATGACACCGGAACCAATGAGTGTTAAATTATCCTGACCGGATGGAATTAGAATCTCATCCACAGAAGCTTTTCCAATCAGAAAATTGGTAATCCCTACTTTATCATTTTTTATCCCCATCACCTTATTCAAACCAGGTTTACGCAAGTCAAAACCCAGTAATACGGTCTTTTTACCGGACAATGCAAATACTGCAGCCAGGTTGAGGGCACAAAATGTTTTTCCCTCACCAGGCATGGAAGAACTAACTGCGATTACCGGCGCACCAACATGCCCGTTAAGAAACTCAAGCCGTCCACGTATTCGACGGAACGTTTCGGTAATAACTGATCTGGGATGATCGTAAATAACATTAGCTCCCTCTTTCTTATTATGAATAATATGCCCCAAAACAGGTAAACCAGTAATTTTTTCCACATCATCCTGGGTCTGTACCTTATTATTCAATAATTGCCTTAAAACAATAAAAGCCATGGGAAGTATAAAACCGATAAGCAAAGCCTTTTGCTGATTACCTGCATGGTTAGGACTCACTAATCCGGATGTCTTAGCCGCTTCCAACACCTGATGATCGGGTGTGTTAGACGCTTTTTGTATTTGCGACTCAGAACGTTTACGCAATAAAAAAGTATACACCTCATTGCTCAACTGGTACTTTTGCTGAATATTCAGCATACGCCGTTCGGTCTCAGGCATATGGTTTAGCTCCTGCTCAATTGCCACCTTTTGTCCCTTAAGGCGCGATAAACTCTCATCCACCACATTGAGCTGGCTCTTAATGGAACGCAACAGGGTATTTTTAGCAATCTCAATTTTATTTTCCAACTTCCGATTACCTGGATTCAATGCTTCCCCGTAGGAGCGTCGCAGACTGATGCGTTCGCTATTCATCTCCATGATCTTCCGGATCTGCTCTGACATAAAAGAGTTCTCAACATCAAGGATAGCAGGAGCCACCACTTCCCCCTTTAAGGAATCACCGGAAAAATAATCCTGAAGATAGAGGTAATAATTTTTCAAGATACTCTTCGATGCCATGTTAACCTCCAACTCTTTCATCTCGGCAAAAAGATTCTCAGCTTTTAAAGAAATATCTTGTACTCGGTTATCCGTCCGGAACTGACTTAATTCTGAACCTGTTTGATTTAACGAATCGGCAATAGTCACCAACTGCTCTTCAATAAAGGCTATGGTATTAATCGCAATCTGGTTCTTCTTTTCCAGGTTAGAAGCAATAAACTCCTTCGCTATCTTATTCAGAAACCGAATATTCTTACTTCGATTTTCACCGGTCACCGTCAAAAGCACAATATTTGAGTTATCATTAATTTTATACGCTTTAAAACGGTCATTATAAAGACTGGTAACTGCATCAGGATGGTTGAATTTAAAATAGTAATGCTGCATTCTGGACAGATCACCAGCACGCTTGTTCATAATAAAAGAGTAGTATTGAGAAGTCACCAATTCGCCAAAACGGTGCACCTGAGTATATTCAAGCGGACCGCAACCGCCCTTGCCCTTCCTTGTCCCATACACATAGGCCCCAGCACCTTCCGTAGAAAAGGTGAGCCGGTATTGTTCATCATCCAGCACTTCAATGTTAAAAGCCGTATTTAATAGTTGGGGATGTAATGAATCAATCGACACCACAAAAGGAGATTGTCCATATACTTCCGTCTGCAAAAAACGTCCCTTCACAAAATAACTTATATTAAAATCCAGTTTACTGACCGCACGGCTCGCCATGTTCCACGAATTCAGGATAGCCAACTGATTATCCACACTCCTTAATCCAGGAGTCAGGCCAAAGCCTTCCATCATATTTTCCTGGGGAAGAGTTTTACCACTCTCTTCCATGAGTAACCGCATGGAAGCCCGGTAAACAGGCGTTGAGTATCGATGAATAATAAATACCGTGGACATACATAACGGAATAGTGATCACAAATAACCACCAAAAACGCAATAAGTCAGCAATAAGTTTTTTAATATCCAAATTAAAAGCCATCCCGCCGGATGACTCATTCAATTGGTTAGAAGTATTATATACAGGCCTGTCGGTATTTGTCATTAGTGCTATTTTCAATCATTATTTAAAGAGTGTATAAAAGGTTAGCCCCAGGGCCAGGAGTGAACTGATCACCCCGATAGAAAAAGATTCCCCTACCCCCCAATTCTTTGCCTTCATCGGCCTGATGTAAATCATATCATTGGGATAAATGTAATAACAAGCGGAATTGACAATGTTTTTATCGGTCAGATCTATCATATAAGTCACCGGTCCCTGTGGTGTCTGGCGCATCAATTTTATCTGCTTACGTTTTCCATAGGAAGTGATATCCCCGGCCTCAGCAATCGCTTCAAAAATAGTTACCTGATCCTTTTTCATCTTCTTTACACCAGCCTGACGAATCTCACCCAAGATGGTATACGTATTATTAGCCAGTTTAACCGTTAAATTCACCTCTTTCAAAAAAGGTTTTAAGGCTTCCCGGATAACCTCCTTAGCCTTTGGAATATTACACCCTTTCAGGTTAATTTTTCCCACATAGGGGAAATCAATATTCATTTCATCATCAATGAGGTGATAGAAAAAATTCTGATTCTGTTGATTGCCTCCTCCTGTCCCGCTTCTATTGGAATTAAAAAACTCCGATAGTTTCGGATCTGGCGTATTGACATGAACAAACAAATAATCATTAGGTTGCAAATGATAGGCATCTGTTATGCCGGTTAACTCCCCATTTGTGTTTTCGTAGTTCTTTTCATGCTCAAGATTCTGAAGATATACCGTTTCTCTCTGAGGAATACAACCGTTGAGAAGCAACACAAACAGTATAAAAAACAAGCCATAAACACCCCTCTGAGGTCCATTGGATAATATCTGTATACACTTTTCAACAAAGCTTTTGTCTTTCTGCATATTATAAAACTCTTTTTCTAAAGAACACAAAAATAACCTTTTCTTGCCTATTTTATTCTTTTCCCTTTCATTTTTTCCAACAACCGCCCTTAACACCATTCCTATCAAATCAATCCTTTATAATCATGAGTGATCGTTAACGAATAATTTCCCACTGAACTATAACCAATCAACAACGACAGAAACATCATAATTTACAGACTCTCTTGTTGAAAAGCAGACTAAGATGGCTCTATTAAAATTAATAATTGACCTAGACATTAACCGCTTAGAGTGCAACTATTACCAACATATTGTTCAAATTGGATGGAAATATATAGATAGAGAGGATAGAGGTCAGAAGCTAGAGGGGGAAATAGATGGAAATACTTAGAGATAAATGGAGATACATTGCAATAATTTGAAACAATCTGTACTGCAATGAGCTTGATATAAGTAGATCTAATGTCTATCATATAACAAAGTACCGATTGCAAATCGATGCTAGCAGGGGCAAACGCGAAGTCGCCCTTGAATATATAGATACTATAACACAAAAAGCCAAATGACGAGTCAGACCATGATGTTGGGAAGCGGGGGAGCCCGTCAAATAAGCGGGCCGGCGGTGGGGCGACGAAGATGAATGCGGGAATTCTGGCATGTGGGTTAGCAAAAATTCATCAAGGAGGTGGGTGGAAGCTTTTATTTGACTAGCGTTTTTTGCTTTTTTGGCAATGCCAAAAAGTAAGTAGGGTTTGGGACAACGTCCCAATAAAACTATTCCTGAAGAACTAAAACTTATATATCACTTAACCCTCTTGTTAAGTTGTTATCTTGGCGTCATTATGGCCAATGGCCATCTTTGACTATTATCTAACAATCTATTGTCCTGTTAAAACAATCAGCTAAATGCAACCTCCCTCGAAGAGACTTTTTTTTAGGCTTCTCCTTAAAAAACATAGGCGCTTAAGGTGCAACTATTACCAACATATTGTTCAAATTGGATGGAAATATATAGATAGAGAGGATAGAGGTCAGAAGCTAGAGGGGGAAATAGATGGAAACACTTAGAGATAAATGGAGATACATTGCAATAATTTGAAACAATCTGTACTGCAATGAGCTTGACATAAGTGGGTCTAATGCCTATTATCTAACAATCTATTGTCCTGTTAAAACAATCAGCTAAATGCAACATCCCTCGAAGAGGCTTTTTTTCAGGATTCTCATGAAAAAACATAGTGTCTTATCTGCGATATTCGTGTATTTATTGGCAAAATATTTTGGCGAACAGTAAATCATCTTGATACTCTGTACTTGATACTTTTTTCTTTTCTGGCTTGTCCAGGTTAGGATTAATTCAAAGCATCCATTATTTAGAAAAGAGCCACTAAGGTTAAAACGACAGGGTAAATCCCTAAAGAGAACCTATTACCACAGTTTTAAAAAGCACTTTATAGTACATGTAAATCCACATTCCATCCCCCTAAAATAGGGGGACGAAGGGGGTAAAAAGCATTGTAACCATTGAAAATCTCATTATTTATAACTGATATTTTCATGTCTTTCTGATAACAATAAGTCGTTAAACTTTTGCAAGTAATTGAATATCTGTTATTTCCATAAAATAGACAAAAATGTTAATGCCCTAAAAATAAGGGTGATGTAAATCAGTCTAATGTCTAAAATTTAACGATCTATTGTTATAAAACACCAGAGCAACACCGATTAATTATGCATTGCATAATTTACTATTGATTTAACCACTACGTGGCTTTAAGAGCTTTTCATTAAAAAGCAATTCGTTTAATACGATAAATTCGCGGTTGACACAAACTGATCAAAAGCTATCAAAGAACTAAAACCTACCCTTTTATTAGTTAACAATTTCATTTTGAAATAGCAAGAGTAAACTTATTGAATAAATGACGTAATTTCATTTCTCACAATTACGAAACCTATTTGAAAAAATCCAGTAAGAAACCGTAGTTACAGGATTACATTAGGGATTTTTAAGTAGATTTGTCGCCAATTTATTAAAACGTAAACATGAACGATTTTATTATACAGTTATTGGTTCCGTTAGCCATATTAATCTCATTTCTTATGGTCTTCCTGTCGATTCCTGTCATTTTGAGGGTCGCCAACATGAAGAACCTATTTGATGAACCGAATCGACGAACCGTACACCGGAAAAGAATACCTACCTTAGGCGGACTAGCCATATTTGTAGGCTTTCTGTTCACCTACTCCCTTTTCGTCGACATTCTATCCTATTCACTCATACCCTTCCTTATTCCAGCATTGGTAGTCATATTTGGTATCGGTATTAAAGATGATATTCTGGCAACTGCCCCAATGGTAAAATTATCTGGCCAAATCGTAGCATCAGTAATCGTTGTAATCATTGGCGGTAATATGATAACTGATTTTCATGGCTTCTTCGGGTTACAACCCAACTACATTACAAGTATTGCCATCTCCATATTACTTATGGTGTTTATTATCAATGGATTTAATCTTATCGATGGCGTTGATGGCTTAGCTGCAACAATTGGAATCATAACCATAACAGCCTTCTCTGCCTGGTTCTTTATCAATGGTAATTACCACATTCCCATTTTAGGTGCTGCTTTGATAGGCGCACTCATTGCATTCCTTTACTACAACGTATTTTCCAAAAACAAAAAGATCTTCATGGGTGATACAGGCTCACTACTAATAGGCTTCCTAATTTCCGTAGTGGCCATCTTATTTTGTGAATTTTCCAATACAGCCAATCAACCCAATCTGAAATTTTCTATGAATTCGGCTCCTGCAGTAGCAGTCGCCATTCTCATCGTTCCGGTTATCGACACCATTCGAATCTTTTTCTTAAGAATATCAATTGGTAAATCACCCTTTGCGGCGGATAAAAACCACATTCATCACCGACTTTTAGCACTTGGCTATAACCACTTACAGATAAGTCTGATCATTGGCATCGTGAATGTACTATTTATTATTATTGGTTTTTCTTTACGAAACATCGGTATGCTAAAACTATTAAGCCTCATTATGGGTCTCGGCATGATAGTTGCGTACATTCCTTCTCTTCTATTGGCCATCAAAAGACATGAATCATTTATACGGTTTAAACGAATCAAAAAAGCCCAAAACCAAACGAGCCACTAACAACAATTATTAGCAGTGGACAGTTAGTAGTGAACAATTAACAGTAAACAGTTAGCAGTGGATAGTGGACAGTTAGCAATAACCTATCAGCAGTGAGGCCGAATGATGCAAAATGTCCTATTGTCAAATATTCAGTAATGTTTTGCTTCGTTTTTGGGGCAATGCCAAAAATGAAGTAGGGTTTGGGACAACGTCCCATATTAAAACATAGACTCTTCAAGACTTAACAACCTAACAAAAGGTAAGATAACTCTAAATTGACGTTACCAGTACCATAGATCTCACACAGATTTTCCACAAATTCCAGGAGATGCAGAGAGGATTGTTCCACACATCTACTTAAAGGATTCAAATACTCGTAATTCATTTTCTTTTCGACCGGTCACTCTTTTCCCCTCCTGAAAGGATTAGGAGGGGTGATTTTCATTGAGTAAGCAATGAAAATCGGGGCGGTTTGATTGTAATATCAACCACTGA
>RHGE01000124.1 GCA_004296775.1 Marinilabiliaceae bacterium JC017
GCTTCTTCCTCATAATTTTAAAAAACAAACTGACAGATCTGCGCAGGTTGCCTCTTAAAGACTTTCAAAGTACTCTGCATGTTTTGGGATAAATTTGAAAGTAATGCATATTTTCATGTAATCAATACGGGTTTGACCGAATGCTTACTTTGTTGCTTTCTCATAGTTTCAAATTTTCTTAAAAATTGCTAGACAATCCATTAATATAAAAACAATATTCTACAAATGTTATTTTCAACTCTCAAGCTTCAGCATCGACACCAAGATCATTTCTTTTAAAAACAATACTTTGCTTTTACCCATATTTCAGAATTATCCTTGTACATTCCGAATTTTCCTTTATCTCCGTAAAACCAATCATAGCCAATCAACATATGAATTTGATCAGACAATGAATAATCAACCGCCATTCGACTGTAGAAACCATCATAATTCAAATCGTAATAGGTGAAATCAGACAATTTCAAAGTACTGTTCATTAGTTTTTTTGCCACATTAAGCGTTAACAATGACGTTTGCTCTTCATTATTAATCGCATCGATATAATCAAAAATTAGCTCACTGGAATATTGCATCATAACCGACCATTCTCCGGCAGGGTACCAATCTACTCCCACTAAGTAATTACACGTATTTTTCTTTACTAATTGACCATTAAGACTTTGCAAGGCGAAGTGTTTGTTGAAATTATATGCTAACTCACTACGAAATACCAGATTTCCAAGAGGTACCGAAACATCACCACCCAAAAAAGTCATTCGATAATGTTCCGGCGAAATACACAGGGTATCATTCACCATTCTGGCATTCATCACCGGCATCTTATCCCAGGTATACAACCCTGCCACAGAGAAATCAACACCAGGTAAATTAAAGGTTAATCGCCCGCCAAATTCACTATTATCTATGGTTTTACTAGGAACAACTCCTTCCGCATATTTTGTTTTCACAGCAGAATCTTCTAACGACAAAGCCCACGGATTTGCCGGATCTACCGGAAGAACAAAACCCGTAAACAAAGGCACAAATACCAATTCGAGTTTCATAAACTGATTGAATGTGCGAAATTTTATAGCATCCACCGGCATTCGAATGTCGTCATAATCGCGTGCCAAGAACTCGGTTAGATCCATAGGTGAAATAAGATCGGTAATACGTACACCATCAGCAGCCCCCCATATAATAATTTGCCGACCTGCCCGCAAGCTCCAGTTTTCAGCGGTGTAATCCAGAAAAGCCTCTCTCAACTCAAAACCGGACAAATCTTCCAGGATTGCATTGTGATTAATATTCGCAGACACAAACACACTGGACTTATTATGTGTTTTTTTCAATTCCCCCCTGACACGACTTCTGGAACTTAAAAAATCGTGCGGATCCTTTGACCGCATGGCATGATAAGTATCAAAAAAGCCATTAAATTTAAAATTAGTCTTATTGTCTTGTGCCTCTGTTATTATTGGGGAAAGCACTACAATAATTAAAAACAGTACCCGTTTCATTTTTTTATGTCAAAATTTGATCAACAGTTCGTTATTTCTTAACAAATGCACATTAAACAAACTGCGTTTGTCTAATGTGCATTTCATTATTCGATTTTATATCTACAGAATACCCTGCTCGAGCTTAGTTACAGTAAATATGTTTTCATCCACATCTACATCAAACTTAGGATTAACAAAACTTAAAATGGTCTGATGTTCCGTTTGTACATTCCTCATGTGCATTTTATGAGCCAGCCAAAAACCCTGTACCTTTTCTATATCCGATACTTCTAACTCCCGGTTAAGTTTTCCCAACTTATCGTAATACTCAATTTTTGTGGCAATTAAACAATCCTGACGGATCCAGGTTATCTTTTTGGAATAAATATCCCGGCTGTCTTTTGAATTCGATTCAACTACCCAGCATTTATTGCCAGCCAGAGTTTCTTCACGCAAAAACACATGATCATCCTCGTCGATATTTCTATTTCCCATATCATCAAATGTAAAATCGGTCCCCATAAAATACTCCTTCTTTGCCGAGGCACCACTAATGCGCCGTGTCTTTTTCATTGCCGGCAGGTAAAGCCATTTGTCATCATCTTTACCAAGCTCATCATAATCCCATGTTAAAAACCCAGTATCTTTTACATCACCGGGATATAAAAAAAACATGATTGTCTTTTTATCCTTTCCAATATCAATTGAAAATGACCTGACCTTGCGTTCCCGTTTTCTACCTCGTTTATTGATAAGTTCCATGGTCATCTCCATATACCGTGTATCACCATCCGGGCGATCTTTTGCTTTTTGTATAATATCGCGGCCCGAAAGCATCTGAGCATTTATTCCGCTAAAAAACATTCCCAATAAAAGAACTATAACGGATACTTCTATTCTTTTCATTTATGTGATATTTATGATTATTAAATTATTTAACTCCCACACCAGTTCTCCTGATTATTTATAAAAAGGAGAACCAGATGTTTCATCCTATATTAAACAGGTTTTATCAATCAACCATCTCCATTTCAACTCTTTGTTTTTCCAGCTTAGTTTTTGGAGATTCAGACACCGCTTTAACCTCTTCGCTTCCAAAAATTTTGAATTTCTTAAATAACAGAGGTGTCAAACATAAATCGGCTAACAAAGCAGAAACCAATCCCACAACGGCCAATAAACCCAGGTTAAAAAATGCCTTAGCCAAAGACGTTGTATAAACCATGAAATTCACAGAAATAACCAAGGTTGAGAATAGCAATGCCACTCCCACAACACCAAAGGTCCGTTTTATAGCAGCATTATAATTGCGCGTACGTTTAAACTCAAGATTACCATGATTAATAAAATGAATGGTATCATCCACAGCAAGACCCAAAATCATCGGGATCACCGTAGCAGTCATTTGGTCAAGAGGTATATCAAGCCATCCCATTACACCACCTACCGCAATAGCAGGTGCCACATTAGGGATCAGGCCAATTAACCCGGTACGGATACTACCAAACACAACCATTAATAAAATACCGATTACCCCCAGGGCAATAAAAAATGATAACACCTGGCCACGCACAACGTATTGCATCATGGTTGTAAATTGAGGTAAATTTCCAACCGTTGTAACATTTGCTTCCGGAAACAATTCACGAGCCTTAACTTCTATCGCCGCCAGTTCCCTCTCCGCTTCCGCGGAATTATAAGTGGCCAGTTCAACCATTAAACGCAAGCGCTTATAATCATAGTCCATCCAATATTCCGATTCCGTTCCACCGGCATTTTCATAAAGAAGCAACATTTGAGCTACCTGGTTTTCATTCCCGGGAATATCATAGTAAGCCTCCTGGTTTTCATTCAATGTTTGATTAAGGTCCTTTACTATATCTAAAATAGATGTAGTACGTTTGGTTAATTGAAATGAATCCACATAAGTTGATACTTCATCTAATTTACGCAGGTTAACAGGTAGTTTAGCCTGACCATTTTCAGGAAACTCAACCAATAAATCATAGGAATATAAAGATCCCAATTCAGACTCTGAGATATCAAGCAAATTTTTAATATATGAGATTTTACGCCCCATTGTGCGTTCAATATCAAAAGCCGGTTCAACTTTTGTTGCCCCATAGATCAAAATAACAGTAAGTACACCCGATACAATACCAATCGTTTTTGAATGATTCATTACTCTTTCACTCAGTTTTTCCATAACCCCGTCAATCCATCGACGTTTTTCCTGTCGAACCGGGGATTTAGACTTATAATCCTTACCAAAGCTTAAAAGCGCAGGCAACAACAGCAATACCGTTAACAGTGTAAATAAAACACATAACGAAGAGGCAATACCCACAAAACGAATTGGTTTTACTGAAATGGTCAGAAAAGATAATAAAGCAGCCATTGTTGTTAATGCTGAGAAAAGCACCGGCCACCCCATCTCTTTTATGGCAGCAACAACAGCTTTCTTACGTAAACCACGTGCAAGTAATTGTTTTTTGAAATAAGAAAATACATGAATATTATAAGCTACCGCAATGGCAAAGGCAAGCAATATTGGCACTGAAATAACGCCACTATCTATTGAGTAACCAACATAGCCCAACAACCCGTACACCACTATGATAGAACTAAATGATGTAACAATTGGAATTACAACTCCCCTAAAAGATCGAGTCGCAAAAATCAACACTAAAACAGCAAAAATAAGAGCTAACCCAACTACACGCCCGGTTTCACTTTTGAAAAACTCTTGCTTCTTAAATGCGATATAAGGCATTCCTGTTGCTTTGGGAGAAAGCGCCTTGTATTTCTCTTTATTGATAATCCTGTCTGTCTCCAATCCTGTGAGAAAATCAGGAGCTACATCTGATTCTTTCTGCCAGACGGAATCTTCAGGGAAAGTACGTAGCTTAACCAAAATCCAGGAAAGCGTCCCATCTCTGGAAACCAACCGGCTTGCCACTTTAGGCTTACTAAATACCTTGTCGGAAATTGCTTTCAATCCCTTAGCATCAGAAGGAATCACATCCGGGACTATTTGTTCTATTTGCATTCCATATTCAGTCCCGGTAAGAAATTCAATATCTGTGAGAGATGTTATTTTTTCAGAATACGATATACTGTCACGTAATTCATTTGAAAGCTCACGGATAAGTGCTAAAGATTCTTGTGAAAAAACATTCTCACTTTGTGTTAATACAGCTATAAAATAATCATTCCCGAAGATTTCTTTAAACTCATCGGTTTTAACCAACATGGGATCGCCTTCTAAGAAGTAATCATCCCAGGTTGACTTCACAACAAGCTGTTTTAATCCCATAAACGATATACCCACAACGGCTATAAATGCAAATATGATGAGCCACCGCCACCGAATAATCGCATGTCCCAGATTTTCAAACCAATGATTAATTTTCTCTATTTTCATGATATTAATTTATTATGAACTATTCTTCTTTAGATAAGACATCTTCTTTTAATGCCTGCATATAAAGAACACTGTTCTTTATATTGATGAAGCAAAAGTATAGCCCCCGCTTTGGGGTCACAATCCTAACATTTGAGGATTTCACACAAACGATACCATCAATAATTAGTAGCCATAAAAATCATTGGGAGGGAAAAGCCTATTTATATACTAAGTTCAATTGCAGGTGTTTTTAACGTAGAACTATCTCTCGCTAAGACGCCAAGACGCAATGATGATGATTTCTGAGAGGCAGGTACTTCTTTATGCAGCGCCACGGCTCTGCGAGAAGATTCCAGATATGTATTAAACCCAGGTTTATCTCTCGCTAAGACGCCAAGGCGCAATGATGATGATTCTTGAAAAGCAATGACTTCCTTTTGCGTCTCCGCGACTCTGCGAGAGGATTGCAGATATGTATTAAACCCAGGTTTAACTCTAACTAAGACGCCAAGGCGTAATGACGATAATTCTGGAGAGGCAATAACTTCCTTTCGCGGCTTCGTGACTCTGCGAGAGGATTGCAGATATGTATTAAACCCGGTTTATCTCTCGCTAAGACGCCAAGGCGCAATGATGATGATTCTTGAAAGGCAATAACTTCCTTTTGCGTCTCCGCGACTCTGCGAGAGGATTGCAGGTATGTATTAAACCCAAGTTTATCTCTCGCTAAGACGTCAAGGCGCAATGATGATGATTCTTGAAAGACAATAACTTCTTTTTGCGGCTTTGTGAGAGAATTGTAGATGTGATTTAAACCCAGGTTTATCTCTCGCTAAGACGCCAAGTCGCAAAAATGATACTTCTTGAGAAGCAATAACTTCCTTTCGCGGCTCAGCGGCTTTGCGAGGGGATGATTCCTATTTAGTTCGGCAATACTTTTATCTCTGTTCGTCTGTTTTTAGCTCTTCCGGCATCGGTGGCATTATCAGCCAATGGTTGAGAGAAACCATATCCTTTATAAGTCAACCGATCTGCTTCAACCCCATAATTCAAGAGATATTGCACCACCGATTTTGCCCGGTTCATGGACAAATCCATATTATAGACTTCACTGCCTACATTATCGGTATGCCCTCCAATTTCAACCTTCAGGGTAGGATTATTTATGAGTAATGTTACCAATTTATCGAGCTCCACATTCGACTCTCTTCGAAGCTGGTAGGAATCTGTTTCAAAGAAAACATTCTCTAAAACAATCTTTTCGCCGGCCTTTATGGGACTTAGATAGATATTCAACATACGGGGTTTTTCAATACCCTCTTCCTCATGCAGATTAAAATTACCGGAATAGAATAAATAACCGGTTTTGTTTACACTCAAAGCATAATTTTCGCCAGCTGGCAAACAAACCAAAAACTCGCCGGAAAAACCGGTTGATTGGGAGGCTACTACCAATTGGCCATTGGCCACATTCTTCAGCTCAAACGATGCCCTAACCTGCTTACCCGTTTCTTTGTCAAACACCTTCCCTTTCACATAGGAAACAGGATTGGGCTGTATTTCCGTGGGTAAATTAAACCAGTACAAGTCCTTATCTTTTCTCTCTTCCTTTAAACCGTCTGAAGAGAAGTAGGCCTTTGATCCCCTGGCATTGATAACCAACCCTATTTCATCATTGGGTGTATTAATGGGATGCCCCAGGTTTTCCGGTTCCTGCCATTGCCCGTTATCATCTTTTCGTGATAAAAACAGATCCATATTCCCCATGCCCGGCCAGCCTTCTGAAGAAAAATAAAGGGTTTGATTGTCCTGATGGATAAACGGCGAGCTCTCATCCAAGGGACTGTTCACCATGGCCCCCAGGTTTTTTACATCACAAAAAACAGGGGTGCCATCGGATTTAAAGTTGCATATAGTGGCTTTCCAAAGATCCTTCTTACCAATTCCCCCGGGCCGCCCGGACGCAAAATAAAGAGTGCGGCCATCAGAAGAAAAGCTGGGTTGCGATTCCCAATACGGCGTATTCACCGGTGAACCGATATTTACAGGTGTTGTCCATCCCTGGCTGGTTCTCTGTGAAAAATAGATATCACAGCTTCCTTTTGAATCCTGACGCCCACACGCCGCAAAGAACATCCAGTTACCGTCGGCAGATAAACTCTGTGCCCCTTCATTATTTTTAGTGTTGATCGACCTTAACGGCTGACGGGCCTGCCAGGCACTATCTGTTGACGTTGAAAAGAAAAAGTCTTCCCTGAAAAACAGCGGCGTCTTAGGCAAATTCTCCGTCTGGTACTGCAAAGTATCTTTGGGTACCAGCACTGTGTAAACCAACACCGACTCATCGGCCGTTAAACTGGGCCAATACTCATCGAATTCCGAATTAATACTTTCCCCCATAGAAACTGGTTCAAAAGGCCTGGGGGTCTGAATGGATTGCATGGCAAAATTAGCCCGTTCGATCCACCTGGCAGGTTTTAACCTGGATCTTTTCCCCTTCATAACCTCCGTGTACTTATTTAGCCACTTGATTGCTTCGGTGTATTCACCCAGGTGATACTTAGCCACACCCATATTGTAGTAGGCTGGCAGAAAATAGGCGGAATCCAAAGCCAAGGCTTTCTCAAGCATCACTACCTGTTTTTCATAGGCACTTACCGTATTATATATCTCAGCACTTAACAGAAAAGCCTCAATAAAATTTTTATCCTTGGCGATGGCCTGATCCAACAACTTCAATGCTGAACGCAAATCTTCTTTCATATATTTATCCCCCGCCTCCCTGTACAATGCAGAGGCTTTTTTTGACTTGGTACTTAGCTTTTGTTGCCCCTCTATGCAGAACACGCAACAAATCATCATCAGGGATAAAAAGATTAATTTCATATGTTTAAAATTTAGACAAGAGACTTATAGATATGAGATAATAGACTGTGAATGCTGAGGCATAGAGTTCTTTAGTATTCTATAACCGCGGAGACGCTGAGGCGCAAAATTTATAATCCTCTTTCTTTGTGTAATTTGAATATGCATCTTGCGTCACTTTTTCAATTTTTCAAATTCTCGATTTTTCTTCTTAATACTAACTGCAGAGACGCTAAGACGCAAAGTTTTTTTATTCTGGTCGTCGCTTCTCCTTTTCAGTCTCTCAAATTTTCACCTTCTCAGTTTTTCCTATACTTTGATTCAGACAAGAGACTGATAGATTAGAGATAATAAACTATGAACACTGAGACACAGAGTTCCTCATTATACTATAACCGCGGAGACGCTGAGGCGCTGAGTTTTTAATCCTCTTTCTTTGTGTAATTTGAATACGCATCTTGCGTCACCTTTTCAATTTTTCAAATTCTCGATTTTTCTTCTTAATACTAACCGCAGAGACGCTAAAACGCAGAGTTATTTTATTCTGACCGTCACTTCACCTTTTCAGTCTCTCAAATTTTCACCTTCTCAATTTCTCATACTCAATCCCATACAAAAGACTAACAGGTATGAGACGACAGAACCATTCCGTTTAATTATTCAACAATCCTGATTCAATAGTTCTCCGGGTTGACTCAATTAATCCCTCCGGGTTATCCTTGTAATCATCAATATTTATTGGATGGTGAATGATTAGCTTTGCCCGGCCTGGCACAACATTCAAAAAGCCTTTCCGCATAATCCGATGAGAATCGACAATGGTCAAAGGCAAAATAGGCAGGTCAAGTTCATACGCCAACTTAAAAGCGCCCTTTTTAAATCTTCTCATCTGACTGGACCGACTTCGCGTACCCTCCGGAAAAACAACCACCGAGGTACCGTTGACCAGCTTGGCTTTCGCATGTTGAATGGATTCAATAGCTGCCCGCGGCGATGACCTATCCAGGAATATATGCCCCACCTTCGCACTCGCATAACCAATGCCCGGAGCCTTCCGTAACTCTTTCTTCATGATCCATTTAAAATCGACACCCAACCAACCATAAAGAATAAAAATATCATAGGCACTCTGATGATTCGAAACTACCACATAAGACTGCTTTGGGGATATGTTCTCTTTCCCTTTTACAGACACCAACATGGGTGTTACCAAACTACTGATACGCGCCCATAAAACACCAAAAAAACTACCTATTCGCGGCGACACCACAATGGATGTCAAGGCGGCCATAATAGAACAAAAAATGGTATTTACAATCATCACAGGCACATAAATCAACCACTTATAAGGCTGATAGAGCAAGTATCCGGCTTTATTCATTCGAGTATCTGTTTTTTAATTCGTTATTTAATGGTTTATTAATATTCTTTTATTTAGATCATTAGATGATAGATAATAGACTGATTTATATCCAGCTTATTTGTAATTCCAGAACAACTTGAGCTGTAAAATAATTACTAAAGTTCAACAACACATTGTGAAAAGCATTAGCGCATTAACCGTTTCAACTTCATTTACACCAACAAAAACCCGGATGTAAATAAATCGTTATCAATTATCATCACCCTTTATCTCCAAGTCTAACGGTCTATTATCTCAAAATCTATCAATCTATCTCAATACACCTCTCTCACATCGGAACACAACGCATCCAGATTGGTATAGATTTTCGCCGCATCCAGCATCAGGAGCTTTTTCTCCAGGTCTAATGAACATCCTGCACTGGAACATATTCGCAATTGCTTTTCCCCAATCCTTTCCACACCATCAGGAACACCAATATGCCCCGAAACCAATAAATCCAATTTCTCCCCTGGCCGGTTGTCATTAAAGTAGTGCAATGTGTCTATTATGTATTTGTGGTATTCGTCAATGCCATACTGATGCTCATTTCCATTCATAAACGTTTCCCACAATACTTGTCCCTGGGGTCGTTCCATAATATCATACCCCAGCTCAACGTCATACCTGTTATGAATGCCATTGGTAAAATCAGGTCGTACCTTTTCGATTATATTATTGTAATCAATCTCCTTTAAGAAATCTTCGTGCAACCCCATAAATTGTAGTTGTTCCTTATTGTAATAACGTGCAGCACCGGTATGGTTAATCAGCACGCCGCCGCCTGTGCGAATAGCAATGGGCATATTTTGAAAAAAAGAAATGTACTTTTCTCTCTTGCCGGCCATTTTCCACTCCAGCCCCTTATTAAACTCCCAACGCCCCTTTCTTAATGGGATTTGTAAAATATGCACCAATTCATGGTTTCCCACTAAACAAATAATCGCAGAACGATCTTCATTGGCACCCAATTCAATCAAACGGTCAAGAATAGCTAATGATGCATCTTTGGAAGGATTAAAAGAATGAATCAGATCACCAAGAAAAACAAGCAGATCTACCTCACCCTTCTCTTTTAATTTAAAAAAGCGTTTCAGTATGTGGTTAAAATCATATTCATTCCCATGGATATCAGAAACCACCATAAGGCGTCCCTCTTTTATGTCTCTAATGCCTGCCATGCGGACAAAAATAGTCAAAATATGGAATTGGAAACGGATTTTTTCATGTGATTAAATTTAGACATTAGACAAAGAGATAATAGACTGTGAACACTGAGACACAAAGGCACAGAGTTTTTTTATTTTAATCAGCCGCCTGCGGGTCAAATTTCCTTTTCATGGATGTTTCATATGAATAAAATTTAGTATCAGGATTCTAGTATCAAGACATTAGACAAAGAGATAACAGACTGTGAACACAGTGGCACAAAGGCACAGAGTTTTTTTATTTTAATCAGCCGCCTGCGGGTCAAATTTCCTTTTCATGGGCATTTCATATGAATAAAATTTAGTATCAATATTCTAGTATCAAGACATTAGACAAAGAAATGAGAGAC
>RHGE01000125.1 GCA_004296775.1 Marinilabiliaceae bacterium JC017
AGTGCTTTACTACATCGAAAAAACGATCCTGATTATTGCTTTGCAGGTTTTTGATACCAAAGCAACAATAGCTTATTCCGAAATCACAATAAATAACTATCTGACATTTTCCATACGCATTTAACACCCATAAAGCTTGCTTTGCAAGCTTTATGCCAACAACGAATTGATCAAATTATACGAATTACTTTTCGATGAAAAGCTCATAAAACCACGCAGTGGTTTAGAATTCGTTTAATTCGTATAATTCGCGGTTAAAACAAAACAAACAAGGGGCGTCGAAAACGACACCCCTTGTTACCAACAGTACTTCTTGTATCTTAAAAATCTTCTTCTCCCATATCACCATTTCCATTGGATCTGAATGAGCGTTTAGGTTTAAAGTTATTCAACCGGTAAGAGAGTGTGAGCGTCACAAAAGGCGATTTACGATTGAACTTACCATACTCACGAAAATCCGGCCCTTCCGAAGTGGATTCCCACGATCCGGTTTGAAACAGATCCCTTACCTGCAACACGGCCGACATCTTCCGGTCCATGAAGTCTGCCCTGACGGCGGCATTCACCATGTAGTACCCTTCGGTGCGTCCCTGTGCGGTAGCCGTTGGACTATCATAACTGCCATTCAACTGGAACTGCATGGTTTTATGCACCTTGATTGTGTTATTCACGCGGGTACTCCAATTCAACGTAGTATTACTAAACGGCTCATCATACAACGTTCCCTCCACCTTATAGTTATACAGGTTTCCGGTCAAATCCACGTTCCACCATTTAAAAGGCCTGAAACTCACCATGGCTTCTGCTCCCAGGGAGTAATCCGTCCCTATGTTCTCATAGGTGGTCAAGATGATGTTCTGATCACCAGCCCCACCTTCCTGGTAAACACTTTTCACCCGTTCCACTTTATTATGCGTTACCCGGTAATAGGTCTCCAACGAAACCTGCACCTTGTCAAAATCCTTTAAATACCCCAATTCATAGGAATCAATGTATTCCGGTGATAAGTCAGGATTTCCCTGCCGCACATTATAAGCATCCCGCCAGGTAACGAAAGGCTCCAAATGATAGCCCCTTGAACG
Organism: Marinilabiliaceae bacterium JC017; assembly: GCA_004296775.1. Classification (GTDB taxonomy): domain Bacteria; phylum Bacteroidota; class Bacteroidia; order Bacteroidales; family Marinilabiliaceae; genus JC017. The sequence continues at coordinate 1,083 of RHGE01000125.1, forward strand.
ATGAATACGCCTTGAATAGCTGGTCATCAATTGATGTTCACCCGGCAAGTCATAAGACAAATGAATGGTTGGAAATAAATCCCAACGGTCAATGGTAAACGTTTGATCATCCTTGAGGGTAGTAATCTCCCGATAGGTATATTCCCCGCGCAAACCAGCCTGGTAGCCCAAATTACCTCGCTTACCGGCATAAAGCCCATAGACTGAATAGATATTACGAGTATATTCGGTATTGTTGCTGTATTCCGGCTCCAGTTCATATTCCCCGGAATTGAGATTGAGGGTAAACAATTTGTTTTCATCCTCACTGTTACTCAGCCGCCCCTGAAATCCCGTTTCCAGCTTATCACCGTGCCCAACCGGGCGGGTATAATCCAGCCTGAACTCGGAACGAAGGGATGGCCCGTTTTCCGTGCTTCTCTTTCCATCGGTCACACGATCATTATCATCGAGCAATTCAGTGAGTGACCACTCATCACTATTGCGCTTACTGAAATCCAACTGAGCCGACAGCTCGTGCCCCTTCTCTTCAAACTGGTGCTTATAGGTACCGGTCAGGGAGTAATAATCGCCACCCCGCTCACTCTCTTCGAAACTCTTGTACTCAGATTCTCCAACCCCCGGTTCGGTCCACTCTTTAAAGTCAAGCTCCGATTCACTGGCCATGGTACGATCACCGTATCTGAATCCAAATGACAAGGCATCCTTATCCGTGAGATCCAAATCCAGCCCGGCGCGAATTCCTGCCATATTAAAACGGCGCTCATACTCACCATCAGACATCAGCCTGGATATGGTATCATTTCTAAAGGTACTTCTGTCGCGGTGCATTTCACTGGGAAAACCACGCTTGTTGTAATCAGCCCCTATATAAAAATTAACCTTCTCCTTCTGCCAGTTCAGCAAAAAATCACCCCCATAACGGTCATAACTACCCACATTGGCATTAATCAGCCCCTGAACACCCTGGAGACGGTTCTTCTTAGTGATCACATTAATAATCCCCGCATTTCCGTCAGGACGGTATTTCACCGACGGATTGGTAATTATCTCGATATTCTCAATGGTGCTGGCCGGAATCTGACGCAAGGCATCGCTGGGCTCCAATATGGAGGGTTTCCCATCGATCAATACCGTAAACCCGGAGCTTCCCCTCAGGGAAACATTCCCCTCAATATCCACCCGCACTGAAGGCACATTCTCCAACACCTCTATGGCAGACAGCGAAGCCGCCGTCATTTGCTTACCCACCGAAACCACTTTTTTATCGATGCGGTAATCGATGGATTGTCTTTCGGCCACCACTTCCACTTCATCCAAGGATTCGGAAGCTGAACGGAGAACCACATCGCCCACATCAAACAAGCGATTTCCTTTTTTCAGGGAGATGGCATCGAACTGTTTGGGATCATAACCCAAAAAAGAGACCACCACATAGTAATCCCCTTCATCAAGCCCTGCGATTTTAAAGGCTCCGTTCTGATCCGTTACCGTTCCTGTTACAACCGAATTATCTTTCGCCCTGTAAACAGCTACCGTCGCATATTCTATGGGATGCTTTTTCCCTTTATCAAATACTACTCCTTTTATTACCCCTTTATCCTTTGGCGAGATTTTATCATCTGCTTTTACAACAGAAAAGCCCCAAAGGAGCTGCAAAATGAAAATCCCAATAAGAAATCTCTTCATATATAGTGTCGCTTTAAATTGTTTCTCCTTTTAAGACGTCACTCCGCACAATTTCCTGCACAAAAGGAACCAGAATTTCAGGCAAAAGATCATTTTACTAAAATAACTGCCCTGAATATCACCAGGCCGAGTTGATGGCAGCTCCCTATAAGAAACCACCCAACGAATAAAAACATATCATTTCCGGATGGCTACAAAAAAAGGCTTGCCAACCGCAAGCCCCATATTAAATCCATACACATTAAAAAAACGGATGCCTCAGTAAAAGGAGGCACTCGTTTTTCTTTACCTTAACCATTTCTTTTCGGGAGAGGAACAATCCAACACCTGCAAATCCAGCGCTTCACCAATTTTCATGGCTTTAATCTCTTGTTGATTTATAGTTTATATCTGTCATATTAACTAAAAACAAGAGCATTGGTGAAGTATCAAATTTCTCTGAATAACGAATTTCAATCACATGATATCTTTCATTACTAAGTCCCTCAATCATCCCAGCTGTACCATCTGGTGGAGGTGGTACGGAATTTTCATCTTGTGACGGGATATTCCAATAATCAATTGTTTTTACATACTCCTGAAATAATTTCCAATCTTCCATTTCTAGCTCAAGTTTCTTATCCGAAATAAGATTTCCAGGTTCGTAACCACCAGATCCATCGCACTCTTTCCAGTAAAGGATTATTCGGTTGTTTCCTTTTTCAAGTCTCAATGTATAAGGATTTGCAAATGTTCTAAGGATTGTAATCCTATAAATTTCTTTTTGAAGCCCTGTTTTATCATAGAGTATCGGCTCCTCCATTGCAAACAAATGCTTTGAAAACCACTTTTTAAGAAACACATCGTGGGCGAAATTGGTATTTGATTGTTTTGTATTTTCTGATGGAAAATATAATGGATACTCCTCATTATTCTTTTCATTTTTGTTCTGTGCAGTACAGAAACTATATGAAAAAATCAATATCAATACTAATCTATACAATGTCATTGTTCTTGTTTTATCACCGATCTCGGTATGAATAGTGCGAGATTTCAAAGCACCAAACCACCAAATAGGCTGCACCTTTTATTGGCTCAAATTAATAAGTCATTTTTTACTTGTGACCAACTATCTCAAAACTTCGCCATTTTAATCCTTGTTTTTGTTCTAATTTTATTATTTACTCAAAATCTTCTTTTAACAACTCAAACGACTTATATTCCAAAGTCCTGGAACCACCATTAGTTGAAAATTTCACTCGATTCCGAACTACTTCAATTTGACTTCTCCCTGTTCCTTATGTGTAATTAACTTATTTTAAGCTTTTATTCTCAAGAATCGTAATTAATCCAGAAAAAGGAATTTCATTTACTCGATAATTTAAAAAGTCATAGAATCTAAGTTTTCGCCTCTCAAATAAATCCTTTTCATTGTCCATAGGATAATCTATTTCGAAATCAAGCATGTCGTTCTGAGCATCTTCAATAACTTTTAAAATCTGAATATCATGTATGTTTAGTTCTTTCAGGCTCATAGTCTCTTTCTAATTTTTTGTAGTAACTCCAAGACACAACCCAAACTTTACATTCCACATCTAACCAATATTTTTTTGTTTTCTTTAAAAACAACCCGCCTAAATTAAACAATAATCCCAAAAAGAAACCATAATCATTATTCAAATAAAATGACACCGAAAAACACGTCGGTATATAAGATTTAAAAATTGGAAGTATTGCCAATGCCTATGCAACGCAAATCCAACCGAGCTGAACCGCAGCACACTGTATGAAGCCCTATTTATTAGCACATGTATTTATTTAGGTTTCCCAATTTCTTAAAATCCTTTTCACTTTCCAGTTTTTATCAATTAGTTCAATTATCACAAAGCATCCAAAGCCTTCATGACAAAAAGGATATACCTCAAACTGAAGCAATCCATACATATTATTTTTGTCGAAATAAATCTGAGAGATTGCAACCAATCCTCCAAACTTTCTTGTTTTAATTCTCCATACGTCCTTGAATTCTTTCTCTAAATCCGATTTTGTTATTATCTGAATGTCTGATGGACATATTATTTTATAAATATTTAAGCTCCTTGATTTTGAAGTAACGTTCTCATTTGCTTCCAGAATACTAATTATTTGCGCATTACTACTATAGGACCTTTCCTTTAAATCATCCCAATCGATTACAAGACATGAATCAACTATACCTACCAGTAATCTTGAATCAATCGAATCAATTTTCTTTAAGATCTTTTCATTTTCCTCAAGAATCAATTTAACTGCAATTGAATCTGTTCCAATGAAATTTGAATCCTCATCATAAAATGGAGGCGGTGGTGGTGGAAAAATGTTCGTCCTACTTATATGCAAACTATCTACTAATTGGGGCAAAATATCACCAAGTATTTTTTCCTCAGTCAAAGAATCATTTTTACAATTTGTCAATGTAAAAATCACCAATATGAGATATGTTATTTGCTTCGCTGTCATTTAAATATATTTACCAACAATATTTGGCCGCATGAAGTATGCCGGGTACGTGAGTTTTATCTCTCTTGAACTGTACGATTGTCCGGGCGTGAATCGAAACCTCCAAAGCCATAACACAGTCTAGGGCTGTTTTATTGCGGAAGATTAGGTGCCGAATTTATTATATTTTCTTTTTCTAATTGTCTTGATAAATCACTCATTAATTCAATTATTTTTTCAAATTCATGTTGATTTCTGATGTATTTATTGGTTTTGAATTGAAGCATTGGTAAAACTTCATAGCTTTCAGTAATTATTCCTTCAGTTTTGAATATAATTTGAAATGATTTGTATTCCCTACGAAAATCATTCAACTTTCTATTATTTATTAAAATTCTTTTTATACTAGAAAACTTGTTTGGAACAATTAATATTCCTGCAGAATGTCCCATTAGTACAGTCCAGAAATTCTTATAAATCTTAAGTGAAAACTCTTTCTTGTAATGATAAGGACAAGAAATAATTGTTCTTGCCGACCAACTATTGTCTGATGAATAACTTGTTTTTATAAAAAAGGTAAGCCCATTCTTATCAATCGTCATTTTGGTAGGGGTCAAAACATTACCTTTTACAAAACCTCCGCCCAAATTTTGTGCAATTTTTCGCCATCCTGAATTTGGCTTAAAAAAGTCATACATATTCCAATTCTATTATAGGTCGTCGTTCATTTTTACTTTTTTTGACACCTATCCACTTCACAACAGAAACAATGCCTATAACCCATCTCTGCCCCCTATTCAAGTGTACTCAATACTCTGTCCAAAAATAGTCGCCCTAAATTAAACAATAATCCCAAAAAAGAAACCATAATCATTATTCAAATAAAATGACACCGAAAAACACGTCGGTATATAAGATTTAAAAATTGGAAGTATTGCCAATGCCTACGCAACGCAGATCCGGACATTTACAAACCTGAAAATTGGTGAGCAAAGCAGATCCGGACATTTACAAACCTGTAAATTGGCGAGCAACGCAGATCCAGTCATTTACAAACCTGTAAATTGGTGAGCAACGCAGATCCGGCTATTTACAAACCTGAAAACTGGCGAGCAACGCAGATCCGAACATTTACAAACCTGAAAATTGGTGAGCAAAGCAGATCCGGCTATTTACAAACCTGAAAACTGGTGAGCAAAGCAGATCCAGCCGTTTACAAACCTGCAAATTGGCGAGCAACGCAGATCCGAACATTTACAAACCTGAAAATTGGTAAGCAAAGCAGATCCGGCCATTTGCAAACTTGAAAATTGGTGAGCAACGCAGATCCGGCTATTTACAAACCTGAAAACTGATGAGCAAAGCGGATCCGGTCTTTTACAAACCTGCAAATTGATGAGCAAAGCAGATCCAGTCGTTTGCAAACTTGAAAATTGGTGAGCAAAGCAGATCCAACATTTTACAGATCCATAACAGGGTACAACCAGGCGTTTGTGTGTATATTACATAACTAACATTTCCCATATGTATTTAACGCCTGTAAAGCTTGCTTTGCAAGCTTTTGTCCAACCACCAATTGATCGAATTATACGAATTGCTTTTCGTTGAAAAACTCATAAAACCATGCAGTGGTTAAAATTCGTTTAATTCGCATAATTCGCGGTTAAAAAACAGTTATACCATCCGGATATAAAAAAGGCAGAAATCCAAGCCTCATGGCCGGGATTTCTGCCCTATCAACAATGAAATATCTTCTAATTATATGATTTCACTAAAGTTTCCAGTTTGGCGTAAGCTGTCAGAATTGGCTCTGTTCCTGTTATCTGAACGTGTGCAAAAAGAAGTTTGTAGAGATTTTCCAGCGCTTCAATAAGTTCCGGAGCCTGTGAAGTGGCTGCATCGGTTTGATCGGCTCTAACCTTTTCATCAATGTAGGCATCATCCGCCGCTTTAAAGTCGTTGTTGGCTTTTTCAATAAGAGGTACCCAACGGGCCACTTTAAAATCCAACGCCTGGGTGTCTATCTCCTTCAGATCGGCCAACAGGTTGTCAACTGCAGCAGTCTCTTCACTATAGGGTAACCGGGTGATCTTTGTTCCGTATTTTTGGGTTAAGTCCTGCAAACGATTCAGGGCTTCAACGGTAACCGGATCTACATGCGGAAAATACATTTCTGCATTTAAATCAGCTGTAAAACCGGAAACAAACCGGTCGCGTATTTTATCCAGACCCTTTTTTTCACCGGCGGATGCCTGGTCTTTACGCACACCCTTTTTATATACTTCCAGGATGGTTTCAACTTTTCTAGCAGCAGGTTCTACTTCTATAATACCGGCACAAATACTCAGGGATTTTTCGCCTACGGTTTGTAGTTCTTTCACGCGCAGGCGAGGTAAACTTATTAATTCCATATTAAAAATGATTTTAGGATTAAAATGATTGACAATAATAAACTACATTAAAAATAATACATTTTAACCAACTCCCAAATACAGAGCTGAAAAAGATTAACTTACACCCTTTCTCCAGGAATGTATCAGCTCCATGGGGAACTTTTTATTTCTCATATAATTCAAAAGGCACACCCCATTCACGATGCTTATTTCAAACATTAACTGACATTTCCCATATGTATTTAATGCCTGTAAAGTTTGCTTTGCAAGCTTTTGTCCAACCACCAATTGATCAAATTATCCCAATTGCTTTTCGCTAAAAGCGCATAAAACCACACAGTGGTTAAAATTCACTTAATTCGTATAATTCGCGGTTTCAATAATAATGTACTCATAATCGACCACTATCTCTCTGGTGTTTTATAAGACATGGGAAACATCAGAACATTAAAAATTCCCTGGTTCTACCGTTAATTACACGTCTGAATCAAAGAAAAACATGCTCCATAACACAAAATAGCCCAATAGATTTTAATGCACTTTTTTTTATTTTTAATATGAATTTATCACCAGAAAATAGTAACCCATAACCTTTAGCATCATGACAAAATCAACAATGACCCTGTCAGTAGAAATGAAAGAAACATTCAAGACAGAAGTAAACTGTTCTCACCAATTTGTAATTGACCAGCCCAAAGCGGCCGGAGGAAACAATGAAGGCCCCAATCCTTTGGAGGTATACCTCAGTTCGCTGCCAGCTTGTATCTGCGCCATCGGGCGGATCATTGCCAAACAAAGACGAATTAACCTGCGAAGCATCGATGTGAAAGTAGAAGGTGACATTGACAAGGACTTCTTATTGGGAAAAACTACGGAGGGACGCGCCGGCTTCACCGAAATCCGCACCTTTGTAGACATCGATGCAGATATGACAGAAGAAGAGAAACGGGCCTATCTGAAGGAAATTGAAATCAGATGTCCCATTGCCGACAACACCACCAACCCAACTAAGATTAAACCTATTTTAATAAACTAATCCGTTTAAAAAACGAACGATTCATTATACTTCAATTGATTCTATCAACAAACGGGTACAGGAACACAAAAAGCTGTGCCCGTTTTTTTTGTACATGGCATGGAACAATAAATCATTAGATTTTAGATAATAGACCCTCGGCGCTTAGGCAGCAACTTTTACCAACGTGTTGTTCAAGTTGAATGCAGATCTATTGAAACAAATGGAAATACATGGAGATAAATTGAAATATACAGAAAGAATAGAGATCAGAAGCTAGAGGGGAAATTAGATGTAAACACTTAGAGATAAATGGAGATACATTGAAACAGTTAGAAATATTTTGAAACAACCTGTACTTGCCAAAGAACAATCTCAGCGCCTTCGCGGTGTATAATAGAAGTGCGAACTATTTTTCAATTACTTACAAAAGTTTAACGAACTATTGATGGAATAAACACCAACAAATAGGTTAACCAGAAAAAAAAGGACACGGTTTTTCTAAATCCCGCTGTCCTTTTTACTTTTGGATCTACAATAGATTGTTAGATTTTAGATAATAGACCTTAAGCGCTTAGGCAGCAACTTTCACCAACATGTTGTTCAAATTGAATGGAGATCTATTGAAACAGATGGAAATACGTGAAGAGGTTAGAGGATAGAGAGTGGTTTGCGGTTTGGGGTATCATCGGTTTTTCACATTCTCAGTTTTTCTATTGAGGATATTAGAGATCAGAAGTTAGAGGGGGGACATAGATGGAAATATCTAGAGACAAATGGAGATACATTGAAACAGATAGAAATATTTTGAAACAACCTATACTTGCCAAAGAACAATCACTGCGCCTCAGCACCTTCGCGGTGTATACATGTTGTTCAAATTGGATGGAGATATATTGAAACAGATGGAAATACTTGGAGAGGTTAGAGGATAGAGAGTGGTTTGCGGTTGGGGGTTTGCGGTTGGGGTATCATCGGTTTTTCACATTTTCACATTCTCAGTTTTTCTATTGAGGTTATTAGAGGTCAGAAGTTAGAGGGGGAAAATAGATGGAAACACTTAGAGATAAATGGAGATACATTGAAACAGTTAGAAATCTATTGAAACAGATGGAAATACGTGGAGAGGTTAAAAGACAGAAAGTGGTTTGCGGTTGGGGGTTTGCGGTTGGGGTATCATCGGTTTTTCACATTTTCACATTCTCAGTTTTTCTATTGAGGTTATTAGAGGTCAGAAGTTAGAGGGGAGGAAATAGATGGAAACACTTAGAGATAAAGGGAGATACATTGAAACAGATAGAAATATTTTGAAACAACCTGTACTTGCCAAAGAACAATCTCAGCGTCTCAGCGCCTTCGCGGTGTATAATAGAAGCTTAACGAACTATTAACTATAAGAACCCGAAAAAAAATACATCCATGACAGACTTTAAGCAATTGCCCGATGAAATACAACAAGAGATTGCCGCCGTATCACGAATAGCAGGGTACCTCTGGACACGCGAGTGGGCCGAACGCAATGCCGGCAATATCTCTTTGAACCTTACGGAGCAGTTTCAACCCCTGGCAAAGGATCTTTGTGAAGACCGCTTTGTCGCCCATGTCCTGCCCAAAGAATCAGGTGGCATGACGCTGTTTGTTACGGGTACGGGCTGCTATTTAAGGACACTTATTGATGCCCCGGAACAAGGTAATGTCATTGACTTAAGAGTAATGCTATTTAGAAGTACTCCGTTTCTCTTCTGTCAATGGTGCTTAAAATACATGAAACTTATGGTGCTATATTGCTTAATGTATTGCTTGGTTATTGGAACAAAAGCTACTTATTTGACAACCT
>RHGE01000126.1 GCA_004296775.1 Marinilabiliaceae bacterium JC017
TATTGGATATTGAGCCTTTATCGCTACCTTGGATCACGTATTGATAATTGGTAGTCGCAGACTACCGTGTAGGTACGACGAAGTTGTAAACTTCGCCGAGCGCGCGCTGATGTTACTGACTACGGCGAGCGGGGGCAATAGAAGAAGATCCTATGAGATTCATCACAAAATTCCAATCCATGCAGGAGGCGGCGTTTTCGATATGGACAATATGGTTATTGTCACGCCTCGTTATCATAAAGAAATTTTAGATCCAGCATATCATTATAAAAAATAAAAGAAATGACAAGAGACGAATTAATAAAGCTTGTTAGGGAAATCATGAATGTTAAGGGGAAAACTGAGGAACAAATTAATGAACTTATAGATAAACTAGAAAAGAATGTCCCTCATCCAAGTGTAACTGATCTAATATATTATGACGATCTCTCCGCTGAAGAAATTGTCGATAAAGCACTTAGCTATAGACCTTTTCAATTATAATAACGAAATAATAAAGCCAGGTTTTTGAGCCTGGCTTTTATTTTAAAATTATAAACATCAGAAGGGCCCCTCACTGGTGCGCGATTGCATCGTGTTCCATTAAGATCTTATAATTTATTTTGCCATTCATCCTATGTTGCACAGTGTAAAAAAAACTGGCGAAAAAAGAAGCCAGTATGAGGCCCAGATATCAAAACCACCCCAGCGAAGGTATTTAAGTGAGAGAACTATTCGGTAAAAAGATATAACCGAATTAGTCGTAAGATGCAGAAGAAAAACCTTTGCCTATAGAAAAAAATCCTATGCGCATAAGATTTTTTCCTATAGGCATAAATTTTACCAGGGCATTTCTGGGGGATACCCTTGGTGAGTAAGGTGGTTTTAATCATTAATCCCCAAATAGTACGCCAGGTTTTGTCAGTGAAGGATGCCTCTAAGTTTGTTATTATGGCAATAATTTTCTTCGGTCAGCTAATTTGAACAAGGTCTTTGGCCCGGTTGTCCCGATCCTGAGTCTCGGTTAAAACCACGTATATGCATGGATTAATAATTGCGAAGCAATAACAATTCGCCTAATTCGTTTAATTCGCGGTTCCCTAAAAAACTGCTTAGCAGTTACAGTTGATTTACATGACGCAGAAATATCAACCGCGAATTTTACGAATTGAACGAATTAGAAACCTGCTAAAGCAGGTAAAATTAAGTCTCGGAAGAAACGATTAAGCCTCATCAATAATTGCGAAGCAATACCATTCGCCTAATTCGCGGTTCCCTAAAAAACGTCTTAGCAGTTACAATTGATTTACATGACGCAGAAATACCAACCGCGAATTTTACGAATTGAACGAATTAAAACCTGCTAAGGCAAGTAAAATTAAGATTCGGAAGAAACGATTAAGCCTGTCAATAATTGCGAAGCAATAGTAATTCGCCTAATTCGTTTAATTCGCGGTTCCCCAAAAAACTGTTTAGCAGTTACAATTGATTTACATGATGCAGAAATGCCAACCGCGAATTTTACGAATTGAACGAATTAAAACCTGCTAAAGCAGGTGTAATTAAGTCTTGTAAGAAACGATTAAGCCTCATCAATTATTGCGGAGCAATAACAATTCGCCTAATTCGTTTAATTCGCGGTTCCAATAAAACTGTTTAACAGTTACAATTGATTTATATGATGCAGAAATATCAACCGCGAATTTTACGAATTGAACGAATTAAAACCTGCTAAAGCAGGTAAAATTAAGTTTCGGAATAAACGATTAAGCCTCATCAATAATTGCGAAGCAATAGTAATTCGCTGAATTCGCGGTTCCCAAAAAAACTGTTTAGCAGTTACAATTGATTTACGTGACTCAGAAATATCAACCGCGAATTTTACGAATTGAACGAATTAGAAACCTGCTAAAGCAGGTGTAATTAAGTCTTAGATCTTTTCCAAAGTTTTAAACTTTGGAAAAGTTGAAATTGAGCGGGGCAATAAAAAACACGTTTCCACTTCATGAGATGAGTAGAAACGTGTTCATTTTTATTCAATTATATTTTCTTTCGGTATTAATTCTTAGTGTTTGTGTCAGGGAAATAGTAATTGGCAATCATAGTGTTTTCAATATCTTTTCACTTTTCACTTTTCATTTTTACCTTTTCCCTTTCCCCTGGTCACTAGAATCCCAGGCCAAACCAACCCCAGTATTTTTCTTCCAGCTCTTTCCAGCGCAGCATGGTGGCGCCGGTGAAGTCAAGGGTGTAATTATTGATCAGCTTTTGGGCTTCTTCATTTTTACCATCTTTTAGCAAGGCGTCAACGCGTTGCTCCAGGTATTGTGTCTCTGCATCAGCTTTGTCTTCAAAATAAGCCACTTCGCCCAGCATCTCTTCTTTGGTTTTTTGCCAGGCCAGGGTGGCCAGTTTGTTGGCTTTGCGGTAATGCCAGATGGCAGCATCTTCGCGGTAGCGTTTCTGGCCGCAGAAGTTGAAGCTTTCCGGCAGTTCGGTGGTACCGGAATAAATAGGGATGCGGGGGCTCTGTCCGGGGTTATCGAAGGCGAACCACACTTTCCCGCCAATTTTATCGGGTAGCCAGTCGCGCAGCTGGATGATGTGCGAGTAGGAACACCACGAAACAGAAACGGTGCGTTGGTATTCAACCGTGCCTTCTTTCAGGTAATTATAAGTTTTACGGGCATAGCCTGTCGGCCATGGATTGGCAATGGGTGAGGTAATGGTGTCCTGACCAATTACTTCATCCTCGTCGTTGTATTTCTTTTTTATCACCTTCAGGTTTTTGGTCATGTCGTATTCCGTACCCTCATAAGTCTCCCGGTATAGAGCAATCACATCATGTACCGATACTTTCTTATCGGGTTTCACTGAGAATGGCAGCTCGTCGGCGTCAAAGCTCAGGTTAAGAGAGGGAGCCAGGGCATTCAGGATGAAGTATTCACGGATCATGAAAGGCTTTTCCACATCGCCATAGGCTTTCCAGAATTTGAAAGGTTTTTTACCATCCCAACGCTCCAGGTTTTTGGCTGCTTTAAACACATTGTCTGACGCCATGAAATGATCTTTGTCCTTCAGGTTGATTTCACCAATGCGTGAGATGTTGGCTGATACACCCACGTGGCCGTCGGGGATGCGTTGTGCAGCCCAAATACCACCGATTTTGTCAGGGCCTTCACCAAACATTTCCAGCTGCCACACCTCTTTTTTGTCGGCAATGGTAAGGCATTCGCCCCAGTCACCGTAGCCATACTCCTTAATTAATTTACCAATTAACCGGATGGCGTCGCGGGCTGTGGAGCAGCGTTGCAGTACAATGCGTTCCAGCTCTTCCACCTGGAACATACCATTGTCGTTGACCAGCTCTTTAGGGCCAACAATGGTGGTTTCACCAATGGCCAGTTGCTTTTCATTCAAACAAGGGTAAGCCGTATTCAAAAAGGTATAGGTCTCTTTTACCTGGGGTATCTCGCCCACTTGCTTTACCCGGCGCTGATCCCAACGGTTTTCGGTCTTTAAACAACCTTTATAGATAGCCGTGGTGGTGTCTTTTTTAAATTTCTCGCCTTTTTCCACCGATAACCAGGTGCGGTAGCGGCCATCGCAGGTGTGGCTGGTGATCACTGAACCATCGGCTGAGGCTTGTTTACCTACCATTATACTGGTACAGCTCTCACCAAAATAAGGATCATTCACCTGATCAAAAACACTTTGGGAGTATCCCTGCTGAAGAGAAAAAGCCAGCAGGATAATCCCCATACTAAAAAATCGTTTCATATCTGTATTGTTCAGTTTAAATACTTTTATAACGGAGGGCTAAACTAATATTTTATGGAAGAATAGGGGGTAACAATCGTCAGGTTTAAAAGGCTGATAGTCGATTTCAGGCGGTTTTGAAGGAATTAAACCGGGATTTCAAACAGGGAAACGTACAATAGAAACATAAGTGTCGATAGTATAAATTTATTCTCTATGGCAGGTTGAAGTTTTCAGTGATATTCCATTTTGTTTTTGTGTGTATTTGAATAATTGAGTAGTCATGGTTGTTGTCAAGACAATTTCTTAAAGGTTAATAATGGTGTTGGATTAAATATTTTCTCTGAAAGCATTGCCTGAACAGGTAACCTGGTAATTTAAAGTTATAGCCTTATACTAAAAGTAACCTGTAAGCAGGTTGCATCATAAATTTTATAAATTTGCCCGCCGTTGATAAGTGTATTGGTTGAATGTCGGTTTTATGTGACAGTAGTATGTACATATGGGGATGATTTAGGGGGGTCGTTATTGGTGAGCAGTGTAATAATAATGCAGAGATGGTATACTTTAGAATTGATTGGACAAGCCTTTTTAATTTGTTTGGATTCATTATTGCTTTAGTGTTAGGATTTCTGTTCCTTTTCAATAAATCTGAAAACAGGCAAGCCAATGTGTATCTGTCGTGCTTTATGTTGAGTCTGTCCCTGGAAATTCTTGGTGTGGTGGTTGAGGCCCTGGTGTTTGAACACGTAGAACAGGTAAATTTGATTATCACCTCGTTATTTACCATCCCATTTCTCTTTTTTTACGTTACCCGTACCATTAACAAGACAGTATCAAATTGGGCCATAATGCTGTTTTTACCGGGGATTGTTGCCAATGTCATTTGGTTTGCCGGGGAAGATTTCACTAATAATAAATGGTCGCAGGTAATCGAATATGTGTTTAATGGTACTGTTTTATTGTTCCTGTTGAATATTGTGAGAGCCCATGAAAGAACGTTGGGGCAGTATTATGCGGAGTTGGAAAGTAAGAGCATGGCGTGGATAAAAACCATCGTATACCTGTTTCTGGCCTTCATTGTTTTTTGGATCCTCGAAGATGTTATTTCTTTGAATAACGAGTGGATTTCCAATGTGTGTGTATTTTTATCTTCACTGTTAACCCTGGTCATGGTTATTTGGATCGGGCATAAAGGGTTTTCACAATCGGAAATATTCAAACAGCAACTTTTTCTGCAGGAGGAAGCCTGGGATGAACCAGATGTTTCTTCGATAAAACCTCAGCAGGTTGATGAGGAGCATGACAGCGATGAGCGTCTGCAGGAGATATCGGAACGCATTAAAAGGGAACGATTATTTATCCGGTCCGATTTAAATCTGCGTATCCTGGCCGGGTTGGTTCAAATGAAAGAAAAGGAGTTGTCGCATCTCATTAATCATAACTGTGAAATGAATTTCTACACCTATATTAATACCTTCCGCCTGGAAGAATTTAAACGTTTATTACATTCCGGTAATTATGACCACATGACGCTGGTGGCACTGGCGCAGGAAGCCGGGTTTAAATCTAAGACAAGTTTTTACGACTTCTTCCGGAAAACGGAAGGGTTGACGCCCAGTCAGTACAAGAAGTCGCTGAAATAAGTCCGGCTGCTTCCAGACGGACGTTTATGCCATCTAAAACTTCATGATTTTTTAGGGAAGCACCCATCTTTGCCCCTGAACAATCGCCCTTCTCACGTAGCCTCTCTTGTCTTTTTATTTTGCGGAAGAAACAAGGCGTGAGAGGGCGTTTATAAGCAATATGTGTATGAAAAAGACAAAGCTGAAGTTAGTTTTTTTGATGGTAATAGGCGTTACCGTTGGGCTGATTATCTCGTGTAAGAAAGATGAGGATGCCCCAAAAAAGAGTGTCGATGCCGGTAATGATCCCAACTTTAAGATTGTGGCTAATGCAGATGCCGGTTTGAGTAGTTTCAACAGGAAAGTAGAAGTGTTTGGTATCCCCATTTATGCTGTTCCTGGAGTGCAGGATAATAAATTACTACATGCAGCTAATGTGATGGCCCAGTACCTGGATAATGATGAAGATGGGGAAGTGGATAATTCAGCCGTATTAGGTGCCATGCTAAAGAATAAGGCTTTCTTGGTGATGTGGCAAAAGGAATCTGATTTAAATATTGAACCACCTGCTGATCGCCTGGGGCAGGACTTGGGCAACGATGAAACCAATCCTGGGTATGTGTCGGCTGGCAACCAGGGGGAGTTTGATGCTGCCCTGGAGGAGATATGGCATATCATATCCCATGCCGGTTATGCACAGGCTTATCCTGAAGTATTTGGCGAGGGTGCGGGTACCGTTTTGTCCAATGCCATGGATGTGGCCAGGGGTGGCCGGTTTACTACTATTCCCGGTAGTTATCCCGACAAAGCCTGGTATACTTACGATGATGCTACCTGTGAATACGATTGTCAAACTACCGAATATTTCTATTGGGCCTTAACTTCTTTATTGGGAGCCCAGGCGAACAGGGCCAGTGAAATCCGGGACGAATGGCGCCTCAATACCCCTGAAAAATTGGAGCAGACCGACATGTCGGTATTTAAGCTTTTAACAAATCCATTGTATAAATTACCCAAAGTATTACCCGACGGTAGTTACCGTAGATAGATTGTGTATAAGTGTGAAACCCATCAGGGAAATCAATTAATGATGGCCCCCTGGTGGGTTTGTTTTGTTTGTGAACCGTCATGGAAAGCAGGTTTCTGAAACCTTGAAGAATTGCCTTCGTACGTACTTAACTCGATGGGGTTATTTATGATCTTCTTAAGAGGTAATGATTGATAAGAGTATTTCTAAACATCTTTTTCAGGGGACAGGAATTATATAGTTGTAATATGAAGAGAGTGATATCACTGGTAATGGTATTAGTTATAATGCCAGGGCTTGTTAGTGCTGAAAATTATAGTAGTCAGTTTGTAAAAGAGGTTTGTAACCTCCGGTTGAAGAGAAGAACATCGGGAAGCCTGGTTAAGGAGCAAATATATTGTCGTGATAAGGTTTATTTGACGGTTTTACCAACTTTAGTAAGTAAGGATGAAAACCTGTCCTCCCCATGGTATAAATCCAAAGCAGCACGCATATCTTATGTGCCGGGTGCTTTATTTGCACTGGGTGCTTATTCCTGGCAACACCGGGAAGATATCAGAATGGCCCGAAACCGGTACATGCCAACCTATCGCAGTCATTTCGATGATTACCTTCAATATACCCCGGCTCTGGCAGTTTACGGGTTAAATCTCTGTGGGGTAAAAGGAAAGCATTCCCTGGGGCGTGCTACAACCAGTTATGCACTGGCGGCACTTTTTACCGTGGGTGTGGTTAATTCCATGAAGTATTCCATTAAAGAGAGGCGTCCCGATAATACCTCCCGGAACAGTTTTCCATCCGGACACACGGCCAACGCGTTCATGAATGCTACCTTTTTCCATAAGGAATTCGGACAATACCGCAGTCCGCTCTATTCTTTTTTTGGTTATGCAGTGGCCAGTTGGACCGGCATTATGCGGCAGCTCAATAACCGGCACTGGATGCCGGATGTTTTGGTAGGTGCGGGGATTGGTATTTTAGTGACGGAATTGGCTTATACCATCACCGATCATAAATATGGAGATCGGGGATTGAATACTCTTTCGGTTGCTTCCGGGAGAGATTTTGAGCAGCGGAATCCTTCTTTTATTAATGTGAAAGTTGGTTTTGCCAGTGCCGATGGCGACCTCATTGAAAACTCCGAAGATATTTATGCCCAACGGGGTTTTTCATCCGGGTTAGAAGGGGCCTATTTCTTTAACCGTTGGTTGGGGCTTGGTGGTCAAATGTTAATCACTTCTTTTCCTATAAATAGTAATAATTTGCAGTTAGATCCAGAAGCCGAGAATTTTATATCAGCCCTTAAGACCCAAGCTATGGGCGCCTCTTATTACATGGCTGGTCCTTATTTTCATTTAGGGCTTGGTAACAAATTCAGTGTGATGATGCATGTAACGGCCGGACGTTCCATGGGGGCTTCAGGCGCTATAATGGCACAGTTAACACCAGAAGGGAGGAAATTGGTTAACGCAAAGCAAATACCCATCATGCAGTATGAGCCGATGGATGCCTTTGCCTGGTCGCCGGGGGCACAAATTTGTAAACGATTAAACGATCGTATTGCCCTTGGGATATATGGCCATTACCTGTATAATTGCCCGCAAATGAATTTTTATGACGTCACGGGATATGATCCAGAAACAAAAAAGGTTATTCGTACTTATACGGAGTCATCGGATTTTGATTTTTCACATTGGTCTGCCGGTATCACTATTAATGCGTTATTGTAAAGGTTTATAGCGCTGTAAATCCGTCTAAGACCTGTTGAGGAATGTTTATTAGAATTTGTCACCAGTTGAAAATCTGATTATTTGCCGAGGAATGATATGGTAGTTGCCCGGTAGTTTGTTGCCTTATCCACGGCATGATAACACTTTAAACAGGTGAGATAATTGATGATTAAACCAGACTCTCCCATATATTTAAAGCGAATATAGCTTACTCTGCAAGTATTTTGTCAACCGCGAATTTATCGAATTAAGCGAATTGCCTTTTCATGAAAAGCTCATAATACCATGCAGTGGTTTAAAATTCGTTTGATGAGTATCATTCTAAAGCTGAGTGTTTTTCTGGCTCGTCCCGGTTAGAAGGAGGTAACAACAACCAGCAGCTCGCTTATGAAGTCATTCCTTCCCGTGTCAAATAACCCAAGCATTTTGCCTTCTACATTTGGAGTTAAGTTCAGATATTACGATAAGTAATAGGATATTTTATATTTCTATCAGATAGATTGTCGTGTGGTCGGAACAGATCTTTAGTGTGAGTTTGGATGCAGGTACATCAACTTATGGTTTTAAGTAGGCGTAATCGGGTCGTCGAGTAGGTGTACTTGAGTCATCGAGTAGGCGTACTTGAGTCGTCAAGTAGGCGTACTTGAGTCGTCAAGTAGGCGTACTTGAGCCCTCAAGTAGGCGAACTCGAAGGTACAACTACGCCTACTTGGGAGCCATTGTACAAATAAAGTGTTTGCTATTTTGAAAAACACCTACCTGAAATCTATTGGTTTTGAAGAGGTGATCGGGTTGGAAATTGTGGCAGGTGGAGTGGTTGTTCGTTATTTCTTCGAGCAAGCGAGGGAAGAGGAGTTTTTATTCAACAGTATGAAGGAGGTTTAAGTATCGTAATTTACGAATCATTGC
Organism: Marinilabiliaceae bacterium JC017; assembly: GCA_004296775.1. Classification (GTDB taxonomy): domain Bacteria; phylum Bacteroidota; class Bacteroidia; order Bacteroidales; family Marinilabiliaceae; genus JC017. The sequence continues at coordinate 9,030 of RHGE01000126.1, forward strand.
GACTATTAAAGAGATGTGGCATTTAAAACGGGTTTAAGTGGCATGCAACTGATTCTCTGTTGAATTGACTTAACTGATGCTTGGAGGTGAATGGTAGTTGTTTTGTAAAAAATGCTAAGTTTGCACCTGTTAATAAGAAAAGGGAATTATTTGCTGAGGATTATTCCAGTTAATGGTCATCAATTTTTTATTTACAATTGCTGTTAGTCTTTTTTTAAATTCTGATGACTGGCGTGTGGATAAAAGGAGGTGTCAGGTTTCTTATTTTAGTGCTAATGATTTAATGAATCATATACTTAACGTTAATAGATTGTTGGGTTTTTGTAATTATTTGATAAATGGTATAGGGCTGATTGATAACTGCACTTTTCAAGTACCCGAAAAGGGACTTGAATTGAATCCGTGGAAAGGAGTTAAATTTTAGTTATTTATTGTGAGTCCCGAATAAGCTTTTGTTGCTTTTGCATCAAAAGTTTACAAACCTATAATCGGGATCGTTTTTTGTTTACTTTTTTTCGCTGTAGCAAAAAAGTAATCCCGATGCATCGGGAGTGCGGCTTGAGCACATTGGTTAATACTAATTTATTTTGGACAATACTGATCTAAACACTAACGATCACAATAGTTCGTTAAACTTTTGTACGTAATTGAAAAACAACTTCAATTTTTTTCAATAGACAAAATTGTTAATGGTCTGAAAATGGGAGTAATGTAAATCAGTCTAATGTCTATCATATAACAAGCTCGCATTTACTCAACAAATACGAAAAAGGCCATGATGTTGGGAAGCGTGGGAGCCAGTCAAATAAGCGGGCCGGCGATGGCGCGACGAAGATGAATGCGGGAATTCTGGCCTGTGGGTTGGCAAAAATTCATCAAGGAGGTGGGGAGAAGCG
>RHGE01000127.1 GCA_004296775.1 Marinilabiliaceae bacterium JC017
ACGAATTTTTTGTTAAAGGTATCTCTCAACATGATGCCGGAGGTATCAAATGTTTATAGGAGATTAAAATGAAATAATCTACGACTCCAGTCGGAGTCGCATGTAAATATATCGTATAAGTCTTCAGGTATAGTATCTCTTGCGAGATTCAGCATTAGTGCCATCGGCACGACAGTATGGTAGGCAATAAAGAATGCATTAAACAGAGTGCCGTAGGTACGACAGAATAAAGTAGAAGCATTAATGTAATGGGATTAAAACCGCGAATTATGCGAAATGGTTGTTTTTTTAGATAGGTTGGTGACTGATATTTTTTAGCGTCTATTGTATAACTCTTTTAAATCCTCCCCGGTTGTATTACCTTTTTTTGTGTTACAATCATTCAAACCACCCCGATTTTCATTGTATACTTAATGAAAATCACCCCTCCTAATTCTTTTAGGAGGGGAAATGAATTACGAGTAATTGACTCCTTTTAGTAGTTGTATAGAACAAATCTCTCTTCATCCTTTCGGATCTGCGTGAATCTACGTGAGGCCAATGATGTCGGTAGCGTCAATTTAGAGTTATCATATCTTTTGATTGAATGTCAAGGCTTGAAGACTCTGCGGTTAAAAATAAAACTCTGTGTCTCGGCGCCTTCATGATAACAAATAAAAGACTATAAATCACCGCTATTGGCCTTTTTAAAGTACGAAAGTAAGCTGGAGGGGGAAAGGTTTCCTTTTTTATTCTTCTTTTTGACCTTTACAAATTTGCAAATTGAGTTGACTATGGGTTCCATGTCATTGGAGCCATTGAGTTGTAAGTGCCCATTGAATATGTGGGGATGAATGAGTTCGACGAAGGCTTGTGGATAATGATTCCACTCAATAAAGGTTGGGTTTGGATTCTGTTTGCCGCTTATAATTTTATTCTTCTTCTGTTTTAAAGCATGGATCAGTTGTCTCAAGATTATTAGAACTGGTGTTCGAAAGGAGGAGCGGGGAGGTATATTTTGTTTGGCCTCTTTGATTATCAGTTGCCAGTAGTGGATCTCTTCTTCATAGTCCATAGGATCATTCTCATGTAATGCTTGAAAAAGTTCAAAATAGGTAGGGGATTCAAAGGTGTTGTAACTACCGGTGAGTAGGCAGGTTTTAATAACCGAACGTAATGTTTGCCACTGAGAGCAGGTGGTGTTATTCAATTTGAACAGGAGATTGTCCAGTAAAATCAGTTGGTATTGCTCTTCCTTCCTGTTGGCAACGGGCTCATCGAGTTTATTAATGATATGGATTAAAAGGAAATATTCCGGGGAGTTGCTGTCTGTATCGTCCAGTATCTTTACTATCTGTTTGAGGGTCTTGCCGAAATGGGTTTGTTCGAAAAAATCAATTACTTGAATTAGCCAGGGGCTTTTGAGACTCAATGGTTGAATAATGGTACGTAATTTATGTTGCCCTATTTTGAGGTTAGGTTTTAATAATGAACTGGACGGGTAATCGGCATGATTACAAAAGCCTTCAAATAGGGTACATATTTTATGAAGGAGGCTTGAAAGCATGAGGTAAAAATAAAGATCGTGTACAAACCAATTATGTTGGTATGTGTTTAAGTTTGCAGGAGGTGTCCAGGCAGGAGTATCCAGTGCTTTCTTTAATGAGCAGATATTATGTAGTTGAGGGATAATAATATCTTTTTTTGTGATATCATTCGTTAGTTCATCCAACCAGGTATATAATTGATTGATGCAATTACAATACAGTTGTTCAATCGTTGCATTGTCCGGATTAGTACGTAGAAGAGAGGAAGACCATTTTTTATCTCTTCGATAACGTGTCTGTTCTACAATTTTATGAAGATCAGATAGTATATGGATAGACATCATTAGAAATACCTCCTATTAATTTTTTGTGTGTGAGTTAAATTGTTACAGGCTGTCATTTAAGACAAGGAACTAAAGTATTGAAATACCCATGCATAATATAAAGTTGAAATAGCTAAAAGTATTGTAAAATAAAAACAGTGAAATCATTAATAGATGTTAAAAAATATAAACAAGAAGTGTGGTATGCGATAAATGAAACTCTCAAGATGCCCTTAAGCTTTTTTTCAACGGGTGTTGCCTAAGGTTCTTGAGAGTTCTATGAGAGAGGCTGTTGAGCTGCCATAAAAGGTAGCTCAACAGCGGGGGTTATGCCAGAGTAATGATACCGGCTAGTTTACTGTTACTCACCTCCCGGTTCAGATCTTCATGGGCAAATGCCAGGTAGCAATAGATCTTGGTCCCCGGAACACCGGTTGGTACCGGGATGGAACCACTCTGTTCACTTCGTAGTATTTCAGTGAAGGAGTAGGTGGGGTAGATATCCTCACCTGTTGCTACCAGAAGCGCCAGGTTATTACCATACGATTTGGCTATTTCAGGCGTATCGGTCCAGGTAAAATTAATTTGTCCGTCTGCCAATTCTACCTGGTACGCGTTGGCCACCACCAGGGAACCTTTTGAGATGCGTAATTTTTCAAAATTCACCCGGTATGAAGGGTAATCCCCTTCAATAACGTTACGCATCAGATCCGACATTGCGGCATTTTGTGGGGATCTGTTTTTATCCTGGGTCCGGAATCCTACCTTCAATACTGGCTGAAGGGGTTGTAGAAACCTGCTGGCAAAGCTAAATTTGGCCCGGTGGATAATCTGTTTCTCCGTTGGTTCATTACTCCTGGTGTCGGAAAGGGAGCGCATGTAATGAATGCCCTTCCATTTTCCACCAATGATGTTACCGATTTTTCCTGAAAAACCGCCTAATATTCCTTTGATATAACGTCCCATGTTAATTGTTTTTTGAGTTATTACTTTTTTTCTTTCTGTTTATCCTGTTTTGACTCATCTTTCTGAATATCTGAGTCAGAACAGTGGTGAGAAGACCTGCTGCCAGGGTGATCAGTGCTTTTACCAGAACGATTTGTAGTTCTGTGTCATGCGGTAGTAAATCCCCGTTTTCGGCTATTTCAAGCAGACCCAGGGTACCGGTGGCTGCGATGATAAAGTTTCTGAGTTCATTCATTTTTTTGGATTTAATGTTGTGTTGATCAATCACAATACGTCATGTTTAATCATTGCATTTTTTCTCTTGTTTTGAATGAATACTGGTCCGGCCGGAATTCGAAAACTAAATTATCGTGGAATAGTCCTGGAAAAAATAACGGTTATTTTACCGTTACTTTTTAGTGGGTTTAAGTCGCAATAAAACAGGAATATATGAAATGGGACGTTTGAGTTTTGTGGAAAACGTTAGTATTCAAACGTTAGGGATTTTAGGGGTTTTGTATAAAAATCATCGAAATTGAAGGCGATTTTTATGAAAATGGTGAGGAATTGGACAGGAAATGGACTAAAAAGGGGGCATTTAAGTCGCTGCTTCGGTGTTTCTTCGGTTTTTTATTGGTACTATAGGAACCAACCAATTACCGATCGGGTACCGATCAGGAACCAATGGTGATACGACTGTGCCCCGAACCAGGTACGACGGAGGTGCATTGTTGATGGACATGATTAGTTTAACCGCGAATTATGCGAATTCAACGGATTATTCTACTGAGATCCTCTTTGCGTCTTGGAGCTTCTGCGTTAAATGAAAATATGGACAGGATTAACAGGATTTACATGATTTTTTTGAACCGCGAATTGTGCGAATTAAACGAATTGTTTTAATGAGATCCTCTTTGTGTCTCGGCGGCTCCGCGTTAAAATAGAATGTGGACATGATTAACAGGATTTACATGATTTTTCGAACCGCGAATTATGTGAATTAAACGAATTGTTTTAATGAGATCCTCTTTGCGTCTCGGCGCCTCCGCGGTAAATGAAAATGTGGACAGGATTAACAGGATTTACATGATTTTTTTAAACCGCGAATTATGCGAATTAGACGAATTGTTTTAATGAGATCCTCTTTGCGTCTCGGCGCCTCCGCGGTAAATGAAAATGTGGACAGGATTAACAGGATTTACATGATTTTTTTAAACCGCGAATTATGCGAATTAGACGAATTATTCTACTGATATTCTCTTTGTGTCTCGCTGGCTCCGCGGTAAATGAAAATGTGGACAAGATTAACGGGATCTAGATGATTAGTTTAACCGCAGATTATGCGAATTAAACGGATTGTTTTAATGTGATTTTTTTGCGTCTCTGCGCCTCCGCGGTAAAAAAATTGTGGACAAGATTAACGGGATTTACATGATTAGTTTAACCACAGATTATGCGAATTAAACGGATTATTTTAATGGGATTTATGGGCGTGTCTCTGTCTTTGCTAGAAACAATAAATAATCACGTCATGGTGCTTTGCGGTGACAAATAAAACTCAGCGTCTTAGCGCCTCCGCGGTAAGAAAAGAATATGGACAAGATTAACGGGATTTACATGATTGTTTTAACCACGAATTACGCAAATGGGACGAATTGATTGTTAATTGTATTTTGTGATATGATGCCGGAGGTATCAAATGTTTATAGCAGATTGGAATGAAATGATCTACGACTCCAGGCGGAGTCGCATGTAAATATATAGTATTAGTCTTCAAGTATAATATCTCTTGCGAGATTTAGCATTAGTGCCATCGGCACGACCGTATGGTAGATGATTTTTGGTTTTATTTTATTATTAAATGTGTTGGATTTTGTCTGCAATCCCAAAGTGTGTGAACAATAATATTTGTGGATGTAGTTTCATAGAATAAAATGAAATCTTCAACAATCAATCCTCTGATGGATTCATAATCCGTTTTAATCCCCATATCCGGATATTTATCTAAAAGAGATAGTTCTTTCTTAAATCTTTTATAGAGTTTTGCAGAATATTGAGGACTTTTGTTGCGCTTTGTGCAAAAATTCAGAATTTGGAAGAGCTTTATATTCGCCTTGTGCGACCATATTATTTTGCGTTTAGCCATTTATTAAATTCTTTATCCATTTCAGATTGACTATGATAAAGACCTTCTTTAATGTTCTTTTGAGACTCAATAATCTCATTACGCTGTTCTTCCTTTAATATTAATGTTTGGGATTGTAATTTTGAGTCTAATATTGTTTTGACGGTATTCAAAAATGCTTCATCATTTATTTCTTCAATTCTATGTTTCAATAATTTTTTTAATTCTGATGCTGTCATAGCTCAATCTTTTAGCTAATACAAATTTACACAAAAAGGGACCATGTATCTCATGTTTGTGAGTTTTTTCTGATTATTACCATTTCTGTGGTTACCATTTGACTGCGCTCATGCTTCAAAGTAACCGCTGAGTATTGTAGAGTGAGGTGCAGCGTTTTTTCTCCCTGCAACTCAGGTACGCCATGCAGCGTTCGTATTTATATATAAATTTAAAATTCTGGTAATATGAAAAGATTATACATATCAATTTGTTGTTCAGTCTGAAGTGGTCATGGGGTTCGTGGTTTTTGACCGAAATGGGAGATGAACTATGCACATGCACTTATAAACCACAAGGCGTAAAGCGGGTCTGGATTGATAAGGATACAGGAGGGAAGCGTCCATTGGGAATAACAATGATAAAAGAGAGGATTGCCTAATAGGCTTGTATGACGGTAATAGAAATCCGGAATAATTTACAGCAAGGTAAGCAATAGGTTTATGATGTAATACTTCTTGACATGATTCGTTTAACCGCGAATTGTGCGAATTAGATGTGTTTTTTAGATAGGCTGGTGACTGATATCCTCTTTGCGTCTCCATGTCTGCTATATAACTCTTTTAAATCCTCACTGGTTGATATTACAATCAAACCACCCCGATTTTCATTGCTTACTCAATGAAAATCACCCCTCCTAATTCTTTTAGGAGGGGAAAGAAGTGACCGTGCGAAAAGGAAATGAATTACGAGTATTTGACTCCTTTTAGTAGTTGTATAGAACAAATCTCTCTTCATCCCTTTGGATCTGCGGGAGACCAAATGTACTGGTAGCGTCAATTTAGAGTTATCTTACCTTTTGTTAGTATGTCAAGGCTTCTAGACTCTGTGGTGACAAAAAAACTCTGCATCTCGGCGCCTCCGCGGTAAAATAGAATGTGGGCAAGATTAACGGGATTTACATGATTAGTTTAACCGCAGATTATGCGAATTAAACGAATTGGATTAGTGTGAATGATATTTTCTTAGCGCCTCCCCGCCTCTGGGGTGACAAACCATTATCGTCTCCGCGGTAAAAAATAAAACTGTCCTATAAACCAATAGTTCGTTAAACTTTTGTAAGTAATTAAAAAACAACTTCAATTTATTCAATAGACGAAATCGTTAATGGTTTGAAAATGGGAGTAATGTAAATCAGTCTAATGTCTATTATCTAAATTCTAACGATCTATTAATTAACCTCACACTAATTAATTATCTTCGCGCAAATATTTTATTTATGCAGAAAAAGAAGATCCTCATTTTTATTGATTGGTTCTTGCCGGGATATAAGGCCGGGGGCCCTGTGCGCTCAATGGCCAATATGGTGGAGTATTTAAAGGAGGAATATGCGTTTTATATATATACCTCAAATAAAGATCATGACGGTGAAAAGTTAAAGGTGATTAATAATAAGTGGATACCTTTTAATGAAGGGGCTGCTAAGGTTTTTTATTCATCAAAACCAACGTATGGAGAGGTGAAATTGATTATTGAGGAAGTGAAGCCGGAAGTGGTGTATTTGAATAGTGTGTTTTCGCTTGTATATACTTTGTTTCCATTAATAGTCAATCGTTTTTATAAAAAAGTAAGTATAGAAAAGGTTGTGTTTGCTCCTCGCGGTATGTTTCAGATGGGAGCTCTTCAGTTGAAATCAGTTAAGAAACGGGCTTTTTTAAATATTGTAAAACCAATTCTTTTTAAAGTTGGGAATATAGTTTGGCATGCAACTGATGAACAGGAAATGCAGGATGTAAAGGATGAGATAGGAGAGAAGGCTGTGGTACAGAAGGTAGGTAATATTCCAACAACTAAAGTTGGAAATTATGGAATTGTTCTCTCTGAAGATGAGATTCGTTTTGTGACTATTTCTTTAGTGGCAGAAAAGAAGAATCATATCTTTTTCTTAAAGCTTCTCAGGGAATTGAAAGTGCCTCTTGGAAAGAAGGTGATATATGATATTTATGGGCCTATTAAGGACACGGAATATTGGGAGAGGTGTAAAGAAGAGATGGAAAATTTACCAGAAGGTATTTTAGTAAATTATAAAGGTAGTGTGATGCCTTCCAAAGTTAGTGAGACATTGCAGGCATATCATTATTTTGTTTTGCCAACTTTAGGAGAAAATTTTGGGCATGCTATTTTTGAGGCATTGATTAATGGTGTGCCGGTTCTGCTATCTGATCAGACACCGTGGATTGATTTGGAGGAGATGAAAGCTGGATGGAGTATTGATTTAAATAGTGAGGAAGAGTGGAAAAGTAGGTTTGAACATTTGATTCATGAAGCTGTAGATTATGACTGCTTTAGGAAAGGAGCTAAAGAAGTAGCAAAAAAGTATGTTGAACTGCAATCATTTAAAGAAACCTATCGACAACTATATTATTAGTTGTTTTTAATGAATGTTGTTTGTTTCCATCCAGTGGTTGAGGACAACTAATGGCCAAATTCTTGAATAGGTTACAGACGGATTGTTGTTGTTGAATTCCTGCCACAACGTAGTCAGCGCTGTTGTGTTAAAGTAGGGACGGTTGGCCAGTGCTCTGATATGATGATCGGCTAATTTAAATAGGTCCTTTTTAAGCCAATCGCTCCAGGGAAAAACAAAGCCCATTTTAGGTCTGTTAACAATGTAATCAGGCAATAGATCAGGGAGTGAATCCACCAGCAGTTTTTTTGGTGTATGAGGGTATTTCATCGAATCAGGCACCGAGAGTAATAATTCAACTAATTCATGATCGAGGAAGGGAACACGTACTTCGAGCGCATGTGCCATACTCATCTGGTCACTGTCACGTAACAATACATTTTGCATGTAAGTGCTCATCTCTGCAATAGAAACTTTGGTGAGTATGGATTTATCATCCAGATTAAATTGGTTTAATAAAGCGACTGGCAGGTGTTTGTTGGATATTTTTGATTTAAATAACTCATTAACTTTATTGTCTAAGAGAACCTGACGTGAGATAGCGTATTGCGAAGTGAAATCGTACTTTTCCTGACTTAGTAACGCTTTAACCTTATCGGAAGCCACCCCTGGTTTTATTTTTTGAAGCGTAAGGCCCATTAATTTTCGCATTTCTGTTGGCAGCTTCCAAAGAATTTGGTTCTTATCCAATTTTGCCATACGGTTGAAAATAGCATAACCTGCGAATATTTCATCGCCTCCAAGCCCCGACAAGGCCATGGTAATACCTGCTTCTTTCGTAGCTTTAGATACCATCCATGTATTTGGTCCGTCACCTGAGGGGTGATCAATGGCGTTGAGTGCATTGGGTAGTGCTTCCAGGAAATCAACCGGTGAAAGATTAATTTCTGTGTGATCTGTGTGGTGCAATTTTGCAATATAAGCGGCATATTTGGCTTCACTGAATTCTTTTTCAGCAAAAGAAATATTAAAGGTTTTAACCTGTCTGTTTGATGCTTTCGTCATAGCACCTACCACCGCACTTGAATCGATTCCACCCGACAGAAAAGCCCCGAATGGCACATCGGCCACCAATCTTCTTTGAACTGATTTGTAGAACCGGTTCTTTACTTCTTCCTTTAATTCTTCATAACTGCCTGGTATATCTGTATGACATTTGTCAATGAACCACCATCTTGTCTTTTTTAGTTCTTTTTGTTCAACTGATATTCGCATATAAGAGCCGGGCTCCAGCATGTGGATATCCTTGAGAATGGTATTGGGTGTTTGAACGGTTTGGTAACGAAGGTAATCACAAAGCCCCTCAGTATCTATTTGGCGAGCCACCAGGTTACTGGCCAGCAGGGAGCGGATTTCAGATGAGAAAACAAGCTGTTGGCCATTGTAATGATAATACAGCGGTTTAATGCCCAGTCTGTCCCTGACAATAGTGAGTTCTTTTGACCGGTTATTCCAGACGGCAAAGGCAAACATGCCATTGAATTTATCCAGGCATTTAATACCCCACTGTTGCCATGCAGCCAGAATCACTTCCGTGTCGCAGTTCGATTGAAAAGGATAGTTCAGCTCTTTCTTTATTTCCGCATAATTGTAAATTTCACCATTGAAAACAATTGTTAATTGCTCATCACCGGTTGACATGGGTTGGTGTCCACCGGTTGACAAATCGATGATTGATAAACGTTGATGCCCCAGGGAAATATAATCAGATGAATAAACGCCGTGATCATCCGGCCCCCGGTGGATCATCGCATTATTCATTTTCCCAATATGATGGGTGTATTGTTGTTTGGTGTGAGAAAAAATTCCGTTTATGCCGCACATTATAATAGTAGTGTTTTGAATTTAGAGATACAATAGATTGTTAGGTCGTTAGATAATAGTCAAAGATGGCCGTTGTCCATATTGAAGACTGTATAACCGGTTCCTACCTCAAGTTTTGACACCTCCAATACAAATCAATTGAATAACACAAAAATCCAATCGACGAGCTGGTCCGTGATGATCCGAAGCGCGTGAGCCCGTCAAATAAGCGGGCCGGTGCAGGCGCGACGCAGATGAATGCGGGAATTCCGGCCAGTGGGTTAGCAAAAATTCATCAAGGAGGCGGGCGGAAGCGTTTATTTGACTAGAGTTTTTTGGTTCCTTTTTGGGGCGATGCCAAAAAGGGACTAGGGTCCGGGACAACGT
>RHGE01000128.1 GCA_004296775.1 Marinilabiliaceae bacterium JC017
CTTATTTGACCGGCTCCCCCGCTTCCCAACATCATGGTCCGACTCGTCATTTGGCTTTTTGTGTTATAGTGTCGATATATTCAAGGGCGACTTCGCGTTTGCCCTTGCTAGCATCGATTTGCAATCGGTACCTTGTTATATGATAGACTTAAGACTGATTTCCATTAATCTTATTTTCAGATCCATACAATTATGATCATCAAATCACCACAAGCTGTTTTTCAGCTAACTAAAAAAGCTTAACGAACTATTAAATTAATGATAGAATATTGGTTTTAAGATTTTATTGTATAAGCAGTTTGGCTTTGTGTTGATTCTGGTTATGAGAGATTGATACAGTGTAGAGGCCTGCAGGTAAATCTTTAACATTTATATGAAATGAACTCATGTTACCATCAACCATTGTGTTTTTCATTATATGTCCTCCCAGATCATGTATTTGTAAAATAGAATCTGTTAGCCTTTTTTTTGGCATTTCTATGGTCAAGTCACCCGAGCAAGGATTCGGATAGATGATAAGCTGTTTTGTTACCGGTTCTTTAATATTATTTAAAGATGTAGGGAGTTCTTCAACTTCGGTAACTGGTATTTGGAGGTTAGCATTCATTTCTTCATTTAATGCACGTAACAGGCATTTAGAATCACTCATTTTGATATCTGTTCCGATATCCCAGAACATAATACCCAGTAGTTGTTCGTCTCTTGTTTTTGCTGTTTTTTGTTTTATGGTATTGACACCATTTAAAGTGATGTTTTTGGTGGAACTACTGAATTTAAAAGGAACTTCATCTATTTCTGGTGTCAAATCGGGATATTGATTAATTATGTCTTTGTATGTTACTGTAACTTTTGAGTTGTCACTGGTGACTCCATAGAAAGGTAATCCCATTTGAATTTTTTCATTGGGATACCCCCAGTCTCTAAAGTTTGTGAGGGAAGATGTGAAATCATTCCAGGTAAAACGAGCTGGTGAGGGGCCGTAATTTTGAAAACCGATGTAATCAACTGCTTTTATTGCTGCCTGTGATATTTGGTAAAAGAGCGGGTGGAGGGTAACGCTAAAATCCATTTCGGATGGAATAGCCTTGTTAACTGCAAGGATGCAATTGCTGTAGTTATTCCACTCTGTATTATTATAGCACCATTCAAAATCCAAATCAATGCCATTAAAACTATCTGTTGCTAATAATTTATTTGCTTCAGATGCGAATTTTGAAATGGCAGTACTGTTGCTTACCATTTCTTTCCACTGGCCGGCTGCGATGCCCAAACGGACTTTATATCCTTCATACCCGTCGTATACCTGTTTGACTGCTTTTAATAATTGAGGCCAACTTTGTGAGTCCAGACCTGGATTATCAGAATTATCACCCCTCCAACAGGCTTTTAAAAACGTGTCGTGCCAATTGTCGGTAATTACTTCATTTTTATCGGCTCTAATGCTAAATATAGAACGGATAGAATGCCAAACACGTACTTCATCCATTTTTCCGTCAAAATTTTGACCTATGATGGTATTTGGATTAATATATGGACATCGAACTGGCAATCCATTTATTGGATCAGATAAGTTGATTAGATTATCAGGATGTTGGTTTCCATTGATGATAAATTCAACCTGATTAATTTTTTGAGAAGCCTTACCATTATAAATAATGGCTAAGTGATTCCATGAGCCGATATTAAGATTTGTTTCATTGGCAATTATTGATTTTTCACTGCCATTGGCTATTTTAACTACTAACTGCTTAGAGGCTTGATTTCCTAATTGAATAGCGACTTTTTGGGATGGTGAGGTTGCTTTTTGCAGGAGGCATGCATTTTCTGCCCAGTTGTCAATGTATATCCAGGCTTCAAATGTGAATTTGTTTACCGCTATTCCTGGTTTCTCGATTAACAGGTCTTTTCCCACTGTCATTTGAGCATTGGTACCATTAAAATTTAATACCCCTGTTCGTCCTTTGTAATTGGATAAATGGGAAATGTTGGATAGTATCCCACTGTTATCGGGATAGGCAAAAAAGATTTCTCCATTGGCATAAGGTTTTCCATCCATGTAAATAAGGTCATTTACATGAAGAAGATTCTCATTGTGGATGGATTTTTGTACCCAATGAGTGGGCCTTAGATAACCGGTAACAGTGCCATATTTGAATGTGGGATTGTTAGTCACGATTTCTTTTGTTACGTTGCCCGATAGGATTGCATGATGTTTTTTTATATAATCAACCAAAGATAAACAGGCCACCTGGTCTACTCGCCAATATGATATAAGATTTGGATAGAATGAGTTAAAGGAATTAATTGTATTGTGGATCATTAATTCATCTTTCTGAAGGGCCATATTCCAAAGACGTATTTCATCCATTTTGCCTTTAAAATTTTTCCCAAGGATGAAAGTGGCAGGCATGTTGGGTGTTGATGCGGGTAAAAGACGGTCGTTATTTTTAAAAAAGCCTGATTTGTAATTACCATTGATGTATAAAGAAACCTGATCACCGGCTGCATTGTTTCCGTTGTAGGTTGCTGCCAGGTGAAACCATTGGCCTTCTGCTATTCCCGGATTATCAATGGCAAAGTAATTATTATTTCCGTTTGCAATATGAAAATAGAGACGTTGACTGGAATTATTACCAAGCTGGATGTCGATACGATGATCCTGATCTGATTTTTTTTGGAATATATAACTGTTTTCTATCCACTGGTCAATATATATCCATGCTTCAAAGGAGAAAGATTTTGCATTGTTTAATTCTGTCACGTCAGCGTATGCATAGGAATTCGGATGACCATCAAATTTTAATGCATAATTTGTAACCTGAGCAGTCAGGTTATTCCATAATGCCAGACTGATTATAAGAAAAGATATTTTTTTTATCATGATTTATAAATGGATTATGAATGTTTTAATGGCTCTCAATAGATTGATAGGTTTTAGAAGTGAGTAACAAGTGTTGAGATTTTAAGACTGTTACTAAAGGATGTTTTGCCAATAATTACACCAATATCACCCGTAAGACACTAATAACAGCATAGATAACAATCAATTTTAACAACTTTTTTGGTAATAGTTACTTCCTAAGCGCCTAAAACTTTACTATTAAATAAGCACAATCTGTTTTTTTAGATAATTAGAATAGATAAACAAACTATTAGATTTTGGAATGGTAATGAAAAGGTGAAATAATGTAAAAGGAAAGGGTGGAAAACAGATGTTTCCACCCCTTCTTTTGAATATAAACTATTAATTTAGAGCGATCTTTTTAGTTGCTTTTTTATTATTGGCTTTAAGTTCTACTACATACAAGCCTTTTGTGTGGAACATAGGCAATATTATAGCAGACCCGTTATATTCAACAGGTATTTTTTGTACAAGGCGACCTGAAATATCGTAAACTGTTAAATCTCCTTTCCCCTTTAAGTCATAATTTTTGATGATTATTTCCCTGGATGATGGTTGATAAATTATTGTGGCTTTCGAGGACACGGGTTGATTGAAAATACCTGTGGCAATACCAAACCATGAACAACCATCCGTCATGGTACCATGAATTCCTGCCTTCCCACTGTCTATAATTTTATTCTTATCACTTGCATTAATAGCGTCCATCCTCCAATTATTAACCAATGAGTTAATGTTTGGATGATTTGCCGGAACATAATGTTGATAGTAATTTGCAATGGTAGATTCGCTTAATGCTTTTTTCCAGATTCTTACATCTGCTATCTCCACTTCAATATCACCTTGAGAAATGCGGAATACACCTGCAAAAGAAGAGGCTACTTCAGTAGGAGCGGGATTAGAAAGATTATTGGATGAAATAAACAATCCATTTTTATAAAAGGACACTTTTTGAGCGGAACCATCGTAGACAAAAGCGATGTGTTCCCAGTCAGGTGTTTCCGGATTATTTAATGTTTCGTTGGGTGTCCAAACAATATAATTACCAATCATCATCGACATATTATTGCTGGCTCCAATTTGCATACCGAAGCCTTGATTGGCACCTGCATTCCAACCGACGTTGATTATGTTTCTGCTTGCACCGCTGTTTGTGCGTTTCATCCAGAACTCAATGGTAAATTCAGTTGCACCACTCCATTGTGCAGCCATTTCGGAAGTGAAATTGATATCGGAGCTCCAATCGCCCGGTGTAAAAATACCTTTTGAAGGTTGCGCAAATGATGTGAAGGAACACATCAAGATTAGAATTGCTTGTAAAGTTGTTTTCATATGATTGAATTTAGATAATAGTGAGAGATGGCCACATTAGCCATATTGACATCAAGCTAATAGTTTTATTGGGACGTTGTCCCAAACCCTACTTCCTTTTTGGCATTGCCCCAAAAAGGAAGCAAAAAGGTCTAGTCAAATAAAAGCTTTCGTCCACCTCCTTGATGAATTTTTGCTAACCCACATGCCGGAATTCCCGCATTCATCTTCGTCGCGCCGACGCTGGCCCGCTAATTTGACTGGCTCCCGCGCTTCCCAACATCATGGCCTTTTTCGTATTTGTTGAGTAAGCGGGTACTTGTTATTTGATAGGCTATGAACACAGAGACGCTGAGGCACAGAGTTTTTTTTATCATTGGCTTTTTTGAGCTTACTTTTTTAGATAACGGATTTATAGATGAGCGATAATAGACTTTGAGCACCCAGATACTTGGGTACAGAGTTTCTTGTTTTAGTTATTTTTCTGTGTAAAAATGGATTATTAGCATTATTTGAGTGTTTCATACTACTTGGATTTAGAATTAGTTATTTATTGAAATTGTCCTCCAGAGTTTGTTACAAATGTATTTAGGTGAAGAATGGATCAGAATAGGTGATCTCATCAATATTGACGGGAAATTCATTCATTTCAGGGAGTAAGAAATATTCACAGAAGGTGTGATAAGTATTCAGCAGGAGAGTGCAAAGTGCAGGCAAACAGGAATAAGGGAAATTGAATGAGGGATAACCGGTTTTGTTGATTTGTACATTTAATAAAAATGACTTTTTTTCTTTTGGCTATTTTTGTGACTCCTCCAGCGTATTATTTTATCCTTTACTTCATTGTTTATAGTTTGGTTTAGTGCGCACTGTTACTCTTGTTTGGTAATAGATGGTTGTGGCGTTTTGGACGAAGGGCAATGGGTTGTTCATGTATAAATAGAAATAAAATTGTATGCGAAAAGATTGGTTTTTCTTAGTTGGTTGTTTTTGGGTTTTTCTTCTTATTGGTTTGTCTTGTGATCGATCGATGAGTATTTATAAAAGTAATGTGTCTATTATTCCTTATCCAAACGAAGTAGAATCAGGGGAGGGGTGTTTTACTTTTACTGACAGTGTTGTCTGGAATGTGGAATCCGAGGAGCAAGAAAAGGTTTGTAAACTGTTTATTGATGAATTATTCAGTGTACCAGGTATTGCTCATCAAATAGTTTACGAAAAAGAAAAAAAGGCAGGACAGGTTACTTTTTTGAAAGAGAATACCATGAAGCCAGAGGCTTATGAATTAGTTGTTAGTAAAGAGAATATCATTATAAAGGCTTCTTCGTATTCCGGCTATTTTTATGCTTTGCAATCATTGCGCCAATTGCTTCCATTTGCTTCAGGAGGAGAAGATGGATTGATTCGAAAAGAGCTGACCCTACCAGTGATGACAATAAGGGATTGTCCACGGTTTAAGTGGCGTGGTTATATGTTAGATGTATCACGTCATTTTATACCCAAGGCGGATGTTATGAAATTGATTGATCAACTGGCAATTTATAAGATAAATAAATTTCACTGGCATTTGGTAGATGATAATGGATGGCGAATAGAGATAAAAAAGTATCCGTTACTTACGCAGATAGGTTCCAGGCGTGTAACACGAGGGCAGGATTTTCCAAATCGACCGATGTCAAAGAAAGGTGAGCAGCCGGAACCGGGGGGATTTTATACACAAAATGATATCCGGGAAGTTGTGGCGTATGCGAAAAAGCGGTGTGTTACTATTATACCAGAAATTGAGATGCCTGCCCATACGGCATCTTCTATTGTTGCTTATCCGTGGTTAGGGTGTCCTGTTGTATCTGAAAATATTGCTGTACCACCTGGTTTTGCAGGGGGTATGCAGGAGGTTGTATATTGTGCCGGAAATGAAAGGGTGTTTGAATTTTTGGAAGATGTGTTGACAGAGGTAATGGATTTATTTCCGTCGGAATACATTCATATAGGAGGTGATGAGGCTTCCCGAAAATATTGGAAGCAATGTCCTTTATGTCAGCAAAGAATAAAAGAAATGGCTTTGGGCAGTGAAGATGCATTGCAAGGTTATTTTATGGATCGGATGAGTGAATTTCTCTCCGCCCATGGCAAAAAGGCAATAGGATGGGATGAAATTTTATCAGGTGATGTTAATAAGAATACTACGGTCATGGGGTGGCGAGGCAATGGGCAATATGGTTATGAAGCTGGTTATAAAGGGAATACTTTTGTGATGTGTCCGGCCCGATCGCTTTATTTTATCCGTTACCAGGGGCCGCAGTGGTTTGAACCTTTAACCTATTTCGGGAATGTTACCCTTAAAGATGTTTATACTTATGAGCCTTTGCCAGATACACTTAATGCTGAAGTAGCCGGGCGATTGCAGGGGGTTCAGGGTTGTTTGTGGACGGAATTTGTGACCTCAGCGAAAGAGATGGAATATATGACCTATCCCCGCTTGATGGCTTTAGCAGAGGTGGGATGGACTTTGCCAGCAAATAAGAATTGGGATCGTTTTATAGAGCGGTTAGAGAATAAATTTGTGTGGTTAAAAGAATTGGATATACGTTATTCCTGTGCTTTATATAATATTTTTCATTCAATCTTGCCGGAAGATGGAAAATTGAAAGTGACTTTAAGTAGTGACCATCCGCGGATAAAGATTAAATATCAGGTGAATGGATCATTATTTAAAGAATATACTCAGCCGATATTGGTTGACTCGCATGCAGATATCCGGGCTTATTCAGGCCTAAATGATACTATTTGTGGGAAGGAGCTGGAATTGAATATTCACTGGAATAACGCTACAGGCAAAAGACTCGTTGCAGAAGGTGTCAAAGCTGGTGTGTTGGTGAATGGACAACGTGGCAGTTTAAAATTCACGGATGGTGAATGGTGTGGATGGTATGACAGCGATGCTGAAATTACGATTGACCTGGGTGAAGTAAGTGATATTTCTACTATCTCAATTGGATCAATGCAAAATCCAGGAATGAGAGTTGTTATGCCCCGAGAAATTGAATATTCGTTTTCAGATGATTCAGTTAGTTATAGAAAAGGGGGAGTCCTTCTTAATTCAACAAATCCGTTGTTGCCTGCCGTTACAAAGTATTTGTTTTCCAAGGAAAACTTAAACGAGCGAGCAAGGTATGTGAAGTTTACAATGAAAAATCCAGGTGTTTGTCCTAAAAATCATATCAGGGAAGGAGATAAAACATGGATGTATTTTGATGAGATTATGATTGATAATTGATTGGTGGATTAGTTTTTGGCGAAGGTTTTTGTGCATATTAATTTGTTGATGATATTAGGCGTTTAGGAAGCAATTTTTACCAGCATGTTGTTCAAATTGGACGGAAATAGATGGAAACATTTAGAGATAGATTGAAATATGTTGAAATAGATGGAGATATGTTGAAACAGATTGAAATATTTTGAAATAAATGGAGATATGTTGAAACAGATGGAAACTCTTAGAGATAGGTGGAGATACATTGAAACATATTGAAATATTTTGGAGAGAAGTAAATTATCTTGATACTATCATATAACAAGCTTTCGCTACACTTAATCATTATGAGCCTAAACATCAGGTTTGCAGTCTCCCTCGCCTTTAAGAAGATCCCGAAAAAATCGGGAGGGGTGAGGTGGATTATAATAAGCATCTACCCATTCTGTTAACACCTCATCTTGTTTTAATTATTCAACAAGTTTTCAATGTTATCTTGGCGTCAATATGGCCAATGGCCATCTCTGTCTATCATATAACAAGCTTGCAAAGTGTCTCATTTCCAAAGATTAGTACTTTTGTCTTGGATACGGCTTGTTCAAGGTGTATTAGTTTGTTCTTAAGATATTCAAGAGTGTATTTTTCCAGGTAGTGAGAATCAAAATTGACCCTTTCGGTCACCATTGTGTAATAGATAGAAGCAATTCTCCTGGCCGTTGCCACGATTGCTTGTCTTGCCCCTTTTTTAGCCTTTTTACTTCTCAGGTAATCACCTAGTGGTGTCTGGGAATTCCATAAAGCATTAGCCGCATCACGGAATGCTTGACCTGCACGGTTCTTTTTTTTCTTAACTCGGCTGGATATAACCTTACCTCCTGTTATTTTATTGTCAGGCACTACATTTAGCCAGGAAAGAAATTGTTTAACACTTGGGAATTTTTCCTTTAAACTCGGTCCAGTTTCGGAAAAGATAGTTAATGCCGTGGTTGCTTTTAAGCCGTATATTTCGGTAACATCTACTCCCAGAATGTGATAAAGATATTGGGCGACATTAAAATTAGGCTGGTTTTTTTGCTTGCGAACGGGCGGTAGTTTTTTTTTATCGATAGAATCGTCTGACATTTGATCAACAATGTCTTCACTCTTCTCATCGCATTTGAGCAGTTGGTTCTGTAGAAAATGGTAATGCTCAAAGGCGAGTTCCAGGTTAAAAAGCTGTTCTTGTCTCCAGTTCCCTTCCAACGATTTTATTAGTAACTCTCTGGAAGCTTTTATTCTTCTGTCCCTGAATTGGGCCAATATTTTTGGATCTCTTTCTCCCTCCAGGATCTTTGTAATTATTTGCATGCCTGTTTTACCGGTAATGTCACGAATTACATTGTTCAGTTTGATGTTCATTTGCTCAAGTGCTTTTTGCATCCTTTGAATCTCTGTGGCCATTTGTTTGACAATGGATTTTCTTTGACGGACATAATTTCTTAACGAGCGGGTCAGATTATCAGGTTGAAAACAACTATTTAATAGTCCATAAGAGTGAAGTTGCTGAAGCCAACGAGCATCCCTAACATCACTTTTCCGACCGGGAACATTTTTGACATGATAGGCATTAACCAGGTAAACTTCAAAACCATAATCCAGTAATATGGTATAAAGGTGGTACCAATAGACTCCGGTAGATTCCATGGCAATGGTTTCAACCTTACATTCCTTTAGCCAATTTGCCAGTTCATGCAGATCACGTGTAAAACTTTTGAAACAACGAACGTCTTCTTTACATATTTCTTCGGAAACTGCCACGTAATGTTCTTTAGCCGAGATGTCGATACCTGCGGCATTGGGATTAATTATCTTTGCCATAACAGTATGATTTTTGAGAGGAAAGAAGCCAGTAGATTCTTGTCATTATATTCTATCATAAGGGGTTGATACCTCCAATCGACAATTTAAAAATCTACTTACCTATACTATCACTGGGGCTAAAATGCACCAATACGCAAAAAGGTTTGAATTTCTTTTCCTCTCTGATTTAAAGGTAAAGGTAGGATCCGGTTATCTTGGCGTCAATATGGCCAATGGCCATCTCCAACTATCATATAACAAGCTTGCAAAGTGTCTCATTTCCGGAGGAATGCCAAGACTTGAAGACTCTGTATTTTAATCGGGACGTTGTCCCGGACCCTAGTTCCTTTTTGGCATCGCCCCAAAAAGGAACCAAAAAACTCTAGTCAAATAAACGCTTCCGCCCGCCTCCTTGATGAATTTTTGCTAACCCACTGGCCGGAATTCCCG
>RHGE01000129.1 GCA_004296775.1 Marinilabiliaceae bacterium JC017
AAGTATCAAGTACAAAGTATCAAGATGATTTACTTCTCACCAAAATATTTTGCCAATAAATACACCAATATCACCCGTAAGACACTAAGAACAATCTCAACTCCCAATTGATGAAAAATCTCTGCGTCTCTGCGCCTCCGCGGTTTAGTATGAAGCAACCTTTACCAACATGTTGTTCAAATTGATTGTTGTTTATACTGTTAATAGTTCGTTAAGTATTAGTAATTGTATGAGAATCATTTCATAATTCAAGGTGTTATGAGATTGCCACTGAGCTTGATATAAGCAGGTCTAATGTCTATTATCTAACGATCTCTTGTCGTGTTAAAATAATCAGTTAAAGGCAACATCCCTCGAAGAGGCTTTTTTTCAGGGCACTTCTGAAAAAACATAGTACCTTTGTCGCTGGCATTTAAATAAGGTATCAATAGATTGAAAACAGAACAGTTGAACTGAAAATCAAATGCCATATGTATAATCAAAAAGCGGAACTATGTCAGTTGCAATGAGCCGGCCCAAGAAGGTAACCACACATGTGCTGGGTGAAATGAAGATGAAAGGGGAAAAAATAGCAATGTTAACTTCCTATGATTATTCCTTAGCTAAGATTGTGGATGGAGCCGGTATAGATGTCATATTAGTAGGAGATTCAGCTTCCAATGTGATGGCTGGCTGGGAAACCACCCTACCAATAACATTAGACCAGATGATTTATCATGGCGCCTCAGTTGTCAGGGCTGTGAACCGGGCACTGGTTGTTGTAGATATGCCTTTTGGATCCTACCAGGGAAACTCCAAAGAAGCGCTTACTTCGGCCATCAGAATCATGAAGGAGACAGCTGCTGATGCAGTAAAACTGGAAGGTGGAGAGGAAGTAACTGAATCAATAACCCGCATTTTGTCAGCCGGAATTCCGGTGATGGGCCATTTGGGATTAACCCCTCAGTCGATACATAAATTTGGAACATATACGGTAAGGGCCAAGCAAGAAGATGAAGCCAGGAAACTGGTGGAAGACGCGAAAAAACTGGAAGAGGCAGGTTGTTTTGCCATCGTTTTGGAAAAGATACCGGCTACACTGGCAGGTGAAGTCGCTAAAGCAATTAATATTCCGGTGATTGGTATTGGAGCCGGCCACGAGGTAGACGGACAGGTATTGGTACTCCATGACATGCTGGGCATTACTCATGAGTTCTCACCCCGATTCTTAAGACGCTACCATAATCTTTTCTCTGAAATAACCGGCGCTGTGGAAAACTACGTGCAGGATGTGAAGAGTGTAGACTTCCCCAACGAAAGGGAGCAATACTAAAATCTATAAAAGTTTCTATGTCAATAGTTCGTTAAGTTTTTGTGATTATTTGATGACCAAAGTATAACACTGCAAAATTTATCTAAGGTCTAAAATCTAACAATCTATTGCCTAGAGAGTGTGTAAATAAACAAACAAGCAAGACGATCAGGAACAACTGTGAGGTATTAACTTGCTGATAAAAAAAGGTAAATGAAGAAATTGGATATTCTTTACGAAGACAATCATATTATTGCCGTAAATAAAATGCCTTCGGACATTGTCCAGGGGGACAAAACAGGTGATGAGCCCTTGAGCGAAGCGGTTAAAGCATACATTAAAAAGAAATACAACAAGCCGGGGGATGTATTCCTGGGCGTGGTACACCGCCTTGACAGACCGGTGAGCGGAGTAGTCATTTTTGCCCGCACCAGTAAAGCCCTGAGTCGCCTGAATAAAATGCTGCAGGAGAAAACAATTAAGAAAACCTACTGGGCCGTTGTGAAGAAAATGCCGGAGCAGGAAAAAGCTGAATTAAGGCATTATATTCTTAAAAATTCCGAAAAGAATAAATCCTATGCCTCTCCGAAAGAGAAACCGGGATCAAAATTAGCCATCCTGGAATACAAATTAATCTCCAGCTCGGCCAATTATTTTCTGTTGGAGGTAGACCTGAAAACCGGCCGCCATCATCAGATTCGTTGTCAACTGGCAAAAATAGGCTGTCCCATCCGCGGCGACCTGAAATATGGTTTCCCCCGTTCCAATGCCGATGGCAGCATCAGCTTGCATGCACGTCGTATTGTATTTGAACACCCGGTAAAAAAAGAACCGATAGTCATCGAAGCAAGACCTCCAAAGGAAGATAATCTGTGGCGGGAATTTGCTAACGTGATGGGTTAAAAAATTTTTAGTCACGAGAATAAAGGATGTTTGGGATTACACAGACATCCTTTTTTTTTGAACTCTTAATATTATAGATGCTTAGGGAGCAACTTTCACTAATTAGATGTTGTCTATGCTGTCAAAATAGAAACTCCTATCTGTGCACTTTTCTGGCTTGTCCAGATTAGGTTTACCGTTTTACAAATGCTCACCAGTAAACGATAATGGCAATAGATCTTTAGCAGAAGAGACTTTGTAGATCCCGGACTCCCCAACCATGAAAATGGTTATTGACGTATCGTAACGCATTTCTGATTCCAGTAAAACCTGCCGACAAGACCCACAGGGCGTTACCGGGGCCTCGGTCAGATTATTGTTTTTATAGGCTAAAACAACCAGATCGGTTACCGGTATATCCGGATAATTGGCATTGGCATAAAACAAAGCCACCCGTTCGGCACACAGCCCTGACGGATAAGCGGCATTTTCCTGGTTGTTGCCGGTAATAATTGCCCCATTGGCGAGTAAGACAGCCGCTCCTACTTTAAAATCAGAATACCGCGCATAGGCTCTTTGGGCTGCATCAGAAGCCTGGTCAATCAGACAATTTATTTGGTCCAATAGCTGATTTCGATCGTTAATTACCTCTATGTTAATTATTAGCTCTTTCTTGGACATTGGTCAGTTTAAAATAGAAAAAAAGTGAAGCGTGATGTCAAATTTACAATATTGTTTTTAACAGGAAAGATCCCTTCTTCTATTTTTCTATCTTTGTTGACAGTGGGTTTTATCTTTTAAAGAGTTATTGTTTATGAATAGACAGCTTTCAAATACCTTTGTGGTTTTAGGTTTATTAATCTCCTTATTTGCCAGTGCACAGGCTCCTTCCAACCGGATTTCCCGTGAAGACTACATAAATAAATACAAGGATCTGGCAATAAAAGAAATGAAGCGAACAGGCATCCCTGCCAGTATTACCATGGCCCAGGGAATACTTGAGTCAGATAACGGGAACAGTAATCTGGCAAGGAAATCCAATAATCATTTTGGTATCAAATGCCACAGCGACTGGAATGGCAAACGCGTCTATCATCATGATGACAGGAGAAATGAATGCTTCAGGAAATACAAGACCGTTTATGAATCGTACCTGGATCATTCGGCCTTTTTGGTAGATAAAAAGCGCTACGCCTCCTTGTTCGAACTGAAAACAACGGATTATAAAGGATGGGCTAAAGGTTTGAAGAAAGCAGGCTATGCAACCGATCCCCATTATGCCAAACGGTTAATACAAATCATTGAAGAAAATAAGTTGTATCAGCTGGATACGAAAAGTAAAAAACGAAGCTCAAAAAACGAAGCTATCAAAACCACTCCGTCAAAGAGTTCAAAAAAAAGCGTTGATAACTTCACCATAAATCCATTCAATTCCCACGAGGTTGGTTACAATAATGGGGTGAAATACATTAAAACAACCAAGGGGGATACATTCGAAGGAATAAGTGAGGAGTTTGGCATGCAACCATGGGAGATCTATAAATACAATGACCTTCCCAACACGGCCAACATTGATAAATACCGTCATCTTTACATTCAAACCAAAAGAGGCAAAGCGCATAAAAAGCATGAATACCACATGGTAAAAAAGGGAGAAACCTTACATTATATCTCTCAGAAATACGGTATCAAACTCAAGAAACTAAAGCGATTTAATAATATTAAAGGGGATAATAACCCAAAAGCCGGAACTCGACTTAATTTACGCAGAAGGGCTAAATAACCTTATTCCTTTATAGAGGTAGAATATAAAAAGAATAGATCGTTAGATTTTAGATAACAGACTTTAGCCTGTTATCTAAAATCTTATTTATAACCACTTAATAGATTTGAGGCCTTTCCTCTAAAAGTTCTCACCACATGAAGGGGAACAACATGGCGGATAACTTATTCTTTTTGAAAGGGATAAGAATTATCAATGAAAACATGTCATTGCAATTACATATTGTAGTCTGTATTTAATTGCTCACCCTGACTTTCCGAACAATTAACCATCCACAAGATACATCATTCTGATTTTACACTTCTTACATCATTAGTCACCTGGATTGTGTGATGTTGGTCACATGATGTATGTGACTATGGTCATATGTTACGTGTGACAACAGTCACATTAGATGTGTGTTTACGATCACATGAGGTGTGTGACTACGGTCACATGATGTGTGTGACTACGGTCACATGATGTGTGTGACTACGATCACATGATGTGTGTGACTACGGTCACCTGGTAGGTGGGTCAACTATCTCATGACAGAAATAACTAAATATCAAGGCTTATCACCTTGTTTGGTGCAATATCCAAAACGAGGTAGGATTGGTGCCAAGTTCCCTGTTATTTTAAACGAGCCATACAGGAACAATTAATGATTAAATTCCCCTTAATACACAGGACTTCCAACAGGTTTAATTACGTAATGACACAACGAGCATGGTTATTTTTAAACGAATTAGGCAGAAAACTGAAAGCGTGAAAAACAATTACTGTTTTTCACGCTTTCAAATATCATTTCAATCTTATTAAATGCCCTTTGAGTTTTAAAACTTAACAAGCCCTTTATGACAATAGATCGTTAGATTTTAGATAATAGTCAGAGATGGCCGTTGCCCATATTGACGACTATATAACCCGATCCTACCGTTACCTTCAAATCAGAAAAGATAGAGATGCTTCTCACTACCTGGAAAAATATACCCTTGAATACCTTAAAAACAAACTAATACACCTTGAACAAGCTGTATCCAGGACAAAAGTACTAATCTCTGACAGTGAGGCACTTTGCAAGCTTGTTATATGATAGTCAGTGATGGCCATTGGCCATATTGACGCCAAGATAACAACTTAACAAGAGGGTCAATTGATATATAGGTTTTAGTTCTTCAGGAATAGTTTTATTGGGACGTTGTCCCAAACCCTACTTCATTTTTGGCATTGCCCCAAAAACGAAGCAAAAAAGTCTAGGCAAATGAATGCTTCCTCCCACCTCCTTGATGAATTTTTGCTAACCCACTTGCCAGAATTCCCGCATTCATCTTCGTCGCGCCTACGCCGGCCCGCTTATTTTACACCAAACCAATTTAAGAATGACCCTGGTGTAATGCCGATAGATAATTAAAGGCCAATTAAAAGCGAAGCGTATTAAGTGGGCATTTTAATTACTAATCGGTATGACGGGCTCCCCCGCTTCCCAACATCATGGTCCGACTCGTCATTTGGCTTTTTGTGTTATAGTGTCGATATATTCAAGGGCGACTTCGCGTTTGCCCCTGCTAGCATCGATTTGCAATCGGTACCTTGTTATATGATAGACATTAGACTGATTTACATTACCCTCATTTTTTAGACCATTAACAACTCTGCCCATTGGAGAGATATAAACTGCTTTTCAGTTACTTACAAAAATTTAACAAACTATTATTATGAAACACAGCTGCCTTACTTGAATTATTTAGCCAATAAACCTTCTGTATGTGTAAACCCCCTGAGAAAATCGCCTATACGCATCCGTTTCTTACCAGCCAATTGCAATTCTAAAATTTCAATCTCACCCTTTAGGGTTCCAATCCTAAAATATGTTTTTCCATCAGTACTAACCTCACAAGGCTTAAGTTCGGAAGAATCCTTCAAGGATGAGTTAAATATTTTGGCAGTATACTGTTTCTGATTAACATCAATAAAACTAAACCAGGCAGCCGGATAAGGTGACAATCCCCTGATTTTATTTTGAATTGTTAAAGCAGACTGTTCCCAGTTTATTTTACAATCCTCTTTAAAGATTTTTGGGGCCGGTTTTAATTCCGCGCCTTCAGCCAAATGCTCCTGAGGCATGGTTTGTACCGTCTCCTCTTCAATGGCCTGCACCGTTTTGATTATAAGTTTACCGCCAACCAGCATCAGTTTATCATGTACCGTTCCCGCATTGTCCTCAGGTGTTATTTCTACTTTCTCACTGAAGATGATATTTCCGGTATCGATCTCATGCTGTAAAAAGAAAGTGGTTACACCAGTTTCTTTTTCGCCATTTATGACTGCCCAGTTTATTGGAGCGGCTCCCCGGTATTGAGGCAACAGGGAGGCATGAAGATTAAATGACCCCAGGGGCGGCATGTTCCAAACAACTTCAGGCAACATACGGAAAGCTACAATAATCTGCAATTCGGCTCGTAATTCTTCTAACTCAGCCAGAAATTCAGGATCCTTAAGCTTAACAGGCTGAAGCACCTTTATACCTTCCGATTCTGCATAAACCTTAACGGGCGATTGACGTATCTTTTGCCCCCGTCCTGCCGGCTTATCCGGAACGGTGACGACACCTACAATGTTATAGTTGTTTTCAACTAACTTCTTTAAACTCTCAACTGCAAAATCGGGAGTGCCCATGAATACAATGCGCAAATCTTTTTTTGCCATGGTGGTAAATGATATTAGTGTTATTGAATATTATTTCTCTCTCAGTTGGGTGTTACCTTTCGTGTGGGGTGGAAAATAAGGACAGTGTTTGCACCCATTGCCACAACAGTATCCCCTTTTTCGCAAATATTTTCCGGTCATTATTCTGAATCCCCTGGGATCCCAATAAAAGTCCTCATTCTCTTTTAATGGTTCAGCTGCGTAATAATCATCGATATAGCTCATCATTTTAAATAATAATCTTGATTTAAAACCTAAAAACCCGAGATAACTATTGCTGTTTACGCGCATCAAAGATAGTACTATTCTCCTAGCGGTTGTAAAAAACGGATGACCTCCGGGGAGAGCCATCCATTTTTAATTGGCAATAGTAAAGAATGTATTTTACACTTCACTGAAATGTTTCATGAATTGAAGGCGCAGATAACCCGCCGGATTTTCAGCATTGACCTGGTTGAGTTTTCCTCTAAAATCTTCAATGGATTCAAAGTTTTTACGCTTCATCCATCGTTCCAGTTCTACTAACATACGAGCGGTTTGATCCATGCCATTTTTATATAAAGTAGTGGCAATTTGTACGGCTTTGGCGCCAGCCAAAATCATTTTTATCATTGTACGACCGTCATGAATTCCGGTAGATGCTGCCAAGTCACACTGAACATGGCTGGATGTAATGGCTATCCAGCGCAGGGGCAGAACATATTCTGAAGAATCGCTGAATACATGAGTCGATATAACGTCCATATTTTCCACATCAATATCAGGTGAATAATAGCGATTGAATAGTACAATTCCCTTGATCCCGGATAGTGAAAGTTTCTTCACCATACTTGCCAGGTTAGAAAAATAGTGATTGATCTTTATCGTAATGGGAACAGACACCTCCTTTTTTACTGCTGAAATGATATCAAAATACAACTGTTCGTTTTCTGCACCCGATCTTTCCATGTCGGAAGGGGAAGCGAAAATATTTAATTCAAGAGCATCAGCCCCGGCATCCTGTATAGACTTGGCAAAATAGGGCCAGTTATGCGCAGTAATACAATTAATACTGGCAATCACAGGAATCTTCACTTCATTTTTGCAATCCCGGATTAGCTTCAGGTAAGATGTAAGCGTATCTTCCACCTGATAATTTTCATAATAATCCATGGTTTCAGGATAGAGATAATTCTCGGAGTGCATGGCTTCCATTTGCCGGTCCATTTCTGTGATAATCTCTTCCTCAAAAAGTGATTTAAGAACCACGGCACCCACACCATTCGCCTCTAACTCTTTAATGTCCTGTAAAGAGTTTGTTAATCCTGAACTTGAAGCAATAATCGGACTTTTTAATTTTAGCCCCAGGTAAGTTGTTGACAAATCAGACATAATGTTAGATTTAGAATTTTAATAACTAAAATATGACGATGAGTAGCATCTGCATGATTCAGTAAAAATTCAACCGATTTAAGACATTACCCATTCCTGTTTCATAAAATTTAATGATATTTCGACACTCTGGTATAAAAAAGTACAATCATGAACTATAACAATAAGAGATATACAATTGTTGGCGTAATGTCGGGCACTTCTCTTGACGGATTGGATCTGGTGCTGTGTGAGTATTATAAAAATGAAAACAAATGGGATTTTGAAGTAAAAAAACACACCACCCTACCCTATTCCCATGAATGGTTTGAACGGTTAAAAAATGCTCCGACATTAGCGGGCCTGGAGTTGATTACTTTGCATCGACAATATGGCCAGTGGATTGGAAGTGCAATCAATAATTTCCTTGCAGATGAAAAAAAACATTGTGAATTGATCGCTTCTCACGGACATACGGTTTTTCACAAACCTCATGAAAAAGTCTCTTTTCAGGCAGGAGATGGCGCCATAATCGCTGCTGAAACAGGCATTACCACCATCTCTGATTTCAGAACCCTGGATATAGCCCTGGGAGGTCAGGGCGCCCCCCTGGTACCAATTGGTGATGCGCTACTATTTGAGCAGTATGATGTTTGTGTCAATTTGGGCGGATTTGCCAATCTCTCCATGGAAACAGATGACCGCCGCTTAGCCTGGGATATCTGTCCGGTTAACTTTGTTTTAAACCGATTAATGATGAAACTGGGGAAAAGCTATGATGACAGAGGAATAAATGGTCGCAAAGGGAAAGTGATTACGGAATTATATCAACAGTTAAATCAGTTACCCTATTACGGCTATACCGCCCCAAAATCATTGGGACAGGAATGGATTGAAAATGAGTTTCAGCCCATTCTTGACTCATATAATGACTGTGAAATACATGATGTACTTCGCACCTGTTATGCACATTTCGCCGACAGGATTACTCATGATATAAATTTGAAAAATGGTTCACAGGTTTTATTTTCCGGTGGAGGAGCAAAAAATGATTTTCTCATGGCGCTTATTGCTGAAAAGTTAAAAGCAAGCGTAGTCATTCCAAACGAGGTCATTGTTGATTACAAAGAAGCTATTGTATTTGGTTTTTTGGGGCTACTGCGCTGGTTGAAACAACCTAATTGTTTGGCAAGTGTTACCGGAGCCAGTAGTGATGCTGTATCTGGAGTGGTACATTTGATAAAATAGCAAAAAGCCTTTCCTTAGTGAGTAGAAGGATAGATTATACACACATCAGATCTATAGATTTTAGACGACAGACCGTATTAGGTGCTTAGAGTGCAACTTTTACCAACATATTGTTCAAATTGGATGGAAATATATAGAGAGGATAGAGGTCAGAAATTAGAGGGGAAAATAGATGGAAACACTTAGAGATAAATGGAGATACATTGAAACAGATAGAAATCTTTTGAAACAACCTGTACTTACCTAACCTGGACAAGCCAGAAAAGTAAAAAGTATCAAGTACAAAGTATCAAGATGATTTACTTCTCACCAAAATATTTTGCCAATAAATACACCAATATCACCCGTAAGACACTAAGAACAATCTCAA
>RHGE01000130.1 GCA_004296775.1 Marinilabiliaceae bacterium JC017
TAGCAAAAATTCATCAAGGAGGTGGGTGGAAGCTTTTATTTGACTAGCGTTTTTTGCTTCGTTTTTGGGGCAATGCCAAAAATGAAGTAGGGTTTGGGACAACGTCCCAATAAAACTATTCCTGAAGAACTAAAACTTATATATCAATCAACACTCTTGTTAAGTTGTTATCTTGGCGTCAATATGGCCAATGGCCATCTCTGACTATTATCTAAAACCTAACGATCTATTGTGAAAAGAATGCGCATATAAATCAATGATAATGATCTGTCTACTCCTCACGTTTCACGTGGAACTCCCGTCTGGAGCGGGTTGCGGAGAATTCTTGTTGGGTAATTAATGGGTTTGATTAGTAGTTGGTTAAAGGTTTCCCGGCCCTTGATTGATCGTTTATAGCGCAATCAACTTCGAAACTTGTATCACCAATACATTAGGTGTTAAATTCAACGATCTCTCGAAATACATAAAAAGGCCTGATCTCTCGGGATCAGGCCTTTTCAAACGAAAACTATGTCAGTATTAAACCAAACGGTTTCTATAGAGGAATTCCTATATTTTCTGTTGATGAAGAGTAGGAGGCAGGGACCTTGTCTACACACACATTGGCAATTTTTCTTAATTCAGGAATGAAAATCTCCCGGAAGAAATTAAAGTTATCCATTTCCTGGTGTTTGGTTTCAACCGCCCAGGGATCCATCACCACCGATCGCATACATGGGATCTTATCAGCTGTTTCCGGGTTGCTTAAACCAAGTCTTTTTGCCAGTGTGGTCATGAATTTATTGCCATAGTCCTTCCGGTGGAAGGTGGTTTGGGTGATAAAGATCGGGTAATTATCAACTTCAGGTAGTTTGCCTTCATGCATTGAAGGATAGACCATTTTGAAGATTTCCTTATTGTAATCCTGAAGTCTTTGTAATTTGTCATTTCCCGGGATATTGAAGATGTAGTCCACAATATTCTGGTCAGGCCCGATCCTATTAACAAACTGCTCATTTTTCTCTTCTTTCAAAATATCAGCCAGTGGTTTGTCCTGGAAGAAGGTCTTTTTTAGGTAATCGAGGGCATCCTGGTTGTCATATTTTTCCATTAACGGGTTGAAAGGAATGACATCAAATTTGTCTTTTTCCTGTTTCATGCCGCATATGTAGATATAAAACAACCGGGCGTTGAGCAGGCTCTTATTGATGATTTTTCCATAGCCTTCCCGGGTGGGTCGAATGAGTAAATGGCTCATGAAGACAGCAGCGGCAGCAGCGCCCGGTTTAGAGCCTTCAAGACCCGACTCGCCCAATCCTTCTATGACACTGCCATTGTTGGTGGAGCCAATGTAAGGGGCACCGAAGGTAACCAGGTTCACCATGTTGCCGTTTCTGTAACTCAGGCTGCCGGCAGGATAGGCCACATAGCCCCATTTGTGCGGATCAATGGTCACCGAATCAGCCAGGTGCATGTGGTTAAGCTGCTCTTTTACGTAGGGCTTGAGTTTGACATCCAGATCAATCCTTTGGGATGTTTCCGCCATTGATGTTGATTTTCTTCCGGCAGGTTCAAACTCTTCCGGCCATGGCATGTTGAAGTTTTCCCTCACAACAGAAAGCAGGTAGCCACCCCATGCTGCATCCGTATGGATATTGAAATCCAGTATCTGATTCTCGCTTCTCAGTTGATTGCGGAAGTCGAGCATCGCCTTCAGCGGATCCACGGCACTCTCTTCCGTTGTACCAATCACCGCTACCAACAACAATACCGGTTTATGTATTTCGGCACATTTATCCAGCACCTTCTTCAGTAAGTCGGTATTCATCCGTCCTTCAGAATCTACAAACACATTAATCAAGCCTTGGTGGATGAGTTTCTCCGGATCAGTGAGCTCCTCTTCACTCAAGGCTTCTCCATGGCCCAATCCTAAGACGGAAGCTGATTTGGGCCAGGAATAATGTTTGGTGGAAGGAACAATAACAGCCGGCAAGGCAATGTTATCCTCGTTGAGACCGAATCGGCGGTATACCTTGGCGATGCCCAAGGTATTCACAGAGTATTTTCCGGTCAGATCTTTCCAGATGGCTGCTTCACCCATATCTGGCATTTCAGCGGCAATCTGTTTGGTCAAACCAAGTACATCATCAGATGGCAGGTTGATTTGCTCCCAGTTACTAAGGGAGGTTAACGGTTTTTTAACACCCCTGATGCGAATCGTGATATTCCGTCGGTCAACACCCTGATATAATTTATCGTTTTTCAGGGCATAGGAGACGGCAAGCGGAAAATACTTCAACTCCCTGG
This sequence comes from Marinilabiliaceae bacterium JC017, assembly GCA_004296775.1. Lineage (GTDB taxonomy): Bacteria > Bacteroidota > Bacteroidia > Bacteroidales > Marinilabiliaceae > JC017. The sequence goes on from RHGE01000130.1 coordinate 2,287, forward strand.
CGGCCCACAGAGCTTCCATATTGGCAATGGTACCATCACAGGTAATGTGTGCCCAGGAAGATGTTTGTGTGTCATCAAATCCAATCATCTTGCAGATATCTTTGGCTACGGCTGCTTCCAATACGGTGGTGGCCGGACCGCCCTGCAGGGCTACATTATTCGGATTTTGAAGCATGGTGGTAACATACCCCAGCAAGGCCGGCAGTGTGATGTCCCAATTCATGTGTCCCTGGTACCTCATACTTGGAAACGGCATGGAGTATTTGTTGATGATGTCAGCCAGTTTGCCGGATGCGTTGAGAACTGCCTGCAAGGAGTCCTGGTAAGCTTTTGACGCTTTAATAGCGGGAGTGATAAAATCGGGATCATGAGGATAGATCTCCTGGCGCCCCAGGGCTATTTTATCAACGGCTTCACAAATGATCTGTTTCACTGCTTCGGCATTTTCGCCCCTGGTACCCATAAACCAACCGGCTATCTGCTCGTTCACATCGGCTTCGCTCCATTTAGTTGGCTGGGATGGCAGGTCACTGAAACAGGCTTTGATATCTTTGATCAGTTCCCGCATGTATTCCGGATGAATTGATTGCTTACTCATGATTGTTACTTATTTATAAAGGTTAACAATGATTTTTGAGACCACCTCGTAAAACTCCTGAACCGTCTGGGTATTTCCGTCTTTTACCTCCAGGCGTTCGTTTTCGGTGTGTGGATTTTGAATAGTTGGTCCCACAGAGATGCATTCAATTTTACCACCGTATTTTTGAATAATCCACCCGCATTCGAGGCCGGCATGAATAACGGTGGCATTATAGCCAGTCTGACCATAGGTCGCGGCATAAACTGCTTTGGCATCCTTCAGTAAGGCGGACGATTCATCTGGTTGCCAGGCGGGATATTTACCTATTCCGGTAGTTGGGGTATAACAAAAGATTCTTGCTGTGTTTTCCTGGATGGCGTTCAAATACTCCAGCGATTGTGCATTGGAGCTCCGGTTAGAGGCATGGATGGCTACTTTGCCTTCCTGAATGGCGATATTGTAGAGGTTGGTGGAGGTTTCCACCAAAGATGGATTGGTAGGAATCATCTTGATAACGCCATGTGGTAGCTGGTTGAGCAGGAGCAGGGTGGTGTCGGTGGATGGTGCCGACATGGGATCGGAGATATTTTCATCCTTTGTTTCAATAATGGAGTAGGTGAATTCCCACTCAACCGGTTGATTCAGTTGTCGGTTTAACTCGCAAAGCATGCGGAAGTCTTCACTAAACGCGTCGGATTGTGTCTTGGGTACAGAAACCTGTGCCGCAGCGCCGGAAGGGATGGAATTGGCCTTCACCACGTCACTTCTTCTGATAGAATGCACACGGAGATTATAACTGCTAATACCTCCTCGTTGATTGAAATTATTAATGCGTTTATTCAACCGGGTTAAGATGTCGGCCAATACTTTTATGGCATTGAGTCTTCCTTTGTTGATGTCGATACCCGAATGGCCACTTTGCAGGCCGGATATGGATAGATCGAATACCTGGTAATCTGGCAGCACTGCTTCATGGGTGACCGATCCGTCTAAGCTGGTTTCACTACCACCGGCGCTGCCATAAATGATGGTATTCAGGTCTTCAGCATCCAGGTTGATGTATTTGTTTCCGGTGAGCAGAGTGGGGTTAAAATCTTTGGCTCCCCCCATATTGGTCTCTTCCTGAACAGTAAAAAAACATTCAATCGGAATGTCTTTCAGCTTGGAATCTTCCATGATGGCTAAAATGGTGGCCACGCCAATGCCGTCATCAGCCCCCAGGGTGGTTCCGCCCTTAGCCGGATTTTGCAGGTCCTGGTAGGCTTTCAACCAGGTTTTGTTGTCTTCGGTATACATCCCCAATTGTAAAGGAAAGATGTTTTCTGAAGGAACCGTGACCATGTCCATATGGGCTTGTAAAATAACCGGTAATTGGCCTTTGTAATCTCCGCTTCCGGCCCGGCGCAGTACAATGACTCTTTTGCCTGGTTTAAGGGCATCCGGGTCATAGAAAACAACTTGTATATTTCTTCGATTGTCGGTGTATTGTTGTTGGATGATATTTGATTTGGCAATCACCCATTTACGAATGGGGTTTTCCTGGCCGGAAGGATGAGAAATTTTAGTAATCTCGGTGAAGTTTTTGCAAACGGTTTCAGGTTGAAAAGTAACGGTTTCCAATAATTGGTCCTGGAGACTTTTCTTTCTGCTTAATAGTCTTTCTGAGATCGTTTTGATAGTTACCATTATAAAGATATTTGTGTGACGCCTACTCTATAAGGGCTTTTCGGCCTTCGCCCTGCATCTTCTCCTGGTGGAAATATTTGCAAAACGCAATTTGCAATATCACCCTCTTGATTGTAAGAAAACTTAGTGAATGACCTGAAAAAGTGAGTGGGAAGGCTTTTTTATTGATTGAAGGGATTTGTTAAAAGCATCTGGTTTAATTGAATTGGGTAGAGTAAAATTTGAGATGGTATAGTCCAAATTTGAAATAGGTAGAATTAAATTTGAGATGGTATAACCCAAATTTGAAATGAGTAGATTAAAATTTGAGATGGTATAACTCAAATTTGAAATGGGTAGAATTAAATTTGAGATAGTATAACCCAAATTTGAAATGAGTAGAATTAAATTTGAGATGGTATAACTCAAATTTGAAATGGGTAGAATTAAATTTGAGATGGTATAACTCAAATTTGAAATGGGTAGAATTAAATTCGAGATAGTATAACCCAAATTTGAAATAGGTACAAACAAATTTGAGATAGCAGAAGTCTTCCTGGAAATTATAAAGGAGAACTAAAGCTATGTAGGGAGCAAATAATATTAGGGAGAGAGGTTGATTATTCTTTTTCTGTGTTTATTGGCCGAAAAGAAAAGTTAAATAAAAAAGGGACTGGAATTAGCCCCTTAAATACGGTCATGTTATTTCAGATTTTAACTGCTAACTGTTCCTTGTTCACTGCTAACTGTTCCTTGTTCACTGCTAACTGTCATTACTCTAAGTTAATACTTTAGTAATTCTCACCACCTGTTTGTAATCATTGCTGCGGGCCCCCATCAAACTTTTCAGGTAGGCTTTTACGCGGCGTGTGATGGCCGTTAATCCCTCATCTTTGCCGAATGCTTTTTGGCGATTACGACGTGTTTCAATTAATACCGTTTCTTTTCTTACTACATCATCCGCAGCAATTTTAATGTTGGAGGCCAATGTTTCGAGGCCTTCAATTTTCAGATGATCCCGGTTAGTGATATAGCCGTCCACATTCTTTAGTAATTCAATCATCTGGTTAAGATTATCCAGGCGGGCATCCATACCCTGTTGTGATAATCGTTTGGTACCCAGGATGGAGCTGGTAATACTCTTCATTTGCTCCACAGTACCATGGTTTATGCCCAGGGCTTGAGTGAGGTCAAGTACTTGGCGTACGGTGCTGTTTATTGGCTTGAAAGCCTCATTTCGATTAGTCTTGGCCATTTTGTACAACGCATTGTTCGTTGCCAACTGCTTCTGGATTTGAGAGGCTGTGGTTGCTTTTTGTTGCAGGGCTTCCACGGTTAAGTCCGAAGTGGGCGGATTGTAGGTTGGACCCATGTTTTGCACGTAGGCAATTAACTCATCAAAGGCAGCCGATCTAGCCGCATGACCGGTTTCATGTTGTCTATCCATATTTGTTATGGTTTTAACTGGTTAAATATAGGTGATGGTAATCAAATGTGGAGAGAGGAACGCCGAGCGTTGAGGGCAATGGTAATGGTTTTGTATAGATATACTTAGTGTTGGTTTGTTTTGCGGTAATAAAGATATTAAAACAAATCAGAATACCTACTGATAAATAAAAGGAATGCGTTTTTCTAATTAAAAAAGGAGTATTATTTCCTTATAAAAAGGGTAGAGGCGGGTGTGATTTTCCGAAAGAAGAAAATTGAATTTCATCAGGTGTCTTACTGCAAAAAAGCAATTTTTACGCCTTCAATCACCATATTGGTGCCCAGGATGGCAATAATGAGTCCCATGATCTTTCCAATCACCATTATTTTGTTGCTGCCAATAAACTTAACGATGTAATCACTCAGGTTAAAAGCCAGGTAAGTAAGGAAAATCATCAGGGCAAAGATGCTGACCACAATGGCAATGTGCAGGTAGTTGGCGTTGGTCACAAAGTTCATTGCTGTGACAATGGTTCCCGGACCGGCTAAAATGGGAATGGCCAGCGGGGAGATGGCAATGCCTTCGTCGATATTAACTTTTTGCTGGTGGTGTACGGTTGATTTCTTCGATTGTAACATCTCAAAGCCCACATAGAAAATCAAAATACCGCCGGTGATCTTAAAAGCCGGAATGGTGATCCCAAAGAGTTGAAAAAGGTATTTGCCGATAAAAATGAAACAGACTACAATGACAAAAGCCGTGAGGGTGGATGTTTTGGAGATTCTTTTTTTGGTGGGTTTGTCGGCATCTTGCACAAGTCCCAGAAAGATAGGGTGTTGGCAATGGGATTCATGATTGCAAAAAATCCGGTAAACACTGTTAATGCATAGGTCCAGAGATTTTCCATGATGGCGTATTTTTTCAGGTCTGTATTGTTGTTTTAGGCGTGCAAGCTACTTGTTTTTATCTCTTGGAAAAAGCGGCCGGAGGGATTCCTTTTTCGTTTTTTTTTATCTCTTTTTGGGATGAACAAAGCGATAATGGGTTAGAGGTAAAGGTGTTTTTAAAAGCCGGGAAAATCAAGAAAATAGCAATTGTAGCACGAAGAAATGCAGCGTTCTCAGGACTTGTTTTTTTATGAAAAGAGGAGGAGACAAGGGATTTCATCCTCCGGATCCGTCCCTGTTACTCTTCAGGTATTTTCCAGGTGTAACGCCAACATGTTTCTTAAATAATTTGGTGAAATGGCTCTGGTCAAAGAAACCGGTTTCGAAAGAAGTGGTGGTCACCGATGTGGTTCGCAGCAATATTTCCTGCGATTGTTTCACCTTGCAATGCAGGTAGTAGGCATAAGGCGATAATCCCAAACGGGCATGAAACAACCGGTTAAAGTGGAATTTACTCAGACAGGCAGCTTCGGCTATCTCATCCAGAGATAATGTATTATGACAATTTTGTTCAATAATACCTTTAGCCTTATCGATGGCATCCAATGCCTTTTGGGGAGAGTTCGTCTGGTCCGTGGCATGGGTAAGGAGCCTTGATTGGATGGCAGCATACAGGTGCGAAAGCGAGGTGGTCTTATTTTCGGTAAATGCCGCCTGGTGAAATGTTTTTAGCAGGTGGAGAAGATCTGCGTCCGCGATCTTTAACTGGGGGAAAAAGCCCGGTGAGGACAGGGTAAAAGAAATGATATTATAAGAATGTTTACCTTCGGCAACCGGCTCACAACGGTGTGGCACAAAGGATTGAACCAGGTAAATATCATCTTTTTGCAATGGTATGTCCTCCCCCCGGTAGTGATAAATACACTGCCCCTCAGCAATAAAACCCAGTATAAACGAAGCATGAAAATGAACAGGAAAGGTGTTGTGGATATTGATCCCATGCGTTAGGACGATCTTATCTGGTAGGTTTATTTGCTTTTGAATTAATTGCGCCGGCTTTTTATTCAACTTCATTCTGTCTTCAGTTACTGTTTGCAAAAGTAGTTAATTGGAAGAAATGGAAATAGGTTGTGATAGATTGAAATAATAGAAACAAATTGAAATACTTTGAAAAAAGAGTGATAGCATCAAATAATTTACCTTTGTTTGTAAAACCCTGCGTCTTTGTGCCTCCGGTACGCCATGAAGCGTGCGTATTAATATATAAATTTAAAATCCTGGTAATATAAAAAGATTACACAGACCAATTTGTCGTTCAGTTTGAAGCAGTCATGGGGTACGTTTCGGAAACAAAAAAGTACTAAGTTTATAATCAGCGACTATATTGGCCGTAATGAAAATGAACCCAGTTAGGCTTGTTGTAAAATATGGCAATTTACAGTAAGATATTCTCTCAATGTTTTCCTAGTCATCCAGTTCCAATTAGTGTTTTATGATTATTGCAGCAATAACAATCCGGTCGTTTATCAGTTTTGGACTTGTATTGGATTGTAACTTTTTCCTAAGTACATGACAAAAATTGAAATACATCTATATGATCATGACTTTTAGAGTTTAATAACAACGAAGCAATGTATGATAGCCCACATTTGAATATGCTTTTTGCTTTCCGCCCATGCTTCTTGATTTTAATTTTCTTTACGTTCTCATGTATGAATATTYCGGTTTTGTAACACCAAACAAAAGCTATCATAACAAGAAGTGTCAGCTTTTCGATCCTGTCAATATCTTGTAAATGTGTTTTCTCCATATCAAAACCGCTTGATTTCATAGCTCTAAAGCAAGTTTCTATCTGCCATCTCTCTTTATAATTAATTTGAGCTTGCTCGGGCTTATTAAATGAGACAATAATCAAGAACTCAATTTCATTCTTTTTGCTTTTCACCTTKCTGCCAGAAACATAACACAGCTGAGTTCCCATTTTTACAATTCTTCTATAATGCAAAAACTCTCCTAATTTGACCGAATTAAATAACCAGAAGGCCTTAATTTCTTTGTTTTTGTGGGGAAGGAAAATTTTGAAATTATTTCGTATGCGTATATAATAGCGAATCCTATTTTCATTCAAAAATTCAATCCATTTATCACCTACAAATTCCCTGTCAGCCATCAAACAATCAATGCAATCATATCCAAAAAGTGTTATAAAGCGGTTAATAAGATCTATACGTTCCTGACAGTTAGAATTGCCCCGCTTATCTAACATAGAAAAAAGTAGAGGAAACGCCACTCCTTTGTATGTTACACCAAGCATGAAGATATTAATATCGATTTGGCCGAATTTCCAATTCGTTCTATCGATGGTCAGTTTCAGTTTCTCCTTTTTGGGCAGCAAACTAAAAATAAGTTTCGCTATTAAATCCGAATCTATGGCATATTTAGCTATGAATCGTTGAATTCGTCTTAAGCTTGAAGATGCTTGTGCAGTACTATCAAAAGCATTGGCTAATTTTTCGAAACCAACCGTTTGAACTTTGCACAGAGCAATAATAAACATAGAAATAAACTTTAAGCGTGCCAAATTGATTTTTCCTTGAAACTGTTCATCCAATATTGCTATGAAATCCTTATTATTAGTCTCGACGTTGATTTTCTCCATTAGAAAAATGAGTGGTATTATTCTCCTAAT
>RHGE01000014.1 GCA_004296775.1 Marinilabiliaceae bacterium JC017
CTTCTTCCTCATAATTTTAAAAAACAAACTGACAGATCTGCGCAGGTTGCCTCTTAAAGACTTTCAAAGTACTCTGCATGTTTTGGGATAAATTTGAAAGTAATGCATATTTTCATGTAATCAATACGGGTTTGACCGAATGCTTACAATAAAATCGAATTAAATTCGGTTAAAACCGAATTTGACTAGACTCTTCTCCTAACAAACTTTAACCTGTTTTTGTATAAATGGTTAACTTCTATGCTTTAAAATTCGATTATATAACGGCTGAATGATTCTCAAAATATCATAAAACCAGTGTGGACGCCTTATTGTTAGTGGGGGTAACAAAGGATAATGCTTTACCATCTATTTGAAAAAATACAAATAGGGTTTTGTCAATTATAAACTAATCAGGATTCTAATGTAGTTTTATCTGGACGATGATTCTCTGGGGCGTAGTTCAGGAGTGAATATTTTTGTTTCGAATTCATCGGTGGGATGGGTTCCTTCAATGTGTCTGAACAACATGCGCATGGCTTCCTGGCCAATATCGTATCCCTTTTGTTCAACGGTTGTGAGTGGAGGGTAGGTAATTGTTGCATTAGGACCATCACCGAATCCGGCCACAGCGATGTCTTGTGGAATTTTATAGCCATTCTTCTGCAATACTTGCATAACCGCAATAGCTGTTGAATCATTTACCGCAAAAACACCATCGATTTCTGGAGCTAATTCAATTATTTCATCGGCCTTGGCGAATACATCTTCACGCGTATCGCATTTAATAATGTATCTGGGATTGCATTCTAATTGATGCTCTTTTAAGGCACTGCAAAAACCTTCTTTTCTATATTTACCGATGAGTAAATGCTGGGGTGCAGACAGGTGAAGAATTTTTTTACAGCCCACTGAAATAAGGTGATGTGTGGCAATGCGGGCGCCTTCAAAATCATCTGCTATAACTTTATCTGAGTTAATTTCTTCACATACCCGATCAAAGAATATGATGGGGATACCATTTTCTATTACATTTTCAAAATGGGCAAAGTCATAAGTGTTTTTACTCATTGATACTAAAATGCCGTCAACTCGATTGTCAATCATGGCCTGAATGTCGATTACCTCCCGTTGGTAATTTTCATTGGTTTGACAAATCATGATGTTATAACCTTTCGCATAAGCGACATCTTCAATGCCACTAATTACTGAAGAGAAAAAATGATGAACGATTTCGGGTATGATAATACCAATAGTATTTGTCCGGCTACTGCGGAGACTTAATGCTAATGCGTTAGGGCGATAATTAACTTTTTCGGCGAATGCCTGAACCAGCTGTTTTGTTTTAGGGCTAATATCAGGATGATCTTTCAACGCTCTGGATACGGTAGAGGGAGAAATACCTAAAATTTTAGCAATGTCTTTTATAGTTATCTGGTGTGATTTCATTCAAAGTTAGCTTGATATCATTAACGTAGGGTAAATATAGTAAAAATAGGCATAAAACGAGGTTGGAGCTTTCGAATTGTTAGATTGATGCCATTTTGATGATCGTAATGCCTAAAACATGTTTTACAACATGTGAATTTACTGCAAACGTATTCGCAAACGGCACCGCAAACGTTTGCGAAGAATTTTCTGTAAATCATTGTCCATCAATGTTAAAAAGTGTTTATAATGTCATTTGTCTTTCATAGTTTTGTAATGCCCTTAAGGAAATTTTCAGTGACGTTTTAAAGGTGTTATTTAAGAGTACTATCGATTTGTTATCCCAGCAAAGGACCTTTAAAAACTGAAGAATGTTTAATTATTGGTAAATCTTGGTTTTATGAAAAAGCAATTGAATTTTATTAAACTCCTGTTGCTTTTCCTTGGTTGTTCATTGTTTACAAATGTTAACGCCCAGGAAATTACATTAACAGGTACAGTAACAGATGCAGCTGATGGCTCACCCTTACCAGGAGTGACTATTGCAATTAAAACTACTACCAGAGGGACCATTACTATACCCGATGGTACTTATTCGGTTGTCGTGAATAAGGGAGAAACACTTGTTTTTTCTTTTATCGGATACACATCACAAGAGATTGTCATTGATCAGCAGCGGACATTAGATGTTGCATTGGCGGCTGATGTTATCGGAATGGAGGAAGTGGTTGTAATTGGTTATGGTGTGGCCAAAAAGAAAGATTTGACTGGTTCTGTTCAGACAGTATCGGTAAAAGATTTTAATCAAGGTGCTATTACATCACCGGAATCGCTAATGAATGGCAAAATTGCCGGTGTTCAAATTACAGATGGAGGGGGTGCTCCCGGTAGCAGTTCAACCATTAAAATTAGAGGAGGATCGTCCTTGTCAGCTAGTAATGATCCTTTGATTATTGTTGATGGGGTTCCCCTTGATAACGAAGATGTATCTGGTATGCGGAACCCTTTAAATGTTGTTAATCCGAATGACATTGAAACATTTACTGTATTAAAAGATGCTTCTGCTACAGCTATTTATGGTAGTCGGGCTTCCAATGGTGTTATCCTTATTACTACCAAGAAAGGAAAAGGGAGTGGTTTTCATGTGGATTATGCCGGAACCTTTTCTGTTCATACTCCTACAAAGATGGTTGACATGCTGAATGCTGATGAATACCGCAGTATGTTGGAGCAGAAATTCCCTCAAAATACAAATTTGATGGGTAAAGCATCTACTGATTGGCAAGATGAAATTTACAGGACCTCTGTTAGTACCGATCACAATGTGGCATTATCTGGTAATATGATGGATGTGCTTCCCTATCGTGCTTCCATTGGCTACAATAACTCCAATGGTATATTGGATAAATCAAAAATGCAACGGACCACGGCGGCATTAAATCTGAATCCTGCTTTTTTTGAAGATCACCTGAGGATTAATGCTTCTGCCAAATACATGTTTATAAAAAATAATTTCTCTGATGAGGATGCCATTGGTTCTGCCATTGGAATGGATCCAACTCAACAGATTAAGGCTGAGGGTTATGATGCTTTTGGAGGATATTTTGCTTGGACCGATGCAGATGGAAATCCAAATACCATTTCACCAACCAACCCGCGTGCAAGAATCGACCAAAAAGAAGACAAATCAAACGTGAATCGTTTTATTGGTAATTTTCAGGCCGATTACAAATTTCATTTTCTTCCAGAATTACGAGCGAATCTTAATGTTGGGATGGATTATTCTACCAGTAAGGATGCTGGAGGCGTTCAAATTCCGGCTGGTTCAGCCTGGGATCCGGAAGCATGGGCCAGAGGAGGTGCTTATAGTTATTTCAAGCAGAAAAAAAGAAACGAATTGCTTGATTTCTACCTGCAATATACGAAGGACTTATCGAATATAAACTCCAGGTTCGATGTGATGGGAGGTTATTCCTATCAACATTTCTGGAATCAACAGGAGGATGAGGGGTATTTTAATAATCCAATAATCACGGATGGTGAAGAGGATTATGTGCGTGATGAATATATCTTGAAAAAGAATGAAAACTACTTGGTATCGTTTTTTGGAAGGGTGAATTATGTGTATAATGAAAAGTACTATCTTACTTTCACGTTAAGGAATGACGGATCATCACGTTTTGGAGAAGACAATCGCTGGGGATTATTTCCATCGTTAGCATTGGCTTGGAATATGAAGGATGAGTCTTTTTTGCAGGATAGCTATGCTATATCTAACATGAAGCTAAGATTAGGTTATGGTGTCACCGGTCAACAGGATATTGGTCGTGATTATGGTTATTTTGGAATTTATACCCAGGGACAATCAAGTGCATCATATGTGTATTATAATTCACAAATGGGTAATTATGAAAAGATTATAAGTAGTACTTTGCGTCCAGAGGGATATGATGCTAATTTGAAGTGGGAGGAAACCACAACTTATAATATGGCTTTGGATTATGGGCTTTTAAATAACCGTTTGTACGGTAGCGTTGATGTATACCTCCGAAAGACAAAAGATTTGTTGAATGAAATTCCAATTCCGGCAGGATCGAATCTAACTAACAGGATGTTTACTAATGTTGGCAATTTGGAAAATAAAGGTGTTGAGTTTTCTGTTAATGCTGTGGCTTTTACCAATAATGATTGGAATTGGGAAGTAGGTGCTAACTTTACTTACAATGAGAATGAAATCACCAAGCTGACACAAGTGAATGATCCTAATTATCTCGGAGTTCCACTTGGTGATATTTCAGGCGGAACAGGAAATCAGATTCAAATGCATCGTATCGGTTATCCAGCAGGATCCTTTTTTGTTTATGAGCAGGTATATGACGAAACCGGACGTCCTATTGAGGGATTATATGTAGATCGAAATAAGGATGGAAAAATCGACGAAGGAGATATGTATATTTATGGTAATCCAAGTCCTAAAGTGATGATTGGATTGAATACCTCTTTGACCTATAAAAACTGGGAATTTAGTGCTGCAGGACGTGCTAACCTGGATGTATCTGTATATAACAACATGGCTTCCAATGGAGCATTTTATAATAAAATGCAAACCAATGGTCAGTTTTTAAGCAATATCAACAGCGATATTTTCAATACCGGTTTCAAAGAAGCACAATATTTCTCAGATTATTATGTGCAGGATGCTTCTTTTTTCCGATTGGATAATGTGTTGGTAGGATACAATTTTAGTGATTTCTTGGGGACTAAGTTGAGAATGAGGGTGTATGGAACGGTCAATAATGTGTTTGTGATTTCCAAGTATGATGGAATTGACCCGGAAATATCAGATGGGATAGATAATGAACTATATCCACGTCCAAGAACATACATGTTTGGAGTAAATGTTTCATTTTAAAAGTTACGAACCATGAAAAAAGGAATTTTTCAAAATATAGGGCTTTTATTATTCTCTCTGATGATATTAAGCTCATGTGTCAATGATTTGGACGTGACACCCATTGATCCTAGCCAGGAAACGGCAGATAAGGTATATACGAGTGAAGAAGCTTTTGCTCAGGGATTAGCTAAGATTTATGCGGGTTTTGCTGTGTCAGGACAAGAAGGTCCTGATGGCAATGGTGATCTTAGTGGTTTTGATGAAGGACATAGTCAATATTGGCGTGGGTATTTTGTTTGCCAGGAGTTGCCAACCGATGAATGTGTGAATGGATGGTCTGATGGTAACCTGCCTAAAATGAGTCAGATTACCTGGGGAGCAAATAATGAATTTGTCCGTTCATTTTATTATCGTGCTATTTACCAGGTTTCATTAGCCAACGAGTTTATTCGTCAGGTAAATGCTGTTGGAAAAGAAGAGTGGACCAAGTTACCGCAATATGTGGCAGAAGCTCGTTTTTTAAGAGCTTTAGCATATTGGCATGCATTAGATTTATTTGGGAATGGGGTGCCTTTTGTAACTGAAAATGATCCTATCGGAGCCTTTTTCCCTCAACCTGCAGGTGAAAATCCTCGAGGATCAGAATTGTTTACGTTTATTGAGTCTGAGTTGTTAGATATAGTAGGAGATAACGTCGAAACAAAATATGAATTGTTAGCCCCTCGTCAGGGTTTGGTTGGTCAGGCAGACAAAGGGGCAGCCTGGATGTTGCTGGCTAAATTGTATTTAAACCATGCTGTTTATTTGGGTAGTGAAAATGCAGATTATTATCAGAAAGCCAGGACTTATATTAATAAAGTAATTACTCAAGGTGGATATCGGTTGTTGACCGACAGTGATAAAGCTCAGGATGATGTGTATAGCCCGTATGAATTTTTATTCCTGGCAGATAATTATCGCAGTGACGATGAGATTATTTACTCGATAAACTATGATGGACTTTATTCCAAAACCTGGGGTGGAACAACTTACATTATGAATGCTGCTATAGGTGGAGAAATGACTCCTGGTGATTATGGAACCAATGGTGGTTGGGGTGGTAACCGAACCACTAAAGCTTTGGTGAATAAATTTGATAATGGCGATAATCGCGCCCTTTGGTTTACCGAAGGTCAGTCATTGGAAATTACCCAGCAAGATCAATTTTCAAATGGGTATGCAGTGGTTAAGTTCAAGAACATGACCCGGGATGGTAAAACCGGATCCAATTCCACAGGTGGGTTCGCCGATATTAATGTGCCTGTTTTTCGCCTTTCCGATGCTTACTTGATGGCAGCTGAAATTGATTTGCGTCTGGATGGAACGGTTACTGCCGATAATCAGAACAGGATTAAAGAGGTCAGGGATCGTGCTGGAGCAGATATGCCTGCCAGCATTGATTTAGGTTTCATCCTGGATGAAAGGGCACGTGAACTTTACTGGGAGTGTCATAGACGAACAGACCTGATACGTTTCGGTAAGTTTACAAGTGGTGATTATGTATGGCCATTGAAAGGTAATGATTTGAATGGGAAAGCTGTTGATGAAAAGTATAATCTGATGCCTATTCCGTTTACTGACATTACTGCCAATCCTAATTTGAAACAGAATCCGAACTATTAACCATTAATTGTGTCAGCTATGAAATATTTTAAAATATTAACTGTTTTATTAGTTGGGGCTTTTATGTTCGCCTCATGTGAACATGATATTGATCCCAAAGTGCCTTCGGATGCTGTAAAACCTGTTTTGGAAGCACCGGCAGGAGGTGGAACCTATGTGTTAGAGAAGGTGAATGAGGAGGAGATCTTTAATACCTTCGAATGGAGTGATGCCGACTTTAAATTACCCGTAGTAGTGGAGTATGCTTTAGAGGTAGATGCTAAAGGGGGTGATTTTTCAAATCGAAAAATTATTACTCAGAGCATTGAATCTCCTCTAGCCATTAAAGTTAGTGATTTCAATAAGGGATTGCTTGCAGCAGGATTTGAAGATGGACAAGCACACGATGTAATTGTTCGTGTTGTGGCCAATAATCATCTGGCGACTGATCCCATTGAGATGAATGTAACACCATACTTTGATGCAGAACCGTGGAGTGTGATAGGTAGCGCTGTAGGGGGCTGGGATGTTAAAAATGACCAGTTCATGGCTTATGACAAAAATAAGGATGTGTATACCATTACTTTGGATATGACTCCTGGTGATTTCAAATTCCGTGCTTCTAAGAAAGATGATGATCCATGGAAGTATAACTTAGGATTAACTGGTGATTCAAGAGTTATTGATAATGAGGAAAATGTAGAATTGACCGATGACAATGGAGCTAATATGAAGTGCTCTGGTGGTAATTATACCATTACTTTGGATGTTAAAGGTAAAAAATTCACTATTGTCCAAAATTCTGCCGGCGAGTACACCAATTGGGCACAAGCTAAAGTAGAAGCTGTTGGAACGGCCGTAAGTGGTGATAATGCTGATGCTTCGGATGATTTGATTTGGAGTTTTGGAAAGGTATTATTAGCCGATGCTGAAGGAAAACCTTCCGTTGATGGAACGAAGTATACATGGACCTGGACAGGAATTGTATTGGAAGCAGATCAGGGATTCAAGGTTAGAAATTTCAATCATGAATCAACACCGGCCAGTGGATTGCAATTCGATGCAGGATTTAGTGCAGTAGATGTAGCTAATAGTTCAGATAAAGTAAAAGATGGAGGTGATGGTAACATCGCTGTATCTGAAAAAGGGGAATATGTTGTTACTTTAGAAATTGATGCTGCTAGTGGGGACGTTAAAAAGCTTGTCATTAAAGAGTATGTTAAATTTCCTTCTCAAATCTATTTTGTAGGAACTGTTAATGGATGGGACAATGCAAATCCTCATTATGTCGGTCCTCAGGATGCAGAGAATGGCGTGCATTACGGTTTTATCACCGCAGCTGATGATACAGAAATTAAAATTCTGAATAATCCTGGATCATGGGATGGATATGGACGTGGTGATGAAGCAGGAAAGCTTGCTGCCGGAGGAGATAATGTAATTATTAAAGATCAACCTGGATATGATGGAGCAGGACAATACATTGTTAAAATGAATTTGTCCGAACTAACCATTGAGTTGGTGAAAATCACTCATGTGGCTGTTGTTGGAGATGCAGCGAATGAGGGGTGGCCAAATGATGATGATGGAACTAATCAAGGTGTTGAGTTGACCTATGATGCGGCTAATAAGAAGTTTGCAGGCACTGTTACCTTTAAAGCAGGTGGAGCCTGGAAGTTCAGGTTTAATAAAACCTGGGACTATAACCTTGGTAATAATGACAAGGATCTGACTAAACTTAATTTTGGAGGGGATAATTTTGATTCTCCCGGAGCAGGAGAAAAGACGGTAAGTTTATTCCTTGAATCAAAGGATCAGTATAGTGCGACCGTAGAATAAGTTTATGATATTTATAACTAAAAAAGCTACCTCTATGGTAGCTTTTTTAGTTTTTTGTACTAATCCTTTTTTTAGCAAGAGGAGGTATCGAAAACTGACTCATTATTTTTTAAGCGGTGTGTGGATTGTTTGTTGAGGCCATGAAAGCTGCTATTTTATTACAAAAACAAGACTTTACTAAACTCTTAAAATCAGAAATATGATGAAACGGGCAATATTTTTATTACTTACAGTTTTGTCGCTTGGTGTCTCCGCCCAGGTTATTACCACCAATCCTGCCATACCGATCGATTCAAAACAGGTGGTGGTTACTTTTAATTCCGATCAAGGTTCAAAAGGATTAATGGGATACACGGGTGATGTATATGCGCACACCGGAGTAATAACGGATAAAAGTTCATCTGATTCTGATTGGAAATATGTAAAAGCCGATTGGGGAGAGAATATTGATGCCTGTAAGATGACGCGGATAGGTAACGATCAGTATATTCTCACCATCTCACCATCGATTCGTGAATTTTATAATGTGCCTGAAGGTGAAACAATTCTAAATTTGGCTTTTGTTTTTCGGAGTACTGATGGTTCAAAACAAGGAAAAGACACCGGTGGAAAGGATATTTTTGCAAAGGTGTCTGAGGAAAAACTAGCCGTTTCCTTTGAAACACCCGCAGATAAAAGTCTGGTTGCATTAGGAGACGATGTGGCAGTGAAAGTAAATGCCATCATGAGCGAATCCCTGGTGTTGTTTCAGGATGGTGTGGAAGTGGCGTCGACCACCGGATTGTCACTATCTCATAATTTGGTGGCTGCCGGAGAAGGAAAGCATGAATTGAAGGCGATTGCTTCTTTGGGTGCCGAATCGGTTACTTCAGTGATCAGTTATTTTGTACGTGGAGAGGTGGAAAATGAACCTATACCGGCCGGTGTGAAAGATGGTACTAATATTATTGATGCCACCACGGTTACGTTGGTTTTATTTGCTCCGGATAAGGAATTTGTTTTTGCCGTAGGGGACTTTAATGATTGGGAACCATTGTCGGTTTACCAGATGAAAAAAGATGGCGATCGTTTTTGGATTACTTTAACCGGCCTGGATAACACGAAAGAATATGCTTACCAATATTGGATTGATAATGAAGTAAAGATTGCTGATCCTTACACCAATAAAGTGCTTGATCCATGGAATGATAAATATATACCTGAATCAATCTACCCTAACCTAAAACCTTATCCCGAAGGGAAAACGGAAAAGATTGTTTCTGTTTTTTCCACAGCAGATAACACTTTCGATTGGAAGAATAATGATTTTACTGTGCCAAAAAAGGAGGATCTGGTTGTGTACGAGGTGCTGATTCGGGATTTTACGGCTAACAAGGATATTAAAACCATTACCGATACCCTTGGTTATCTCAAGCGATTAGGAGTTAATGCCATTGAATTGATGCCGTTTAATGAGTTTGAGGGTAATGATAGCTGGGGTTATAATCCATCCTTTTATTTTGCTACCGATAAGGCCTACGGAACAACGAATGATTACAAAGCCTTTGTTGATGCCTGTCATAAAAATGGCATTGCGGTGATTATGGACATGGTGCTTAATCATAGCTTTGGACAATCACCTTTTGCGCAGATGTATTTAGACGGAGGAAAGCCGGCTACTAACAACCCTTGGTATAATCGGGAGCATAATATGCAGAATCCCGATGCACAATGGGGATTCGACTTTAACCATGAGAGCGTGCATACTCAGGCTTTGGTGGATAGTATCTGTTCCTATTGGATGAGTGAATTTATGATTGATGGTTTCAGGTTTGACTTCACTAAAGGATTTACCAATACGATCTATCCACCTTCTTCATGGGCCAGTGAATATGATGCTTCGCGTATTGCTATTTTAAAACGTATGTCTTCCCAGGTATGGAAACGCAAGGCTGATGCCCTGGTTATTTTTGAGCATTTAGCAGAAAACCGGGAAGAGAAAGAGTTGGCCAATCATGGCATATTATTTTGGGGGAATCACAATCATGCATACAATGAGGGAACCATGGGATTTAATGAGGATGGAAAATCTGATTTCTCCTGGGCTTCTTATCAGAGGCGTGGATGGGAGCAGCCCAATGTGGTTAATTACATGGAGAGCCATGATGAAGAGCGCTTGATGTATAAAAATATTAAGTATGGAAGGGCCTCTTCGGAGCATAGTGTCAAGCACCTGCCCACGGCTTTAAAACGGATGGAAATGGCAGGTGCCTTCTTCTTTCCGATTCCCGGACCGAAAATGATCTGGCAGTTTGGTGAATTGGGTTACGATTATAGTATTAACACCTGTTCCGATGGTTCTGTCAGTGATGACTGTCGTTTAGCTTCAAAACCCGTAAAATGGAATTATTACAATGATGGGGACCGGAAGCATCTCTACCAGGTATGGACTAAGCTCATTGATATGAAAAAGGAAGAGCCGGTATTTGAGACCACTGATTTTACTATGGATGTGGAAGATGCCGTTAAAAAGATATATCTGAATGCTGAGGGTTCAGATGTGCGTATTGTTGGAAACTTTGATGTGCAATCGCAGGGGACAACGGTTGATTTTAGCACTGCTGGCTGGTGGTATGATTATTTTAAAGGAGACAGTATTGAAGTGAGTGACTTAACCCGGGCCGTGGAGATTGCTCCGGGGGATTTTCATTTTTATACACAAAAGAAGTTAAAGGGATTTGTGCCGGGCACGGGGATTCATGATGTGCCTTCTTTTGAATCCGGAAATATGGTAATGCCGAATCCGTTTTCCAATAAATTCATCCTGCAAAATCCGGTTATGGGTGATGCCTTTGCTGAAGTGTATGATATATCCGGAAGGCAGATTCTTAAAGATATCATAAAGGCGTCCTCTGTAGAGGTAATGACCGAAGGATGGCCCCGGGGTGTCTATGTATTGGTAGTGTATAACAATTCAGGACGGGGCTACATGCAAAAGATTATTAAGAAATAAATATCACAATGGTTTGTTCAATTTTTGTAATTAGCTGACAGTTGAAGTGTTTTTTTTACTCTGCAAATAAGTTGGATGTAAACCAGTCTAAAGACTGTTATCTTGAATCTAACGATCTGTTATTTATAGAAGTATTCAAAAAACCGGGACCATGTTTCCCGGTTTTTTTATGGAGATAATTTCCTGTAATCAGTTACCATTCCCCTTAACAGGTAAGGAAGCGATCTATTTAGAAAGTTATGGTGAAAGGAAAAAGTGTTCGCTTATTTCAATATCTTGCACAAGAAACATGCTTATGGGCATAATTTGACTTTTCTCATGTAGATAGTCATTTTTCTTTGCCTTATTTGAATAAATATCTAAATAGTAATCATCATGCAAGATTTAAAACAATACGTAGAAGCTAATAAAGAACGGTTTCTGGAGGAGTTATTTGAATTGATCCGTATACCATCTATCAGTTCTCAATCAGAGCATAAGAAGGATATGTACAGAGCAGCTGAGATGTGGAAAAAGATACTGTTAGATGCTGGCGCTGATAAAGCTGAGATAATGGAAACAGAGGGGAATCCTGTTACTTATGGCGAGAAGATCATTGATCCTGCTAAACCCACCGTAATGGTTTATTCTCATATGGATGTGATGCCGGTGGATCCCATTGACCTGTGGAAGACTCAACCGTTTGAGCCAGTGGTTAAGGATGGTAAGATATGGGCGCGTGGTGCTGATGATGATAAAGGGCAAGGTTTTATGCATGCCAAGGCTTTTGAATACCTAGTGAAAACGAACCAACTGGATGTGAATGTGAAATTCCTGATTGAAGGGGAAGAAGAGATTGGTTCACCATCATTGCCAAAATTCTGCCAGGATAATAAGGAGATGCTGAAAGCAGATATTATTCTTGTTTCAGATACCGGAATGATTGCACCGGATGTGCCAACTATTACAACTGGTTTAAGAGGACTTGCTTACTGGCAGGTTGAAGTTACCGGTCCTAACAGGGATTTGCACTCAGGTTTGTTTGGTGGTGCCATTGCCAATCCTATTAATGTAATGGCTAAGATGATCACTGAGATGGTTGATGAAAACGGACACATCACCATTCCTGGATTCTATGACGATGTGCTTGTGGTTTCTGATGAAGAACGTGCGTTAATGGCACAGGCTCCTTACAATGAGGGAGAATATAAAGAGGCCGTGGATGTGGTTGATCTTTGGGGTGAAAAAGGTTATACCACCAATGAGCGCACTGGTATTCGTCCTTCCTTCGATGTGTGTGGTATCTGGGGTGGATATACTGGTGAAGGAGCTAAGACCGTGTTGCCTTCTAAGGCTTTTGCCAAAATTTCTTCTCGTTTGGTGCCAAATCAAAACCATGAAACGATTGCAGAAATGTTTAAAAAACATTTCGAGTCAATTGCTCCCGACTGTGTAAAGGTGGAAGTAACCCCTCTTCACGGTGGTCAGGCCTATGTATGTCCTATTGATATACCTGCCTATAAAGCTGCTGAAAAAGCATGTGAGCAAGTTTATGGTAAGCGTCCCGTGCCAGTACGCAGTGGTGGTTCTATTCCAATTATCTCTACGTTTGAGGAAATCCTTGGAATTAAATCAGTATTGATGGGATTTGGTCTGGAAGCGGATGCGATTCATTCCCCTAATGAGAACTTCCCGTTGGAGCAGTTCTTCAATGGAATTGAAACCCTTCCTTATTTCTATAAATACTATGCTGAAATGCAGAAATAAGACCGTTAACTATTTTATATAGTATAAGAGGTTATAACGATTTAAATATTAAAAGTGGAAGCATGCTTTGTTTCCACTTTTTTTGTGCCTGAAATACGGGTGGTATGTCATTTGTTGATTGTTTAAATTTACAATAGTTCGTTAAACTTTTATAAGTGTTTGATGGATAGTATGGGATTATAGCACGACCAAAATTTATACAATTCAGCAAATGAGCTAAATGTAAATCGACCTAAAGTCTATAATCAAAAATGTAACGATCTATTGTGGAATCCCAGCTTTATTGGGATTTCTGTTTCAGGGATTGTTGAATGATGGGGTTCAAGGATAAAATGCTAAAAATATTTTTACACCCCTTTAGAAAAGGGGTAAGTTGGTTTATTGGTCAAAAAAAATTAAAAAATAACGCTGAAAAATAGGGGTGGGTATTAATAATGGTGTATTTTTGTGGTGCTAACTCAAAATAAAACTGATAACACTATGGCAATTTTAAGATTTCAAGCACTGGCTGATGTGATGGGCCGGACACCGAAAGCAGTGTCGTTTCCATCGAAAAAGGTGACCGACTATTACGGAGAACTGGTTTTTGGGAAAGATGCAATGGCTAAATACCTTTCCCGGGATGCTTTTCGGGCGGTAATGACTGCTATTGAACAGGGAGATACCATTGATAGAAAAGTAGCAGATAACGTGGCAGCCGGTATGAAAGCCTGGGCCATTGAAAATGGAGCTACTCACTATACCCACTGGTTTCAGCCGTTAACCGACGGAACAGCAGAAAAGCATGATGGATTTATCGATTTCGGTGATCATGATAACCTGATTGAATCTTTTTCAGGGAAGCTTTTGGCTCAGCAAGAACCCGATGCTTCATCTTTCCCATCCGGAGGTATCCGTCAAACATTCGAAGCCAGGGGATACACCGCCTGGGATGTGTCATCACCAGCCTTTATTGTGGGTACTACACTTTGTATTCCTACAGTATTTATTTCCTACACCGGGGAAGCGCTTGATTATAAAACGCCTTTATTAAAAGCATTGAATGCAGTGGATAAAGCCGCTGTGGATGTGTGTCAGTATTTCGATAAAAATGTATCTAAAGTGCAGACCAACCTGGGGTGGGAGCAGGAATATTTTTTGATTGATGAGTCCTTGTTTCAGGCCCGTCCTGACTTGATGCTTACCGGTAGAACCCTTATGGGGCACTCTTCTTCCAAAGATCAGCAATTGGATGACCATTATTTTGGTTCAATTCCTGAACGGGTTTCCAAGTTTATGATTGAATTGGAAATAGAAGCACATAAGCATGGTATTCCTGCTAAAACGCGTCACAACGAGGTAGCTCCCAATCAATTTGAGTTAGCACCTATCTTTGAAGAAGCCAACCTGGCCAATGACCATAACCAGTTATTAATGGACATCATGAAGCGTGTGGCACGCCACCACAATTTCGAAGTGTTGTTCCATGAAAAACCGTTTGCCGGCATCAATGGTTCCGGAAAACACAATAACTGGTCCATGACAACCAATACCGGGGTTAACCTGTTAGCTCCCGGAAAAAATCCAAAAGGAAACCTTCAGTTTCTTACCTTTTTGGTGAATGCCATGGCTGCCGTATATAAAAACCAGGATCTGTTAAGAGCAGCTATTTTGAATGCCTCTAACAGTCACCGTTTGGGAGCTAATGAAGCACCCCCTGCCATCGTTTCTGTGTTCCTTGGATCACAATTGAGCGGTATGTTGGATAACCTGGCTGAAAAAGTGACCGATCAAAAGATGTCACCCGAAGAAAAAACAGCATTGAAGTTGGGTATCGGTCGATTACCTGAAATATTACTTGATAACACTGACCGTAACCGTACCTCTCCGTTTGCTTTTACCGGAAACCGTTTTGAATTCCGTGCTGTTGGTTCAGCGGCAAACTGTGCTGCCGCGTTAACGGCTCTTAATGCCGCTGTTGCTGTTCAGTTGAAAGACTTCAAAGTTGAGGTGGATGAGTTGATTGAAAGTGGTGTAAAGAAAGATGAAGCGATCTTCCAGATGATTAAGAAGCTTTACCTGGAGTCTAGCCCCATCCGTTTTGATGGTGATGGTTACTCACAGGCATGGGTGGAAGAAGCTGAACGCAGAGGATTGTCAAATATCACCTGTGTGCCCGAATCATTGACCAAGTACCTGGAGCCTGCAGCCCGTAAGGCCTTAATTGGCGGTGGCGTGATGAGTGAAAAAGAACTGGAAGCACGTGTTGAGGTGGAGATGGAGAAATACACCATGAAAATCCAGATTGAATCACGTGTATTGGGTGATTTGGCCATTAATCACATTGTGCCTACAGCGGTTACTTATCAAACAACATTGATTCATAATGTGCAGGGATTGAGAGATATTTTTGGGGAAGCCGAATTTGAAGAGTTAGCCGGTGCCCGTAAGAATCTGATCCGGGAAATTTCCGGTCACGTCTCATCCATCAAAGCCAAAGTGAAAGAAATGACCGAGGCACGTAAGGTGTGTAATGTGTTGGATGATGGTACAGAAAAGGCCTATGCCTATGACCAGAAAGTACGTCCATACCTGGATGATATCCGTTACCATATTGATAAGCTTGAACTTATTGTAGATAACGACATTTGGCCGTTACCTAAATACAGAGAGCTTTTATTTACTCGATAGCCTTTGAGATTACCAATATATTTAAAGTGTTCGATTCAGTTGATCCCTCCCCTTTGGTGGAGGGATTTTTGTTTTCAGGAGGTTTCTGTCAATTTTTATGATTTCGCAGAAACGCAGAGCGTATTACTCTGTTTATCTTCCTAAGCGAATCAAATGTTCTTAATTCAGATTATTGTTGCCCGGTCAAGATTTCCCCTCTTGAAAGAATTAGGAGGGGGGTTATTGAAACATAACCAGTGAAGATCTAAAAGGATTATATAGTAGACTGGAAATAAGAACAACCACCATTTTATAATAATTGCAAAACATCCTGGATAAAATAAAATTGAAGGATTACCGTTTTTTGATAAACTCATAAATGGCTAATTTAGCGCGGGCAACCATTTTTATCCAAATTAATCCTGAATATGAAACTTTATAATAGTCTTGTTTTTTGCTTGTTCATTGGTTCTGTAGTGGCTCTTTGCGGTTGTTCCGCAGGTGGAAAAATGACAGCCGCTCAAAAAGCCTTCAATGTTGGCGAGTACCACAGGGCAGCAGCCATGTTCAAAAAAGCCTATTCGGGAGAGAAAAATAAATACGCTAAAGGTGAGATTTCATTTTATCTGGGCGAATGTTATCGTCACACCAACTTGCCCAAGAAGGCCGCCTCTTACTATTCAAAAGCCGTACGTTATAAATACGAACAACGTATTGCTGAACTCTACATGGCCGATGCTTACCGGAACGACGGTAAATATGAAAAGGCCTTGCCGGCTTATGAAAGTTACCTGGAGAAAGTACCCGGTGACATCCAGGCCCGTAATGGTATTCTCTCCTGTAAGCTGGCTATGCAGGAACCTGTACCCAATAGGTATCAGATTGAAAAGGTAAAGGCACTTAATTCCAAGTATAACGATTATTCGCCCGCCTATGTGGGTACCGATTATGACCAGGTGTACTTTTCATCCATGCGTACCGAGAAGAAAAAGCGTAAACGGAATCGCATAACCGGACAGGGGACTTCCAATATTTATGTGATTCGTCTGGATGCCAAAGGCAAATGGACCGATCCCGAGCCGCTGGATGAAACCGTCAATACCGAGTTTGATGAAGGCGCTGCTGCCATGTCCCACGATGGAAAAGAGATGTATTTCACCCGTTGTCGGTATGACAACACCAAGCCTGTGGAACCCGAAATTTATACAATGAAACGGTCTGGTGGTCGCTGGAGTGAGCCCCAGTTGGTAACCCTGGGCGGTGATACTTTAATGTTTGCTCATCCGGCACTATCAACCGATGGCGCCACCCTCTATTTTGTGTCCGACATGCCCGGTGGCGTGGGAGGTAAAGATATCTGGAAAACCCAACAAGTAGGCGGGGAGTGGGGCGAGCCGGTTAATATGGGCGAAGATATTAACACCCCCGGAGACGAGATGTTTCCCTATGTACGCGTCGATGGCACCCTCTATTTCTGTTCCGATACCCATGTGGGTTACGGCGGGCTGGACATTTTCAAAGCGCTGAAAGACGACGAGGGAAAATGGCAAATTATCAACCTGGGGCTGCCCATCAATAGTTCTGCCGACGACTTTGGTATCGTTTTTAAGAGTAAGCAGGAAGACGGATTATTGTCATCTTCACGCGGCAGCGCCAAAGGGGTTGATAACATCTTTCATTTCATCCTGCCTAAGCTCGAATACGAACTCAAGGGAGTTGTGGTGGATCAAAAAACAGGTGCCCCCCTTGCAGATGCCTATTTGCGCCTGATTGGAACCGACGGCACCAATGTGAAACTCAAAATTCGTGATGACGGCACGTTTGGTTCCAACCTCGAACCCGAATCGGAGTATGTGTTTTTGGTGGCTGCTAAAAACCATTTCAACCACAAAGAGAAGATATCCACTGTTGGCCTGCAGGAAAACAAAGAATTCAATTACGAAATAGGGCTCACCTCGGTTGAACGCGCCATTATTCTACGCAATATCTATTTTGATGCCGGCACCGAGCGGTTGAAGCAGGAATCCCAAAAAGAGCTCAACCGGGTGGTTGATATCCTGGTCAACAACACCCTTGTGAAAGTAGAATTAGGCGCCCACACTGACGACACCGGGGATGAGACCGAGAACCTGGTGCTCTCACAAAAGCGCGCCGAACAAGTCATGCAATACCTCATTGATAAGGGTGTCGCTGCCGAACGTCTTTCTGCCAAGGGTTACGGCGAAGGACAACCCGTGGTGGTTGATCGTTCACTGGCCAGAAAATACGACTTTTTGTCAGAGGGGGATGTGTTAAACGAAAACGTTATTAAGCGCCTCAAGCGAGCTAATCAAAAGCAAGCCCGACAAATTAACCGACGCATCGAATTCAAACTCATCTCAGACAACTAGTGTGGCATTGGGTTAAGAGCTTTTTGATTTGTTTCAGGGGGAAATATCAATCTTCTAGCCTCTAATCTCTATTTTAATCTTCTTTGTCAGGGCGGCCGGGCGGGTGCTCCGTTATAGTGGCCCCCATGTGCCTGTGTTCCGTAAACCGGTACGTGGGCTCCTTCGTCGCCTCCGCCCGGTAACTCCACATCAGGCCCAATGGTGGCCAGCTACCACTGCGCCCCCTGCCGCAGGCACCGGGCCATCATCTCTGTTTTTTCGAAATCCTGATTTTACGACTCAATGCAGCTATTTGATAATTTTTGGCTTTTACTTCATCGGTATAATTAAACAGCGCCCGGCCGGTACGGCTAATCATCTGCATCATCTCCCACAAGGCTTTAAATTTATTGTCATTTGCTGCAACCAACAGTTTTCTCTCACTCATTTTTTCGTTTTGCAACAAGTTCAAGTTCCTGATCTCATCAATTAATCTTTCTATAAATAGAGTTTGTTCGTTTTTATAGCCAACATTATTTAATGCCTCCTGATTGTTGGCAATGTTTTGTCTTAAAACCCCAAGCCATTTCAGTACCCCTTCCGCATTCTTCCGGCGCACCTCCACCCTTACTTCTTTGCACCCCATGTTTTTAGGTGCGAGGGTTAAATATCCATCCGCCATTTGCGCATACCTATCCAGGTGAGCCAATACTGGTCTGACGTTGATTAGTTTTTCATGTAACTCTGCAGTTGCCCGCTTTATTTCAGCCGTCAGTATTTTGGGACTAATCACGTTATGCACCGTACGAAGTCTTTCCTGGTAGTTGTGTTCAAAATCATCATTAAAAACCGTAGAGAACTGTTGAAACCTGTCTTTGTCACGTGTGTAAGCCTGCATAAGGAAGCCTGCAGCTGTGGTTATCTCCTCCTGTCGTAAAGCATAGTAGGTACCCATGTTAGTCTTTTTTTGATAATGATCATTTTAAATGCTCCAAGCATCAATTTGCTCATTCCGTTATCAAGTCATCCGATATATTGCGGCAATCCCCCTATAGTTTTCAGTTAATCGTAAACGATTTCTTCTTATATCTTTTGCCTTAAATCTTTCCCCTTTTTATCTTCGTCCTTTCCCCTATACCTTTTACCCTTCTCCTTATATCTTTGTCCTTCTACCTTAAACTATTTTCCTTGGTCCTTCCTCCTCCATCAATTTACCAACTTTCTCCGAAATAATTCCCCTTGTTTAGCCATTGTTTCCTTAATAAAATGCCTTTCCCCCTTCCTGTATCGTTCTGATAGTAATCGCTGCAGACGTTTGCGGGTACTTTAGCAACAATTTATAGTACCCGATAAAGAGTTTAAGGAACTTTATAAAGATATGAGGTGTCTTATTAAGGAAATTAGGGGCCAATATTCGGGATTTATATCTCTTTTGTAAAATGTTAGGATGCTCTATGGAGAATTGAGTGTTCTTGATTCGCTAGGTTCGGGTGATTAATGATTAGTTCTTGGATGTTTATAATTATGCTGCAATTGCGTCCGCACCTTTTGATGAGCATTGTTTTTTATTCTTGAAATGACAGTTTTTTATTGGTTTGCTTGTTGTTTCTTTTGCATTGCCATCGTGTCAGTTAATTTGAATACCTCAGTTCTAAAATGTTTCGTGGATGTAGGCATTACTTTTGTTATGCTATTCGTCCCCAAACGACTTTCATGGTAAAAAGAGGATAGTTTTAAACGCTATCTCCTTCAAATACTAAAAGGAATGAAGCGTATAATTGATGAAGCCAAAAGAATATGTTATTTTTGTGACCCAAAATCAGAAAATCCTGAAATACAATATACGTGAGCTCAGATTCAAGATACAATTTAAGAGGTGTATCAGCCTCAAAGGAAGATGTGCACAATGCCATCAAAAACATTGATAAAGGTCTTTTCCCCCAAGCATTTTGTAAGATTGTTCCCGACATCATCGGGGGTGATCAGGAATATTGTAACATCATGCATGCCGATGGGGCTGGAACCAAATCATCGCTGGCATATATGTACTGGAAAGAGACAGGTGATCTGTCTGTTTGGAAAGGCATTGCTCAGGATGCAATTGTGATGAACCTGGATGATCTGCTTTGTGTGGGTGCCACAGAAAACATTTTAGTTTCATCCACCATAGGCCGGAACAAAAATCTTATTCCCGGAGAAGTTATATCTGCTATTATTAATGGTACCGATGAACTTTTAGCCGAATTGCGGGAAATGGGGATTAGCATTTATCCCACTGGTGGTGAAACAGCCGATGTGGGCGACTTGGTTAAAACCATCATTGTTGACAGTACGGTAACTTGCCGCATGAAACGCAGTGATGTGATCTCTAATCACACCATTCAGCCGGGCGATGTCATTGTTGGTTTGGCCTCAAGCGGTCAGGCTACCTATGAAGAGGGCTACAATGGCGGTATGGGGAGTAATGGTTTGACTTCTGCCCGTCACGATGTGTTCCACAAATACCTGGCTGAAAAATATCCTGAAAGTTTTGATGCTACCGTACCTGAGGAGTTGGTTTATTCAGGAAATTACAAGCTGACCGATAAAGTAGAAGGCGTTGAGGTAGATGCTGGTAAACTGGTATTGTCACCAACACGTACTTATGCACCTATTGTGAAGAAGGTGTTGGACGAAATGCGTTCCGAGATTCATGGTATGGTACACTGTTCCGGAGGAGCTCAAACTAAAGTTATGCACTTTGTGGATAATGTGCATGTGATAAAAGATAATTTGTTCCCTGTTCCTCCTTTGTTTAAGGCAATTCACGAACAATCAGGAACCGATTGGAAAGAGATGTATAAGGTGTTTAATATGGGACACCGTTACGAAATTTATGTATCTCCGGAGAAGGCTGAACGAATCATGGAAATAAGCCGTTCCTTTAATGTAGATGCACAAATTGTTGGGCGCTGTGAGGCTCACGATGGTAAAAAACTTACCATCAACAGTGAGTTCGGAACGTTTGAATATTAATTAAGAACCTGATAGTTTAAGTTATGGCAGGAAGTTCTTTGCTTGAAAAATTGGAGGGAATCAGGCTTCGTTTTGAAGAAGTAGCCCAGCAGATTACCGATCCGGAAGTAATTGCGGATACCAAAAAATATATCAAGCTCAATAAAGAGTATAAGGACCTCGAAAAATTAGTTGAGGTTCACAAGACATATAAAAACACGCTGGAAAATATTGAATCAGCCAGGGAGATTCTCAAAGAGGAAGATGACCCGGAAATGCGTGAAATGGCCAAGATGGAGTTGGACGAGCTGGAAGCCACTTTGCCGGGTATGGAAGACGATATTAAAGTATTGTTATTGCCTTCAGATCCTGAAGATGCAAAAAATGCTGTGCTCGAAATACGTGCCGGTACCGGTGGAGATGAGGCGAGTATTTTCGCCGGAGACCTTTTCCGGATGTATACCAAATATATTGAAAAAAGAGGGTGGCGTATGGAAGTTACCCATACCTCTGAAGGAACCGCTGGTGGGTACAAAGAAATTGTAATGAATGTGTCGGGAGCTGGTGTTTATGGTATCATGAAATATGAATCTGGTGTTCACCGGGTGCAGCGGGTACCACAAACCGAAACGCAGGGACGTGTGCATACATCGGCTGCTTCTGTAGCTGTTTTGCCCGAGGCGGAAGAATTTGACATCGACCTTCGTACCGAAGACATTCGTAAAGACACTTACTGTTCCTCCGGTCCTGGTGGTCAGTCGGTAAATACCACTTATTCTGCGATTCGTTTAACACACATTCCAACCGGTATTGTGGTGACTTGTCAGGATCAGAAATCACAGTTGAAGAACCTGGATAAGGCTATGATTGAATTGCGGACTCGTATCTATAACCTGGAGTATCAAAAATACATTGATGAGATTTCATCAAAGCGTAAAACAATGGTATCAACAGGTGACCGTTCGGCAAAAATCAGAACTTACAATTATCCCCAGGGAAGGGTAACCGACCACCGGATAAATTTTACCCTTTATAACCTGCCGGCCGTAATGGATGGTGATTTGCAGCCGGTGATTGATAAACTCATTATTGAGGAAAATGCAGAAAGGCTTAAGGCCAGTGAAATGTAATCTATCATTAAAGTAAAGAGCATGACTTCACAAAACCTGTTCGAAAATATTCGTCGCAAGAAAAGTTTTCTATGCGTAGGACTTGATACTGATATTAATAAAATCCCTCGTTTCCTGTTGGATACAACCGATCCGTTGTTTGCATTCAATAAACAAATTATTGATGCAACACATGATGTAGCGGTGGCTTATAAGCCTAATTTGGCATTTTATGAAAGTCTGGGTGTTAACGGATGGAATTCATTGGAGAAAACAGTGAATTACTTGCGTTACAATTATCCTGATATTTTTATTATTGCCGATGCCAAGCGAGGAGATATTGGTAATACATCAGCCATGTATGCAAAAGCTTTTTTTGATCACATGGAATTTGATGCCGTTACAGTAGCACCTTATATGGGAGAAGATTCAGTAAAACCTTTCCTCACCTATTTGGATAAATGGGTTATTCTGTTGGCCTTAACTTCTAATAAAGGAGCAGCTGATTTTCAGTACATGCAGGAAGGTGACGAAAAACTTTATGAGCGCGTACTTAAAAAAAGCAGTGAGTGGGGAACCACAGAGAATTTGATGTATGTGGTAGGCGCTACAAAGGCTGAAATGTTAGCAGACATTCGTAAGATCATTCCTAATCACTTCTTATTGGTTCCTGGTGTGGGAGCACAAGGGGGCAGCCTGCAGGAAGTAGCTAAAAACGGTATGAATGACCAGTGCGGACTTTTAGTTAACTCTAGCAGAGGGATTATTTATGCCGGCGACGGGGAAGATTTTGCCGATAAAGCCAGGGAGGCAGCTATCCAAGTTCAGAAAGAAATGGAAGAACTATTGAAGCAGAGTAACTTGTTGTAAAAATAGTATTTGTAAATATATGATATGGAGAGGCCGGTTTTCAAACCGGCCTTTTTTGTGCTTTTAAGGGAAATGGTCTATCTTATAATTGAATGTTAAGTATGAGTTATGACCGAGGATTTTCTGCAATACTTGTGGCAACAGCGATTATGTCATCAAGCCGGGCTTCGGACTGTTGCCGGTGAGCCCCTTGAAATAATACATCCCGGAATGCGAAATAGCGATGCCGGCCCTGATTTTTTTAATGCTAAAGTTAAAATTGGTAATACCATGTGGGCTGGTAACATTGAAGTGCATGTGCGGGCTGACGACTGGTATCAACACGGGCACCACCTGGATCCGGCCTATAATAATGTTATTCTGCACATCGTTAAAGAACTGGGAAATCTTCCCCAAACATCGCTGGGAGGTACTGTTCCGGTGTGGCAAATGACGTTTGATCCAACATTTGTTGATAACTATAACAACCTGCAACAACAAGGGAAATGGATCCCGTGTGAAGATAAATTTACTCGGATCAATTCATTTATAATGACAGCTTGGCTTGAATCACTTCTTATTGAACGTCTCGAGGAGAAAGAAGCGCTGCTTGATAGGCTGTGGGAGCGCTATCACCAAGATCAGGACGAGGTGTTTTATGTTGTTTTGGCTCGCAGTATGGGATTTGGTGTAAATGGCGATCCTTTTGAATACCTGGCCCGGCAGACACCTTTAAAAATTCTTCTTAAGCATGCTGATAATATCTTCCAGGTGGAAGCTTTGCTATTGGGGCAGGCCGGTTTTTTGACGCATATCAGGCATCCTGATTCGTATAGTGAAAAGCTGGCTAAAGAATATGCATTTTTGGCAGCAAAATACAAACTTAAACCTTTGGATGTGCATGTATGGAAATTTCTGCGATTGAGACCATCCAATTTTCCAACTATAAGGATCGCACAGTTGGCCATGATTATCCATCAGTCGCGGGGAGTATTTGATCAGGTTTTTTATCAGTATCAGGTTCGACAAGTGGAGAAGTGTCTCGGGGTAACAGCCGTTGACTATTGGGATAATCATTATCGGTTAGGGGTGGAGAGTGAGAGGATTGTTGAAAAAAGCATTGGGAGGAGTTCTGTTCATTTGATAATGGTGAATAGTCTTATTCCGTTTTTATTCCTCCTGGCGCGAAAGAAAGTGGATGAGGCAGGTGTGGAGAAAGCCTTGAAAATGCTTGAAGAGCTTCCGGCAGAGCAGAATAGTATATTAACGAATTGGGAAAGGTTAGGTATTGTGGCCCGGGATGCTGCGCAGGCACAGGCTTTGATTTTTTTGAAAAAGGCCTATTGTAATCCAAAAAAGTGCTTATATTGTCGTGTAGGACATCATGTAATCAGCAGTAGTTAGCCAGTGCAGAAACGATCATTATACCACGAAACCCTCCGTGCCCTGATAGTGGCAGGTGGGTTATTATTTATGACCATAACTATTGGTTCGGTTGGTTTTATTCTTTTTGAAGGCTATAGGTTACTTGATGCTGTTTATATGACGGTGATTACGATGGCGACTGTTGGCTTTGGAGAGGTTGTTCCATTGTCGGATGTAGGTAAGCTGTTTACGATTTTTCTAATAATATTCAGTTTAGGGATATTTGGTTACGTGATCACACAAGTTACGCGTATTGTGTTCGAAGGCGTTTTGCATCAATCCTATAAAGAATATCAGGTGAGAAAGAAAATAGTAAAATTGGAGGATCACGTTATTGTTTGCGGTTATGGTCGCAATGGATATCAGGCTTGTGTTGAATTAGAAGGGCATGGAGAGAAGTTTGTTATTGTTGAAAAACGGGACCATGTGGTAACGCGTATTCTTGAGAGTCCTGAGTTGCTCTATGTGCAGGGTGATGCAAGTTCGGAAGAGGTGCTTGAGGTAGCGCAGATCAGAAAGGCCAAAGCTTTAATTACGGCTTTGCCCAATGATGCTGATAATATGTTTGTGGTATTGACTGCGCGTGAGATGAATCCCAATATTACGATTATAAGCCGGGCCAGTGATTTTCGATCCGATGTAAAACTTAGGCGAGCGGGAGCTACTAATGTTATTATGCCCGATCGTATTGGCGGGCAGCGGATGGCAAAATTAGTAACTCAACCGGATGTTGTAGAATTTGTTGAATATATTCTTTTGCAAAGAACCCGGGATGTTCAGCTGCTGGAAGTATCCTGTTCGCGTCTGGCTGTTGTTAATTATAAGAAAACAATCAGGGAACTTAAGTTAAGAGAATTATCCGGGGCCAATCTGGTGGGAATTAAAACCGGTGAAGGAGCTTATCTTTTTAATCCGTCACCAGATATTGAAATTACGCCGGCTGATAAACTTTTTGTGCTTGGCTCACCGGCGCAATTATATAAGTTTAAGGAAATTTTGCACGGTTCATCTGAAGTGAGCAGTAAAATAAACTAGAAAAGGTTAAAAAAATATAATCTTTGGTTCGTTTTTTGCTTTGAAATATTCTCATAGAGTATAAAACCCAATTTAATAGATTATGAAAGTAAATAGTTTTTTAGGGATGAGCATTATTTTGCTCGTTGTTGTTTTTGGTTTTGAAAGTTGTAAGTCAAAACAAAAAGTTAGCTCAAAGAGCGAAGTAGGTAAAATATTAGAGGAACTTCCGTGTGAAGATGCTGGTCGTTCCGATAAGAAATTTTTTAGAGCCAGTTCTATGGCTACCAGTTCCGATTTAAGTCTTGCCAAAGAAAAAGCTTTGCTTTTAGCCAAACAACGTTTGGTAACACTTATTAATTCCAATACGAAATCAGTTACGGATCGGTATGTGAATGAAAGAGAGTTTGGACAAGCTTCTGAGTTTGAACAAAAATTTGAAAACTTGACCCGTGAAGTTGCGGACGAAACTATTTCAAACGTAGTGGTAACGTGTGAAAAGGCTAGTGTGTTAGATTCTGGTAAATATCGTGCTTTTATAGCCGTTGAGGTTGATAAGGATGATGTTTTGAATGGAATCAACAATCGCCTTTCAAATGATGCTAAGCTTCAGGTTGATTACGACAAAAAGAAATTCGAAGATATCTTCAATCAGGAGATGGGTAAAATGGCCGAAGAACGTGGCTATTAATTTTAAAAACACCTTGTTGCATTCTCCATTTTATTGACTATCTTTGCATCCGCATTATATCAATAAATATATAGTAGTATGTACTTGACACAAGAGAAAAAGCAAGAGATCTTCGAGAAGTACGGAAAGTCGAATTCTGATACTGGTTCAGCTGAGAGCCAGATTGCATTATTTACCTACCGTATCTCGCATTTGACTGAGCACCTTAAGTCAAATCGTAAAGATTATAGCACCGAGTATGCTTTGAAAAAATTGGTTGGTAAACGTCGTCGTTTACTTGACTATTTGAAAGAAAAAGAAATTGAAAGATATCGTAAAATTATTGCTGAATTAGGTATTCGGAAATAATACGATGAGGAAATTTGAAAAAGGCAGCCCCAATGGAGCTGCCTTTTTTCTTGTTATGTATAGTAGTTGCAGTTTGGGGTTACGGATTAAAAAATAAACTGTTTTTTCATTTTATGTGAGGATATTGCATATCTTTGGAAGGATTATAAGAATAAGAATATTGTCATGATTAAACCAATAGAGAAGATTATTGATTTGGGCGATGGCAGATCAATTACCATTGAAACTGGTAAGCTGGCTAAACAAGCGGATGGATCTGTAGTGGTGAAGATGGGAAATACCTACTTGCTTGCCACAGTGGTATCTGCCAAGGAAGCAAAGGCCGATGTTGATTTCATGCCGTTGTCAGTTGAATATAAAGAGAAATTTGCATCTGTGGGACGATTCCCTGGTGGTTTCACTAAACGGGAAGGACGTCCGTCAGATTACGAAATACTTGTATCCCGCTTAGTTGACCGGGCATTACGTCCGCTGTTTCCAGATGATTATCATGCTGAAACATTCGTTACGGTAAATCTTATTTCAGCCGATAGCGAAGTGTTGCCGGATGCCTTAGCTGGGTTAGCAGCCTCTGCAGCACTTGCTGTTTCTGATGTGCCTTTTAATGGTCCTATTTCAGAGGTACGAGTGGCTCGTATTAATGGCGAACTTAAGGTTAATCCAATGGCTTCTGAGCTTAAAGAAGCTGATCTTGATATCATGGTTGGTGCAACAATGGATAATATCATGATGGTTGAGGGTGAAATGGATGAGGTGTCTGAGGCAGAATTGCTGGAGGCCATGAAGTTTGCTCATGATGCCATTAAGGATCATTGTAGAGTTCAGTTAGAATTAATGGAATTGGTTGGTAAAACTGAAAAACGTGAGTTTTGCCACGAAGAAAATGATGAGGAGCTACGTCAGAAAGTTTGGAGTGAAACCTATGATAAAGCACTTGCAGTAGCCCGCTCATGTAATGCTAATAAGCATGAACGGCAGGATGCATTTGATGCCATTTGTGATGAGTATATTGCAAATAATTATGCAGAAGATGCTGAGGATATTCCTGTTGGATTAATAAAGAAATATTACCACGATGTAGAGAAGGAAGCTGTACGTCGTGTTATTCTTGATGAAGGTATTCGCTTGGATGGTCGTAAGACAAATGAGATTCGTCCGATATGGTCAGAAATTGATTATTTGCCGGGACCTCATGGATCTGCTGTTTTTACCCGGGGTGAAACACAATCATTGACGACTGTTACTCTTGGAACCAAGATGGATGAGAAGATTATTGATGATGTGCTGGTAAAAGGTGTTGACCGATTCCTGTTGCATTATAATTTCCCGCCGTTTTCAACTGGCGATGCTCGTCCTGCTCGCGGAATAAGCCGTCGCGAAATAGGTCATGGAAACTTGGCTCACCGCGCATTGAAGCGAATGCTTCCTGATGAATTTCCATATGTTGTGAGGATTGTTTCGGATATTTTGGAATCAAACGGATCTTCTTCTATGGCAACAGTATGTGCCGGAACATTGGCCTTAATGGACGCTGGTGTTCAGATTAAAAAGCCGGTGTCAGGTATTGCCATGGGGCTTATTACAGATAAGGATTCTGATAAGTATGCAATACTTTCAGATATTCTTGGAGATGAAGATCACCTGGGAGATATGGACTTTAAAGTAACAGGTACTAAAGATGGTATTACTGCTACTCAAATGGATATTAAAGTTGATGGTCTTTCCTATGAGGTGTTGGAAAATGCATTAGAACAGGCTCGTGCAGGAAGAATGCATATTCTTGGTAAGATTACAGAAACAATCAGTGAACCAAGAGAAGACTTTAAGCCACATGCTCCACGTATCGTTACATTGAGGATACCTAAAGAGATGATTGGTGCTGTAATCGGTCCTGGAGGAAAAATTATTCAGGAGATTCAGGCAACAACAGGTTCTGTTATTGTTATTGAAGAAGATGGTGATTGTGGAGTTGTTGATATTTCCGCGGATAATGCTGAATCTATTGAAAAAGCCACTGAGCGAATTAATGCAATTGTAGCTGTACCTGAAGTAGGGAAAGTGTATAAGGGTAAGGTAAAGTCGATCGTTCCTTTTGGAGCTTTTGTTGAGATTATACCAGGTAAAGATGGCTTGCTTCATATTTCTGAAATAGAATGGAGGCGATTGGAGAAAGTTGAGGATGTGTTGAAAGAAGGAGAGGAAGTTGAAGTGAAACTTATTGAGATTGACCAGCGAACTGGTAAGCTCAAACTTTCTCGAAAAGTATTATTGCCTAGAAAAGAAAAAGCTAAAGAATAAAACGTTAGGTTTTCACATAAAGGTCATCAATGTTTTGATGACCTTTTTTATTCGATTAATTGTATGGATCAACAAACGGTAAGAGATGTCATTAATAAGCAGGTTAAAGATGTGTCATGGAGTGAGATACGATCAATGGGATTGGAGGTTTTTCCTCGATTAATTATGGCCGTTCAAGTTCGGGAAGGTAGCTGTCAGGAGTGTCAACGGATATATAATAACTTGAATCTTTATCTAAAAGATATCAAGTCTGTGGTGAGAGGCTCGCAAAAGGAAAGGCGTTTGTTTGAATTAGAGGTGGATGGTGCTTTTAAGCATTTGAAAAGGAGCCATGGAGTAGTGCCTAAAGGAAAAATACTTTCTCTGTTTATCTTTCTGGGAATAATTATTGGCATATTTATTGGCTGGTTATTTCATGCTTTTATGGCTGTCGATTTAATCGGGGCTATCGTATTGGGTTGGTTTTTAGGAATGACGGCTGGTTGGATTGGCGGAAAAATTAAAGAATATCGTCTCAATAAAAGTCAGCGTCTCTTTTAAATATAGAAAGTGGTTTTTGTGAAGAAGAGGTTTTGTAGTTTTATTTGTTAGTAATAATAATACTCTTACATCTATTTTCTATTAAATACCCTGTAGTTCAGATAAGAAGATTCATGCTGAAAAAAGAGCATATAAACTTACAAATCATTCATGCTATTGGTGAATAAAATAGTGGTCAAAGCCTTTTCATTGTTAAAATATCCGAGAATATCTATATTTGCAATTATTAGATGAGCTACCTTTTATTTTTTAAAAACATTCTTAAATTTGTAGGGAACATCTAGGAAATTAGTTCAAAAACAAATAATTGGGTAAACATTATGAAAAAAACTAGAATCAATCTCTTTGCTTCTCTTGCCCTTGCTGCTCTTATGGCAAGTTGTGCAGGGTTGGATAAGATGAAAAAAAACGCACCTGGTGTAAACTATACCGTAACACCTGAAGTGCTTGAAGCACATGCAGGCAAAGTGGATGTAGAAGTTAAAGTACAAGTTCCTGAAAAGTACTTTGATAAAAAAGTTGTTATTGAAGCTACTCCAGTATTGGTATATGAAGGTGGTGAAACAGCATTCCCAACATACCGTCTGCAAGGAGAATCAGTTGAGGGAAATGATAAAGTAATTTCATACACTAATGGTGGACAATACACATATACTGGATCAGTTCCATATAATGAAAATATGAGAATTTCTGACCTGGTAGTACGTGTAAAAGCTACTAAAGGTAGTAACACTGTTGAATTTGATGATTACAAGATTGCTGACGGTGTAATTTCTACTTCTGCTCTTGTTGGTGATAAGGGGGCTCAGGCAGCTATTGGAGAAGACAATTTCCAAAGAATTATTCCTGAAGCGCAAATTGCTGACATCTTCTTTTTGATCCAACAAGCTAATATTAGAGGATCGGAATTAAGAAAAGACGAAATCAAAGCCATTAAGGAGTATATCAAAGCAGCTAACGCAGCTGAAAACAAAGAATTCAAAGGCGTTGAGATTTCTGCTTATGCATCTCCAGATGGTCCAACTGATTTAAATACAACTTTAGCTGCGAAACGTGAAAAAGTAGCTAAAAACTATTTAGCTCGTGAATTGAAGAGAGCTAAAGTAGAAGGAGCTAAAGAAGAAAATTTCTTTGATCTTAAAAACACTCCGGAAGATTGGGAAGGATTTAAAGCTTTAATGGAGAAATCAAATATCCAGGATAAAGAATTAATTCTTCGTGTTCTTTCTATGTACAGTGATCCAGAAGTACGTGAGCGTGAAATCAAGAACATGGCTGAGACTTTTAAAGTTCTTGCTGATGAAATTCTTCCAAAACTTCGTCGTTCTAAAATGACTGTTAATGTTGATGTTATTGGTAAGACAGACAAGGAAATTGCAGAACTTGCTGCAAACAACCCTGCTGAATTGAACATCGAAGAGTTGCTTTATGCAGCTACTTTAACTGATAACCTGGATCTTCAATTAGATATCTATAAAGCAGCGGTTAAAAACTTCCCTAAATGCTGGAGAGCACAAAACAATGTTGGATGTGTACTTTATGCAAAAGGTGATTTAGCTGGTGCTAAAACAGCTTTCGAAAAAGCTAACTCTTTGAAAGGTAATGTAGCTGAGATTAATAATAACCTGGGTGTTATGGCGCTTCGTAATGGAGACCTTGCTAAAGCAGAAGAATTCTTTGGAGCTGCTGCTGGTGCCGGTTCAGAACTGGATAACAACCTAGGAATTGTTGCTATTCACAAAGGAGATTATGATGCTGCTATGCGTTACTTCGGAAACAGCACTACTTGTAATGCTGCTTTAGCTAAAGTTTTGGCTGAAAAGTATGACGCTGCATTATCAACATTGAATGCTAATACTCGTGAAGTAGCCTTTAAATATTACCTAAAAGCTATTGTAGGTGCAAGAACTGGTGAAAACGATTTAATGTTTGACGGTTTGCGTAAAGCAGTTGAGCTTGACGGAGCATTTAAAGAATCAGCTGTAAAAGATATGGAATTCGCGAAATTCTTCGAAGACGCTACTTTCAAATCAATTGTACAGTAATTAGTAAAGATTATATATAAAAAAGGGTGGTTTATTAACCACCCTTTTTTTATTTCATTTTTTTGAAAAATTCCCAAAGGACGATTCCAGCACTCACAGAAACGTTGAAAGAATGTTTTGTTCCGAATTGAGGGATTTCAATACAAGCGTCGCTTTGATTTACTATTTTTTGCTGCACACCTTTTACTTCATTACCAAAAATTAAGGCATATTTCTTGTCTTTAACAGGCATGTATTCCAGTAATGAGTGGCTATTTTCTACTTGTTCAACGCTACAAATCACATAACCTTCTTCTTTTAGTTCCGTGACCGCATCTTCGGTGTTTTCAAAATAACACCATTGCATGGAATCTTCAGCGCCGAGGGCTGTTTTATGAATTTCTTTATGAGGTGGAGTTGCAGTAATGCCGCATAAAATGATTTTTTCAAGGCATAATGCATCGGAAGTTCTGAAGATCGATCCTACATTATTTAAGCTTCGTACGTTATCGAGTACTACGGTTACCGGTATTTTTTCAACTTTCTTGAACTCCTCGACAGATAACCTGTTGAGTTCATTGGTCTTTAACTTTCTCATTTTTTCCATGTTTTCTGACAACAAAAATATAACTATTCCTGTTTTGAAAACTAGAGGAATTAAAAGTCATTGATATTAAAGTCTGAAAAATGCCAATCAAAATCCCTGTTTTATGAATATACATGAATATCAAGGAAAAGAGCTTCTGAAATCATTTGGTGTCTCCATTCAGGAAGGTATTATTGCTGAGACTCCCGAACAAGCTGTTGAAGCCGCTAAAGAATTGCACCAAAAAACAGGAACCGGCTGGTGGGTTGTGAAAGCACAGATTCATGCTGGTGGCCGTGGAAAAGGCGGAGGGGTTAAGTTGGCTAAATCATTGGAAGAGGTGCAGGAATTGTCATCCCGGATAATTGGGATGAACCTGGTAACGCATCAAACGGGTCCTGAAGGAAAGTTTGTTCGAAAGGTATTGGTTGCTCAGGATGTCTATTACCCGGGAGGTAGTTCGATCCGGGAATTCTATATGAGTGTTTTATTAAATCGTCAAACCGGGCGAAACATTATCATGTATTCCACAGAAGGGGGCATGGATATTGAAGAGGTGGCCGAGAAAACACCACATTTAATCTTTAAAGAAGAAGTTGATCCGGGAACCGGATTGCTGTCTTTTCAAGCACGAAAGATAGCTTTTAAGCTCGGATTATCCGGAAAGTCATATAAGGAGATGGTGAAGTTTGTTACTGCCTTATATCGAGCATATGAGTCTACTGATGCCTCTTTGTTTGAGATTAATCCGGTGTTAAAAACCTCCGATGACTATATTCTTGCTGTGGATGCGAAAGTAAATCTGGATGATAATGCTCTATTTCGGCATGCCGATTATGCTGTGTTGCGTGATTTGAATGAGGAAGAGCCTGCTGAGACTGAAGCCTCGGCACACAATCTGAATTTTGTAAAACTAGACGGAAATGTTGGATGTATGGTTAATGGCGCTGGGTTAGCAATGGCGACCATGGACATTATAAAGCTTTCCGGGGGTGATCCGGCAAATTTTCTTGATGTTGGGGGAGGTGCTAATGCGCAGACTGTTGAAGCAGGTTTGAAGATCATTCTTAGCGACAATAATGTGAAAGCTATATTGATTAATATTTTCGGGGGCATTGTAAGGTGTGATCGGGTGGCCCAAGGTGTGGTTGAAGCATATAAGAAGATAGGAGAGGTTAGTATTCCCGTTATTGTGCGACTTCAGGGCACAAATGCTGAAGGAGGAAAGAAAATAATTGATGAATCCGGATTAAAAGTATATTCAGCTATAACCCTTAAAGAAGCATCTGAGTTGGTGCAACGGTTGGTGAGTTGATAAGGAAGTAAAAAAAAAGAGGGCTATTGCCCTCTTTTTTGTGTTTTATCGAATTACCACTTTACCGGTTTTCTACGAACAGGCATGGTCATGCATCGTGCACCACCACCACCGCGGGATAGTTCTGAACCGCCAATGGTAACTACATATTTTTGATAATCCTTCAGGTTTACTTTTTTATCGATAACATCAACAGCTTTGATAATATCGAAGCCATTGTTATTCATCTCTTCCAAGGTGTGTACATTACGGGCGTATCCCAGTACTTTACCTGGTGCCATGGCGAAGAAGTTCGCGCCGCTATGCCATTGTTCACGCTCTTGCGTCCAAATATCTTTTGATCCGCCACAGAAAATAGGTTTTAAGTCAAAGCCTAACTCCTTTAAGCAACAGAGCAAATTCTTTTTGTTGTTAATGGAAACGACCTCTCCATTGTCAATGGTGATCAGGATAGTGTGATGTTTCGATGAATTCATGATCAGTGGTTCATAAACCATGCAGGCGTTTTTGTCCAGGAAGGTAAATACCATGTCCAGGTGGATAAATGACTCCGGCGTTTCAGGTAATTGTTGAACCACCACATATTGGCGTTTCTTGTTTTGCTTGAGTTGATTAATAATAAAATCAATACCCTCAGTGCTGGTGCGTGCGCCGTTGCCAATAACTAAAACATCATCCCTTGCAATTAAAACATCACCGCCCTCTATGGTTGTCTCTTTGCCTACATTGTAGAAATTGAGCGGATAGACCGTTGACGCTTTGAAGCTGGTGGAGTGATTAAAGATGGCTTCCATGACGATTGCTTCTCTTTCCCTTACGCCATTGGCCATTTTTGATATCAGCACTTTGTCGTATACTGATATGGAGGCATCGCGGGTGAAAAAGAAATTGTGCAACGGGCGTAATGAATATCTGTCGTCGGATAAGAAAGTGGTTAATGTATCTTTTTTGAGTACTACCCCTTCGATCAGTTGTCTGGCCAGCTCAGCGGAAGGAAGCTCCAAAAGGTCTTCTTTGATGTTTAGCACTTGCTCAAACGTACAGATCTTTTCTATTAGATTGAGACGTATTTTAGGCTGCTCAAGTATTTCGGCCAGTAG
The DNA here is from genome assembly GCA_004296775.1 of Marinilabiliaceae bacterium JC017. GTDB lineage: Bacteria > Bacteroidota > Bacteroidia > Bacteroidales > Marinilabiliaceae > JC017. The sequence goes on from RHGE01000014.1 coordinate 34,331, forward strand.
GTCTTTTACCTGGTAGGTGTTGGTAACCATTCCTAATACGCCTTTTAATTGCTGATATTCCTCTACCGCAACCGAGAGGTTAAGAATATCACTGTAAAGAGCGCGCTCAGCATTACTGGGCGTCATATTTTCAACCTCTTTCCCCGGAGTGTGTAATATTACTCCTTCCAGCTCGCCTATCTCTGAATATACGCTGGTTTCAAGTGTTTTTCCCATTATTGTAACGGTTTAAAATATAAGGTGTCATTCATTCGGACGCTAAATTATAAAGCGTTTGGCATAAAAAAAATGAGAAAACCACTTTATCTGCTATAATGACATATTCTTCAGCATATTTTTTGGATTCATGGTTCATGAGGGCTTGTTGATACTGTTTTGAGCGCTTATTATCGTTTATCGCGACAAAGGTTGATAGTGAATCGTTTTCAAAGAATAGTTGTCTGTACATATCCTCATTTTCCCTCTTTAACCATGCTTGTGAGCGGAGAATGAGTTAGTGGATATTGGCCTAAAAATATATTTTTTTAAAACTTCTGCTTTTAAGCAATCTGAAAGGAGGGTTTATAAGGAAGTTGGTCTTAATAAAAGAGAACTGTCTTTGGCTGTTGAAATGCCCGTGATGCCGGCGCCTATGATTATGTATTTATAGTGATAATTTGTCATAATTGATGATTTGGATTTTTATCTGGCATTGTTCATGTTATTTTTGTTTATTCGATACACCATTCTATTTCAGTTAACAATCAATTTGCTATGGGGATGAGGAAAAATCCGGTATGGGTAAAATATTTATTCATCATCATTTTATTGGGCAATGCTTTTCATTTGTTTTCTCAAAACAGGGAGTTACGGATAATTTACCAGGAGACCATTCATTTCAATGAGAAATGGTCGTTATTATCAGACGGCGGATTATACCAGGGACTTAAAGATGCAGAATGGACCCGGTGGGGAATAAGAGGTAGCATGACGTATAAAAAGTCTGACCGGATTTCACTGGATGGCGGATTGATGATTAACCATGTTAATAAGTATGGGAATGGAAATGAAATTGAATTCAGGCCTCATCAAAGTTTCCGTTTTTTATACCCTATTTTGCCGCGCATGAGTTTTCGTCACCGGTTGCGTGTGGAAGAACGGATTTTTATTTATCCGCCTGAAGGAAATTCTGATTTTAATACCCGTTTGCGATACCGTGTCAGTACGCGGTGGGGTATCAATAAACGGGTTATCTATCCCAAAACCTTGTATGGGTTGGCGTCAGCAGAGTTTAATGTTAATCTATTTGGGGATAAAAGCGATTTCGGTTTTTTTCAACGGGGGCGTTATGGTATGGGACTGGGCTATCAGATTAGTACGGCTCTTTCGCTTGAAGGAACCTATTTTTATCAATTAACACGCACCGGCTTGACTGAAACGGAAGAAGATAAGTTGGGTATTTTTCAAATTGCCTTAAAGCATACCTTACGAATAATAAAATATTAGAGGACTGATAGTAGGTCGTTAACGTTATGGTGATAGACCAGAGACTGATTTACATCTTTGTTTGAATTGCCATAGAATTATTTACTTGCTCAATTAATTAAAAATAAGGGGTTGCCTGCCACTTCGCAGTTATCCGTTATTTATTGCTTATTTTTACGCATTGCTATTCAAAATATTCACTCATGAAGAAAAAGCTTTTAATTTTTAGCGTTTTTATTGTTGTTGTCGCTGCTATTCTTGCCATTTTATATCCGTTATTAACGCATAAATCGGAGGGGGTAACAGAGGATCCCGAAGGTTATTACGGGTCGGTTGGGTGTCGCCAGTGTCATGAACGTTTTTATGAATTGTGGGCGTCATCGAACCATGGATTAGCTATTCAAAATATCAACGCTGAGTTTGCATTAAATAAAGTGCCAGCATGCCCCGGTGAGATTGCGGTGGATAGCTCATTCTTCAGGGTGGAAGTAATCCGGGATTCACTTTTCTTCATTGAGCGAAAGGGAGAAAGCGAAGTGATGTATCCGGCCACCTTTGCTTTGGGAGGTAAAAATATATACTACTTTCTGACGCCTTTTGAAAAAGGGCGCTTGCAAGTTATGCCCCTGGCTTATGATATTAATCGGGATGAGTGGTATAACAACCCCAAAAGTGCCATCCGTCATTTTTCAGAAGGTGTGGATGATGAAGCTTTACCCTGGCGACATATTAGTTTCACTTATAATACTTCATGCTACAGTTGTCATGTGAGTCAGTTGACTAATAATTATGACTTGGCAACCAACTCCTATCATACTACCTGGAAAGAGAATGGTATCAATTGTGAGACCTGTCACGGCCCCAGCGGGGAACACGTTAAGGTGTGCATGGAGGCCAAAGAGGGCGAAGTGCCGGAGGATTTAAAGATCATTGTCACCAGGGATTTTACCCATGAACAGCAGAATGCTTCCTGTGCGCCTTGTCATGCGAAGATGCATCCAATTTCACCCTCATTTGCACCGGGAGATCGCTTCTTTGATCATTACAACCTGACAACCCTGGAGAACAGGGATTTTTATCCCGATGGACGGGACCTGGGAGAGAACTACACGCATACAACCTGGCTGCAGAGTCCCTGTACCCAATCGGGACAATTGGATTGCGTGCATTGCCACACGTCCAGCGGGCGTTATCGGTTCAAAGAAAAACAGTTTAATAATGCCTGTTTACCCTGTCACCAGGAGCAGGTGAATACTGTGGAAGCGCATAGTCATCATCCTGCCGGTAGTGCCGTTGCCAGGTGTATTTCCTGCCATATGCCCATGACGGAGTTTGCCCGCATGCACCGGAGCGATCACTCCATGCGCCCACCGGTACCATTGGCTACTAAAGAATTTGGTTCACCCAATGCGTGTAATATTTGCCATACAGAGGAGACGCCTGACTGGGCACAAAAGCACCTGGTGAAATGGAATAAGACCACACGTCAGAAGAAATACATGGCGCAGGGCCGTTTGATCAGACAGTCCCGGGATGGTAAATGGAAAAATATTAACAAGATGCTTGCTGCCATTGAAAGCGATCTTTATGGTGAAGTGGTTACCAATTCACTGGTTCGGTTGTTGCGTAATTGTCCTAATGAGCGTAAGTGGCCGGTTATTTATGGCGCATTAAAGAATCCGTCACCATTGGTGCGTTCATCGGCTGCCGAATCGTTTGCTTACCAACAGTTACCTGGGGTAGTGGACAGTTTATTGCCATTGACGCGGGATGATTACCGCCTGGTTAGGATACAGGCAGCCAATGCGCTTTCAACCCTCCCGGATGAATTATTGGAAGGCAAAAAAGATGCAGCGTTTCAAACAGCCATGAAGGAGTTTATTACCTCTCATACCTCACGGCCCGATGACTTTGGGGCACAGGCAGCATTGGGAAACTTCTACTTTAATAAGCGGGATTTTCCAAATGCCTTGAAACACTTTAAAATTTCCACCGATATCTATCCCGAGAACCTTGGGGCACATGTTAATAGCGGATTGATTTATTCTTTCACCGGGCAAAACGATAAAGCCCAAAGTCAGTTTCAGAAAGCCCTGTCATTGGATCCGGAAAACGAAGTCACCCACTTAAATTATGCTTTGTTGATGGGTGAGATGGGAAAACGGCAGGAGTCTAAAACATCTTTTGAGAAAGTGTTGGAACTCAACCCACGTTCGGCTGTGGCCGCTTTTAACCTCAGTGTTTTGGTGGCTAATAACAATCTTTCGGAGGCGGTCAGGTTGTCCGGGTTGGCCTGGGAAATTGATGCGCAAAATCCCAAGTACGGGTATACCTACGGGTACTTCCTCTATTCCAATAATCAGAAGCAGCCCGCCATTAAACAATTGAAAACGATGATTAACCGTTTTCCCACCTATACCGATTCCTATTTTTTTTTGTATGATATTTACATGAAAAACAATCAAAAAGACGAAGCCCGGAAGGTATTGTTAAAAGGGGTGGAAAATGAAGAGTTGCCAATGGAAGTACGGACGCAGTTTCAACAATACTTGAGTAGTAAATAATTAATCTATACCAATTTTATCAATAGATCGTTAGACGCTTAGGCAGCAACTTTCACCAACATGTTGTTCAAATTGGATGGAAATATATAGAGAGGTTAGAAGTTAGAGGGGGAAATAAATAGAAATACATGGAAACAGATTGAAATAGACCGCACTTACCAATGTCAATCTCGAACAACAATCAGCATTAAGTAAAATCCCTCGAAGAGGTTTTTTTCATGATTCTCCTGAAAAAACATATGCTTATGGTATAAGCTTATAAAAATAACAACAAGCCGGAAGATCATCTTCCGGCTTTTTTGATTATGCGAATTAAGGGTTGAAAGTTGTAGTCTATCAAAATAGGTTAATCATTTGATGGGAATCCGCGGATCCGCGAAACTTTCTTGCAAGGTCGTTTGGCGTTTCCGCGGATCCGCGAAACTTTCTTGCAAGGTCGTTTGGCGTTTCCGCGAGTCCGCGAAATGTTCTCGCGAGGTCGTTTGGCGTTTCCGCGAGTCCGCGAAATGTTCTCGCGAGGTCGTTTGGCGTTTCCGCGAGCCCGCGAAATGTTCTCGCGAGGTCGTTTGGCGTTTCCGCGAGCCCGCGAAATGTTCTCGCAAGGTCGTTTGGCGTTTTCGGGAACCTCCGAAATGTTCTCGCGAGGTCGTTTGGCGTTTTCTGAGCTTCAGAAATGTTCTCGCAAGGTCGTTTGGTGTTTTCTGAGCTTCAGAAATGTTCTCGCAAGGTCGTTTGGTGTTTTCTGAGCTTCAGAAATGTTCTCGCAAGGTCGTTTGGTGTTTTCTGAGCTTCAGAAATGTTCTCACGAGGTCGTTTGGCGTTTTCTGAACTTCAGAAATGTTCTCGCAAGGTCGTTTGGCGTTTTCTGAGCTTCCGAAATGTTCTCGCAAGGTCGTTTGGCGTTTTCGGAACCTCCGAAATGTTCTAGCAAGGTCGTTTGGCGTTTTCTGAGCTTCAGAAATGTTCTCGCAAGGTCGTTTGGCGTTTTCTGAACCTTAAGAAAACCTTCTTGCAAGGTCGCAGGAAGTTTTCTGAAGACCATACGAATTCACGTCAATGCCAACTGTTCACTGCCAACTGTTCACTGCCAACTGTTCACTGCCAACTGTTCACTGCCAACTGTTCACTGCCAACTGTTCCCTGTTCTCTGTTCCTTGTTCCCTGTTTACTGTTCCCTGTTAACTGTTCCCTGCTCCCTAGGTATATAAAATTGTAAGGAATATGATTCGGTGGCGCCACAGGAGGTCCCTGTAAGTGTTAATTCAGTTTGAGTTATCGGTGTTGTCAACTTAAAAGTTCATTCAAAAAATGATGAGGGAGTGGCCTTCCGCCTTTAATTAGAATGCAGACAGTGACTGATATGTAGCTGCTCTTGTTGTTAAAGAATGTTAATTGAATATGATTCGGCTTTCAAATTAATATTTTAGGCAACGATTTATTTTATCCTTAAAAAACTAACGTTTATGTCAAGATTATTTATGGTGATTGGTGTCTTGCTGCTATCAACCCTTATGCACGCACAGGCACCGTTTAATTTAGAGGAACCGGTACCGGTAGATCCGCAAGTAAGGATGGGGGTACTTGAAAACGGCCTGACTTATTACATCCGGCACAATGAAGAACCCAAAGAAAGAGCCAGTTTCTACATCATTCAAAATGTGGGAGCCATCCTGGAAGAGGATAATCAAAACGGATTGGCCCACTTCCTGGAACATATGTCTTTTAACGGAACCGAACATTTCCCGGGAAAAGGAATCATTAATACCCTGGAACGTCATGGGGTAGCCTTTGGACGTAATATCAATGCCTACACCGCCCAGGATGAAACGGTTTATAACCTGAGCGATGTACCGGTGGGACCGGAAGGTTTAATTGATACCTGTTTGCTGGTGTTACACGACTGGTCGGACTACCTGTTGTTAACCGACGAAGAAATTGATTCGGAGCGTGGTGTTATCACCGAAGAGTGGCGCACACGTCGCGATTCACGTTTCCGCATCCGCAACCAGTTTTCGCCCGTGTTGTATAACCATTCCAAATATGCCAAACGGGATGTTATTGGTGATTTGGATGTGATTAAACACCATGATTACAACACCCTTCGTAAATTTTATCATGATTGGTACCGCACCGATTTGCAAGCCATTGCCGTAGTTGGTGATTTTGATGTGGATGAGGTGGAAGCCAAGGTGAAGAAGTTGTTTTCGGAGATAAAAGCGGTGGATAAGCCAATGGAGCGTTATACTGTTGATATCCCCGATAATGAAGAGCCATTATATACGCTGGCTACCGATAAGGAAGCCACCCGCTCAAGTGTAGCCTTGTATATTAAATCGGCAGTTGTTAAACCCGAAGCCAAGAACCTGGAATATCTTCGAACTGAATATATGAAAGGATTGGTGGAAACCATGTTGAATGATCGGATTTCTGAATTGCTGCAAAAAGGCAATCCGCCCTTTATCCACGGGGGTGTTGGCTTTTCAGGGTTTACTCGTACTTCAGATGTTTTGTATATCAGTGCCTCGGCCAAGGATAATGAAGAAGCAAAAGCGTTTGAGGCCATCCTAAAGGAGGTAATGCGGGCTAAGAATTTTGGATTTACCCCGGGCGAACTGGAGCGTGCCAAAACAAATATGTTGGTGGGATTCGAAACAGCCTACAAACAGCGTAATAAAATATCCAACGACCGTTTCTGTCGTGAATACAAGGAGCATTATCTGAATCGCACGCCCATAGCCGGTATCGAGTATGAATATCAATTCGGTAAATCGGTTATCCCTGAAATCACAGTTGAAGAGGTGTCTGCTCTTTTTGCCAGTGCCTATACACCCCATAACCGGGTTATTATTGTAACCGGTCCTGCAAAAGAAGGAGTGAACCACCTGACCGAGGCTGAGTCTTTGGCCATTATTGATAAAGTAGAGAACGATGCCACTATTTCAGCTTATGAAGATGTAGCCGTGGCTGATAATCTCATTGAAGGCGAATTACCGGCGGCATCGGTAATTGCTACCAAAGAGCTGCCACAGTTTAATGCTGTGGAGTGGACATTGAGTAATAACGCTAAGGTGGTTTACCGCTTTGCCGATTACAATAAGGAGCGTGTTAGTCTGAATGCCTATAGCAGGGGCGGAACTTCGTTATATGAGAAAAGCGATTTACCGACTGCCGACATGACCACCGATTTTATGGGTGCTTTTGGTTTGGGAGCTTTCGATGCCATTGCCCTGAATAAAGCTCTGACCGGTAAAAATGCAGAGGTGAGTACGCGAATCAATGGCTTGTCCGAAGGTCTTTATGGCAGCGCCCGCACCCAAGACTTCGAAACCATGATGCAGCTGTTGTATCTTCATTTCGAAAATCCGCGGTTCGACAAGGAAGCCTTCACCGCTTTAATGCAACGTAACCGGGCTGCCATTGCCAACCGGGGCGATAATCCGCGCCAGATAATCCGCGACAGCTTGTCCTTTATCTTTAGCGATTATAACCCAAGGGTAAGGAAGATTGATGGAGCCTACCTGGATGATGTGGATTTCGACCGCATGAAAGAGATCTATCAGGAACGTTTCAGCAATGCTGCCGATTTTACCTTCTTCATTGTGGGAGATATACCACAGGAAACGGTAAAAGAGATGGCTACCAAATATATTGGTGCCATTAAGTCAACCGACAGCAAAGAGAATTGGGTGGATCGTAAGGTAGAAGGTCCCAAAGGGATCACCGTTAAAAATATCCCATTGAAGATGACCACACCCAAAAGCACGGTTATAATCAATTACGACAACGACATTGCTTATACTCCTGAAAACCGTATCATGATGTCATTCCTTGAGGGAATACTCGATTTGCGTTATACCGAATCGGTAAGAGAGAAAGAAGGGGGTACCTATGGAGTAGGCGTAAGAGCTACCTCTAACCATTACCCCGAATCTGATGCTAGTCTCCTGATTAACTTCGATTGTGATCCGGACCGTGCCAACGATTTAATTCCGCTTATTTATAAAGAGCTTGAGGCCATGGTGAAAAACGGCCCCTCTCAGGAAGATGTTGATAAAGTGCGCAAAAATCTTTTGAAAGGACGTAAAGAACGCAAAGAGAAAAATGGTTATTGGGTGGGTGTTCTTTATAGCTATTACGTGCATGGTGTTAACAATGATGATCCGGATAACTATGAAAACATCATTGAAAACATGACCACCAAAGACATCAAAAAAGCCGTTGGTAAATTCTTAAAAAAAGCCGACAAGATACAAGTAGTGTTTGAACCCAAAGCAGAGAATTAACCCCTCTGATACGAATGCAAAAGCGCCGTTTCCTATTGAGAAACGGCGCTTTTTTTATTTATGGGCTAGGGGGTGAATAAGACATGATTTACAAGATTAACAGGATTGAATTCCTCCCGTCCAACCATCTAGCTCCATTTATTTTTGCCAGCTTCAAATCTCTAACCTCTCTCTCCCTATTTCAATTTATTTCTATGTGTTTCCCTATTTTCATCTATCTCCATCAGCTTCCAACCTCTATTCTCTAACCTCCATCTCCCTATTTCAATTTATTTCCATCTATTTCCTATGATCCCTCTATCTCCATCAGCTTCTCGAACTTCTATCTTCTAACCTCTCTCCCTATTTCCATTTATTTCTATCTATTTCCTACTATTCCTCTATCACCAAATTTCACCTCTCTCCACCAGTTTCGAATCTCCATCTTCTAACCTCTCTCCCTATTTCCATTTATTTCTATGTGTTTCCCTATTTCCATTTATTTCTATCTATTTCCAACTATTCCTCTATCACCAAATTCCACCTCTCTCCACCAGTTTCGAATCTCCATCTTCTAACCTCTCTCTCTATTTCAATTTATTTCCATCTATTTCCTATGATCCCTCTATCTCCATCAGCTTCTCGAACTTCTATCCTCTAACCTCTCTCTCTATTTCCATTTATTTCTATCTATTTCCTACTATTCCTCTATCACCAAATTCCACCTCTCTCCACCAGTTTCTATTCTCTAACCTCTATCTCCTTATTCCTCTCCTCCCCAAAATTCTCATCCGTATATATCTCTATCCCATGCTGAGACAGTAATTCTGCCGTGAAGCCATTGCCCTTTTTCATTTTACCGGTAAACGTTCCGTCATAAATTTTACCAAAGCCACATGAAGGACTTCTTGATTGCAAAATAGCCGTGTTGATATCAAGCGCTTTTACCACTTCCAATGTTTTCCGGGCACCCTCTTTAAATGCATGGGTGAGGTCCTCCCCCTGGTTGCTCATCACCTTTAGTCCCTCTTGGTCCAAAATGATCTCCGAACAAGCCCGTGGCGTCTCCAGGCCACCCAATACCTCCGGACAAACCGGTATAGCTTTACCGCTGTTCACCAGTTGTGCAATCTCCTCAATCTTGGAATTGCCGCCATTATAGCGGCAATTAACACCCGCTAAACAGGCACTCACCAGAATTAACTTTGACATATCTTAAAACTTTTATCGTAAAAAACATCATCGCGCCGCCTTAACTCCATGTATCTGGCCATGGCACTTATAAAAAAGGCGGCAAGGTAGCCATATTTCGTGATTCTTTTGCTCACTTTTATTTGGGTGGCCGGGCAGGTCCTCTGCTATAGCGCCAGCCTGAAAACAAAAACACAGAGGCCAAAACCAGTCGCAGAAATATACCTCCCCGATTTTCATTGAATACTCAAGGAAAATCGTGGAGGTATATTTGTGTATTCTATTTTGAGGTTAATATGAAATTTTCATTCATCTGTCTGTGGGGCTCTGTAAGCTGTTTTAAATCTGCTGATATTATCATGGTAAAAAAGGGTGATTTTGTCATTTTGTTCTTAATAAAATAATGTTATGTTTGTGCCGCTTTTTTGAGGCCGGGAATTACTTCATTACTGTTAATGGGTTATGGTTTTTAGCGTGGCTAAGGCCTAACAGGCAGTTTATGGCGGAAGGTGCATTAGATAGGTTATGGTAGTAAAAAATGCGAACCGTTAGTATCAGGTTTATTAATTGGTGTCTGCAAAATTATCGATGAGAATAAAATTAACCGTTCGTTAAGAATTTGGCATTATTTGATTGATAGCTGATGGCTAATTGAAAGTCAAAGCTTTTTTGGTATCAAAATTGAGCTGACCATAAATCAGTTTCAGGTCTGTTAATGCAAGTCTAACGATCTATTGTAAAATAAATCAACGGTATTTCAATGAAAATATGTGATAAACTTAGGACCCAGGCAAAAATGTGTTATCAAGTGGCAATGATCCTGGGTATGGTGTGTTTCTTAAGTTTGGTTTATCTAATAGAATTAAGGGAAAAAAAGAAAGAGCCGGCGGCTGCTTTTTCGAATGAATTACCTCTTATCGTCTTGGATATGGGTGATTTTGAACGTCACTACCAGGAACAGGAGAATCATATTTATATCGACAGAACGAATGGTGACCGGTTGAATGGTAAACTTGTTTTAACCCTGTGCGACATTAATCCAGAGAGTGAAAAGGTCGGGGCAGTAGATATTTATATCCAAGGCAAGATTGTTGACGGGCTAAAAGAAGGAATTTGGCAGTATTTCTCCTCTGAGGGGAAGCTTATTCTTGTTGAAAACTATAAAAAGGGAGTCGTTCAATAGAAATTTGGTGCCAGAAGACTAGGTGTAAGGAGCGGAAAGTCTGACAGGTCACGTGAGAACCCATTTCATAGCCATTTTAGCGGTTTTGAGTGAACAATTGGCAGCTTCGTCTTCAGATTGCGTGCTTGTTGTGTAAAAAAGGTTATTTTTATTGACCTAAAAACTATAGATCGTTAGTGTCTTATCAGTAATGTATATGTGTTTTTTGGCAGGATATTGCAATACCGGTCATGAAAGAATCTTGATACTTATGTCTGTGTGCTTTTCTTGCTTATCCAGATTCGGCTGTTAGATAATAGACCGATAGGCAAATAGTACCATGTGTATTTCAATGCATCTATAAATACACGATGTTTGCCAGCTTACTGAAAGTTCAACGATCTATTAAAATTCTTGAGTATGGATAAAACAATTCTGATAAAGTGTGTTAATACCGGAGAAACCAAGCGGTTTTCGAGGGGTGTTAACCTGCAAGAGGTAGCCGGTGTGATGAAACCGACGTTGAAAAATCCCATCCTGGGTGCCTTGGTAAATAATAAATTAACCGAATTAAACTACGAAGTCTACCATCCTAAAAATGTGCAATTCATTGATATCACCCATCCCGATGGAATGCGTATGTATATCCGCAGTTTGTCTTTCGTGTTGTATAAAGCTGTGGATGAATTGTACCCCCATGCCCGTTTACGGATTGAACACTCGGTATCCAAAGGAATCTATTGTGAGTTGTTGAACCACCATGAGGATTTATCCATTCAGGAAGTGTTGCAGTTGGGAGAACGCATGCGGGAGATAATCAATAAAGATTTGCCTTTCATTCGTGAGGAGGCCGAAACGGAGGAGGTCATCAAGCTGTTTGAAAATCGAAACATGTATGATAAAACAGCTTTGATGCGGCACCGGGGATTGGTGTATACCACCTATCAGAAAATGAATAACCACATCGGGTTGTTTTATGGTTACATGGTGCCTTCAACCGGTTATTTAAATGTATTTGATCTGAATAAGTACTACAACGGGATGTTGTTACAAGTCCCCATGAAAGATAATCCCGATAAGGTGGAAGATTTGATCATTCAAAATAAGATGTTTGACATCTTCCAGGAATTCACCCAATGGAACCGGGTGTTGAATGTTACCAATGTGGGGGATCTGAACGGTACCTGTTATAATGGCATGGCCGAGCAAATCATCAAGGTGTCGGAAGCGCTGCATGAGAAAAAGATTGCACAGATTGCCGATACCATTGCCGAACGGAAGGGTAAGGTTAAGATTGTACTTATCAGCGGGCCCTCTTCCAGCGGGAAAACCACCTTTGGAAAGCGACTGGCCATTCAGTTGTTAGTGGCCGGCATTAAACCGGTTAACCTGTCGCTTGATAACTATTTTGTGGACCGGGAAAAAACACCGTTGGATGAACACGGGGAGTATGACTTTGAAGCTTTGGAAGCACTCGATATCCCTAAATTCAACCAGGACTTAACCGATCTATTGGAAGGCAAAACCGTGGATATTCCAAAATTCTCTTTTGAGACCGGTAAGCGCTTTTACGATGGAGAGAAGTTGCAGATGGCTGATGAGAACATCTTGATTATTGAGGGAATCCATGGGTTGAATCCGGGCTTAACACCCGCCATACCTGCCGAGAAAAAGTTTAAAGTCTATGTATCGGCTCTCACCAATATCAACCTGGATGATCATAACCGGATTCATACCACCGATAATCGATTGATCCGGCGCATTGTGAGAGATTATAAATACCGGAATTATTCTGCCACCGATACCCTCTCGCGCTGGCAAAGTGTACGCCGGGGTGAGGAGAAGCATATTTTTCCTTTCCAGGAAGAAGCAGATATGATGTTCAATACCGCTTTGCTATACGAACTGTCGGTGTTGAAGCCCCTGGCCGAACCCATTCTTTTGGAAGTGCCACCCAATGTGCCGGAATATGCAGAGGCTAATCGCTTGTTGAATTTCTTCAGCTATTTTAAACCCATGCAACCGCGTGAAATACCACCAACCTCCATTGTGCGGGAGTTTTTGGGCGGAAGTAGTTTTAATTATTAGAGGAATTAATTCGTCTCAACATCTATGATCTAGCATCTAACAATCTATTTTACATAGAACATGAATGTGTAGAAAAGCCTGGCAGTCTATGATTGTAAGGCTTTTTTTGGAGTGTTGTGTATGGTGAATATCAGAAACCGCCGTATGCAAATTTGCACGACAGTGGGGTGAGAGGTGGGAAAATAAAATAGGAGGAAAACCTGTTTTATTTCCCTCCTATTCTATGATTTCTTTTGCAATGGGTATGGTGATTAATCACATTGTCCTATTGCCTATATCTTTTTTGCTTATTCATCTGCATTGAACATGGGGTCCCATGGAGGAAGGATGGTTGCTTCCGTATCCAGGATTTTCAGGATCTCCGGATCAATGAATTTCTTTTGTGGTACCAGTCTGAACATGAATTCATCAAACCACTCATCGGTGAATGAAAGATACCCGTCATGTCCTGATTTGGTACCCCAAGAATTTTCGAATTGCCACATTACCGGCTTTTCATCTTTGTTTACGTCAACCGCAATCAGTGCCATTCCATGGCTTGATCCGCTTTCCCTGGTGATAACGCGTTGCTTCTTATCCATGCCGAACGTGATACCCAGCAATTCACCATACTGGTAGTTGTCGATGGCACACAAACCTTCGTCGCTGTTCAACTGCTTACCTACATCACAAGAGGCATACATGGCTTCATTGGCTTTAATTGAAGCAATCGCCACTTCTTTAATCTTATCAGCCGGCAGGTTGATGTACCTCCAGTTACGACCTTCCATGACATTGCGGTCATAGGAAATCTCATAGAGTTTGTTATAAGGACGGGAAGGATCGTTCATCAACATCACATAGTCGTTGAGATTGACACCCACAGCTTCTTTAAAGAATGACTGGGGCGTGTATTCCTTGGCCTCACTGAGGTTACCATCTTTATCTTTATAACGCCATGAAAAAGTTCTTGGGGGCTCTCCTAAGGTTAAAACCAATACTTTGTAGATATCAGCCAACATCACCTCTTTGGCTTCGCGGGCTTTCTTCTCGTTTTTTATGTCGCGTAATGCCAAACCATTTTCACGCAGTTTGCGATTTAATAGTTTGTTAAGGGTGCGTGTTTTTTCACTGTGGTAAGTTTCTGGCATTACCGACTTGGGCATGGCGCCGTATTTATCTACCAGGTTTACAAAGTTGTTCCATACCCCGCCGTCTCCAATAGGACTTTTAAATAACCAGGAAACTGTTTGACCATTCTCTTTTTTGCCTGCATCAGCCAGGTATGGCCCCACATCTTCATTCATCTTCAAATTGCGTGTTGCAATAATCTGTTCCATGAAGAGGTTGGATTTTTCAAGGATGTCATAGAAATACAGGTAATTGGTAGAGAACTCAAAGGAAGACAGGTTATACTTCTCCATTACCTTGGGTCGAAGAATATTTAAACTGGTGAACATCCAGCAACGACCTGAACTCTTCTGGTCAGTGATACCGCTCACATCCACCCGGTATTTAAATTCATGATCATGCGTGCCGGCATTAGCCCGGTTCAACGCAAGCTTTTTGAGATCATGCCCTGTAATGGCGTTTTCAAGCGCCTTAAATGATTGATCATCTTTCAGCCGATCGCTGTATTTGTTTAGTAATTCAGGAGAGATGCTTTGAGCCATTATGCTCCCGCTCAGTCCTGCTAAAGCAATAAATACTAATCTTTTCATGTGTTTATATTTGTTTTTCATTAGTTCTGTGGAATACGCGCCAGATGTGGTCAATTTCAAGTGTGAGAAAAAAAAAATCTATGGCTCGTTTCATTTTTTTCTGTTTTGATGGTCTTATTGGTTGATGTTTTTCGTTAAGCCTTTTGTGATTTTTTGATCGTCAAAATACAAATGAGCTAGATGTAAATCAGTCTAATGTCTATCTTCTGTCATTTAGTCAAACGATCTATTGCAATGCGATAATTCGCTCAAAAGTAAAAAGATTTAACTTTTTCCGGCAAACAATTGTCAGTGATAATCGCCATTTGGAAAATGGCGTTTTACCTTTTTTTAAAAATAGTCTAACTTTACTGCGTTAATTAGATTGGCTCCAATGTATATCCGTTATCAGTTTAAAAAGAATCACCTTGAAGCATGGTTTTGGCTTGTGGCACTGATAAGTCTGGCTTTCACAACACCAGGGCAGGAGCCTCATTTTACCCTTTGTCCCATAAAGAACTTAGGGTTTGATTTTTGTCCGGGATGTGGATTGGGACATGCCATTATGTTTTTATTCCATGGGCAGTTAGCAAATTCATGGGCGGCACATCCCTTGGGAATTCCGGCTGTGATTATTCTTTTATGGAGGAGTATTTCCTTATTAAAACGAGATATTAAATTTAGTTTATCTAAACCCACAACACTATGAATCGGATAATTACTCTTTTACCAGAAATTGAAAGTGAAGAAGCGATCTTTTTAGAAAGCTTGTTAAAAGATAAAAGTGACGAACAAGTGAAGAACTTCGTTATTGTTTATCGAGGTCGTCGTAAGGACGCACAAATAGTACTTCTGACTGCCTTGATTGGTTTCTTTGGTTTTGCCGGAATCCATCGTTTCATCCTGAACCAGATTGGGATGGGATTGCTCTATTTCTTTACCGGAGGTCTGTGTTTTATTGGAACCATTGTTGATTTGGTCAATCATAAAAACCTGGCTTTTGAGTACAATCAAAGGGTTGCCAGGGAAGTGATGAATTTTGTGTGATAAGAAGAAAAGAGAAGATAAAAAAAGGGGCTTTTAAAGCCCCTTTTTTTGTGGATATATATTACATGTGTATTACTTCATCATAAGCTGCTGCGGCGGCTTCCATAACGGCTTCCGACATGGTGGGGTGGGGGTGTACAGCTTTAATGATTTCATGACCGGTTGTTTCTAGTTTGCGTGCTAATACCAGTTCTGAAATCATTTCAGTGACATTGGCACCAATTAAGTGGGCACCCAATAATTCACCGTATTTAGCATCGAAGATAAGCTTTACAAAACCATCTTTGTGACCGGCAGCGCTGGCTTTACCAGAGGCTGTAAAAGGGAACTTACCAATTTTAAGGTCGTGACCGGCTTCTTTGGCTGCTTTCTCCGTCATACCTACTGAAGCAACTTCCGGATAGGTATAGGTGCAACCAGGGATGTTTCCGTAATCTAATGGTTCAGGTGACTGACCTGCTAGTTTTTCTACACAGATAATGCCTTCAGCCGAAGCCACGTGTGCAAGCGCCGGACCATGGACAATGTCCCCAATGGCGTAAACACCTTCCACCGATGTTTGGTAGTAGTCGTCTACCTTTATTTTTCCCTTTTCCAATTCTACCCCTGTTTCTTCAAGACCCAGGTTTTCAAGATTTGGAGTAATGCCTACAGCAGACAAAACAATGTCAGCCTCGTGTTCTGTTTCACCTTTTTTGTTCTTGATAATCACTTTCACCTTCTCACCTGATGTATCCACATTGGTTACTTCAGCGGCAGTCATCACTTTTATACCGGCTTTCTTAAAGGAACGTCCCAGTTGCTTTGATACTTCTTCGTCTTCCACGGGAACAACCGTAGGCATGAATTCAACAAGGGTTACTTTAGTACCGATGGTATTGTAGAAATAAGCAAATTCACTGCCAATAGCACCGGATCCTACCACGATCATTGATTCCGGTTGTTTGTCCAGGGTCAGGGCTTTACGATAACCAATTACTTTTACACCATCTTGTGGCAGGTTTGGTAACTGGCGGCTACGGGCACCTGTGGCAAGTAAGATGTTGTTGGCAGTTACTTCTTCTTTAGAGTTGTCCTCTTTGGTAACTTCAACTGTTTTGTTGGTAAGTAATTTACCGGATCCCTGAATGATATCGATCTTGTTCTTTTTGAACAGGTACTGGATACCTTTACTCATGCCATCGGCAACACCTCGGCTGCGCTTAACCATGGCTTCAAAATCAGGCTTTGCTTCCCCTTCAATGGTTATCCCATAATCCTGAGCATGCTTCAGGTAGTCAAAGACGGAGGCGCTTTTAAGAAGCGATTTTGTAGGAATACAGCCCCAGTTAAGGCAAATACCACCCAATTCAGCTTTTTCAACAACTGCTACTTTTAAGCCGAGCTGAGAGGCCCTGATGGCAGATACATATCCTCCCGGACCACTACCGATAACTATGAGATCGTAATTCATTTTCAACTATTTTTATGGATTATTTAGACAGATTTAAAATATCAAAAATATAAAAAATAACCAGCCGCTATAATTGCGGAAGTATGACACTCACCTGGTAACAAAAGTAGACGGGCAAAAGTTGAAATAAAACGATAAATGTCAATGACGAAAAATAAGAAAGGAGGCCCAAAGGTCTCCTTTTTATATTTTATTGTTGGATGATTCTAGTTGAGTAATTCTTCCAGTTTTGAGTGAATGTCTTTGCCTCTTAGGTTTTTGGCTAAGATAATACCATCCTGGTCAATCAATATAGTATGAGGAATTCCTGTAACGCCATATAATTGGCCGGCTACTTTTTTTGTATCGTTTAATTGAGTCCAGGTCATGTCGTCTTCTTCCACTGCCTTTTTCCAGGCGTTTTGGTCACGATCCACAGAAACACTTAAGACTTCAAATCCTTTTTTATGGAATTTCATATAAGCGTTCTTTACGTTAGGGTTCTCAGCACGACAAGGTCCACACCAGGATGCCCAGAAATCAACCAAAAGGTATTTGCCACGGAAAGAAGAAAGAGAGACCTCTTTACCATCAATAGAAGTTAATGTGAAGTCAGGTGCTTCTTTTCCTTCTTGTACCTTTTCCAAAATAACTAAACGGTCTTTGATCGCGTTATAGGCAGGAATAACTGCAAGGGCAGTATCTAGTTTCGTGAATTGTTCATTCAAGGTTGTGTATTCTTCATTCATGAAAAATGCTTGAATTAAAGATAACGCAACCGGTGAAGTTGTGTTTTGTGCAATGAAAGAGGATGTTTGGTCCTGTCTTTCTTTGCTCATTGATTGGTATTTAGCAAGAACTGCATCTGAGGCTTCTTGATCTTTTGCTTGCTGAGCGGCCTCGTATTGTTGGTAAAGTTCTTTTTCTTTCTCGTTAAATTTCGCCTGTTCATTTTTGAAGGTTTCCATCAGGTCGTTGGTAGCTGAACCGGTAACTTTGGCATTGTATAAGCTGTCAATGTGGCCATTAATTGTCATTTGGCTGTTCTCCCCGTAAAATTGCATGGCAGGACGTCCACCTTCAATGGCAATGACAAGGTATTGAGGGTATTTTAATGTGCCGGAAAACTCAACCTTTCCATTTATTACTTTGGCGGTATCAAGTCCTTCAATGCTCCTTCCATTTATTTTTCCAAGTACCAATGATTTTCCTTCGCCACCGTTAATTTTACCTGAAAGTTTGAATCCATCTTTTGTTTCGGTTTGACAAGCTGAGACGCTAATCACCATAGCTGCGGCTATAATTAAATTCCTCATTAGATATTATTTAATTTGAGATCAAAAAATAAGAGTTTAAAACTATTATTAAATATTGAGATGTGAAAATACCTTGTATTAATAGTCCGGTAATAAAAACAGGATATACTAATACAAGGTATTTTTCTGTTAATTACTATTTTAATTCAATAACTCAGTGAGCTTCTTCACTAATTCGTCACTATGTAATTGGGTGGCTAAAATTTTGCCTTCTTTATCCAGTAGGAAAGTACTTGGAATGCTTTGAACCGCGTAACTTTCGGCCACTTTAGAATCTTTGTCCCATACCTGTGTCCAAATTAAACCATCGGTGTCAATGGCTTCTTTCCATTGCGATTCATCGCGATCAAGAGAAATACTGATGATTTCAAATCCTTTATTTTTAAACATATTGTATAGTTTAACTATGTTGGGATTCTCAGCCCTGCAAGGTTTGCACCAGGAGGCCCAGAAATCGATCAATACATATTTACCCCGAAAACTGTTTAATGAAACACTTTCCCCTTCATTTGAGGTCAGCGAAAAATCAGGCGCAGTGCTACCTTCTTCGGTTGCTTTCAATGCATTGTTGTATTTCTCCAATGGCACCAATAGTTCTTTCATTTCGGTCACATACTGGTGATCACCCAGGTTAGATTCAAATTTGGCAATAAGATCTTTTAGCTCTTCATAATCCAAGCTTCTGGCCATGTTTGAAGCAAGGTAACCGCCCACGGCATTGTCGGTGTTGTTGTAAACAAATTTCCTGAAATAAGCTTTCTGTTTTTCCATTATCGAATTCATCTCTCCAGCAAGATTCTGCATTTTTTCATTATCCTGAGCCATTTGTGCTTGCTGAAATTCATGACGGATAGCTTTGGTGCGTTCTATTGCCGGCATACTATCATTGAATTGTTGGAATAGATCAGATAGTGCAGATCCTTCCACTTTGGCAGCCTGCATGCTGTCAATATTGGCTTTTACGGTGATGGTGCCATTTTCAAGAAACAGGATGGCTGGCATTTGATGTTTTTTTACAAAGATCAAATAAAGCTCGGGTTCAACAGATTCTCCTTTAAAGGTAAATTTACCGTCTACCAGCAGAGTTGAATCTACTTGGTATGGCATGTCCTTGCGAAGATTTTTTAAATACACCTGACCTTCTTTAAGTCCTGATATTTCTCCTTCAATCTTGTATCCGGTAGTTTTGCAGCCAACTAATAGGGCTACTCCCAAGAGTAATGTGGTAATTTGCTTCATCATTAAAGAATAAATGTTAAAACAGAAGGCCTTTAATCATTCTGTAGTGTTACTAATTATAACTGTTTAAAATATTTTTCCAGTAATTCCTTGGCCGCTATAAATGAGCTTTTTTCATCATTGAGTACCATTTGTTCAAACAAGGATATTTCATCTTTAATACCCGGATGCTGATAAAAATGATTACGCAGATTTTCATTGATGCTTTCAATCATCCAATATTTGGCTTGCGATCTTCGGTTGGATTCAAAATAATTGTTGGCTTTTGTTTGTTCAACATATTCCAGTACCATCTTCCAAATCTCATCAATGCCAATGCCTTTTATGGACGAACAGGTTTTGACCTTGGGCTCCCAGCCTGATTTCGTAGGAGGGAAGAGGTGAAGTGCACTTTTATATTCAGCTTTGGCTAATTCTGCCCGCTGGATGTTGTTGCCATCCGCTTTATTAACGGTTATGGCATCTGCCATTTCCATTATGCCGCGTTTAATACCTTGTAATTCATCTCCCGCACCGGCAATTTGGAGTAAAAGAAAGAAATCAACCATGGAGTGAACGGCTGTTTCTGACTGACCAACGCCCACTGTTTCAATAAAAATGGTATCGAAACCAGCTGCTTCACACAAGATGATGGTTTCACGTGTTTTACGAGCAACTCCACCTAATGAACCGGCAGAGGGAGAAGGGCGGATGTAGGCATCTTTTTCGCCGGATAGTTTCTCCATTCGAGTTTTGTCTCCAAGGATACTGCCTTTAGATCGTTCACTGGATGGATCGATGGCTAATACGGCTAGTTTTCCACCGTTATTGATAATGTGCATACCGAGTGCCTCAATGAAAGTACTTTTACCTGCTCCGGGGACCCCGGTGATGCCCAGTCGAATACTTTTGCCTGCATAGGGTAAACACTTCTCGATAATTTCCTGGGCCGTTTTTTGATGATCAGGGCGGGCGCTTTCTACTAAGGTGACTGCTCGACTGAGTATGGTAACATCCCCTTTCAGAATACCATCAACGTATTCCTCGGGGGAAAGAACGCGCTTTTTTCGTTTAAGGAAACGTTTAGCTGCTTCGGGATTTACCGATGGTCCTTGCTCAACTCCTTTGTTAACCTTAAGTCCTTTGTATTTTGGATCATTCTCAGGATGATCCTGTGAACTGAATGAACTCATAGTAAAAATATTGCCGTTATAAAATACAGCGGAGTGTTGATCTTTGCCAACCCTCCGCTGAAAAACTGTTTGTTAATATCTGTTCGAATAAGTGATTATTGTACTTTCACTTTTCCTGAAATACGCAGTAAAACACTGGTACTTTTAGGATCATTTGTGATAATAGTGACTGATTTATTTTGACGACCACTTTTTCCTGCAGAATTGAAGACTGCCAATATCTCAGTAGACTCGCCTGGTGATAAAATTGTTTTTTGTGGCTTGATAGCAGTACATCCACAAGAAGCTTTTACTTTACGAATTATCAGGTTAGATTTCCCATCATTTTTTACCTTGAAGGTATGTTCTACTTTATCTCCTTGTTTTATCTCACCAAAATCAAAAACTTTTTCATTCATAGAAAGGATTGGTGCTTTGGCTTTCATCTCTGCTGTCCATGCATCAAAATTTTCTTCTATCGAAGCACTTAGAGTTAAGCGGTTTTTATAGTCTTTCTGATCATTTAGCATTAAAAAGATGTTATCAATCACAAAGCCCCAGTCATTTTTTAAGGAGGCATTATAAGTGGCTATCAATGCGCCGGCTTCTCCTGGTTTTAAAGTCTCAGGGACACTTTTAATGGTGACGTGTTTCGGCACATTGGTGAAGCCAATTTTTACAGCTTGCTGAGAAGAGTTGATTATTTTCAGTTGCTCTTCTTTTGTTTGATTCGGCCCCATTTTTGTGAATGACAAGTGAGAGGATTCTAAACGGATATTTCCCATCACTCTCGGGTAAATATCTTCCATAGTTTTTTCTCTGGGTAAGACTTTCCCGGTAACGCGTAGAATGGTGGTTTTATTCTGAGCATTGGATGAGACTGTAATTGTTTTATTAAAATTACCTGGTCTATTTCTAGGATTGAATGTTACCTCTACTTCACCTTTCCCTCCTGGAGGAATTGGTTGTTTCGTCCATTTGGGTGTTGTACAACCGCATGATGCCTGAACATGATGAATGACCAAGGGCTGCCCACCCGTATTGGTAAATTGGAATGCATAATTAACGAGCCCTTTATCTTCTTTTATTTCACCAAAGTTATGAATGACTTTTTCGAATGAAGCGCTTGGCTGAGCATGTTGACTATTGGCAAATTGCCCCATAAATAAGGCCACCAAGCCTATGATTAATATTTTCTTCATATCATGTATGTTTTTTGTTAACAATGAGTTTCGATAATTTATATGGATTGCTCCAAACGTTGGTTTTTACGTAACTCGAAGAAAATTGTTTTTCGTTCTGATATTAATATTTGACCCGCAAAAACCATACAAAACTATAAATTATTCAGTTTATATTATCTATGCTTTTCAACACAATTCAATTCATTCCCTGTTTTTCTGGGATTAAGTGTATTGAATGATGAATTTTGGAATAATGTATTTGGGTGTAGTATTTGGCGATTTCGTAGCGCAATGATCGGATATAGAATGAATAGTCGTTTATTTATATGGGTTTTACTCAAATTAAAAATGTTCGTTTTTATATGGTTAGAGCCATTGAAATGAATTTATTACAAAGGAGTATGACTAATTTCGGATGTGTAATAATTAGAATTCATTTTGTGAAGTGATATTTTGTTTCTAAGTATTAAAACACTTTGAATTGTTTTTTGAAAGTTTTTTTGTTTTTAAATGTGACTAATGTTGGTGATGTCTTTCATCAACTATCATTCGTTTGTCATCTTTAACATTAAATTCCGGCTGTATTGTTGAATGACTAATATTGAACTTCTCTTGGAGTAGGGTCTGAGCCTGGGTGACAATTTGTGAGGTTTCTGATATTGGTACGTCTTTTTCAATATCCAGATGGGCTTCCAGGTGGTATTCCATATCATTTAATTGCCAGATATGAATGTGATGGACATTTTTTACCAGTTTGATTTGCTTAAGGTGGTTTGCTATTTCGGTCATGTTAATATCAGATGGTGTGAATTGCATTAACACTTTAATGGTTTTTACCATGAGTTTCCAACTGGAAACGATGAGGTAGATGGCAATAATTACTGAGAGTAGGGCATCGATCCAGTCAATGTTGAAAAAGAACATGAGAAGACCACCTGCGAGAACAGCAATGGATGACAGCATGTCGGAAAACAAATGCAAATAGGCCGAACGCATATTCATGTTGTTTCCGGCATGTTTTTTAACAATTAATACACTAATGCCATTAGCAACAATACTGAATCCGGCTAACCAGGCCACCATGGAAGCATTGATTTCTGGCCCTGATTTCGCAACGAAGCGTTCGGATGCTTCAAATATCAAGTACATGGAAATGCCTAATAATGTGGCTGCATTTATAAAAGCAGCTAATATTTCAGCTCTTTTATAGCCGTAGGATTGTTCAGGCGTATATTTCTTTTTGGAGAGCTTATTGGCAATAAAACTTATGACAAGGGCCATTACATCTGAGAAGTTGTGTAAAGCATCGGTTAATAATGATAAGCTATGGCTGAAAATTGCACCGATAACTTGAGCTACTGTAATGGCAATGTTGAGAAATATAGTCCATAAAAGACTTTTACCTTTTAAATCTGGGTGGTGATGGTGTTCGGATGACATAGGATTGTTTTTTTATAAAAACACAAAAATGTATAATTAGTTGTGTCTGCACTAATTAAATGGAAAGATATTTGTTGCTTAGGCTAAGCAAGGTTATTTTTGAAAGGAAAGAAAATAATTAGGAAGCAAATAGTCATAAAATGAAAAACAAATCAGTTTACATTACTTTATTATTTGTAGGGCTCTTAGTCATGAGTTGTACCCTTACGAATAAAGAACAAAGTGAATACAATATTATTCCTTTACCAAAGCAGATAAATAAAGGTACAGGTGAATTTACGCTGAATGAGAAAACTACTATTGTTTTTTCCAGTTTAGACAAGGAAAGTCAGGTGGTGGTTAATTATATGGTTGATCTTCTCAGGCCTTCAACCGGATTTGAGTTACCGGTAGTAACTGAGAAACCTTCCGGTAATTTTATTGAACTGGTAATTTCGCCGGAAATGAAGGGGCATAGAGGAGTATATCATTTTAATGTTACTTCTGATGCAGTTATTATCAGAGCTCCGGAAGCCATTGGTTTGTTTTATGGCATTCAAACCATGCGACAGATGCTTCCGGTTAATGTAGAGCATAAAACGGTGCAACAAGGAATAAAATGGAACATACCTGCCGCTACGATTATAGATGAACCACGTTTTAAATACAGGGGACTGCACCTGGATGTTGGGCGGCATTTTTTTCCTGTGAGTTTTATTAAAAAGAATCTTGACCTTTTGGCCCTGCATAAAATGAATGTATTTCATTGGCATTTGACGGAGGACCAGGGATGGCGAATTGAAATAAAGAAATATCCAAAGTTGATGGAGGTAGCCAGTCAGCGTAAAGAAACACTTATCGGACATGGTGGTCGACCTCCGTTTAAGTATGATGGGAAACCTTATGGAGGTTATTATACCCAGGAAGAGGTAAAGGAAGTTGTAGCTTATGCGAAGGAACGGTTCATTACGGTAATTCCGGAGATTGAATTGCCTGGGCATTCACAAGCAGCACTAGCGGCTTATCCGTATATTGGTTGTACAGGTGGGCCCTATGAAACAGCTACCAGATGGGGCGTTTTTGATGAGGTATTTTGTGCTGGAAATGAGCAGACATTTAAATTTCTTGAAGATGTATTAACAGAAGTGATTGAGTTATTTCCATCGGAATACATACATATTGGTGGGGATGAGTGTCCTAAAACACGCTGGAAGACATGTAAGAAATGCCAAAATCGAATTAAGAATGAAGGGCTGAAAGATGAACACGAACTTCAAAGTTATTTCATTCATCGAATTGAGAATTTTCTTTTATCTAAAGGGCGCAGGATTATTGGTTGGGATGAAATTTTAGAAGGAGGATTGGCGCCAGAGGCAACAGTGATGAGTTGGCGTGGTGAAGCCGGAGGAATTGAAGCTGCCAAACAAGGACATGATGTTATAATGACACCGAATGCGTCTCTTTACTTTGACCATTATCAGACTGATCCTAAAAATGAGCCGTTAGCTATTGGCGGATTTACGCCTTTGGAAGATGTATATGCTTATGATCCCATTCCTGCTGAATTAACTGCAGAGGAAGCTAAGTATGTATTGGGAGCCCAAGCCAATGTGTGGACTGAATATATGAAAGAATCAAATTATGTGGAATACATGGTTTATCCAAGGGCTTGTGCGTTGGCAGAGGTTTGCTGGACGCCATTGGAGCGAAAAGATTGGAGAAATTTCAGACAAAGAATGGAAAATCATTTTAACCGTTTGAAAGCATTGGATGTAAACTATTTTTATGAAGTGCCTAAGCCGGTTACAGAAACTCAAAATATTGGATTTATTGAGTCGGCAGAAATTGCATTGGATGTGCCGGTTAATGATGTGGAAATTCGTTACACCATTGATAACAGCGAACCCTCTGCTAAGTCTTTGTTGTATAGTAAGCCTGTTGTGGTTAAAAACACAGGTACGTTAAAAGCCATTACCATTAAAAAGGAGAATGGAGACCAGAGTGAACCTTTGGTGGTTGAATATGAGAAATTGGAATATTTGAATCCACTGTCAGAAAAGCAATCAGACATGTCTGGTGGTTTAAAGTATACGGTGCATGAAGGTAATTTCAAGTCTATAAAGGAGATTGTAAACAGTCAGTCTTCTGGAAGTGGAAAGCTGGATGTTTCTTTTATGCCTGCTGATTTGCCCCTGGATAGCTATGGTTTGGTTATAACGGGTCATTTATTAATCAGCCAGGACGGTGTTTATCAATTCTCAACTACATCTGATGATGGTAGTGCTTTGTATTTGTCCGATAAGTTGGTGGTGAATAATGATGGTTTGCATGGAGCAAAGAAAGAATACGGTAATGTTGCTCTTAATGCGGGACTTCATCCGGTGCGTATTTTATATTTTCAGGCCGGTGGCGGTCAAAAGCTTGAAATTACAATGAATAGGGAAGGTGAAGCAGAAAAGTTTTTAACTCCTGCCGATTTTAAGAATTAAAAGAAAAGCATAGCGATGTTAAAGGCAGCTACATGGCTGCCTTTTTTTGTTAAAAAACATTGTTTCAATTTTATAAAGAGTCAAAGGCTATATCTTTGCCTTTAAATAAGTGGATCTATGTCAGCAACACAAATTATTATCCTTTTGGTAATTGGATTGCTTGGAGGAATCGTTAGTGGCGCATTAGGGGTTGGTGGTGGAATTATTATTGTTCCCGCGCTGGTCTTTTTCATGGGGTATTCCCAACATTTGGCACAAGGCACGAGTTTGGCTATTCTCTTGCCACCAACAGGTATTTTAGCTGCGATGCAATACTATAAAAATGGGTTTGTGGATATTAAAGTTGCAATTATACTCATGTTAATTTTTGTTTTGGGTGCCTATTTGGGGAGTATGATCTCATTAAATATTCCTGCGAAAACATTGAAGAAAGTATTTGGCATATTTATGCTTCTTGTGTCGATTAAGATTATTTTTAGCAAATAGTTCAGTATATGGAGTTAAGAAAAGGTGTTCAGCAATTAGCGGCTCAGTATTCGCAAGAGGTAATTGAAATAAGAAGACACCTACATCAGTATCCGGAGTTGTCCTTTCAAGAATATCACACATCAAAATATATTCAGGGAAAGTTGGAAGAATATGGAATCCCTTTTAGGGCAGGGTATGTCAAAACGGGGATTGTAGGTAGAATTGAGGGGAGAAATAAAGATAAGCGTGTCATTGCTTTACGTGCAGATATGGATGCTCTGCCTATCGTGGAGGAGAAACATTTACCATTTCGGTCACAAAATGAGGGAGTGATGCATGCCTGTGGGCATGATGCTCATTCAGCTGCACTTTTGGGAGCAGCTAAAATATTATCAACACTGAAAGAATATTGGGAGGGAACCATTTTATTAATCTTTCAACCGGGGGAAGAGGTTTTTCCGGGGGGGGCCAAACTAATGATGGAAGAGGGCGCTTTTGATGAGGTGAAACCTGAGCTGATTATAGGACAACATGTCTTACCGAATATGCCTGTTGGGCATGTTGGCTTTAAAGAAGGCATGTACATGGCTTCGGGAGATGAAGTGTATTTAACGGTAAAGGGGAAGGGTGGACATGGAGCTTTGCCTCATACTTTAAATGATACCGTATTGATTGCTTCTCATATCATTGTCAATTTGCAACAGATTGTTAGCAGAATGGTGCCTGCTAATATTCCCACTGTCTTATCTTTTGGAAAAGTAATAGCCAATGGGGCTACGAATGTTATACCCGAAAAAGTTGAAATAGCTGGTACGTTAAGAACGATGGATGAAAAATACCGGGTAATTATAAAAGAAAAGATTCGGAAGATTGCTCAAATGACTGCCGAGTCAATGGATGCTGAATGTGAAGTTGATATTAAAGATGGATACCCGGTTGTGTTTAACGATGTGGAAGTAACCCGGCGCGCTAAACAGGCGGCAGCAGAGTATTTGGGAGATGGACAGGTAGAAGAAATGGATATTCGTATGACAGCCGAAGATTTTGGATATTATTCACTAAAATATCCAACGACATTTTACCGCTTCGGTGTTCAGCAGGATGGCGGTGTGGTCGGGCAACTGCATACGCCTGGATTTATTCTGAATGAAGCAGCATTGGAAACGGCATTTGGTACATTAGCTTGGTTGGCAATTCGTTCCTTAGAATAAGGGGGCGATATAAAGATATCGCCGGGGAAATAAAATAATAAAAGACCTTAAAGACTTGTTTATAACGTTTAAAAATAGGCTATTTTCCACGGCGTTTGTTTTTTTTATAAAAAAAAGCCAATAATTTTGCTCCCATAATTGAAACCTAAATACGTAAAAAAATGGCATACGTAATTAACGATGATTGTATCGCATGTGGTACATGTATTGACGAATGTCCGGTAGAAGCTATCTCTGAAGGTGATATCTATAAAATCGATCCGGAAACCTGTACTGATTGCGGAACTTGTGCAGATGTTTGTCCAACAGAGGCAATTCACCCTGCGAAGTAAAGATATTAAGCCCCGTTTTAACGGGGCTTTTTTTTTACTTTATTATATGATGATCCGGTGAAATTACAGCATCCAGTTTGTAATCATGTGGTTCTACCGGAACATTTTTAACCATCTGAAAATCGTAAGCTAATCCTATCGTTTTTGCCTGTGGGATTCGATTTAAAATCCTGTCATAATAACCTTTCCCTCGTCCCATTCGATTCCCAAACTGGTCAAAAGCCATACCTGGAACGAAAACCAGTTCAATCAATGATTCATTCATTAAACGTGTGCCATCAGGTTCGGGAATGCCATATCGTTCGCCGGGCTTTAAGGATTCTTCTCCCTCAAATAGACAGATCTCCAAATTATCTCCTTTAACTACCGGTAGATAGATGTTTTTCTCCTGGTACCATTTTTTTACGAAGTTCTGAGTGTTTACTTCATCATCCATGGACCAGTAAAACAGAATATTTTGTGCCTGCTCAAACAGATTATGCGTTTCAACTTGTTTGAAGATAGCATCTGTTTGTTTCATTTTGATCTCTTCGTTCAGGGCACTTTTCTGATTACGGATCTGTTGGCGTAATGCCTTCTTTAATTTCTTTATATCCTCCATATGTTTTTATTGTTATACCCCGTAGTTACCGTATACATCAACGCGTCGGTCAGAAAAGGCATTATTCCTAGGTGTAATCTGTTTATCTAACGCCTTTGCTAGATCAATATCAACAGAAATAATTTCCTGAGTGTCGGTTTTTCCAGTGGCTATTATTTCTCCTTTGGGACCAGAGATTACTGATTGGCCGGTAAATGTTAGCTCATCTTCAGTTCCAATCCGGTTAGCAGTGGCAATGTATAGTCTGTTTACAAGTGAATAAGCAGGAACTACTGATTGACAATAGGGAAGTACCAGATTGGCCGGATGAGCGATTAGTTGGGCGCCTTTTAAGGCCAACGCTCGCCATGTTTCCGGGAACATCCAGTCAAAACAGATTAACATACCTATGCGGCCTAATTCAGTATCAAAGGTTGGTAAACCCAGGTTGCCCGGTTCGAATAAATCTTTCTCATCCCAGAATAGATGAAGCTTTCGGTAGATGCCAACCACGCCTCCGGGGCCGGTTAAGACAGATGAATTATAGAGTTTATTACCTTCCCGTTCATTAAAGCCGGCAACCATGTAGCAATTCATTTGTTTTGCCCGTGTTGTCAGAAACTCAATGAATCGACTGTTGTTTACTTCTTCAGAATACAAAAGAGCTTCATTTCTGTCCTTGAATTTATAGCCAGTGGATGCCAGTTCCGGTAAAACGACTAGCTCCGGTTTCTCTTTCATGGAAGAAAACAAGGTTTCAAGGGTCGAAATATTGTGATCAATGTTTCCTAACTCAGGAGAAAACTGAATAATGGATAGTTTCATGTAGTCGTAATTAAATTACAGGTAAAGACAAAATTAAAAGATGGCTCATCCAGGATTGTTGTTTTTTATTTCATTATTCTCTTGCATGTTTTATTTGCCAGGCAAGGACGTTTTTAGTTCCATCTGGTTTCGATGTAAGGTATGTTGGGTTACGGTCGATAACGGGACTGCGTGAGAATTTTATGTCCATCTGTTTCCTGCATTAAACCCTTCAGGCTTTTTTTAGGGGATTGTTTCATGTAGGCATTAACAATCTGGTATCCTAAAAAGATACCTGCTCTTCCGGGGGAATCCTGTCCAAGGTAATAAGAGAATGGGCTATCACCCACATATTTTTGAATAATGAACCGTTCGTTGTTGAAGAGGTGTTTGTTTTCAACCATAAATTGCCACATCTCCGATTCATGCTTTTCGCACCATTCCAGTTGGCTTTTGGAATAGTCAAACAACAAAGTATCTTGGATATCGGGATTTGTCTTTTTTATAAAGTGAAGAACTTGTCCCTGATAGATCATATTATTTAAAACATCATTGATCGAATCATTGTATGGAAAATCAATCATTGCCATTGCTTTCATCACATCCGGAACCATTTTCTCCGGAACCATCTTCTTTCGCAAATATTTAGGTATGGTAAGCCATTCGTAAAACTGACATTGTTCTCCCAGATACTTCTCAATACTCAGGGAAATCAAACCTGAATCGGCAACGATGGATTGGTTGAAACCGGAGATATGTAAATAGATAGCGGGAATGTCTTTTTCAGGGAAATAATAGTTGTAGTAGGAAAAGGCTTTGTTCAGTGATTTTTGGAGATTTGATAAATCAGTAAAGGCCGAGTCGCATGCCCTGAATACATCCCGGTTGGCATCATATTCAAGGAAGCTTTTAAGATATTGGGGATATTCTGGTGCTTTAGAACTACCAATGTTGATGATTCCCTGGCTATAGGTTTCCAAGAAGTTGCCATATGTTTTTTTTAACCCGGGAAGAGCTGATTCAATACTGTCTACCGGTAATTGGGTTAAGGCGCTGAAAAACGGGACAAGTTTTACATTGACATCTATTTTGCTGATATCAGGCCGTTGAGCTTTTGAATGACAGCCAGTGAGCAATGAACCAATAATACTTGCTATCACTAAATATTTGAAAGCTATTGTTCTAAGTGTTTTATTCATGGACATTCTTTTTGATAGGAGAACGAGTGAGCCCAAAAATATTACAATTACATAGTAATAAAAAGAGCAGGTCAATTTTTATGAATGAAAGAAAGAGGAAGAGTGACGTTTTGGGGGATATGTTTCTGGTTTTATTTTATACAATTCTGAAATAGCGGTATTTGTAGATTAAAAAACAGCGAAAAGCAACGGGTAGTTGTTGATAGGAGTAAGTAATGATCGGCTTTTACTGTATGAGAAAGAATTCTTTTGGAAAATGTTATGGAGTAAGGTCAAAAAATAAATAGTGGAAGTAATAAAGAGTTGGAATACAGTTGTTTTGGTAATAGTGTTGTTTCAGCTTAACGTTCTCTATTTTACGGATCGTTAAATTATATGATTGGAAATAGCATTAGAGGTGCAACGGTTTGTGATGATTGCAAGTGTAAAAATAGCCTATGCATGAGTGCTTGTAATCAGATACTAATGAGTAAACTCATTTAAAAAATTGTGATCGAAACATATGTTTTAAGTATGTTTGTACAGTTTTTAGTAAAGGACGATTTAAAATTTGAAAAGGAGTAATACCAAACCTATTTCAAAATGACTTTGGTATGATACTGATAGATGATTAAAGGCCAATTAAAAGCATAGCGCATTAAGTGGCCTTTATAATCACTAATCGGTATAAACGTTCTTATTAAATACCTTCAGTTTTTGTTCAAGATCAAAAGACCTAACAATGAAAAGGAGTATTGTATTTTTAGTTTTCCTTATAAGTGTTGCTTTTTGTCAAGCACAGGAGAGTTCACGTAACCGGTTGGCATTTGTATTAAGCCCTCAACTTTCCTGGTTGAATTCTGATCATAGTAATATTAGTTCTGACGGGAACTTATCTGGGTATAATTTCGGATTAGTGTGGGATCGTTTTTTCGATAAGAACTATGCCCTTTCAACGGGTTTGACGATAAACACAACAGGGGGTAAATTGCATTATAAAGAAGGCACCACCATGGAAATTGGCGGGGTTGAGAAAGAGATGGATAATGCGACTTATCGGTTGAAATACATTGAAGTACCGTTTGGATTGAAGCTGTTGACTAATGATTTCAGACGGGCTCGGTATTATGGACAGTTTGGACTGTTTGGCCAGTTTAATATTAAGACCAATGACGGACATGGCAAATCGATGAGTGAGGAGGTGAGGTTTTTTGACATGGGATACCATTTAGGAGGGGGGATGGAATATTCCCTTGGTGGTGATACTTATTTAATGATAGGGTTACTTTATAATAATGGTTTCTTAGATGTTACCAGTAATGAACTAAGTGATAAAGCTGTGTTGCACCGTTTGGTGTTTCAGTTTGGTATCATTTTTTGATAAAGTGTGGCTTGATCGGTTTCATTTTAAGAACAGAAGGATATGAAGATCGCACTGGCTCAACTCAATTACCATATCGGGAATTTTGCAGCCAATACTTCCAGAATTATTGCTTCTATCTCGGAGGCTAAAAAAGAAGGGGCAGAGTTAATTATTTTTTCAGAACTGGCCGTTTGTGGTTATCCGCCATTTGACATGCTCGAGCGAAAGGAGTTTATGGAAAAGTGCCAGAATGCCATTGATGAAATAGCTCCCCATTGTGAAGGTATAGCAGCCATTGTTGGCGGGCCGAGCATTAATCCCGAACCCAAAGGAAAGAAGCTTTTTAATTCAGCTTTCTTCATTCAAGATGGGAAAGTAGCCTCAGTGACTGCAAAGACATTACTTCCTAATTACGATGTGTTTGATGAGTACCGCTACTTTCAGCCTAACAATCAATTTTCAGTTATTGACTATAAAGGAATCAGGTTGGCCATTACCATTTGTGAAGACTTATGGGATGAACAGTCAGTGGCCAATTCTTTCGCCAGGGATAAGCTGTACACCATGTCGCCCATGGATGAGCTGGTTCGGTTGAATCCCGATCTTGTTATTAATATGGCCGCATCGCCTTTTTCACATTCTCAGGTTGATATCCGTCGAAGTATTGTAACTAAAAAGGCTGAGAAATATCATTTACCATTTATATATGTCAATCAGGTTGGGGCCAATACAGAGCTAATCTTTGATGGTAACAGCATGGTTGTTAATAATCGGGGAGAAGTGGTGCTGACCATGAAGGCGTTTGAAGAGGAGCTGCAAATAGTCGATTCTGATGAATTGATGAAGATGGAGCCGATAGTGACGGAGCGTGAGCGGCTTCATTTGATCCATGATGCATTAATCTTAGGGGTTAAGGATTATTTTTATAAAATGGGATTTACTAAAGCCACGCTGGGTTTATCCGGTGGCATTGATTCTGCTGTAACCTTAGTCTTAGCTGTTAAAGCCCTGGGGGCAGATAATGTGCGGGTGTTGATGTTGCCTTCGAAATACTCTTCTGATCATTCCATTAAAGATGCTGTGGAGCTGGCCGAGAACCTCAAGGTACAATATGAAGTGGTGCCTATTAAAGAGATTGTAGCTGAATTTGATAATGCATTAAATAAGTTGTTTACAGGCTTAGAGGCCGATGTGACCGAAGAGAACATTCAGGCACGGGTGCGTGGTACGTTATTAATGGCACTCTCCAATAAATTCGGACATATCCTGCTCAATACCTCCAATAAAAGTGAGGCAGCCGTTGGCTATGGAACGCTATATGGTGATATGAATGGTGGATTGTCTGTGTTGGGTGATGTATATAAAACCGACGTATTCAAATTAGCACGTTATATCAATGGTGAGGAAACGATTATACCGGAGAATACCATTGTGAAGCCACCTTCGGCGGAGTTGAGACCGGATCAGAAAGATTCTGATTCGTTACCGGATTACGAAATTTTGGATGATATACTATATAGGTACATAGAGCAAAATCAATCGCCCGATGAGATGGTAGCTGCCGGATTTGATGGGCATATTGTGCAAAAAGCGGTACGGTTGGTGAATAGGAATGAATATAAACGTTTTCAGACACCGCCTGTTCTGCGGATATCGTCCAAGGCGTTTGGAATTGGCCGTAGAATGCCATTGGTGGCTTTATATACATAGAGATTTGATGCTAGACGAACTTCTCAATTCAGTGGAAAAAATTGGGGAATGTTCGCATTTTTTATAATTTTGTATGTTGTACAACATAGTTTTGTAACATATCGAAAGAGATGCCTGCAAGAAAAAAGGGTTTAGAAAAAGAACCTTCCATAAAAGAGATTTCACAACTATTTGATGTGTTAACCGAAGAGGAAAAAGAATACCTGCTTCGTAATCACACGATCCAAAAGTTCAGGAAGAACGAGATTATTTACCAGGAAGGCGAAAAGCCTACAGGTTTGTTGTGCCTGGGATCTGGGAAAGTAAAAATTTTTAAAGAGGGAGTTGGTGGCAGAGAACAGATTGTTCGCATGGCCAGCCCTCCGGGATTTATTGGCTATCGGGCTCTGTTTGCCGAGGAAATACACATTGCAACAGCTGTGGTTATTGAGTCTTGTGTGATATTTTATGTGGCTAAAGAGGTGTTTTTTAAGCTGCTTGAATCAAACAACAAGCTTTGCATGAATATTATGAGGTCCTTTGCCACGGAGTTAGGGTTTTCACGTTATCGAACGGTGACCCTGACACAGAAACACATTCGTGGTCGATTGGCTGAGACCCTCATGGTGTTGATGAAGGAGTACGGGTATGAGGAGGATGGTTGTACCTTGAGTATTTTCCTGTCACGCGAAGATTTGGCCAATTTCTCCAATATGACCACTTCAAATGCGATTCGAACACTCTCCACCTTTGTGAATGAGAAGGTGATAGCTGTTGATGGGAGGATAATAAAAATACTCGATGAGAAAAAGCTGGAGCGAATATCCAGATTAGGATAAAAAATGAAACCGGGCTGAAATGTCCGGTTTTTTTATGCCATGCTTATATTTCAACAGTAAGTGGGAGTAAAAGGTTATCTGACTTTTGGTATGGAATCTATACAGGTTGTGAAAACTTGACATAGCTATATAATCTAACAAGCTTATCTTCGTATTTTCCGGCTCAGGCGGTTATTGTCCGATATTTTCAGGTATATTGGCTATAAGCCATTATTGCATTGGATTACTGATAAGGGGAGAGGAGTTGGTATGTAATCACAAATCCTCTTGTCATTGGATTATCATTCCGAAAAATAGATGCGCTTTACCCGGCGGCTGATACTTGTTAATACTTCATAAGGGATGGTGTCCAGTATTTTTGCTATTTGTGATACCGGGTAATCATCGCCAAAGATGACGACTTCATCTCCCTCTTCCGCCGAAATATTTGTTATATCAGCCATACACATATCCATGCAAATGTTACCAATGATGGGGACAAAGCGGCCATTTATCATTACTTTACCTTTCTCATTGCTCAGGTGACGATCCAATCCGTCGGCATAGCCAATCGGGATGACGGCGATGCGACTGTTGTTCTTCAGCACACCTTTCCGGCCATAGCCAATGGTTTCGAAAGCAGGTACCTCTTTGATCTGGGAGATGTATGATTTGAGCGAGATAACGTTTAAAAGATGCGCTTCGTTTTCAGGGCTGATGCCATACATGCCAATGCCCAGTCGTACCATCTCAAATTGTGCCTGAGGAAAGCGTTCGATGCCCGCAGAGTTGAGGATGTGACGCATGAAAGGATAGCCCAGACCGGCCTTCAAGGCGTCGGTAGCCTTTGTGAATCGTTCTATTTGCAGCTCAGTAAAGGTGTCGTGTTGTGCTTCATCGCTGCCCGCCAGGTGTGAAAACGCCGACTTCACATACAGGTGAGGATAGAGCTTAAGTTTTTCGGAGATTTGCGGAATTTGGTCAGGCATAAATCCTGATCGGTACATGCCGGTGTCAATCTTAATATGTATGGGTAATCCATCCAGTCCTTCGCGTTCCACACACCGGGCGTACTCATGCAGTTGTTGCAGGCTGTAAATTTCCGGCTCCAGATCGTACTGAATCATTAAAGGAAAGCTCAATGGTTCGGGATTCATCACCATGATAGGCACGTTGATGCCCGCCGCCCGCAATTCCATGCCCTCGTCGGCAAAGGCCACGCCCAGATAGTCGACTTTTTGATGCTGAAGCAGGTTGGCAATCTCAAAAGACCCGCTGCCATAGGAAAATGCTTTGACCATGGCCAGCAGGCGTGTTTGCGGTTTTAGCTTGCCTCTGAAAAAGTTGAGGTTATGGGCCAGGGCATTGAGATTCACCTCGCATACGGTTTTGTGACGTCTTTTTTCCAGTAACGTAGTGATGCGTTCAAAAGTGAATGACCTGGATCCTTTAATCAGAATGGCCTCGTTTTGAAATTTATTGAGGGCAAAATCCTTCAGAAAGTCACCTGTGGACAGATAACATTTAATGTTGCTGTCATCTTCCCTGAAGGCTTTGGTAATAGCGGGTCCGATGCCAATGAGACGGTTAATGCCTTTCTCCTTGATCAGGGCTTTCACTTTGGCGTATAAAGCTTGCTCAGGAATTCCGGCTTGCAGAATGTCGGACAGGATCAATGTTTTGGACAGGCCTTTTTTGTGTCCCTGCTGAATGAGGAAATCCAGGGCAATCTCCAGGGATGTGAAATCTGAATTGTAGGCATCGTCGATAAGCAGGCAGTTGTTGATGCCTTCCTTCTGCTCAAGGCGCATGCCCACGCTTTGCAGTTTCGGTGTACGTAACATTAAGTCCTGCCGATCGATGTTGAGGTGAAGCGCAATCAGGACGGCGTGTATGGCATTCTCGTATGACGCTTTATCACTGAAGGGAATGTTAAACTTAAGGTTGTCCCCCTGCCAGCGAGCTCTTACAATGGTGGCATCTGCTTCTTTTGTGACATTCTCGATATAGAGGTCGCAATCCGGTTGGGTTCCCCAGCAAATAGTCTGCTTATGAGGGTAGCGTGCCTTTATTAGCTGATCAACCAATGTGTGATCTTTGCAGTAAAAAAGGATAGATGTTTTTTCAAACAGATGTAATTTTTCCCTCAATTTCTCTTCTATTGACAGGAAATTCTCTTGGTGCGCTTGCCCAATATTGGTAATCAGGCCCAGATCGGGTGCTATAATAGGAGCCAGTCGGGACATCTCTCCGGGATGAGAGATGCCCGCTTCGATGATGCCCAGGTCGGCTTGTTTTTCCAGTAACCATAAAGATAAAGGTACACCTACCTGGCTGTTGTAACTGCGAGGGGAACGAATCACTGTTTTGTCCCCGGCAATGAGTTGGGTGATCCATTCCTTAACAATGGTTTTACCGTTACTTCCTGTGATACCCAATACCGGAAACGGCATAGTTTGTCGATGGCGGGCTGCCAGTTGTTGCAAGGCCGTCAACGCGTTTGTAACTGATATAAAACAGGCGTCGGGATAGGAGGTGTATTCAGAAAAATACCTTTCTACCACAAAGGCACGAACACCTCGTTGATAGAGATCCTTAATATAGAGGTGACCATCATGATTTCTTCCTTTCAGCGCGATGAAAAGTGTTTGTTCAGGGGTGAAGACTTTTCGGCTATCAATCAGAATGCGGGAGATGTTATCTTCATGAGGATGGATGAGTTTCCCACCGGTCATTGAAGCAATATCATGAAGGTTATATAAAGGCATAATTATAAATGTATGGTTGTATTTATATTTTCTTTAATGTGGAACATTCGGATTTATTGTGACACAGATAAAGTGACTAATTGCTTAGTTTTTGCAATTGTGTTAATAATATCCGGATTTTTATTGTTTGTTTTTGCATTGGAGCGTTTTGTTGTCCGGCAATCAATTTAATCTTTCAGGGCTTTGTAATAGCAAGTACGGCATAAGGGCTCGTATTCATTTTTTTCACCCAGCAATACGATTTTTTCATCTTCGGCTAATCGGTGAGAGAAATGAGCCAGATCTCCACACCGGATACAGATGGCATGTACCTTGGTAACATATTCAGCAATAGCCATGAGAGAAGGAATAGGACCAAAAGGTTTTCCTTGAAAGTCCATATCCAGGCCGGCCACTATTACACGTATACCTTGATTAGCAAGTGTGGTGCAAACTTCAACCAATCCATTGTCAAAGAATTGAGCTTCG
This sequence comes from Marinilabiliaceae bacterium JC017, assembly GCA_004296775.1. Taxonomy (GTDB): domain Bacteria; phylum Bacteroidota; class Bacteroidia; order Bacteroidales; family Marinilabiliaceae; genus JC017. The sequence continues at coordinate 71,697 of RHGE01000014.1, forward strand.
TCGATACCTACAACATTCACCTCGCTACTTAGCAAAAGAATATTGCCAGAGCTGTCTACTGGTGTGGAAGGTATGCTGTTGGCATCGTGAGACACCACTTTCTCCTCGCTATACCTCACATCCACTTTGGGTTTGAAAATCTCAACTTTTAGCCGGGCGATCTGGGCGCGTTTAAGCCGTCGCAGCAGTTCCTCTGTTTTACCCGAGAACATCGAACCGGCAATTACTTCAATCCAGCCTTTCTGTTTTTCTCTATTAGCCTTATTTTCAAGAAACATTTACTCTAACATGTTTTTTTAATTGCATTCACTACCTTTGCAAAAGTAAAGAAAAAGCCACGCAAAATACTATGGAAAAGGAAGCCTTAATCAATATCATACTTAAAGATATTCAGGAAATATCAATGCTTGTTGAAACCTTTAAAGGAAAACCTGCCATCCGACAGGCTTTTATCCGGCTTGCCAAAACCAAGATTCATAATATTGAAGAGGAGCTTGTTCTTCTGGAAGAACTGCAGGAACTTAAAGAATCGGTTGTAACACAGGTAACTGATGAGTCCCTGTTAACATCTCAACCAATAGAAAGAAAACCGGAAGTTATTCAGGAGATCGATATTGCCGAGTCGAGCAGTCGCTTTTTTGCTGAAGAGGCCGGAAATGATGAAACGGAAGCTGTGGAGCCTCCTGCGTCGGAAGTAAAGGAAGAACCAATAGAACCCGTTCGGGAAGAGCCACTTGTTATTGAGAAAAAGGTAATAATAGCTGAGCCTCAGTTGGTACATGAAGATGTGGAAAGTGCCGTAACTAAAGAAGAATCAGTTGTTGAACCGGTACCGGAAAAGGAAATGCCGGAACCTATAGCGGTTGAAAAACCTGCCCCTGAAATAATAACGGAGAAGCCGGCCCCGATCCCGGAACCACAGCCGGTAAAAGAACCGGTTACCCTGGGTGAAAAGATGCGACAGGCTAATACATCGGTTAATGATCGGCTGAGCTCTAAGAGCGCTACCCGGGCGCAGGATATTAAATTATTGGGTAAACCGGTCGATGATATCCGCAAGGCGCTGGGTTTAAATGATCGTTTCTATTATCAGCGCGAGTTGTTTAATGGTAATGCCGATCTGTTTAATCAGACATTGGATCAGATTAACCGCATGCATAGCTTCGAGGCGGCGTCAAAATTTCTGGTAACTGATTTTCACTGGGATCAGGATAATGAAGTCGCTGAATCATTTCTGAAAGTGGTCAAACGAAGATTTTTATGAGATTAAAGATGGGAGATGTCGGATGTGATACTCCGTTGGTGCCTGTTCATGGTAGCGGGCAAAAGAGTTCATAGTCGATTGTGATCTGATCTTATTATTACAAATAATTTAAGCACATTTTAATGGGAAAACTATTCCTGGTTCCTACTCCAATAGGAAATTTAGAGGATATTACCTACAGGGCACTGACAGTGCTGAAGGAAGCTGATTTTATTCTTGCCGAAGATACCCGTAAATCGGGTAATTTATTGAAGCATTTTAATATTGATGTGAAGATGTTTTCACATCATAAGTTTAATGAACATGCCACCGTTGAGAAGGTGATAAACCGTCTTAATGCCGGAGAAAATGCGGCTTTAGTGACCGATGCCGGAACACCTGCTATCTCCGATCCCGGGTATTTGGTTGTGAAGCATTGTATTGATGCAGGGGTTGAGGTGGAATGCTTACCTGGTGCTACGGCATTTGTACCCGCCCTGGTTGTTTCCGGTCTGCCTAATGAACGATTTTGTTTTGAGGGATTTCTTCCCCAGAAGAAAGGGCGTCAAAAGCGGTTGGATGGTTTGGTAGAAGAGACACGCACCATGATATTGTATGAGTCGCCGTATCGCCTGGTGAAAACACTCAAGCAACTGGCCGAGAAGATGGGGGCAGACCGTCAGGCTTCTGTATCACGTGAGATCTCTAAGTTGCATGAAGAAAACAAACGGGGTACCCTGGAGGAGCTGGCAGAATATTTTGGATCTAAAACGGTGAAAGGGGAAATTGTGATTGTAGTGGCCGGAAAGAAAACCGGGAAATCGGAGAGTGATAAGTAGGCAATGCGATGCATTAGTTTGTAACTTGTATACACTTTAAGATTTAGTTATTCGTTAATCATGATACCAAGCGTTGTATGCTAATAAAAACCCATTAAATCGTTTTAGATATGAGAAAGACATTGATTTTTTTATCCCTTATTGCGTTGACGGCTTGTTTTGGTCCGAGTGCCAAAAAGCTGAAACAAGAGAATGATTCTCTAGTGACGGCAGCTATTGAGAAAGACAGGCAAATGAATGAATTTGCCGGGGCTCTGCTCGAGATTGATGAAAATGTGCAGCGGATTAAAGAGAAAGAGAATATCATTACCACGAATGTCTCTTCGGGTGAATATATTGATCCTTCTATCCGTACGCGTATTAATAGCGATATACAAGCTATTTATGACTTGATGTTGAAGAATAAAGAGAAGATCTCTGAATTGGAGAAGCATCTTAAAGCCTCCGATAGAAAAAATGCAAATTTGAATAAACTGGTGGGCCGATTAAACAAGCAGTTGAAAGAGAAAACGCTTGAAATTATTCAGCTTAATGATCTGTTGGCACAAAAGAATATTGAGATCGCTGATTTAAATTTTACCATTGACGGGTTGCAATTAGCGATTGATTCTTTGCGGAGTGCCAGCCAAACAGTTACACGTAAACTGGAGGAGAGCACGGAAATGCTGAATGAAGCCTATTATGTGTTTGGTACCCGTAAGGAGCTAAAGGAGCAAAAAATTATCTCAAAAGAAGGATTGCCGCTGATAGGTCAGAAGAAGGTGTTAACCGAAGGATTTGATACCGATTATTTCACACGTATTGATATACGGGAAATAGATTCTATTCCTCTTTTCCGGACTAAGGGTAAGGTGTTGACTAATCATCCGGAAGATTCTTATACCTTGGATAAAACAGACGAAGGAACCCTGGTGTTAACCATTACTGATAAAGAGAAATTTTGGAGTATCTCTAAATTTCTGGTGGTACAAGTTAATTGATGGTATTATTTAATCCTCTATGGTTGATAGAGGTGTAAAAAGTTGGTTAGCATCCATCTTTTTGTCAGTATTATGGATTGTTAATGAGAATTTATTACCGCTAGAAAATCTGATTATTAGCAAAAGAGTTATCTGGTCGTAGATAAAATACAATATCAAAGAGCAGGTTGTCGGTCTGGCAACCTGCTCTTTCGTTTTAGAGGTTATGAATATTCCGTATGTCTGATTAATCAGATGAAATATCCCCGGGCATGCGTGTACATGTAACAGAGGTTTGGAAATAAATAATCTAAAAGACTGTAATCTAATGACTAATTGTCTAAATTCGAACCCATGAAATATCGGCATATCTTTTTTGACCTTGATCATACATTGTGGGATTTTAAAACCAACTCCCTGGCTACGCTTCAGGAGTTGTTCGTAACGTATAAGTTATCACGTGTGTTTGATGATTTTGATTCTTTTCATGAAAAGTATGAAAAGCATAATCTACGGTTATGGAATCTTTATAGAAGGGGTAAAGTAACGCGACAAGCGTTGAATTTTGATCGTTTTTACCTCCCTTTTAGTGAGGCGGGCTTTGATGATCCGGTGATAGCCGGTCAGTTTGGAAAGGATTACCTGGCCATTAGTCCTACCAAGACAAAGCTGATGCCGTACACCCTGGAGCTATTAAATTATTTGAAAGCAAAATATACGTTACACATTATCACCAATGGATTTAGGGAAGTACAGGAGCGCAAATTGGAAATGTGTGGTATTCGACCTTATTTTAATAAGGTATTTATTTCTGACTTAATCGGCGTTCAGAAGCCTAACATCCGATTCTTTGAATATGCCGTGAAGAGTACCAATGCTCGCAAAAAAGAGAGCCTGGTAGTGGGTGATAGTCTTGAGGTTGATATTGCCGGAGCACAAAACTATGGGTTGGATCATGTTTTTTTTAACTCCAAACAAATAAGCCACGAAAAAAAAGTGATGCTTGAAATATCATCTTTAAAGCAGTTATTTGATTTTTTGTAACAAATCAAAACCAAAAAGCCTTTCGGTATTATAATTATCTACAGGTTTTAAAATAAATTCCCACCCTATTAAAAATCAATAGATTATTTAAATCAAAATTCTATATTTGTCTACAGTAGTGGCAGTCAAATTGTCCCAAAATTGAAACAGCCACTCCTGCACCATTTTTTATTCAACAATTGTATGAGCTTAAAAGCACAAAAAATCTCCCTGATTTCTCAGGGAGATTTTTTGTGAGAAGTCGATTTTGGAAGAAAAATCAATAACACTGGGTTTGTACAATTATCATTGACTCCCTTTGAATGAAAATGCTGTTAGCTTACCTGCAAATTCTCTGATTTTGATGTGGATGGTCATTTAATAATAAAGAAATCGTTTTCCTGTTGTATTCAATTGAAAGGTTGTAATGGGAAATGTGATATCAAGATTAAATAATTTACCTGCAGATGGCTGCGAATCTTGTGATCTTTAAATTAGAAACACTACTGTAGGATGAATAGCATATGTCTTCCAAAGAAACGGTCTCTCTTTCCGCTGCGGAGCGAATAAGTTCGAAAGAAACGGTCTCTCTTTCGACTGCGGAGCGAATAAGTTCGAAAGAAACGGTCTCTCTTTCGACTGCGGAGCGAATAAGTTCGAAAGAAATGGTCTCTCTTTCGACTGCGGAGCGAATAAGTTCGAAAGAAACGGTCTCTCTTTCGACTGCGGAGCGAATAAGTTCGAAAGAAATGGTCTCTCTTTTGCGTGCGGAGCGATGAAGTTTGAAAGAAATGGTCTCTCTTTTGCATGCGGAGCAATGACGTTCCAAAGAAATGGTCTCTCTTTTGCGTGCGGAGCGAAGAAGTTCGAAAGAAATGGTCCCTCTTTTGCGTGCGGAGGGAATAAGTTCGAAAGAAATGATCACTCATTTACATGCGGAACAAAGAGGTTCGGAAGAAATGGCTTCTCTTTCGATTGCGGAGGACTTAAGTTTTAAAGAAATAGCCTCTTTTTTGTTTGCGAAGAGAAGAGGTTTGAATGAAATGCTTTTTCTTTTGATTTCATGAGTTATAAGGTAGTATGGATATGGGTTGAGCAAAGAGTAAAAGATAAATACTTTACTAAAAGATGTAGGGATAATGATGCATGGGCGTTAGTTTTAAATTAGAATTGAACAGGTGTTACTGCATATATGATGTGAATTGAAAAAACGGAAATAAACCAGGTGGTAATGTGTTGCAAAAACTAATTCTAATAGGTTAAGGATTTCACTTGTTGTCTGCTGTTATAATGGCATCGTTTCCTTTGTTCTGAATGAGATAATCATTGTTGATTAAATTTGAGTGATTATAGATTAATGCTAATGGGAGTTTAATATTTGTAGTAAATTTTAAAAATAAATTGGGTTAATGTTTTTTTTAGTAGAATAATTATCGAATTTAGCTGTAGGCCGCGTTATTGCTAACGATCTAGCAAAGATCTAATGCTTAAATGATGTAAATAGTTGTTGTAAAGCCAGTGAGAAAAGAGATGAGAAATAAAAAAAAGTAAAAAAATAGCAATCAGATCTTTCTTTTTAGTAAATGGTTTCATAAATTAGTTTTAAATATTAAATAGAAAGTCATGAACAAGATTGAATATGGTAAGTTAAGAAGCATGCTTGCGTCAGCCTTAGTGATTGCTAACTACGAAATTTTATGGAAAGACATAGTAATTTTCAATGAGACGATTACTAAGATCAGAAGTTTATTGCAAAAAATTTCCAAATTATTGGAAGGCATGAATTCGATCACCGATGGGGTGACCAGTAGCAAAGAGAATCGGCGTGATAATTTAACTGAACACCTGGTTAAAGTTACGAACCTAGCCATGACTTATGCCATTATTAATAATGATACTCTTTTAATGGAGCGTTTAGATATGAACATTTCCGCCTATAATAAGATGCGGGAATATGATTTGAAAGTACATGCTGACGAGGTGATAGGTTCAGTTAAGCCATTGGTAGAGGATATGCATCCCTATGGTTTAGTGCCGGAGGATATCTCCGAATTAGAAGAGAGTAACCGGTTGTTTAGTGAGAAAATTGGAACGCCACGTGAGGCTATCGTAATTCGGAAAGGTAAGAATGAAGAAGTCAGTCGGTTGATGAAGGAAGTGGACGATTTGTATAGTAATATCCTGGATCGTCTGATGGTGCGTTTCAAAACAGTGGAAGTAGATAGTTTTTACAATAATTATTTCGATGCGCGGCAATCCTGGACCAGTGGTATACGTCACCGTCGAGAAGAGGTGTCGGTAATTGATCCTGAGCAAGAAAACGAAACAGAATAGGCAAATGTAATAGTTTTTAGGTTTAGGCAACGTCTCCTTATTTGAACATGAATGAGGGGCGTTGTTTTTTTATGGGATTAATAGAAGGATGGCATTGAAGGTTGTGCCTTCTGAAACGATTCTCAACGCAAGTGGAAATAGATTTTATATGGTAGAGTGGCTATGATAGCTATTGGAACTGAATACCTAAATTATTTCTTTGTGTGTGTTTTAAGGAAATAGTATAAAAAGTCCCCTCTCTGCTAGCAGAGAGGGGATTATATAATTGGTTATAAATGTCTTTTGGGTGTTGTGTATTTGGGATTTCAGCAGTTTGTGTCTGAATTGATTATTGAAATAACCAATGTCTGTTTCAATGGTTTTATTAGCCCATCAAAAGATTGTAAGTACTTTGATGGGATGGTGATTTATGAAGCATTAAAACGGTACATCCTGATTGAAGCCGGCCATATCGGGAAAATCGGGTAATCCACCTGGTTGGCTCTGTTGCTGAAAGCTATCCTGTGAATGGCTTTCGGGCAATTCGTTCATCTTAGATGCAAAGGTTTGTGCGCCACCTGTTTCCATGCCGCCCATATTTTCGTCGAACATGTCCTCCTCTAAATCCTGGAATCGCGCCAGTTCCTGACGGAATCGTAAGCGTACGTCGGCAGTGGCACCGTTCCTGTGTTTGGCGATAATAATTTCTGCCATACCAATCAGCGAATTGCCTTGTTCGTCTTCAGTGATGCGGTAATATTCGGGACGGTGAATGAAGCATACCATATCCGCATCCTGCTCAATCGCTCCTGATTCCCGCAGATCGGATAGTTGAGGGCGCTTTCCCTCCGCACCGGCACGTGATTCCACCCCCCGGTTTAGCTGAGACAGAGCCAGGATAGGTACATCCAATTCTTTGGCCAATCCTTTTAGTGATCGTGAAATCAAACTCACCTCCTGTTCACGACTACCGGGGTTCATACCACTGGCATTCATCAGCTGGAGGTAGTCAATGATGACGATCTTAATGTCGTGCTGCTTCTTCAGGCGACGACACTTGGCCCTTAATTCAAATACCGATAAACCGGCGGTGTCGTCAATAAAGATAGGGGCATCGATGAGGTTCTGGATTTTATGATCCAATTGTTCCCATTCATACGGTGCCAGGTTACCATTTTTAATCTTTTCCGATGGTAGCTCGGTTTCTGATACGATCAAACGATTAACCAGCTGTACGTTGGCCATCTCCAGGGAGAATACGGCAACGGGTTGTTTATGCACAAGAGCCATATTGCGAGTCATGGAGAGCACAAAGGCTGTTTTTCCCATCGCCGGACGGGCGGCAATGATCACCAGGTCGGAACGCTGCCAACCAGAGGTGATGCGGTCCAGTGCTGCAAAACCAGAGGTGACCCCACTTAGTCCATCGGTCCGCTGACTGGCCTCTTTGATCCGGTCAATGGCTTCCTGGATAACGGGATTGATCTGGGTGGCCTCCTTTTTCATGTTTCCCTGAGAAAGCAAGAAGAAGGTGTTTTCCGCTTCGTCCAACAAATCATCCACATCAACCGATTCGTCATAGGCCTTAGTTTGTAAATCGCTGGAGATGCGAATCAACTCACGTTGAAGAAATTTCTGCCAGATAATACGGGCATGATACTCAATGTGAGCAGCTGAAGCCACGCGACTAGTCAGTTGGGTGATGAAAAAAGCACCACCTACTTCTTCAATTTTCCCGAGCTTCTTAAGTTCTTCCACCACGGTAAGCATATCAACAGGTTGTTCCTGAAAGAACAAATTGGAGATGGCCTGGAAGATGTGTTGATGGGCTTCCTTATAAAAGTGCTCTGGTTTCAGTATTTCTGAAACGGCAACAAAAGCATCTTTCTCAAGGAGTAATGCACCCAATACCGCTTCTTCAAGTTCAAGCGCCTGCGGTGGGATCTTTCCCATAGCCAGGTCCACGGTGTTTTGCTTCCGGTTATTGGAATATCTTTTTTCTGCCATGATGAATGGAAAATTTAATTGGGAGGGCAAAGATACAAATTTCCCTCACCTATATTAGATCAAAAGAAAAGGATTTGTGTAGATAATGTGAAGAAGATGCGTTAAAAAGTCTTTATTTTTGTGGCATTATAAACAAAAAAGAAAAGGCACATGATTTGTTTCCCCAATGCAAAGATTAACCTGGGATTAAATATCATCAACAAACGTTCGGATGGCTATCACAATATTGAAACCGTGTTTTTGCCCATTGGCTTAAGAGATGTGCTGGAGGTGGTGCATAATTGCGAAGGGAAACAGGATTATACCTGGGGAAATACCGGAATAGTAGTGGATACTCCTCCTGAAAATAATATTTGTATAAAGGCTTTGCGGTTGATGCAGCAAGAGGTGGCGTTGAGTCCCATTCAAATACATTTACACAAGCACATTCCTTTTGGTGCAGGTCTGGGAGGGGGATCGGCTGATGCCGCTTTCATGCTAAAACTACTGAATGACTTTTTTGAATTAAGCTTATCAAATGAAAAACTGAAAGAAATGGCCGTTAAGTTAGGGGCTGACTGTTCTTTCTTTGTGGATAACATGCCAGCTTATGCCACCGGGATTGGAGAGATCATGGAACCTGTGACCCTGAATTTGGAGGGGTATCATCTGGTACTTATTGTTCCGGATATTCATGTGTCTACCCCGGAAGCTTATAGTCTTGTTGTTCCGAAAAAGCCGGATGTATGTGTGAAGGACAGTATTAAACGTCCTGTTGAGGAATGGAAAGATTCGATAAAGAATGATTTTGAGATCAGTGTCTTTAGTAAGTATCCGGCCATTGCCGAGTTGAAGCAGATGCTTTATGACAAAGGAGCGGTTTATGCGTCTATGTCTGGGAGTGGCTCTTCTGTGTATGGTATTTTTAGGGAGGAACCGGAGCTTAAAATGGAAAGCGGTTATATGTGGCAAGGTGCTTTATAATGATAGGTTGTGTTTTTGGTAACGGGAAAAGATATTGTCAGAATTGATGTACTAACTCTTGTTATTAGCTTGGCAGGTTAAGACTGAAAGGTTAATAACCTGTTTTTTGCTGTAATTCTGTTTTCTTTTCTCTTTTGGGATTTAATCTTTTTCTAACGGCCTAAAGTGTATTTACTTATTGGTACATAAGAAGGGCCTTCTTGTTTTGTAACGCTCTCGAACAAAGTAACTTCTTTAATGTGTAGTTGACCCCAGTATTTCGATTGGTATTTTTCTAATTTCTTCATCAGATCAAAGTCGGGAGAAAGCTTTTTTATGCGTGCCAGGGTGAGGTGGGGTGCATACGGTCTCTTGTCCAACTCAAAATTTAAAGCTTTTAGTTTGGGAAATAAATATTGATAGAGATCCATCATTTGTGGAGACTCATCAATGCCAGCCCATAATATCTTTGGTCGGTGCAGGTTAGGGAAGATGCCCAGGCCTTTAAAAGTTAGGGTGAAAGAATTGGATTGTGTAGCTGAGTGACTCAGTATTTCATCAATGCGTTCAATCAGTTGGGGCGATGTATTGCCTAGAAAATGTAAGGTGAGGTGCCAATTGTCAGGATTGACCCATTTTATTTTTTCTCCGCTTAAATGGTGACTTAGTGTTTTAACACAATGTTTGAGGCGGGGAAGTGGTTCTGTTTTCAGGCCTATAAAGATGCGTTTCATAATGATTCGGATTGTCGGGTTAATCTTAGATTTCATTTGTGCTTCCAATCTGATGTAGGTGAAATCATTTATTTTCAATTCAGGATAATACAAAAGGTTGGCACGCTTTGGCAAATTATTGTATTTTAGTCATCAAACCAAAAAAGAACGATTATGTCTACACAAAAAAAAGTTGCTGTTGTCCTTTCGGGTTGTGGTGTTTTTGATGGAGCCGAAATACATGAGTCTGTTTTTACTTTATATGCTATTGCAAAGGCTGGTGCTGTTTATGAAATATTTGCCCCTGATGTTAATCAACACCATGTGGTTAATCACTTGACAGGTGAAGCAATAGAGGAGAAACGTAATGTCCTTGTGGAATCAGCTCGTATTGCAAGAGGGGAGATAAAGCCGTTGTCAGAATTTAATCCTATTCATTATGATGCTTTGATGTTTCCTGGTGGATTCGGAGCGGCCAAGAATTTATCCACATTCGCTTTTGAAGGCTCAGGTTGTACGGTGAATAGTGATGTGATGAAGGCGATTATCGGGGCCAATAAAGCTGGTAAGCCTATTGGAGCCTTGTGTATTGCTCCTGCTGTGATTGCCAGGGTGTTGGAGCATGTAGAGGTAACTATTGGTTCGGATGCCGGTACGGCTAATGCGATTGAGAAAATGGGTGCGAAGCACAAAATTACAACGCATGGAGAAGTGGTGGTAGATAGTAACCTGAAGGTAGCTACTACTCCTTGTTACATGTTGGATGCTACCATTACTCAAATTGCCGAAGGTGCTGAAAACATCGTAAAAGCGGTGCTGGAAATGGTGTAGGTTTCAGTAAGGAGCAATTGATCAGTTGTGATGCCTGGTTAATGTGTTGTGATCTATTATAAGAAAAAATGTACAGCCCCGGTTAAGGGGCTGTTTGTATTAAACAGGGTCACTACAGGCTTTAACTGTTCGTTATAACATTCCATTATCAATCATGATGATGATGTGTTCAATCATCTTGTCGTCTCCTTCGGCATCATATTCTGACTTTAGGTTGGATCCAAACAGGCGGGCAATTGATTGCCAGAAAAATGCAGAAAAGCCGCCCTTGTACTCTTTTATAAGGTTGTAGCTGGTATCGCCTGTTTCCCGGTCAATGAGTTGAATTAATAATCTTCCCTGGGAGAAGGTGAGTTTTCGCAAGGGTTTTTCAAATTCTTTAAATAACTCTTTCTCTGCCTTTTTTAGGTATGCTTTTCGTTCTTTTTCTGTTTCCATCGTGCTGAGATGTTGGTTAATAGCATTCAGTTTTTGAGATGCCATGCGGGCATAAGGAAGCGTAATTCTAATGTTACGCAATAGTTTGGAATAGCGAATGTGTTGCCTTTTGTTTTTGAAGCGCCAGGGAGTAACTATTTTTATCTCATGCAGATTGATATGCGGCATGGTATCTGTTCCAATTACTTTTTGTTCAAGATAAATAGCTTTTTCAGGATCAATTTTCTTTTCCTGGGTCATCGCATTCATGCTAGATAAGCACCAAACCAATAAAATCGCTATGTAGTTTAAATATTTCACTTCAAAATGGAGTTTCCCTGTAAAGTTAGTGATGGACAAGCAGTATTAGCAAGGTTAGCTTATACTGCTTGTTTAAAAGAAAAGTTTGTTTAAGTGTTGATTAGATTGGTTGCTTAACGTCTGTCATCGCGGTTAAGAGCTTTATCTCTTCCGCCCAAATGCTGTCGTCAGGTGTTTCAAGAACAATAGGCATGTTGTCAAAACGGTTGTCTTGCATCAAGCGCCTGAAAACATCAATTCCCATTAATCCTTTGCCGATAGAGTCGTGGCGGTCTACCCGGCTGCCTAACTCTTTTTTCGAATCATTCAGGTGAATGCCCTTTAGGTAGTGGAAGCCCACAATACTATCGAATGTGTCAAAGACTTTTCGATAGCCTTCTTCAGAGGCAATGTCATAACCGGCCGTATAGGTGTGGCAGGTGTCGAGACATACTCCTACCCGGCTTTTGTCTTCGACCTTGTCAATAATATAAGCCAGATGTTCAAATCGAAAGCCCAGGTTGCTGCCCTGGCCGGCAGTGTTTTCAATCACTGCGGTTACACCGTTGGTTTTGTCTAGCGATAGGTTAATTGATTCGGCGATGGTAGTCAAACATTGTTCTTCGCTAACTTTCTTTAGGTGACTGCCCGGGTGAAAGTTAAGAAGAGATAGTCCCAATTGCTCACAACGCATCATCTCATCAAGGAATGCGTCTCTTGATTTTGTTAACCCTTCAGTTTCCGGATGGCCCAGATTTATTAAGTAACTGTCATGAGGCAATATTTGCTGAGGAGTGAATCCATATTTTGCGCAGTTCTCTTTAAAAAGATCAATATTTTTAGCCGTAAAAGGTTTGGCCTTCCACTGTCGCTGATTTTTTGTGAATAAGGCAAAGGCTGTTGCGCCAAGTACGGCGGCATTAACAGGTGCATTCTCAATGCCTCCAGCGGCGCTGACGTGTGCTCCGATATATTTCATGTATAAATTTTTTATAGATAATAAATGAGTATTAAGACATATTACAGGTCAATTAAACAATTCATCAATATGCCTTTAAGTCAAATTAATATTTCAACATTCTCTGAGAAGAGAGTATTGTGAGATTGATTTATAGATAATAGATTAAAATTTTATGAGCTTATAGACAGGTGTTTCTGACTTAAATAATCACCTGCTAGTCCATTAATATTTCTTGTTATAGGCTATCTCCTTTTTTAAATAAAGTGCCATAATAGGAAAAATGTTTGGAGTCACAAAATACCTTAATTCTATTCATCATTGATCCTGCCTCATTTAGCATTGTTGTCTATCGCAATTTTTCTGAGTTAGAACATTGCCCATTTTTTCGTATTTCGTAAGCCCAAAAAGAAATATAAATAAAGTGTAAAAATCTATTTGAGATAGGTGGTGAGATAGAGGGGTATCAGTTTTTATTTGTCTTTGTTTTTAATCAGATTAAATCATTAGCAAGTTTTCCCTTTTGTTCATTGCTTTTCTTTCCACTATTTTTGCGGCCATTATGTCTGAATTGGCGACTCAAAATATTATGTACCTGCCGGGTGTAGGGCCTAAAAGGGCCGAACTCCTGAAAACGGAACTTAAAATGGTTTCGTATGAGGATTTGATCTATTATTTTCCGTATAAATATGTGGATCGTAGTCGGGTTTACGCTATTAGTGAAATATCCGGAAACTTGCCTTACGTGCAAGTGAAAGGGAAAATTGCTTCAATGAAAACGGTGGGTGAGGGGCGTCAGTCCCGGTTGTCTGCGATGTTCACCGATGGTACCGGGATGTTGGAGCTGGTATGGTTTAAAGGGCATAAATACGTCAGGCAAAATCTTGATCCGAAAGCGGAGTACATTGTTTTTGGGAAACCCAGCAGTTTTAACGGGCAGATAAACGTGGTTCATCCGGAAATGGATAAGGTGAAAGAGGGTCAGATTCAAATTGTCGCTGGTCTTCAGGCCTTTTACAATACCACGGAGAAGATGAAGAAGAGCTTCCTCAACTCCAAGGCTATTTATAAACTCATGCAAAATGTGTTTAAAGGTTTTCAGGGGAAAATACCAGAAACATTACCGGCTCGGATTTTAGAAAAATATAAGCTCATGCAGTTGCATGAAGCCCTTCATACTGTTCATTTTCCTGAAGAAACCAAAGGATTAGAGCGGGCACAATTTCGACTTAAGTTTGAAGAGCTTCTATATATACAGCTCAATATTCTGAAGTTGCGGAACCAAAGGAACCGAAATATAAAAGGGTATATCTTTAGTCGGGTGGGAGATTGCTTAAATAACTTTTATAAGGATAAGATCCCATTTGAATTAACCAATGCGCAAAAAAGAGTAATCAAAGAGATTCGTCGCGATATGGGAACCGGTATCCAGATGAATCGATTGTTGCAAGGTGACGTGGGTTCCGGGAAAACGTTGGTAGCTCTCATGGTAATGCTTATTGCCCTTGATAATAACTATCAGGCCGGTTTGATGGCGCCTACCGAGATTTTGGCGACCCAACACTACGAGACCATTTCTGAAATGTTGGAAGGGATGAATATCCAGGTTGGACTTTTAACCGGATCCACAAAAAAATCAGAGCGTGCGATCCTCCATGAGAAATTGCAATCGGGAGAACTTCAGATCCTGATAGGTACGCATGCTCTTATTGAGGATACAGTTCAATTTCACAATTTAGGTTTGATAATTATTGATGAACAACACCGGTTTGGTGTTGCACAACGAGCCCGGTTGTGGAAAAAGAATGCTCATCCTCCGCATGTTCTGGTGATGACGGCCACCCCTATTCCTCGTACTCTGGCGATGACTATGTATGGCGATTTGGAAGTGTCGGTGATTGATGAATTGCCTCCGGGGCGTAAGCCAATTGAAACGGCTCACTATTTTCATAACCGTCGTAACAACCTTAACCGGTTCTTAAAAACTGAATTGGAGAAAGGTCGGCAGATATATGTGGTTTACCCATTGATTGAGGAGTCTGAAAATTTGGATTTTAAAAACTTGAGTGAGGGATATGAATACATGCAGCGTGTTTTTGCTGACCATAAAGTGACGATGGTGCATGGTAAAATGCGGCCTGCAGAGAAAGATGCCGCTATGCAGGAGTTTGCGTCCGGGAAAGCACACATCCTGGTTGCTACCACCGTCATTGAGGTCGGAGTAAATGTGCCAAATGCGTCCGTGATGGTTATTGAAAGTGCAGAGCGTTTCGGTCTCTCGCAGTTGCATCAGTTGAGAGGTCGTGTGGGGCGTGGTGCCGAACAAAGCTTCTGTATTTTAATGACAGGCCATAAGTTGTCGGATGATACCCGTAAACGAATGGACATAATGACCCGCACTACAGATGGATTCGAAATTGCTGAGGCTGATTTGAAGTTGCGAGGCCCCGGTGATCTGGAAGGAACCCAGCAGTCGGGTTTGCCTTTCTCATTAAAAATAGCCAATCTAGGGAAAGATGGGCGTATTCTTCAATATGCCAGACAAGTTGCTGAAGCTATCCTGGAAGATGATCCCCTATTGGAGAAGCAGGAAAATTATATCATCAGCAAACAGCTTCTTAAGTTGGCGAGGGAGAAGATGAATTGGAGTATGATTAGTTAGTACTCTATTCGTTTTCTGCTTTTGGATACAAAAAAAGCCATCTTTTTAATTTTAGTTTCTTATTGGGCCTAACTTAGGTCTTTTCTTTTAGTGTATTATTTATGTTTTTATTGTCTGGTATTGGTAAGCTTTGTGTTTTTTCGGGTCATTAAAGAAATTTTTCTTTATAAGCTTTTTATTTCCAAGTGATTAAAAGTTTGATGCCTAAAAGATTCTATTATCTAGATATTTACCGTAAGGGTTCAAAAGTTATTTTAATTCATTCTAAATTAAAATATTTACCATGACTTTTCATTCGCGTTAGATTCCTTACATTTGTCGCCGACTGGGAAGATTTTTATGGCTGAATTTGAATATATAGAGCACGAGGGGTTTGTTGAGGAAGTGACGTCTAAATGTATCAGAGTCAGGATAGTCAACGAATCAGCATGCGCATCATGCCATGCGAAAGGAGCCTGTACGGCAGCCGATTTGCAAGATAAAATCATCGATGTGTATCAACATATCCCTGATCTGCAGGTTGGGCAAAAAGTAATGCTGGTTGGGCGTAAATCTATTGGTGGGACAGCAGTATTGTATGCTTATGTACTTCCTGTCATACTTATTTTTATCACACTTTTTATTACTTATTTTATTTCCGGAAATGAATTAGTAGCAGGGATTCTCTCTCTGGCTATTATGATTCCTTATTTCACGGTGATTTATTTTATGCGTGATAAACTACAGAAAACATTATCTTTTACTATAAAACATCAAATCAACTGATTATGAATGTTGTTCTGATTACCATAATTACGCTAGGTGCGTTGGGAGCTGTGGCTGCTATTATCCTGTATTTTGTGGCTCAAAAATTTAAAGTTTTTGAGGACCCCAGAATTGATCAGGTAGAAGAAGTCCTTCCGGCAGCAAACTGTGGTGGTTGTGGATTTCCCGGATGTAGAGCTTTTGCCGAAGCCATGGTGAAGGCCGATGATATTTCAACGATGAATTGTCCGGTAGGTGGTGCTGAAGTAATGGCAAAAGCTGCTGCTGTTCTTGGAAAAGAAGTAGAGGCTGCCGCACCGAAATTGGCTGTTGTCAAGTGTAACGGCACCTGTGAAAATCGGCCCCGGTTAACAACCTACGATGGCGCTTCAACTTGTGCCATTGCCGCGTCTTTATATGGAGGCGAAACCGGTTGTTCATATGGATGCTATGGATTAGGCGATTGTGTGGAGGCTTGTACCTTTGATGCCATTTACATGGATGAAGAGACCGGACTTCCAGTTGTGGATGAAGAAAAGTGTGTAGCTTGTGGAGCATGCGTTAGTGCGTGTCCTAAAAACATCATTGAGTTACGTAAGCAAGGGCCTAAAGGCCGGAGAGTTTTTGTTTCCTGTGTCAATAAGGATAAGGGAGCCGTAGCGAGAAAAGTTTGTTCTGCTGCATGTATTGGCTGTAAAAAATGTGAAAAGGAGTGTCCGTTTGGAGCTATCACGGTTGTAAACAACCTGGCTTACATTGATGACAGCAAGTGTAAACTTTGTCGTAAGTGCGTTGTCGTTTGTCCAACGAATGCCATTCATGAGGTAAACTTTCCACCACGCAAGCCAAAACCTGCCATTGAGTCTACAGAAAAAAAATCGGCAGAATAGTTAAATGAAATCATTAACACATAATAAATAGGAGGACCACCTGTGTTAAAAACATTTTCACTTGGAGGGGTTCATCCGGCAGAGAATAAATTATCCGCCGGACAAAAGATTGAGGTCTTACCCGTCCCCGAACAAGTTTCGGTTCCTATTGCTCAACATATTGGTGCCCCCTCGGAACCGCTCGTAAAAAAGGGAGACACTGTTAAAGTGGGCCAGCTAATTGCAAAATCAGCCGGCTTTGTTTCAGCTAACATCCACTCCCCGGTATCAGGGATAGTACAAAAGATTGATGACGTATTGGATGCCAGTGGTTACAAACGCAAGGCCATTATAATAAAAACAGAAGGTGATGAGTGGGATGAATCCATTGATCGTTCACCAGCGTTGAATAAAACGATTGTTGCTTCACCTGAGGAAATTGTTAAAAAGGTTGGAGCTGCTGGTATTGTAGGACTTGGTGGTGCTACCTTTCCTGCGCATGTGAAACTATCGGTTCCTCCGGGAAAGAAATGTGATGTTCTTATCCTGAATGGGGTTGAATGTGAACCATACCTGACCAGTGACCATCAGTTGATGATGGAAAAAGGAGAGGAGATCATGGTTGGGACGCAAATTCTGATGAAAGGATTAGGCGTTGATCGAGCCATTATTGGAATAGAAAATAATAAAAAAGATGCCATTGAGCATTTGACTAATCTAGCTAAGGATTATTCAGGTATTGAAATACAACCATTAAAAGTTCAATATCCACAGGGTGGAGAAAAGCAATTAATTGATGCCTGCATCGGTCGTCAGATTCCTTCTGGAAAATTGCCTATTGAAGTGGGAGCGGTAGTACAGAATGTGGGAACGACATTTGCTGTCTATGAGGCTGTTCAGAAGAATAAGCCTCTTTTTGAAAGGGTTGTTACTGTAACTGGAAAATCAGTGAGTAAACCATCTAACTTCCTGACACGCGTTGGAACGCCAATTTCTACCCTTATTGAAGCTGCAGGAGGACTGCCTGAGGGTACAGGAAAGGTGATTGGTGGTGGTCCTATGATGGGAAAAGCACTTTCATCTATTGAAGTTCCGGTAACCAAAGGAAGTTCCGGTGTTTTAGTGGTGCCTGAGGCAGAATCTAAAAGGAGTGAAGTTCAAAATTGCATCCGTTGCTCCAAATGTGTGTCGGCATGTCCAATGGGGCTTTCACCCTACTTGTTAATGACTTTATCTAATAAAGCAATGTGGGACCGGGCAGAAGAAGGAAAGATTATGGATTGCATTGAATGTGGTTCATGTAGTTTTACCTGTCCTTCCAGTCGTCCACTGCTTGATTATATCCGATTCGGAAAAGGTAAAGTGGGACAAATCATTAGGGGAAGAAATAAATAATTAACGGAAACGAAAATCTATAATATAATGAACACGTTAACCGTATCTCCATCTCCACATGTTCACGGGGGAGATTCCGTGAAGAAAAATATGTATGGGGTGGTTATTGCTTTGCTACCGGCATTGGCTGCGTCACTCTATTATTTTGGGATTGGTGCTCTGGTAGTAACACTTACGTCAGTAGTATCATGCGTTTTATTTGAGTGGTTAATTCAAAAATATTTATTGCGAGTACCAACAACCGTTAGTGATGGATCAGCAATCCTGACTGGTTTGTTGTTAGCATTTAATATGCCAACATACTTGCCAATTTGGATCATTATTATTGGTAGTTTGGTAGCGATTGGTATTGGAAAGATGTCGTTTGGTGGTTTGGGGAACAATCCATTTAACCCTGCTTTAGTAGGGCGTGTATTCTTACTTATCTCTTTCCCGGTACAAATGACCCTTTGGCCAAAGCCATTTGAGTCACGCTTTAGCTATTTTAATCTCACTCCGGATATCTTAGATGCTACTACCGGAGCAACTCCTTTAGCTGCGATGAAAGAGGGAATTGCCAATGGAGAAACTGTGAGTCAGATTATGGACAAGCTCCCATCGTTTAATGAAATGTTTTTTGGACTGATGGGGGGATCAGCCGGTGAAGTGGCTGCAGGTATGTTATTAATTGGGTTAGTTTACTTGTTACTTAAGAAAATTATTACCTGGCATATTCCGGTATCAGTAATTGGATCCATTTTTATCTTTACAGGTATTCTTCATGTGGTCGATCCTTTGGTTTATGCCAGTCCTGTATTTCATATCCTTACAGGAGGGGTGATGCTGGGTGCCATCTTTATGGCTACCGACTATGTGAGTTCGCCAATGTCTAATAAAGGTATGATTCTCTATGGTGTGGGTATTGGTGTTATAACGGTACTAATTCGAGTATTCGGATCTTATCCGGAAGGAGTTTCATTTGCGATTCTTATCATGAATGGATTTGTTCCACTTATTGATAGATATATTAAACCCAAAAGGTTTGGTGAATCGGTAAAACCTCTAAAAGCATAATATCAGCAGGAAAATAAAATATCATGGCAAAAACAGAATCAACATTAAAAAACATGGTTTTAACCCTGCTGGTCATTACTGTCATAGCAGGGGCATCACTTGGTTTTGTGTACAAGTTGACGAAAGAACCTATTGCATTGGCAAAGCTGAACAAACAACAGACAGCCATCAAAGAGGTAGTGCCGGGATTCAACAATAATCCGGGTGAAGAGGTGCTTGAATTGACCTCTAAGGAAGGCTTTAATATAAAAGTGTTTCCTGCCAGAAAAGATGGTGAGTTAATTGGTGTTGCTATTGAAACAATGACCAATACTGGTTTTGGGGGTGATGTAAAAATTATGGTTGGGTTAAAACCAGATGGAACTATAATTAATTACCAGGTACTTGAACATAAAGAGACACCAGGATTGGGAACTAAAATGGATGTCTGGTTTAAAACAGATAAAGGACATCAGAGCGTATTAGGAAAACATCCCGAGAAAAATAACCTGACTGTTTCTAAAGATGGTGGGGAAGTAGACGCTATTACTGCTGCGACAATTAGCTCTCGGGCATTTTTGAAAGCAGTTAGAGTAGCTTATGATACTTATACTGAAAACTCTGGAAAAATTGCTTCAGCTCAAAATAGTCAACCAACTGCGGAAGGAGGTGTACAATGAATCAATGGAAAAATTTCTCAAAAGGATTCTTTAAGGAGAATGCCGTATTTACCCTGTTGTTGGGAATGTGTCCAACATTGGGTGTAACCTCTTCGGCCATCAATGGATTGGGTATGGGGTTGGCCACTACGTTTGTATTGGTAATGTCAAACTTGGTTGTTGCGCTTATTAAAGACTTTATTCCGGATAAAGTTCGTATCCCTTCGTTTATTGTGGTTATTGCAACCTTTGTGACGATTGTGGAAATGATTATGCAAGCCTATTTGCCTTCCTTGTTTGACGCGTTGGGATTGTTTATACCACTGATTGTTGTAAACTGTGTGGTGCTGGGAAGAGCAGAAGCTTTTGCGTCAAAGAACAGCCCGGTATCATCCATTATTGATGGATTGGGAATGGGCCTTGGTTTTGCCATGGCATTAACTATTCTGGGTTCTGTACGTGAGCTTCTGGGAAGTGGTAAACTATTTGGCAATGTTATTTATCCCGATCAATACGGAATGTTAGTGTTTGTATTGGCTCCGGGTGCTTTTATTGCACTGGGATACTTAATTGCATTTATTAACCGCGTAAAAGAAAAAGCTTAAGGAGGATCAGATATGAGTTATATACTAATTGTTATCTCAGCTATTTTTGTTAACAACATCGTATTAAGCCAATTCCTGGGTATCTGTCCTTTTCTTGGGGTGTCGAAGAAGATATCTACAGGAGTAGGGATGACTGGTGCGGTTACTTTTGTAATGGTAATTGCTACCATTGTGACTTACTTGGTTCAGAAGCTTGTTCTTGATCCATTTGGATTGGCGTATTTACAGACGATTTCATTTATTTTGGTTATTGCTGCGTTGGTGCAGCTGGTTGAGATTATTTTAAAGAAAGTGAGCCCGCCGTTGTACCAGGCATTAGGTGTTTTCTTGCCGTTGATTACTACAAACTGTACAATTTTAGGGGTAGCTATTATGACAATTCAAAAAGATTTAAATCTGGTTGAAGCTGTTGTTTTCTCTGCTTCTACTGCGGTTGGATTTGGATTGGCATTGATTACTTTTGCCGGAATTCGCGAACAGTTGGAGCTGGTTGATGTTCCCAAAGGAATGCGTGGTACGCCGATTGCACTGATTGTAGCCGGATTGCTTGCTCTTGCCTTTATGGGATTTGCTGGCTTGGTTTAAACAAGAATAATACAATATCATATAAAAGCGGGAGTCTTAATGATTGAGACTCCCGCTTTTCATGTATATAAATGTGTAACGTTATTAATTCTGGATCAAGTTTTCTTAATAAAAAACGATCATGTTGAATGAATTTAATGATGGCAAAAACATCATCGTACGTTCCTGTGGTTTTATGAAGCTAAAGCTTTTCTGTATTTAGCCACTTTTCTAATTTTTTCGGGTAAATAGTGGTTGTGTTTACCTAATACAACATATCCTGATGCACCCAAGCGATAAGATTCATCCCAATGCTCTTGGGTGTTTATTTTGGTGGTTATTATTATCGGGATATCTTCCGTGTTCCAATGATTCTTTAAGCTCTGAAGGATATCAAATCCTTTTCGATTCTTTAGAAGCAAATCCATTAGAATTACATCAGGTTCTTCCTTTATACTTGTCTCGAGGGCATGATCTCCATTGGATGCTAATATTTTAAAATCGTCACTATTAAGAGTGTTTCTCAAGGAATTAAGTGTATTCAGACAATCTTGAATAATTAGTACATTAAAGTTGGTCGATTTCCACATGGCGGTAAAGTTTTAGTTAGTAATATTGATAAAGGTTATAGATTTCTAAATGGTCAAAAAAATGCAATGTTCAGGGAGTATTGGCCTCATTTTGTAATTAATAGGTTGTGGTAATAATCCAGGTTTTAGTATTTTAGGTGAGATGGAATTTATTTAACTTCTTCGTTCGGTTGAGGAATCTGCCAGTCTACAATAAATTCTGAAATGATATTGTAGTATTTGCGTTTTTGTTTTTCAGGATTAGATGTACGTGTAATAGGATAATCATAGTTTGTTGTAAAGTGCTTTTTTGAACCATTTAGTGCTTTTTTTGTTTTCAATAAATTTTCCTTCATAATAATCAGTTTTTGGTGTTGTTTATTTTTAAGTGATAAATCAAATATATGTGGAAAGTCTTTGTTTCTAATCTTCTTTCTTATTCATTACCTGTTCATTTTGTTCATTTTTGCGCATGCATATTTTAGTCAAAACAATCTAATCATTCGTCAATATTATGGATTTGAAATCTGGTGTTTTTACTGAAATTAAGTAGTTTTGCGCTCCTTTTTAGATTCTTTTATCAGATCCATCAGATGTGTTCTTTATTTAGGTTGCATTACTTGAATAGATTCGCGAATTTGGATGTAAAATCCACTTCGAAATTTTATCATTTTTTTTATGCTGGAAGGTGCCTTAGTTAATTTCATTATTTATGCTCAGGAAGAGATCCAGAAAAAATTTGGAAAAAAGGTGGCTTATGCAAAAGATTGTTCAGTGCTATCAGAAGAAATCGCGGCTGTCACTAATCGCCATGTGAGTATTACTACTTTAAAGCGATTTTTTGGAATCATTAAGTCCCCATTCAATCCATCCAAATTTACCCTTGATACACTTGCTATCTATTTGGAATTTAATAATTGGCAAGAGTTTATTAATAATTTTGAACAAGAGAAGCATGTTTTTTCAAAAGAAGGATCATGGGAACAACTAAAAAAAAGAGCCCGGCTGGTAACCGATTATAGTCTCGCATCAATGACCTCAAAGATTGGGAGTCAGATTACCGAGTGTCCGTTGCGTCAATTTGCTATTCAAAAAGTGGACGCGTTTTTTAATAGTTCTCAACCGGCTACTGCTTTTATTGCACCTGAAGGTTATGGGAAAACCTTGCTACTTACCCAGCTTGTAGAACGTTATTTTTTGGGCGAAAAGTCTCTTAATGCCAACGATATTGTCTGTTTGATTGATGGTCGTATTTTGGTTAAGCTTCTTTCCTTAAACGTTAAAATAAATCGTATATACAATTTGCTTGAGTTTGATCCGAAAAATAGTTTCAGTAACTATTTCCGGGAGAATCCTCAGGAAGTAAAAGGGCAGTTTGTTCTCTTTGTTGATGGCATTAATGAGATATTCTCACAGGCCCAACAGCTTAATCACTTTGTGGAAAACCTGCTTAAAATAGTGGCCTCGTATGAGAATATTTCCTGGTTTAAATTAATTATTACCTGTCATCCGGATACGTGGCAAATTTTCAGATACTTTTTTAATAAAAATCCCTATTTGAAGACCCTATGGTTTGATGTGCCCTTTGAAGGAACCAAGTTAGAAAATATTAATATTCCATTGTTGGAGTCTCATGAAATTGCAACTGCACTGCTTCAAAATAACTTTTCCCTGGGGCTTGAAAATATTAAATTTCATTATCCAGAAATTCTTGATATCATCTGCTATCCTTATTTCCTTCATCTGTTTCTTAATACAGGTAATACCGATCTTATTCATACTGATATTGAGTTGCTTTATCAATACGTTCAGGATAAAATAATGGGAAATCCTCTTGCTGAAGAAAAATTAAGGATGATTGACCGTTTTTTTAAAGTTTGTGATAACGGGAAAACAAGCACTTCGGTTGATAAATCAAAGCTCACTTTAAAGCCGGAGAATGAACTCGCGTATAAAGAATTAATATCAGAGGGAACCTGGCACGAATATAAAGTGCCTGGTAGCTATTTGTCCATACGTACTTTTGTTGAATTCTCACATGCTATCTTACTTGAATTCTTCTTGGCAAACAGATGGTTAAAAGGAAATAAGCTCACGATAAATCTATTGAAATCAATTATTCAGTTTTATGATGACAATTTGCAGCTTCAGATTAATGTTCTGACCTACATTATAAAGATTGCTTTCAAAGAAGAAAAGACATCTGTATTAAAAGACATCTATACGATTTTTCTCGATCCGTCAGGCAATGGAACTTATCTACCTTCTTTTGTTTCCTATCAGGAAATTATTACGGTAATAGGCATTGAACTTCGAAAGAACAAAAAAGTCAGGGCAGAATTGATTCCATGGTATGCCAAATCCAAAATAGGTCAGTCGCTTTATTTCGAAAACTTTTTTGATATGGATTGCCTGGTTTTACATACTGGTGATAACCTTGATTATTACTTGAAATATAACCAATCGGCGAAAGCTCAGGTTTATGGACGTTTCATGAAGTTTATGCAGTATTTTCTGGCGTTGGATCAAATAAAATGTGAAGAGGAATACACTAAATTCATGCGTCTGAAACAAACAGATGACAAATTTGCAACGAGAAGTGGGTTGTGCTATAGTTTACAGATTATATACCAAACAGTATTCCTGAAAAAGATGTTGCCTGGTTTGATGGGTGAAATCTTTCGAAACGCTAAGGATTTATTAGAAAACGGTAATCAAAATACGAATAGCATACCCCAGTTTGAAATTACTATCATTTTTGCTCTTAATTACGGTAATTGTTTTAAAGAGATTATTCATTTGAGCGAATATATCATTCGTAATTACGAGTTGGATAGATTCTCTACCTCTGTCAATTACCAATTGTTTAGGGCTATTTATGCCAGAGCCCTTTTAAATACCGGAGAGACGAAAAAAGCCATGTCCATTTTTAACCAGGTTATATTTCAGAACGTTCCAGTTAATATCAGACAATACATGACATTGAGATTTAACCTTATAAAAGTTGAGTTTCTATTGGTGACTAACCAGACAAATGAGGTTAGAAAATTACTTAATGAGATTAAATCAGTTGCTCACATGCTTCGATTTTTTTATTTCTACCAAAAGGCAGAAGAATTCGAACAGTTTTGTTAAAGAAATAGACCTCGAACAATATGTTGAAGGCCATTTCTGATTTAAATATGAAATGGTTTTTTAATTTTTATTACAGCAAAAGCATCTTTATCAAGTCAAATATCCCTTATTGTATTCATTTGGTCTCGAAGGTAATTCAGCAATTGGATTGCTATGCAATAGGATCAGATGGTTTTTCTTCGCTGTTAGCTCATTTAAATGGCTACAAAGTGAAAGTGGGGCAGCTTTGAAACAAGGTGATGTGATTGGTTTTGTGGGCAACAGTGGCCTCTCTGTCGGTCCACATCTCCATTTTGAATTGAAAAAAGATGGGGAAAGAATTAATCCTGCTAAGAGTATAGATCTTCAATAATATATAAGGGCCTTAGGTTCGTTTTTATTTTTGAAGTTGTTTAAAGTCCTAAAATTCAACTAATTAAATTGCTTAAATAATTGATATTCAGATAGATATTTAGTATATTTAATAAATATCTATCAAGTGTTAAGTACTCAAATAATTAAAAAAAACATAAGCCCATATTTAGCTTTTG
>RHGE01000131.1 GCA_004296775.1 Marinilabiliaceae bacterium JC017
AGACTAAGGGGATTATTGTCAAACGAAAACAGGCACCTCTTAAACCTGGAGAAGTTATTAACAACGGAGAATTGATGATCCGAAAACTTTAGGGAATTGTTGTCAAGTGAAAACAAGTATTTCTTAAACCTGGAGAGGTTATTAACAACCTGAAATTGGTGATACGAAAACAAGTATTTCTTAGACTTGGAGAGGTTATTAACAATCGGGAACTGGTGATACGAAAACCTAAAGGGATTATTGTCAAGTGAAAACAAACATCTCTTAAGYCTGGRGARGTTATTAACAACCGGGAATTGGTGGTCTGAAAGACTAAGGGGATTATTGTCAAACGAAAACAGGCACCTCTTAAACCTGGAAAGGTTATTAACAACCGGGAATTGATAGTCAGAAAGACTAAGGGGATTATTGTCAAACGAAAACAGGCACCTCTTAAACCTGGAGAAGTTATTAACAACGGAGAATTGATGATCCGAAAACTTTAGGGAATTGTTGTCAAGTGAAAACAAGTATTTCTTAAACCTGGAGAGGTTATTAACAAGAACTAGTGATACGAAAACCTAAGGGGATTATTATCAAGTGAAAACAAGTGCTCCTATCCTCCCATTGAGTTATTAACAACGGAGAATAGGCGTCTCTATAATCTGAGGAAGTTATTAACAATTGAGGACAGATGGTTGGAATATTCAGGAGGTTTTTGTTATCCGGCCAAGGATTGTAGTGGATACCCCGCAGCGAAATAAGGCCCGGCGGGTGGGACTAGCGAGGAGTAGGAACGGAAAGCCTGGCGGCGAGCCTCAGGCGAGGCGGGACGCCAACATTAGAGGATGTGGAGACGTGGGAATGTTAGGATGTTCGATGTGGGATGTTGGGACGTGGGGATGTTCGATGTGGGACGTGGGGATGTGGGACGTGGGACGTGGGGATGTTCGATGTGAGATGTTGAAATCTGGGGATGTTCGATGTGAGATGTGGATATATATAATGTCGGCAGGAGTTTGTTGCATAGCTACGTCTTAATGGCGATATTATCTGGCGAAAAATGATTAATAACTCATCAAAATAGTGATACCATGATAGCATCCGTTATTCCCGAGTTTTTAACACAACTGGCAGCCAACAACAACAGGGAATGGTTTGCCGAAAATAAGCCGTTGTACCAAACAGCTAAAAATGCTTTTGAAGCCACGGTGGCGCAATTTATAGCCCTGGTGCAGGAGACGGATAAAACAGTTGGTCAACCGGCACCGAAGGATTGCATTTTCCGCTTGTTCCGGGACACCCGTTTTTCCAAGGACAAAACGCCTTATAAAACCAATTTTGGTGCTTATGTGGCTAAAGGGGGGCGCAAAAGTCAATATGCAGGATACTATTTACACATTGATCCGGGGCAGTCATTTTTCGGTGGCGGCATCTACTGTCCGCAGCCTGCCGTACTAAAGACGCTTAGAAGGGAGATTTATAACTTTCCGGAGGAATTTAAGGACATCCTGGAGGATGCGCCGTTTAAGCAAGCATATGGTGAGATGTATGCCGATAAATTAAAGATGGCCCCCAAGGGTTTTCCAAAGGACTTTGAATTCATTGATCTTCTCAAATATAAATCCTATACCGTCATTCATGAATTGGAACCGTCTATTCTACAGTCCCCGGAACTGGAGGATTATATTCGGGATCAGATAAAGCTGCTCTACCCTTTCAATGATTTTCTGAACCGGGCCATTGATCACCAGGAAGATGAATTTGAATTATAAAAAGGTACCGATAAAAACAGCGAGCCAGAAACCAATAAGGTTTCTGGCTCGCTGTTTGTTAAATGCGGTCAAGCTCTACTTTGTGTAGATATATCGTTTAATGCTTCGCTTGGGAGTTTTCTCGAACTCTTCGGCGATTAGGGTAATTTTTGCAATATTCATGTATGCCGGCAACTTCTTGTTGATAACTTTTTTCATCTCCTGCATCTTCTCTTCCAACTGGCTATTGTTCAAACCTTCGGCATCCACCATTTCATAATCGGGATAAACCATGGCTTCCAGCTTTCCGTTATCATCGCGCACCAGGCACTCATGCACATAATCCATAGTACCAATACGCGCCTCTATCTCTTCAGGATAGATATTTTGCCCGGAGGCTCCCAGGATCATATTCTTGCTGCGGCCTTTTATGAAGATGAAATTATCTTTGTTGATAATACCTAAATCACCGGTTCGCAACCAACCATCGTTGTCAAGAATTTCCTTAGTGGCCTTTTCATTTTTATAATAACCCAACATGGTGTTATCGCCTCGCACCATTATCTCTCCCACTTCCTTATAAGGATCGTTGGAATCAATTTTCACTTCCATGCGATCCACAATTTTCCCGGCCGAACGGGTGAGTGTTTTATTATGCGGGGCATAGCTGATTAACGGACCACACTCGGTCATGCCATATCCTACGGTAAAAGGAAACTCGATTTTACGCAGAAAGGCTTCCACATTTTTATTTAAGGCGGCACCGCCAATAACTAGCTCTTTAAATTCACCACCAAAGACTTCAATCAGTTTTGTTCTGATCTTGCGGTGCACTATTTTTCTAATTCCTGGTATTTTCAGGAGGGTTTTTATCTTGGGTTGTTCTATCTCGGGATAGATGCGTCGTTTGAATATCTTCTCCAGAATTAATGGTACGGATAAGATCAAATGCGGCTTCACCGCTCTGAAAGCCTCTGCAATGATCTGAGGTGACGGTGACCGGGTGAGGAAAGTAATGTGACAACCTTGCACAAACGGCCAGAGGAATTCAAACAAACAACCATAAGAGTGTGCCAAGGGTAAAAATGACACGATGCGCTCGCCTTGAAGCAGACTTAAATGTTCCCGGGCAAAAATGACATTTGACCAGATACTGCGATGCGGAAGTAAAACTCCTTTGGAAAACCCGGAGGTTCCCGAGGTATATGATAAAACAGCTACATCATCGGCTTCGATAACCGGGAAAACAATTGTTTTTTCATCATAGCCAGATCCATCACCATGGAGTTTAACATTCACTGCCTCTACGGCCGGTGTTAGTTCACCATCTAAATCAACTAAAACATCGAAGCGATTCACTGAAATAATACCTTTCAGTTTAGGCATCTTGCCTTCATCAATTTTATCAAACAACAAATCGGTGGCAAAAAGCACCTTCGATCCGGAATGATTCACGATGTGATGAATATCGCTCGAACTAAAATCAGGTAAAATGGGAACTATTACCGCACCATAAGTTACGGTAGCCAGGTAAACAACACCCCAATTGGACATATTCCGGCCAATCACAGCAATTTTATCACCTTTCTGTATATGGAGGGATTTATATAATTGATGAATCCCGATAATTCTTTCTCCTACCTGTGCGTATGTAAGTGTTCCTCCCTTGTAATCACTAATAGCCGGCAAATCGGCATGCTTTTTCAGTGATTCTTCAACCAACCTTAAATACCCATTATTTATCATAGCTTTCTATTGTCAGTGAGAAAAATTTCAGACTAAAAACTTCCAAAATTTTAATAATTTTTGAAATCCACAAAATTATAGCAAAGATTTTCTCCATCTTTTCACAATTATTGCGCCATAATTCATGGATTTATAAGCTGTTGAATAAAAACAGAGCGTTTTTTCAACCGGGTAAAGGAAATAAAAAAAACGGCGAAACCAAAAAATGGGGTTTATAAGAACAGTTAACAATGAACAGAATACAGTGAACAGGGAACAGTGAACAGTGAACAGTGAACAGTGGGCAATAAACAGTGGGCAATAAACAGGGAATAGTGGGTATTAGGTGATTTTAGAATACAAACTGGCAGATAAGAAGTATTTAACATACAAGACAGCCTCACGGGAACGAGCTATGGGAATAGTGTAGAGAATTAAAAAAGCCCCTTTCGGGGCTTTAGATTATTGCTTTTTCAAGAAATCATCGAGAATATCGGCCATATTAGGCTTTCCTATCTCCTGAAGATCGTAATGGACCCTGGTATTGGGTTTACTAATTTTCACTACCCGGTTCAGGTCAATGGGAGTACCAATTACAACAGCATCACATGGCGTGGCATCAATGGTACGTTGCAAATCTCTTACCTGCTCATCGCCATAGCCCATAGCAGGTAATAGTTCACCAATGCCGGGATAGATAGAAAAGGTCTCGGCCAACTTGCCTACGGCATAGGGGCGCGGATCAACAATTTCGGTAGCTCCGAATTTTTGGGCTGCTACAATACCGGCACCTATCTTCATTTCACCGTGGGTAAGGGTAGGCCCGTCTTCAACCACCAATACCTTCTTGCCTCTGATCACGCTGATATCATCCACCTTAATGGGGGAAGCACCATCAATAACAACGGCTTCAGGATTTAGCTTGGCAATATTGGCGCGCAGCTGATTAATATCCTCTGACTGGGCACTGTCAATTTTATTAATGACTACCACATCCGCCATGCGAATATTCACCTCACCGGGGTAATAAGCCATCTCATGCCCAACGCGGTGCGGATCTGCTACGGTTATCAACATATCAGGCTGGTAGAAGGGGAAATCATTATTTCCACCATCCCATAAAATCACATCACAACCATCGGGATCATCTTCTGCTGCCCGAACAATTGCTTCGTAATCAACCCCGGCATATATCACGTTTCCACGTACTACATGCGGTTCATACTCTTCCATCTCTTCAATGGTACAGTTGTGATAGGCCAGGTCTTCCACCCGGGCAAACCGCTGTACTTTCTGCTTCACCAGGTCACCATAAGGCATGGGGTGCCGGATAGCCACCACCTTTAATCCTTTTTCCATCAACAATTCAATCACACGGCGTGACGTCTGACTTTTACCACAACCGGTACGGGTCGCACAAACGGCAATAACCGGCTTTTTACTTTTAATCATGGTATCATTTGGTCCCAACAGCATAAATGAGGCTCCGGCAGCATTTACAATGGCTGAAACGGACATTACCCGGCGGTAAGGCACGTCACTATAGGAAAACACACACACATCCACCTCAAGGGCTCTGATCAATGCCGGCAGCTCTTCTTCGCCGTAAATAGGAATCCCTTCAGGATACAAATCACCTGCCAATTCTGCAGGGTATTTCCGGCCGTCGATGTCGGGAATTTGAGCAGCAGTAAATGCAACCACTTTATAATCCTGGTTGTTTCTAAAGAAAGTGTTAAAATTGTGGAAATCTCTTCCAGCTGCACCAATGATAATGGCTCTTTTCATAAAAACTAATTTTGGTTAAAAAAAAGGGTAATTGATAAATTCATTCCTCAACCTCACAACAGGTTGCGTTATTAAAAATAGTTTTTAAACTGCACATTCAAGGGATAAATCGCCAGTTTTAATCACATTCTGAACATGTTAAGCAACAGTTAATTATTCTTTGCCACCTTAGATTGTTTTATTAGTTTTATACATTTGTCAAATGAATTTCCTCGCTCATCTATATCTCTCCAACGACAATCCACAGATACAAATTGGTAATTTTATTGGTGATTATGTAAAAGGACGGCAATACACCAAATACCCGGAGTTGGTACAAAATGGTATCCTCTTACATCGAAAAATTGATTATTTCACCGATCGACACCCGCTGGTAAAAAAAAGTGCGGTCCGACTAACTCCATACTACGGCCGCTATTCAGGCATTATAATAGATATGTTTTATGACCACTTTTTGGCAGCCAACTGGTCACAATACCATCCAATTCCTTTGAAGCAATTTGTTACTAACGTACACAAGCTCCTTTTAATAAACTACTTTAAGCTCCCATCTGAGGTAAAACGTTTTCTGCCCTTTCTGATAAAAAACAGACGTTTGGAGAATTACAAGTACATTCACGGTATAGAGCGCTCCCTGGAGATCATGTCCAACTACTCTTCATTACCGGCCCAAACACATCATGCCATAAGACTCCTGAACGAACACTATGACTCTTTTCATGAGGAGTTTGCAATGTTTATAAAAGAAGTACGGGAAATGAGCCTGCAGGAATTATCGCCCCAGGAGAAGGAGGGAACGAAACAAGGTAGAAGGGGAAGAAGGTTAAAGGTAAAAGGTTTGGGGCAAAAGGGGTAATTATCGACTCTTGTTCCTTTGACGTTCACGCATTTCCAAAGTTATCAACAGGGTCTTTGCCCCCTGATCATCCGGTTTTTTCCACTTAAATCTTTACGAAGGGTAATGTTCTCATATCCCTTTGCCTGTAACAGCTGCTGCATCTCCGTACCAAAACCTTCATTGATTTCGAAATAGAGCCAGCCGCCGGGCTTAAGATGGGTAATGCCCAATACAGCGATATTTTCATAAAAAATAAGGGCCTCGTTATCCGCAACAAAAAGGGCTGTGTGCGGTTCATAATCCAACACATTGGCATGCATCTGCTCTTTTTCCAGATGACGAATGTAAGGGGGATTACTAACAATGATGTCATACTGCCTATCGGGACAATGGTCTTTGAGGGCATCTTTCAGCCGAAAGCACACCTTTACATCATTAGCCCGGGCATTTTCTTTGGCTGTCTCCAGGGCCTGTTCAGAAATATCCCAAGCTTCCATTTGTGCCTCATTCAATCCATGTCCCACAGCAATGGCGATACAACCACTTCCGGTACCAATATCCAATACGGATAAGCCGCTGTCTTGATGCGAAGTAGTGATCCAGTCCACCAATTCCTCTGTTTCGGGACGGGGAATTAACACGGCCGGATTGACTTGGAAGGACAACCCCATAAACTCCGTATCCCCAATAATATATTGTATGGGCTCTGATTTTTTAAGGCGCGAAAGGCAATCTTGTAAGTAGTTTAATTGAGAATCTGTTAATTTTGTATCTCCTTTAAGCATTAGGTCGGTTGAAGTGAAGCCAAGCAGATGTTCAAAAAGCAACCGGGCAAATTGCCTGATCTCACTGGAAGGATACAATTCCTTCAATTCCTGTTGCATGGTTTGAATCACCTGAGTTACACTTTTACCTGTCATAATCCTTAAAATTAAAGCAACAAATTTAGCAAACATAGATGAACCAACTCAATACATCAGAAAAATACATGCAGCGCTGCCTGGACCTGGCTATCCTGGCTGAAGGCAACACCTATCCAAATCCGTTGGTTGGCAGTGTGATTGTACACAATAACAAAATCATAGGAGAAGGCTATCATTGCAAAGCCGGTGAGCCCCATGCAGAAATAAATGCCATTCGATCGGTTAAAAACAAAGCGCTTCTAACGGATTCAACCCTGTATGTGAACCTGGAACCCTGCGCCCATTTCGGAAAAACACCCCCTTGTTCCCTGGCCATCATCAAAAATAAAATTCCGCGTGTTGTCATTGGCTGCGTTGATTCCTTTTCGGAAGTGGCCGGAAAAGGCATTGAAATGTTGCGCGGGGCAGGTGTGGAAGTCACCGTTGGCATTCTTGAAAAAGAGAGCCGATTTCTGAACCGGCGCTTTTTCACTTTCCATGAAAAAAAACGACCCTATATCGTTTTAAAATGGGCGCAAACACTGGATGGCTACATTGATGTGGATCGTGATAGTCTGGAATATGGCGAACCAACCTGGATTACCAATGAGTGGGCCAGACGGGCTGTTCATAAACAACGCACCCATGAACAAGCCATCCTGATAGGGACGCACACCGCCCAAAAGGATAATCCATCACTGACGGTTCGTGACTGGTGCGGCCATCAACCACACCGGCTAATAATAGACAAACAACTGACCCTCTCACCGGAACTGACCATTTTTGACCATAAAGTGCCCACCATCATTTTCAATACGATTAAAGATGCGAAAGAGGAAAACCTGGAGTATATAAAACTAACCCCGGGGGACGACTGGCACGCATTGATTCTGAAAACACTTTATAAACGCGGATTTCAATCCATCATTGTTGAAGGCGGATATCAATTGTTAGAATCATTTATTCAGGCGTCAAGCTGGGATGAAGCACATGTGTATGTGGGCCAGAAATGGTTCAGGCAAGGTGTAAAAGCGCCGAAAATAGCATGTCGTCCCGAGGCGGAAGCTCATTTTAACGACAGTCACCTGTATGTTTATCACAACTAATTACTAATTTTATAACACAATAATAATATTTAACCCATGGAATATCCTGATTTATTGGCTCCCCTCATAAGGTCAGTGCTGCTAACAGCCTATTCCATTACGATATTGGTTATTGTCATTATCATCATTCTTGAAAACCGAAGTCCGTTAAAAACCATTTCGTGGACGTTGGTTTTACTTTTATTACCCGGTATAGGTATTGTTTTCTATATCTTTTTCGGGCAAAACCTTCGAAAAGAAAAAATCATTGCCCGGAAGGGACTAAAAAACCACGAGATATTATCATCTATCGCGTTATCACAGATCCGAAAATTAAGTAATGGCGATTTATTTGAAAACCGCCAGATTAATGATAAGCGCAAAATCATCACCTTATTACTAAACAACTCAAATTCCATCGTTACCCATGGCAATGGGGTTAAAGTGCTGAACAATGGCTCCGAAACTTTTGACTCTATCATAAAAACCTTACAAGCAGCGCGTCATTTTATCCACCTGGAGTATTACATCTTTGCCGATGATGAAATTGGCCGGGAAATTATCGCCATTCTCAAGGAGAAAGCAAGCCAGGGAGTGGAAGTAAGAATGATTGTGGATGATGTGGGAAGTTGGGAACTGAAAAACAAATTTTTTAATGAAATGCGCACTGCCGGAATAGAAATTGAGTCGTTCCTGCAGGTACGCTTTCCCCTTTTTACCAGCAAGGTGAATTACCGTAACCACCGCAAAATAATAATTGTGGATGGACAGATTGGCTTCCTTGGAGGCATTAATGTGGCCGACCGGTATATAAAAGGAGATAAAAGCTATGGTATTTGGCGTGACATGCACCTGAAGTTGCAAGGAGATGCGGTGAGTGCGCTGCAAACGGTTTTCCTCACCGACTGGTATTTCGTCAGCCAGGAAGAGATTACCGATCCCCGCTATTTTTCATCGCAAAAGCCGGTAAGCGATAAACTGGTACAGATAACAGCCAGCGGACCTGATTCGGACCACCCGGCCATTATGATGGGTTTTTTCCAGGCCATCACCTCGGCACAGGACTATGTGTATGTGGCCACGCCCTATTTCATGCCCAGTGAAAGTATCCTGTTGGCCCTCAAAACAGCTGCCATGGGAGGTGTTGATGTACGCATTATCATTCCAGAAAAAAGTGATGCTTATATAACACTTTACTGCTCCCGTTCCTACATTAAGGAGATGATTGAGTCGGGCGTTAAATTTTATTTCTATCAAAAAGGATTTCTACACAGCAAGATGCTTGTGATTGATGATATAGTGGCATCCATTGGATCCACTAACATGGATTTTCGCAGCTTTGAGCAGAACTTTGAAGTGAATGCTTTTGTATTTGATGAGGAGATAGCTGTTGACGTACGCAAAACATTTATACACGATCTTAAAGACAGCCGCCAGATCAACATGGCTGAATGGAAGAAAAGACCCAAAACAAAAAAGATGAAAGAATCTTTTGCCCGGTTGTTTAGTCCTTTGCTATGACCTATTTCTCCAAATAGAATATCCAGTTTATTTTTTTGGTTCTTTCTAAGAAAAAGTGGGTAGATGCGTTATTATTATCTTTGATCCAAATTTATAAAGATTACGTATGTTTACTAAGGAGCTCTTTGAACAAGCATTGGGAATACAGTCACCATGGTATGTGACCTCAGTAGATTTTAACTTAGAAGCTCAGTGCTTGGATGTTTATATAGACTTTATACGAGGTAGTAAATTTGAATATGCTCAAGATGAAGAAACTACAATATCTACCGCATATGATACGGTGGAT
>RHGE01000132.1 GCA_004296775.1 Marinilabiliaceae bacterium JC017
TATTTTTGCCGTCCCACATGCCGGAATTCTCGCATTCATCTTCGTCGTGTCTGCGCTGGCCCGCTTATTTGGCGGGCTCACCCGCTTTTCATCATCATGGTCTGGCTCGCAACTTGGAGATTTGTGTTATTCTGTTGATTTGCAAAGGTATTTCTGGATTAATGGCTCCTCTGCAGATCTTTGTGTTACGAGTAATGTTTATAATCGGGACGTTGTCCCGGACCCTACTTACTTTTTTGCATTGCCAAAAAAAGTAAGCAAAAAACGCTAGCCAAATAAAAGCTTCAGCCCACCTCCTTGATGAATTTTTGCCGACCTACATGCCAGAATTTCCGCATTCAACTTCGTCGCGCCTGCGCTGGCCCGCTTATTTGGCGGGCTCACCCGCTTCCCATCATCATGGTCTGGCTCGCAACTTGGATATTTGTGTTATTCAGTTGATTTGCAAAGGTATTTCTGGATTAATGGCTTCTCTGCAGATCTTCGTATTTTTTCTGAGAATCTTTGTGTTACGAGTAATATTTATAATCGGGACGTTGTCCCGGACCCTACTTGCTTTTTTGCATTGCCAAAAAAAGTAAGCAAAAAACGCTAGCCAAATAAAAGCTTCAGCCCACCTCCTTGATGAATTTTTGCCGACCCACATGCCAGAATTCCCGCATTCATTTTCGTCACGCCTGCGCCGGCCTGTTTATTTGACGGGCTTGCGCGCTTTGGATCATCATGGTCTGGCTCGCAACTTGGAGATTTTTGTTATTCTGTTGATTTGCAAAGGCGTTTCTGGATTAATGGCTTCTCTGCAGATCTTTGTGTTTTCTCTGAGAATCCCTGCGTAACAAGTAACTCTGTATTATAATCGGGACGTTGTCCCGAACCCTAGTCCCTTTTTGGCATCGCCCCAAAAAGGAACCAAAAAACTCTAGTCAATTACTCACAGAGTGTTTATTCAGGCGTTTGTGATTTACGCTTCGCTCCAATTAATAGCTTTCACCCACCTCCTCGATGAATTTTTGCCGACCCCGCAGACCGGAATTCCCGCATTCATTTTCGTCACGCCTACGCCGGCCTGTTTATTTGACGGGCTTGCGCGATTTGGATCATCATGACCTTGATTCATACAAGAGGGTCAGTATTTCTGGGAATATCGATACTGTCGAAAGACTCCGGAAATAGGGCTATATCTCTCTGGCTTTTATGCATAACCAAAAGTCATCATCTCTACCTATAAACTATAATTTGCTTTTGATTGTGTCGATTTTCAATTCCCCATGCTATAGTGAACCGCCGTATATGTTCCTGAGATTAAAATGTCCGGTGGCCATTTGGATCGAAGGGGTGAGGCTTGGTGCGTAGGGTGGTGTGTGAGGTTATTGGCTTAGCGACTGGCTGCTCGATTAGGGGGTGTATTTTTTTCTTCGAAATCTATTCCTTGTATTCTCCAATTATTTTTAATCTTTTCCAGCTCTGCCTTTTCTTTTGCGAAAACAATATCCAATTCAAATAACAATATTTTTTCTTTTATTTTAATCTCAATAAAATATGTACTCCCATCTTCAATCTCATTAAAATTGTAAAATGTAATCTGCGCTTGTTCATCAATTGGGATTTCTATTTTTGTTTTCCCAATTTGAGTCAGTATTGAGCTATTGAGGAATATAATTTTCCCTTTATTTGGAACTTTAAACGCAAACGCCAATCCGAATGGAACTAAAATTCCTGCAAATAAAATCATAAGTCCCTTTAAGATGATTGGTTCGATTGAGAGAGTGTTAATGTCTGGCAAGTAGATAATTAATAGTACTAGAGAAATAGTAGCAATAAAAACAATCTGTCTTAATCTTGAGGTATTATTCCTTTTTAGTCTATCAATTACGTTAATGGTCAAATTTTCTGTATTCATATATTTCGGTCTTCTTGTTTGTTCTTTTAAGTACCTCCTAACTTAATGATAGACAATTCATGTTTTGTTTTTCGTATATGCCCATCCTATTCTTTATCGAAAAATTCGACCTCCTAAGGTAAACAATAATCCCAAAATTACACTATAAGTATTATTCAAATAAAATAAAGAAGGGTAGCAAACCTAGTGAAAGGATAGGGAAAGGGAGGCTTGCGTAGGATTGAAACCTTGGGCACGTTTGTTATAATCTTTCTTCAACTTATGAAATCCTATAGGCGGTGTTGTGCTATTAATGCGATATGGGATTTCTTCTTTGGTGCTGGAAATATATAGTATATTTCGCACTGGACATGGCATGCCAATATTTAGTAGGAATTGAATTGACGGTTTGTTGTGCTATACTATTAATTGATATTTAATTCCCTATGGGGTTGTCCTTATATCGCCCTTCGGAATTTTGTTGTCTAGTGCCTATCGGAATGGCATGGACATTTTGAATTAGGTTTAGAATAACAAACGACTGGATGATGCATAAGAAATGAATGAATTAGGAGAATTGATGTTTGGCCAGGGGGTGGTGACAACGAAGCGAGACGCTTCGCTGAACGGGGGAACTACCATCACTGTAGATCGACTTAAAAAGCGTGGATACATTCCCCTTGCTGATATGTACAATCAAATGTCTTCATCCTTACCTACAAATCTGAATTCAATATTGACTGCGTCGATTTTTAATTTCCCATGATGTAGAGAATCGCCGTGTATGTTTCTATCTATTGAAATGTCCACCGGACATTTGGATTGAAAGGTAGGGGTGAATTTCGCGCACGTAGGGTGGTGTGTGAGGTTTATTGTTAGGGAATTGGCCGGGAGGCTGGCGAAGTTTATTCTTCAAACAATACCCATCTTTTTTTCTTATTTTTATATAAAAATCTGCAAGTTGGTGTAAAGCCTTTGGTTCCACTACAAGCCAATATAGAATTTACTTTTATAAATTTTAGCCCATGATTGAAATGTATTCTTCGCTTTGCTTTAAATCTTAGACATCCAATATTAATGTCAAGTGTGTCTTTTGAGATGCATCTGTCATTAATTCTTATTACATCTAAAGTCCTTTTCGTTTTTAAGGATTCTTTTATTAGTTCTATGTTCGTCATGAACTTTAAATAATTAAGTTCATCCACTTTTTTAATTCTCTCCGTTTTTTGATTAGTCTCAACGTAAAATTGACAGTTCTGCAAAAAGAAGTATTGTGATTGTATTGTCTTAATATAAAGGCTATCTATTTCAGTCAATTCACTATTTTCACTTTGTGCATAAGCCGTTATGCTTAGCAAAAAGGAAACAAATACTGTTATGAGAAATTTCATTTTCAGTTTTTTTATGGCAGCTAACTTAGGAGTGTTTTATCCTTCGTTGCAACGAAAGTAACAAAAAAGATGGTCAGTTACCGTTAAACGCAGGAATTATAATAACGATTGCTTAATGAAGGATAATACATAGTTGGATGTTTCGCTTGGAGTAGAAGTCGTATGGGCAGCTGGGCTATAGCTCAAAGTCCAATATTAGGCACTACAATAACAGTAGAAAGACTCCAGAAACGTGGCTATGTTATTCTGGCTTCTATGAATAACCAAATGTCTTCATCCTTACCTACAAATCTGAATTCGCTATTGACTGCGTCTATTTTCAATTTCACATGATGAAGAGAACTGCCGTATATGTGCCTGAGATTGAAATGTCCGGTGGTCATTTGGATTGAAAGGTAGGGGTGAAGTTCGCGAGCGTAGGGTGGTGTGTGAGGTTTTTCGTTAGGCTATTGGCTTTGCGACTGGCTGCTCCTTTAGATTAGCACTTGTTTTTTATTCTTTCTTTCCTTTACTTTTTTGTTGAAATCTGCTATCAAATTTGAAAGGAGTTATATCTGTAATAGATATCTTTTCAGAGTCTGGGTGATTTGGGTTTATTAGATAATTAAATTCTTGTTGCACAATGCTGCTTGGTACTTTCAGTACTGCAGCGCTTCTTCCCTTTACAAAATCATCACCTATGTACTGAGTCTCTAATATTGGTGGTTTTGAATCCCAATGGTCTGGTAAATTTGTAATGTTTAATTCATTAATTGTTACATCATCAGGAATATCGATTTCTACATAATATCTGTCTGTGGGTAGATCTTCGTTTAAATCTAAATGCACAGATACTTCCAGTGTAGCCAAAGCTCTTGATTCTGCGGTGTAAACCAAATAAGTATTCAAACTATTCCATCGATAGCCTTCGGTCAAGGCTGCGCCAATTCCTTCCAAAGTGGTTTTGAGGTGTTTTTCTCTTTCAATTCTGAAAACTTTCATTATGCCATATTTCCGTATTCCAGTCTGTTCAGAGTATTACGAACCTCCTGTATTCCTGTTATTGAATCAAATAAGCTTGCGGGAGGAACACTGCCTAAAGATAAGTTTGGTTTCTTTAGCCAACGTTGAAACTTTTCTTTTTCATTGTTGAACACTTCAAGTCCAAAATCAAGTACTTCTGATAAAAATAAAATAACTTCACTGTCTCTGGCACTCAGGAGATCTTTTTCTCTTTTTTTCTTGTTGTATGTCGTTTGGGCAACCCCTAAGTAATGTAATATTTGCTTGACAGGTAAGTTTGCTTTTTGCCCAATAACTTCTATAGATTCGTAAGGCAATCCTTTGCGAAGAATCTCTACTCTCTCTATCCTATTTCCCCATGTAACCTTACCTCTTGAAGTAACGATTTCCCATTTAGAACTTGCCGCTCTTGCTTTCCTTGCACGTTTGATACTTTTATTAGGATCAAATGCTTTGACATTGGAAGTTCTTTTTTTCTCTTCTGCAATCATGACTACATATTTACTGTAAATATACAGCAAAGCTGCTGCGATGCCAAATTATAGTGAAATAAGTACAAGCCGGGTAGCCTACGCCTCCTAAGAACTGTACGTGTCAGTTTATTCATGTGAAGCCATTTGTTTTTATATGCATGATTTTCAATTTCCGGCATATGGGTTAAGCACTTTTAAGGCGTTCCCGGCAAATGGAGAACCGGCTGTTATTAACGGTTTCATGGGTAATACAAGTAGCTATTTGTTTATATTACTTAACTCCCATATTAGGAACTCCCATTACTGTAGATTGACTTAAAAAGCGTGAATACATGCCTTTGACCGAGATGTACAACTAAATGTCTTCATCCTTACCTACAAATATGAATTCACTATTGATTGCGTCGATTTTCAATTCCTCATGATGTAGAGAACCATCGTATATGTTCCTGAGATTTAAATGTCCGGTGGCCATTGGGATCGAACGTAAGGGGCGAAGCCTGGGCACTACGGTGGTGTGAGAGCTTTTCCGCTAGGCTATTGGTCTAGCGGTTGGTTATTCGATTATGCAATGTTTTTTATTCATTCAATAATATTCTCTTCAGTTCTTCTGTAGTTGGATTAATTGCAATTATTATTCCTGCATTATCTACTAGAAACTGTTTTCCACCAGAGTTTAAAATATTATATTTTCCCATATTTTATCTTTATTTTTAATCTCAGATAGCACATTCCAAGGATAATTATATCGTCGAAAGGTACTTGTATATTGCTCTTGATTCCGAATCCCGCCAACAACACTAATTACTGCAAAACCAGAATCTTTAAATTCATTAAATATTGGGACTACTTTTTGACTTTTTCTAATGCATGGACCGCACCAAGGAGACCATAAATCAATTAGTGTTAACTTGTTTTTTGAGATTTCACTTGATAGATTTACAATTACTCCCATAGAGTCAGGAGCTGAGAAATTTATGCATTTTCTACCCACAACTATATTCTCCAAAGCATTAAAAATATTTTCTGCAATTTCATTATATGGATGGTTGGGGAATTTGTCACTGAATAATTTACTGTAAGTCTTTAGTGTGTCTATTGAAAACCATTTTCTCCTATAATCCTGAGTTAAAATGTTATTTAAAAACATACTGTATCCAAATATATTCTGTTCTTTCCAGAAATAATCAACCTGCCAGTGAAAGCCAGCAGTAAAAAGCGAATCTAATTTTTTTGAGATTAACTTTGAATATTCAATATTATCAATGCCCTTTTTTTCGATTGAGTCTTGTTGTTGATACCAATAATCAATTTGGTATCTAATAGGATGATTAGCCAATTTACGATTAAATTCTACAATTCTTTTTGCTAACACCCCACCTTCAATTTGGTTTTGGTCGTATTGTTCCCTTGGATAAAGTGTAAATTGAATAGTATCATCATCAGGAAAAAACATGATAGGTCTCCATGAACCTCTATCATGTTCATCTTTAAATATTAATTCATATGCTTCTATAGATGGATTCTTAAGTATATATGAAAAATGTCCAGTACTGTCAATTTGGATTTTTTCTCCACAATACCTTGCATCTTTTGTCTTTTTTATAAGTATTAGTGTTTTACTGTCCCTACCAACAATTTTTCCTGTAATTACACATGTTGATTCTTGTTCTGATGGTGAACAGTTTAATAACAAAATTGGGATAATAAGTATTAGAAAATAATTCTTCATAAATATAGCTTTATTTAAATATTGCATAACTTAAAGATGGACAGCGCATGTTGGTTGTTTCGTATTTGCCCATACTATTTTTTATCGAAAAATTCGACCTCCTAAGATAAATAATAATCCCAAAATTACACCATAAGTATTATTCAAATAAAATAAAGAAGGGAATTAGAAACCAGTGAAAGGATAGGGAAAGGGAGGCTTGCGGAGGATTGAATCCTTGGGCACGTTCGTTATAATCTTTCTTCAACTTATTAAACCCTATTGGCGGTGTTGTGCTATTAATGCGATATGGGGTTTCTTCTTTGGTGCTGGAAATATATAGTATATTTCACGCTGAACATGGCATGCCAATACTTAGTAGGGATTGAAATGATGGTTTATTGTGTTATATTCTTAATTAATATTTAATCCCCTATGGGATTGTCCTTGTATCGCCCTTCGGAACTTCGCTGTCCAGTGCCTATCGGAATGGTATGGGTATTATGAAATAAGTTTAGAATAACAAACGATTGGATGGTGTATAAGATCAGGAGAATCGATGTTCGGCCAGAGGCGGAATGGCTACAATGGAGTTAGACGCTTCGCTGAACGGGGGAACTACCATCACTGTAGATCGACTTAAAAAGCGGGGATACATTCCTCTGGCTGATATGTACAATCAAATGTCTTCATCCTTACCTACAAATCTGAATTCGCTATTGACTGCGTCGATTTTCAATTCCCCATGATTTAGAGAACTGCCGGATATGTTCCTGAGATTTAAATGTCCACCGGACATTTGAAGCGAAAGGAAGGGGCGAAGCCCGCGTACGTACGGTGGTGTGAGAGGTTCTCCGCTAGGCAATTAGCCTAGCGGCTGCCTACTCGATTATGTGCCGATTTTCTTCATAATTAATACTACAGCAAAAATGACAATAACTAATATTATTAATACAGTCCTTGAGGTTTTACTTTTTTTTTTCGGATTTTCTTTTTCCTCTATTTTTGGTTTTTGAACTACTTTATTAAAATCAGATTTGGTCTTTGCTGTTGATGAAGTTTCAACAAAGAAATCGATTTCATCCTCTTCCTTATATTTTATATCAGAAGGTCTTTTTTCATTAAGAATTTCGGAATTTATTTTAAATGCATGATAAAATGTTTTAGAATTATAGAAATCATTATAATGTGGGAGAACTTTATTATGAAACAAATCTAAAAGCATTTCATTGTCAACACTATTTATTATTTCAAAATCAGGTGAAATTATGCCCCATGATAAATATAGAGGTCTACCAAATTCATCCATTAAAATATCATTATCAGAAGAATTCTTTGTAAGAAAATACGATTTGCCTATATCTGTTTTGTATAGGACAAAATATTTATTGATGCCGATATTTATTGTTTTAAAATAGTAATTATCATCTTTGGCTTTTCTTTTTAATGATTTTGCAATAATAAAATTCTTGCTCTCTTCTAAAAAATCAGGATAAATGATTGTTGAGTAACCGATTTTTTTACTTGCTGAAACTAATATTGGCCAATACTTTTTCATGGTATTAGTTTTTTATTAATGAACCAGGGAAGTCTACATCTAATTTTAACTGAATCTCATAAAATGCATTAATCGCATATTGAATAGCAGATTGTTCATCCTCAACTTGATTTAATTCACTGCGTAACCTGTCACTTAATTCTTGTAACTCATTCCTTGCATCTTCTACTTTCATTTCTCCTGAGACTCTCCAGTATCTTCCTAAAGATTCAAAAACTTCAGTGTCTTCAAAAAAACTACCAACAGATTTCAGTATACCTCCCCAGAAATTTTTCCACGAGAAACTACTTTGCTCAATTTCTCTTTCAATGTCAATTTCTTTCTCGCGATACTCCCTTAGTTTGCTATCATAATGAACACGGAACTTATCTAATAAAGCAAGCGCTATAGGATATTCAACTTGATAAGGTTCTAAAATCCCATCTTCCTTTATTATCATTTGTCCATTAGATTTTTCATAATTAATAAAATTAAAACCAACTGAACTTATTGGTATTAAACGCACTAGCCCCTCGTTTATATATACGTTTTTTACAAATGCCTTGAAATTTGGAATTTTCATTAGCATCTCATGAATTTCTAATACAGTGTATTTGCTATTAAGCAAGTCCCATTTGCTTATTACAAAATGAATAGGTTGTTTCTTTTGGTGTTCTTTTCCAAGCAAGGTTAAAATTCCGTCAAGTTCATTAATTATCCAACTTTGCGCTTTTTTATCATTATTAAGAGCTTTTATAATTTTTTGACCATCCAATATTCCTAATAAAACATCAGCTTCTTTTACCATATTTTCAAGTTCACCACCATCATCTTGATTTGGGTTATCAATTCTTTCTCCACTGTAGTCAAAATAAGAAATTTCAAAAGCTTTGTGATTGCCATATCCTGTGTGAACCTTACAAGAAAAATCCTATTGGGACACTTCATCAAATGTAGTTGCTTCAGGCCAATCGTCAGTAAGATTAGCATACATGTGTTTTAGTTGTCTACCGTGAATTCCTTGTACTGGTTCCATAAAAAACATATTCTCATTAGGCATAGACATTTTGTAATACATGCTACTTAAATAAACTGTTTTTCCTGAGCCACGAGGTCCTAAAAGAAGAATTTTGTAATTGTCCATTTTTTTGTGTTTTATATATTCAAATATTTAATTTATTCACTAATGTTTCAGCTCTTATATGGCACATAACGTTTGGCGGTATGGTTAGTAAGGGATTGCGGGCTTTTTACCTATCAAGTTATAGCTAATTTTGGAGCGGGTTACTACGCTCCGAAATCCTCTGAAACCCTTATTAACTATACCGCGTGTTGAACTAAACCCCGCCGGAGGCAGGGCAGCTTTCGAGTAGCATCCGTATACCACTCATATTATCAATTAAATCTTTATAATATGAGTAAAATTACAATTTATACCCAAGCGTGCAACCAGGTTGCCGGTTTTCAGTCCATGGCCG
>RHGE01000133.1 GCA_004296775.1 Marinilabiliaceae bacterium JC017
TAAGCAAATTTTTAGTTTAAATCCTAATCTTTTTTGAAGTTTTTTTGATGCCTAATTTATGGTTTAAAACTTAAACCTACACCCTCCAAAAAAGTGGTTCTCAACATGCCTTCTTTGACTTCGCAATCCCTTGCTGCGCCTGCTTTCTCGTTCGAAAAGCGGGTG
Organism: Marinilabiliaceae bacterium JC017; assembly: GCA_004296775.1. GTDB lineage: Bacteria > Bacteroidota > Bacteroidia > Bacteroidales > Marinilabiliaceae > JC017. The sequence goes on from RHGE01000133.1 coordinate 166, forward strand.
CAAAATAAGCGCTTTATTTTCGTTTATCCAAACCTTTTTGAAATTAAATTTTCAGAGTTATTTCGTAAGCTTCCTTACCCCCTGGATAACATCCTTAAAAGGTGTTTCAATACGTCATTTCTTCGCTCCTTGCGTAGTGCCCTTCCCTTGAAAAGCGGGTGCAAAAGAACGGACTTTTTTTGGGATTTCCTAATATTATCCAAAAGAAAAGTGGTGTGATACAGCTATCATATTGAATAAGTGAGGAAATATTTTTCTTAAAACCCATAAGCCTCCATGGAAAACACAACAAAGAAAGTCTGCGAAATATATTATCCTCTTAAACTGCCTGTAGTATATTTCTTAGCTTATCTCATCAATTATTGATCTCCCAAAAAACAACCTATCTTTTGTACCTTTCACCAACACTCATTTTTAATCTATAGTTCAACTCCATCCTTCTCCATGTTTCATTTTCTATTTTCCCAAATACCATAAAACATCAATTAAAAGCTCCACCCCATCACGCAACCGAACATCACCTGTACGAATACGAACATATTAACAGCAACACCAATCATCCCATAATTTTTCCAAAAAAAAAGCCTCAATTCTTCGATTTTCACACTCCTTTCCAACAATCCATTACACATATATTCTCACAGATCAAAACGCTCAATTACTTAAACCTTCTTTTTTGGCACGATTTTTTCTATCCCTTTTCAGAACCAACAAAGGTTTGAATTAATAAATAGGACTAATGGCCGGGAACGCCCGACCTTTTTTTTAATTTCACTATCAACTTTCCTCTATTTTCTGTATCTTATAAACAAAAAGACAATCCAGCCGTTTATTTTTGAAAAACATGAATCAAACACACATTTTACTCAAAAAAGCCTTTAACAAAAAACTACCAGGCCCTTATGCCCAAAACAAAATGGCTCCATCACTTCGTTTCACAGGCAACGAATTACCTGATCCTTCTATTGCCAGGGAAAGTAGCGTATTCGTATTAATATACTACCGAAATAACAGTTACTTTATTCCCCTTATTAAAAGACAAAAATATAAAGGTGCTCATAGTGGACAAATCAGCTTGCCTGGTGGAAAACAAGAGCCGATAGACAAAACCCTACTTCATACTGCATACAGGGAAACCTATGAAGAAATAGGAATCGAAGAAAAACACATACGATATGTAGGCAGCTTATCGCCACTTTTCATACCTAACAGCAATTTTAACGTAACTCCACATGTAGGATATATAAACACTTTCCCTAAATTCATAAAGGATCACAGAGAAGTTGAAGAGATTATAGAAATGCCTATAAAAACAATATTCAACTCTTCAGCAATTAAAAAATTTTCCCGTTTTATTAATGGAAAAATAGTACAAGCCCCTTACTACCTATCGGGACACCATCAGATATGGGGAGCAACTGCAATGATTTTAAGTGAATTTGCTGAAGTAATAAAGTCTACTGATTTCGTAAGTACTAATCCGTTATCACATTTTTATAATGATTGTAACGCTCAAGAATATCGGTAACATACTGATATGGCTCTTCCCCGCGACAATACCCAAACTTCACAACCGGATCATTATAATATTCAGGATTTGACTTATTCAAAAGATAAAAATCAACATTTCTGTTCCATTTCTTAGAGTCTTTTCCATTCTTTTCTGCCAAAGCCATGGCATCTCTAACATGCCCAATCCCCACATTGTAGGCCGCTAAAACAAACTTTAATCGCTCTTCGTCATCAGAAATATCTTTTGCCAAACGCTTATCTAACCACCTAAGAAACTTAATACCCCCTTTTATATTATCCACTGGAGACGTAATACTTTTAACACCAAATATTTCAGCCGTTTCAGGCATAAGCTGCATAAGTCCAACGGCTCCTGCCCAACTTTCAACATCAGGAACAAACCTTGATTCCTGGTAAATAATAGAAGCAATTAATCGCCAATCCAATGCATATTTTTCACTTTCTTTTCTTATAATATCATCAAATTCCGAAACTTGCCCCCCTTTTATAGAATGGTATCCTGCATCAACAATATGTTTGGATCGTTTATTCAGAAAATATTTCTTGTATATTCTATTGTATCTGGAAGTTTTTTTGAATCCTTTTAACCAACCGTTGATTGCATCCAACATATCAGACGATTGCGGTCTGACCGCCCACGCAATTTTTTGAGGAAAACTGATAGCTGTTTCTATATCAATATTATTGTAGAAATTTAGATTTACCTTTGCCAGATTTTCATCGCATACAGTATACATGATTTCTCCGTTTGCTACTAATCCAATCAATTGCTCCACTTCATAGTCCGGTATCTCAACAACATTGATACTATCACCTATTTCATCAGAAAGGCTACGTAATCGATCCGCATAAGCAGACTGATGTTGCACATATATTGTTTTCCCTGCTAAATCAAGTTGATTTCTTATTATCTCATTAAAACGAGGAGTATTTCCAATATCATTAGGTTTATCAGATATTTTTTGCACTAACACTTGTCTGGTTACACAGTGCGATTCAGTAAATGCAACGTCTTTTGCACGTTGCCTTGTGATAGCAAGGTTAGATGCTATCAAATCTATCTTACCTGACAATAAATCTTCAAAATTCTTCTCTAAATCATTGGAAACCGAAATTTCCAGCTTGAGTCCCAAAAAACTACTTAAAGCCTGCAGAAGCTCAAACTGATAGCCCATCGGCTTACCTTTATAGACAAAATAATTTGTGGAATTATAATCCGTGACAACCCGAATCTTCCCTCTCTCACGTATTTCATCCAGATCAATAAAGATCTCTTCACTAACTTCTGTTTTAGTTGTTGGTTTGTTTTCAGTTTTACAACCTGAAAAAACTACAATTAAGGCCGCTATAAATAAAGATTTTCTTAAATCCATACAGTTTTTATTACAACATTAAAGGTAAGTTTTTTATTACAACAGTATACAAAACAGGTGATTTCTCACAGGAAATCCCAATTGTTAGTCATAAAAATTCCAGCTTACACCAAATTTTAAACTACGTGGATTAGCAGGATATCCGATTGTATAGAAATAATCATTATTAGGGAATCCTTCATTTACATGATCATACTTGACGTAGAAACGAGCCCGTTTCAACTGACAATTTAAAAAGACATCAACAAAAGGATAATCTCCGACTTCCCTTTTCTCTTGAATGTAAAACTGTCCCGTAGCTGGCATATAGGCAGGTGTGAAATAAGCAGAATGATACCTCAAGTCAAAACCTATTTGAAAAGTAAGCACTTTAAACAGTTTGTTCTCGTAATAATTAGAGCTATACAAGGCAATATCTGGCAATGGAATTACCTTTGCATTACTGGTATATTGCCAGGCAAATTCATTTAAACAATGAATCCGCCCTAAAATAAAATGCTGATTTACCTTTGCTTCTATCGTTTTAACAAAATCGCTTGATTGTTGAGGCTCAGCCTTTGCATTCCAAAAGATATAATCATTGATAAAACGAGTTTCCACACTAGCAGTAAATCTTTTAGTCGGGATCCTCACTCCTCCTTTCAGTCGAACTGTCTTTACTGCGTTAAAATCATTCTCCCATTTATAATGATTGGAAGAATATTTATTTTGGAAGAGCTCAGGGGATCGTAAATACAATCCTCCATCTGCAAAAATACCAGCTGTATCCCTGAACAACCTAAACTGAGAATTTATTCGCCCTGTTAATTCTGTATCCCCAAGCCTATAACCTTGGAAGTAAAATCGCATACCCGCATTCCACCAAAAATTCTCGCCTTCATTCTTAAAGATCTGGCCTCCCAGACAAGTAGTTACCAATGTTGTATCCTGACTCTGGTATTGATATAATTTATTCCCTTTCTCATCCTCTATATATACCGGCTTCCCATCAGGATTAGCAAAAGGAAACGTATAATTACGCACTTCATTTGAAATATAAGCGCGCAAACCAAACTTAAGTAACGGATTAGCCTCTTCATTAAACTTAATCTGAAAAGTATTAACCAAGGCATTATAACGAACAGAATCTCTCGTCCTCAATGAATCAATATAGATATCTTCATAAAATGGTTTAATATTCCCATCCGTTTTATAATAGTCGCTTAGGTCATCAATACCATAAACCCTCTTTCCATGCTGAAAATTTAGTGTGTGGAACATAGTACCAATTGGTAGCCGTACATCTTCATCACCATCCTCGCCATCTTTTATTTTTATGGATCCCACATCCAAGGATTGATTGATGAAAAACTGAATATCATTAATTTCATTTTTCGCGGTTCTAAATCTCACAGGAATGTTTTCTGGTTGATCAAAGTCAGGATTCCCATTGATAACATCACTATCATTTAATAATCCACCATTCTCAAACTGCTCAACTTTTGCATACAAAAATGCTCCCTGAATAGAGTACTTCTCCCCATCATAGCTGGAAAAAAACTTAAAACTCTGGTTGTCGGATTTTTGAGCATCATATTGCCCAACAGACGAATACAAATTATAACTCAACCCAACATTCCAATTCTTATTTACGTTTTGGGTAAACATCACCCCTACCGCTTCTTCAGAACGCCTCTTCGGTCCACCAAAATGATAAAATACATTTGTATAGGGTGTTAGCGTATTATAAAAGGTCAAATCAGAGGGTTGTGCAAAATACCACGGAAGTGAGTTATGAAAAATAATTTCATTCCTCCACACCCTTTCACTTAAGATATTAGACTGGTAAGGGGCTCCATTATTCCCCAGGTGAACATTAGAAAAACTCTGCCGATATATGGGATTATATACCTGATAGCCGGTTGTAAGAGTATCAACCGAAATAGTATCGGCCAAAGAAAAATCATCGATCATCCGCCAACGTTTGACATCCGGCACGATGGTTTCCACTTTTTTATTTTCTTTTTCAGGCATCGACGGCCTTTCCTGAGCCATCACTCCGCCCCAGTAACTAACTACAAATAATATTAAAATGCTATAAATTTTCATCGCCTGCAAATATAGCCAAAAAGTTTTCATTAGAACTTACCAGAACTTCTACAGAGTCCATTACGCTACTCAAAAAAGAAAGGTTGCCATACACATGACAACCTTTCTCATATTCTCGATATTCTATTACTTTGTCTTCTTGAATCGATAGAGTTTATAAATCTTATTAAAGATCTCGGTATTCTCATAAATCCCACCAAACTCTTCAGCTCCAGGCCCAAAAGCAAAAACAGGAACCATTAATCCGGAATGATGCCCGGTAGTAAAATTAGCTTTCACATACCCTTTTCTCATGTCACCTCCTTCAATCGCCATACCTCCTGTTTCATGATCAGCAGTGACTATCACTAAAGTATTACGGCTATTAACAGCATATTCAAGTGCTTTACCAATTGCTTGATCAAAGTCAAGCATTTCTCCTCCAACAAATGAGGCATTATTTTGATGTCCACCCCAGTCAATTTGAGATCCCTCTACCATGAGAAAGAATCCTTTCTTTGAAGCTCCATCCAATATTTCTATTGCTTTCTCGGTAGCATCCGGAAGCATTTCACCTCTATCTTTATACCCTGGATTATGACCCTTAGCTGTAAGGATAGCCAATTTACCTTCTTCGACTTTTGATGCTTCATCTACGCTATTAAAAACCTGATAACCTTTAGTCTTTAATTCTTCCAACAAGTTCCTTTCATCCTGACGTTTTTCAAAGAAATCACGACCTCCACCGATGAATACATCTATATCAGTATTCATAAAATCGCCGGCTATCTCCTCATACATGGAACGCTTAGGTTGATGTGCAATAAATGCAGCAGGTGTGGCATGAGTAATTGCTGAGGTAGAAACCAAACCAGTTGCCTTTTCATTTTCCTCGGCAATCTCTAAAATTGACTGAATTGGTTGCTTATTAACATCTACTCCTATAGCGCCGTTGTATGTTTTTTGTCCACACGATAAAGCTGTCCCTCCTGCTGCAGAGTCAGTCACATAGTCATCAGCACTTTGTGTCCTGCTAAATCCGATTGACCGCATATTAATTAGGTTAAGATCACCTTTATTTGCTGTAATACCAGTAAATACCTGAGCAACCCCCATCCCATCACCAATCAACAGAATCACATTCTTCGGACGCTTCTTAAACTTCAATTCCTTTTCCGAATAATAACGAACATCATGAAATTCATTATTATTAAACTCATGCTTAGGATTGACAGTTTTATAATTTTCCTGAGCAAAAGATGTTGTTCCAATAAAAAGGAACATTGCTCCAAAAAGTAATAGCTTTTTCATTATACTAGCATAAAATTAAAAGATTACGAAAGAACAGGTTTTTCCTATAAAAAACAACAGGGCTCTCTAAAAGTTTAGTCTGTTAAATTTTTTTTAACATCGAATCAAACCAGTCAATTAAAACGATATTGAAAATTAATAAGAATGTCTTTGACCAGATTTATAATTAACCCAACAATGCCTGGATTTGAAAATCTATCAAAAACTTATCTTTACACCAAAGAAAAATAATATATGGATAAGACTAAAATTCTATTTGTTTGTCTTGGTAACATTTGTCGATCCCCAAGCGCAGAGGCAGTAATGAATCAGTTTATTGAAAAGGAAGGCTTGTCAAAATTAATAAAAACAGATTCCGCTGGTGTTTCAGGTTACCATGCTGGCGAACCGGCTGATGCGCGAATGAAAGATCATGCTTACAACCGTGGCTATACTCTATCAAGTATCAGCCGCCAAATTGATCCATCCCAAGATTTTGATTACTTTGATTACGTCATTGCCATGGATAACCAAAATATTCGGGACTTAAAACAAATGACCACCGAAAACCACCAACAGAAAAAAATTTATAAAATGACCGAATTTTGTAGTTCATTCGAAGCCTCTACCGTTCCTGATCCATATTACGGTGGAGACAATGGTTTTGAACTAGTTCTGGACATACTTGAAGATGCATGCCAAGGATTATTAAACCACATCAAGAATGGAAAATAAACTTCGAGTACAAATTGAATCCATAATAAAAGAATTAATTGTTTCGGAACAGACTGTTGGTGGTGGTTGCATTGCCAACAGTCGTATTATTACAACAGAGAAAGGAAAAAAGTACTTTCTAAAAAGTGGTTTCTCAAACAACATGTTCATTAAAGAAGCCAATGGCCTAAACGAACTTGCAAAGGCCAAGGCAACAAAAATACCTAAAGTGATTCATACCACTGAAGAGTTTTTGCTATTAGAACACGTTCCAACATCACACAAAACCGATGACTGCTTCCGTTTATTTGGCCACCAACTTGCTCAGCTCCACAAATACAGATCTCAATTTTATGGATTCCATGAAGACAATTTCATCGGTACCAACATTCAACCAAATATCCCGAATAAAAAAGAAAAAAATGATTGGCCAACTTTCTATTTCAACAAGCGCTTATTATTTCAATTTAAATTAGCTGAAACAAACAACTATACGGATCCTGCATTCAGGAAACTCTTTATAAAATTAGAAAATAAAACAAACGAAATTCTTTCCTCTGCCAAAGAGCCTCCTTCATTATTACATGGGGATTTATGGAATGGCAATTTGATGGCAGATATGGACGGTCAACCGGTTTTAATTGATCCTGCGGTTTATTACGGAAACCGGGAAGCCGATCTGGCAATGACTCGTCTATTTGGAGGTTTCTCTCCTGAATTTTACTCCAGTTATCAACAGACATACCCACTACTTGCCGGGTGGGAGTATAGATTAAACATCTATTTACTTTATCATGTATTAAATCACTTAAACCTATTTGGAAAAAGTTATTACCTACAGGCGCTCTCACTCATCAAGAGTTACATAAAATAAAAAACCTGACACAAAAATCAGGTTCTTTTTATTTTTCTAGATGATCCTTATACGAAACCTCGTGTTTCAGAGATAATCATCAACATCTCTACTATTTCATCATCAGTAAGCACCTTGCAATTAAACATCATATCAAAAAAATCAATATCGGGTCTTTCTCTTTCAAAATAATTTCGAAACTGCGCTCTTCGTCTATCCTGATCGACACACTGCTTTTTAGCATCTGATATACTAATACTTTCCAAATGACTAACAACTTCTGCACGCCATTCGATAGGCGCTTGTAATTTTACATGAATTGAATTCTTGATATTTTTTGTGATAGCTTCACCTGCCCGCCCAACAATCACCACATTTCCTTCTACTGCAGCCGAATGAATAAATTTGGCTATGGTGTTCTTTATTTTCGCATCTCCCGGATAATAGTCTTCGGAAAAAAATAAAGCCAAATTTTCAAAAAAACTATGCCGTTTATAGTCTGACAAATCTTGAATCAAAGTAGGAGTTAATTTTAATTCCCGTGCCGATTCTTCTATTATTTCTTTACTAATCCATCTCCACTCACTCTCTCTTCCTAACCGCCGGTTTCTTTCGCTTAATATTTCCGAAAGCTTTTTTGCAATTTGCTTTCCAGGACAGCCATATTCTCTTGAAATAGTAATAACCGGACCTGCCGATGCATATACTGACCCTGGACTTTTTCGTTTACCAGTGCGTTCTCGCATGTACTTAAGAAAGAGGTTTTCCATAATATATTTTTCTTGATAAGAACCTTTTTAATTTAGGAATAAATCAATACAAATACAATGAACCCCTTGCTTTTAACCAGAAAAGGAAAATTGAAGGTATAAAAAAAGGACAGATTGAAAAATCCGTCCTTTACCCTTAAATCAGCTTTTGTTAACCAAATCCAAATCTATGAAAAAAAATCTACCTTACAAAGGTGCAATAATTAACAGTGAACAAATTAAAATTACCGTTAATTCTTGTTAAAACTCATACATTCTCAACCTCTTGACATTAATAAAAAAAAGGACAGATTGAAAAACCTGTCCTTTACCCTTAATCAGCTTTATTAACCAAATCCAAATCTATGAAAAAAATCTTCACTGCAAAGATGCAACTAAATTGAATGAACAAATTTAAAACGAAGTTAATTCTTGTTAAGACTAACAGCAATCTAACAACTTAGCTCAAAAAAAAGGACAGATTGAAAAATCCGTCCTTTACCCTTAATCAGCTTTATTAACCAAATCCAAATCTATGAAAAAAATCTTCACTGCAAAGATGCAGCTAATTTGAATGAACAAATTTAAAACGAA
>RHGE01000134.1 GCA_004296775.1 Marinilabiliaceae bacterium JC017
CTAGGTTAAAATCTACTGAGGTCACATACCATGGTGACTGTATTCCCAATGCTTGTTCAAAGAGCTCCTTAGTAAACATACGTAATCTTTATAAATTTGGATCAAAGATAATAATAACGCATCTACCCACTTTTTCTTAGAAAGAACCAGATATTTGCATGACCGACATTGCAATATCCTGCCAAAAAATACACGAACATTAAAAGTAAGATACTATTAAGAACAAAGTAAGGATAAATTGGTGCTACAGGTCGTATTGGCCGAATAAAAAGAGAACTTGTTATTTGGCGGTATTTGACGAGTTATTACAAGCGAATGCCTTATGTAATTCATGAACTACGTAGTAAATTAATTCTTTAATCATCTCTCCCACCTTCTTATTAACCTACCCTATATTACGCTCCAATCTTACAGGCGATAGTCAGTAAGGTCCGACAGAAATCCACGTTTTCCCATCGTTACACCATCCAAAACTCCATACACAAAATCATAAAATTTAATCACGCAACGCAACTCTTTAAAACTTAATCAGTCACCCAATTTTTTGCTTCCAACACATCTTCTCCCCCCAAAAACACTTGATTATTCTTAAACAATTTTCTTATTTTTGCTCCTTGAATTAAGACTTGGACTTGGAAATTAATCAGGAAAATAAGTGGTTCGCCCTCTATACCAAATCGAGGGCGGAGAAGAAGGTATACGAACAGTTGACCAAAATGGGTATCAAAGCCTATTTACCACTCAAAAAGACGCTCCGCCAATGGAGTGATCGCAAAAAGTGGGTGGAATCACCTGTAATTAACTCTTATATCTTTGTCAACATATCCGCCTCCCAATACCGTCGTGTTTTCGATGCTCAGGGTGTGGTAGCTTACGTTTCCCATAGAGGGAAAGCTGCCTCCATACCCGACCATGAGATGGAAGCTATGCGACGCACCATTGAAAACAAACTGGCTTTCAATGTAGAAACAGATAATCTTAAAAAAGGACAAACAATTATTGTAACCTCCGGCCCATTAAAGGGTATAAGGGGTGAAGTAATTGATTTACGGGGGGCGCGAAAACTTTATCTCCGCATCAGTCACATCGGCTACACACTGGTAGTAGATATGGAAGATGCCACATTCGAAAAAGAATCCTAGTCCACCTTACTGCAACCAAGTAAGCAAACACGTTAACACCGTTAACCGCTGTTTGTTATGATTTGTATTGCCTCATTGCCTGCTCACCCATTATGGGACTGAGGAGGCGAAGCTGTAGGAGGTTAGGACGTGGAGATGTGAGGATGTTGGAACGTGGAGACGTAGAGATGGAGGGATGTGAGAACGTGAAGATGTTAGGACGTAGAGATGTGGGGATGTTTCAGAATATCTAATATTATCGAATAAACATATTCAGATGGACAAACAAGAATTAAAAAATAGAACAAAACAGTTTGCCATTAGATGTATTCAACTTACGGAATTGCTTCCTGACTCATATTTCGGCAATCACATAAAAGGACAATTAATCAGATGCTCTACATCTGTTGCGGCAAACTATAGAGCAGCTGGCCCAATCCAAAGCTGCTTACATTGCAAAACTCAGTATTGTAATAGAAGAGTCTGACGAATCTGAATTTTGGTTAGACTTAATTACCGAACACAAATTAATTGATATTAAAAAAGTTGCCACAATAAAACAAGAGACACACGAAATAGCTTCAATATTTATTGCAACTCGAAAAAGTTTAAGAAAATAGTAATGTTTTGAACCATCAATATTCCTATATTAACCCCGAACGACAAAAATCTACCAATTCAATATAGGAGCACAAGTATACATTAAAGTCAAATATAGAAGATAATAATCTTCCAACATCAAAAATCGAGAAATCGAGAAATCGAGAAATCGAGAATTTGAAATACTTAGAAATAAAAAAGTAAATTACTGCATAACTATTACTAAATTTATTCAATGATCAACGAACTAAATTCAACCAAATGTATAGTTATGGATTTGAAAAACTGGAGGTATGGCAACTATCCAGAAAATTGGCAAAAGATATTTATCAAACAACTTCAAAATTTCCTGAAGAAGAAAAATTTGGATTTATTTCTCAACTAAGAAGAGCGACAGTATCAGTTTCATCCAACATTGCTGAAGGTAATTCCAGAAAATCAACAAAAGACAAAGCCCATTTTATGGAAATGTCATTTTCCAGTTTGATGGAAGTTATAAATCAGCTTATACTAGCTACAGACCTTAGATACATTTCCACAAAGGAATTAAATGAGTACAGAAACTCAATAAACGAGTTATCAAATAAATTAAATGCTTTTTGGAATTCACTAAAAAGATAACAATCTTCAATTTTTCATATTCTCAAAAAACAAATTCTCATTTATAACCATGCCCCACATCCACCCTACCGACATATACCTGACACGCTCTGATAAGGAAGCATACCTGCATCAGAATGCCAAAGTAATCTGGATCACCGGACTGTCAGGCTCCGGAAAATCAACCCTGGCCTCAGGACTTGAACAAGCCCTGGCTGAGCGTGGTTTTTTCACCCAGGTGCTTGACGGCGACAACATCCGTTCAGGCGTCAATAACAACCTGGGATTTACAGAAGAAGATAGAACCGAGAATATCCGACGCATTGCCGAGGTAAATAAGTTATTTCTTAACTGCGGGATCATCACCATCAATGCCTTCATCTCCCCTACCAACAATATTCGCCACATGGCCAGAGAGATCATCGGCACCGAAGATTTTGTAGAGATATTCGTAGACGCACCCATTGAACTATGCATTCAACGCGATCCCAAAGGGCTCTATAAAAAGGCACTGGATGGTAAAATTAAAAACTTTACCGGCATCGATGCCCCTTTCGATATCCCGGATGATGCAGACTTGACAATAAACACAGGTGACCTATCCATTGAGGAAGGAATTAAAAAGGCGCTGAAATACATTATTGAACACGTAAATAAAGATTAAAGAGGGTTAAGCACTTAGGCAGCAATTTTTACCAACATGTTGTTCAAATTGGATGGAAGTATATAGAGAGGTTAGAGGTCAGAAGTTAGAGAGGGAAATAAATAGAAATACATGGAAACAGATTGAAATAGACCGCACTTACCAATGTCAATCTCGAACAACAATCAGTATTAAGTAACATCCCTCGAAGAGGCTTTTTTTTAGGATTCGCCTGAAAAAACATAGTACTATAGAGAGATGGAAGGTAAGATTTTTAGAGAACCCGCATAATTGTACATTAGCGTTATTGAAGATTAGCAAATAGATGATTAGTAGTTTATAAATCGATTAATTGCTACAAAAACCATACAATTAAACGAAAAGTACAGAACACCTAATCTGAACAAGCCAGAAAAGTAAAAAGTATCAAGTACAAAGTATCAAGATGATTTACTGCTTGCCAACAAATACACCAATGTCACATGTAAGACACTAATTAACAAACGTTTCACGAACCAATTATCAGCTTGACGAACACATTTCTAATCGATTATCTATGGAAAACTAAGCTGTCAATCATGAACAAATAAACCATCATAAAGGAGACGTTGCAAACATTAAATAAGTTGCCGCTTGAAAAGATAACTGAAGTATATGATTTCGCCGAATACCTATTGAGTAAAATTGATGACACCATTATTTCTCAAGGCATTCAAGAACTTACTTCATCTACGTCCACATATGACTTTCTTAAAGATGAAGAAGATCTCTACTCAGAGAACGATCTTCAAGAAAAAATACAAATGAAGAAAGGGGATATTGTCTTGATCCATAACAAGCTTCCATTAATATGAGTATGGCTTTATTGGAACTACAACATTTTTCTGGTATATAGTTACCCGAACTTAACGGATTCCTTTGAGGATAATAATAAAATCAATACTATTTTAAAAATAGATTTATAAAGGAGGAATACCTGTAATGGGAAATGAATCCCAAGAAGCTAAACCACAATCGAAAAAAAACCATGACCGAATACATTGACTCAGAATACGAGGAAGATCTCCCCATAGAGGATTATATATACGAAGAACCCTTAAAAGAACGGCATGCAGACACTGACCGTTTTAAGGAATTAATCGCCATTGAAGGCAACGAGAAGGAAGAGGACGCTATTGAATTACTATACATCAGCAAGCGACTCTTTTACAACCAACATGGGCTGGAAAAAGTACTGGCTTCTCGCCATCAGATGATGCATTTCTTCGATGTGGACATTGACGATGATACCATTCCGGTTAGCATGGGGGGTGCAGATGGCGCAAAGCATACTGACCAGATTGAAGAAGCACTCAATGCTTTGGATGACCAACAGGAACTAAAGAAATTAAATATCAAAAAACTGGCCAATCGCTTTCCCGAAGTACCCTTCTTCACACTATTAAAGATAGTGGTAATGGGAATCAACGACGAAACGCCACCGAAAATACTAAAACAAATTAACGAAGCCTTATCCATCAGGCCCAACGACCTCCTATTACAACTGGAGAAAGACACATGGCTGGCACGTCAGGAACAACCTAGCCAATATATCAAACAGGACTTAATCGAAAAGAAAACCTTATCCGCCCTGTTTAATAACAGAAAAACATTACACTCCTTTGAGTTGATGAGCTTTCACACAGCTTTGTACGAGTACCTGGTCACCCAAAAAGACCTGCTCCTACTCGACGCACTCATGTTTTGCTCCAATACCTTATTCCCCGAATGGGCCAATGCCTGGAGTGAAAAAGAGCTGTACAGCGAACTGCTGAAAGTGCAGTTTTGTAAGATGCTGTTAGAGGTGTGAGAAAAAACAATAGGTGTTCAGCAAATTACTCGTAATATGGATTTACATAACGCATAGTTATAAACCGCGAATTTTACGAATTAAGCGAATTAGAAGAATACCTTAAAAACGTTTAAGTAACGGCCAAAACAACAATTCTCGTAATTAGGTGTCTTATCCGTAATATTAGTTTTTTTTGCAGAACATTTTTAAAAGACTCGACACTCTAACTTTTTCTTAACTAGCGTTTTTTACTTCGTTTTTGCGGCAATGCCAAAAATGAAGTAGGGTAAGTAACAATGCACAGAGACACCGAGGTACAGAGTTTTTTTGAAGTCATGATAACACAAATCTACAAGTTACGAGCCAGACCATGATGATCCGAAGCTCGTAAGCCAGCCAAATAAGCGGGCCGGCGAGGGCGCGACGAAGATGAATGCGGGAATTCCGGCATGTGGGCCGGTAAAAATTCATCAAGGAGGTGGGCGGAAGCTTTTATTTGGCTAGACCTTTTTGCTTCGTTTTTGGGGCAATGCCAAAAATGAAGTAGGGTTTGGGACGAAGTCCCAATATAAAAAACCATTAAATAGTATAAAATCGAATGTGGTTAATGCTCATTTTTTACTACTTAAATCTGAGTACTTTTCTGGCTTGTCCAGGTTAGGTGAATAATAAATACCGAGCAAAAGCATTAATTTGACCCTCATATCAGGTTTAAATACCTTTGTTTTATAATCGTAAAAACGATGCATACAATAAAAATCAAAATTCACGATAAAGTATACAATCACTTTCTCTGGCTATTAAGTAAGTTCAGTAAAGATGAGATTGAGATTATCGATGAGAATGATACCTTCACAAAAGCTCAAACACTCCTTCAGAATGAATTAAATGAAATGAATGAAGGAACAGCAAGTTATTATTCAATCGATGAATTAGAGGCACGGCTTGAAGATAAAATAAAGAAGCATGAAGATAATCTTTAAAGACTCCTTTATCTTCAGACTCGAAAACCAAATTGAATTCATTACAATGGACAGTCCGGCCAGGGCAAGAAAGTTCAAAAGTGATTTAATCAGGAAATTAAAAACTATTACTCAAAATCCATATCAATACAGAAAATCCATCTATTTCGAAGATGATAATATCAGAGACTTAATATTTAAGGGATATACCATTGCATTTAGAATAAACAGTGAAATTATTGAAGTCTTTGGTTTTCTAAAGTATCAGGACAATCCATTATAGCTACATAATGCAACATTGTCTACCCTAAAACTGCGAAGCAATGTTGATTTACATGACGTAAAAATACTAACCGCGAATTTTACGAATTAAAAAAACAGCATTAAACTGTTCATGCAATTGACGAAGTCAAAAAATTCGCGTAATTCGCTAAATTAACAATGACATATTAACTTTTTAAGGTATTGTTGAACTCCTTTTAGTACGTTTCGCGGTTCAAAAAAAACTACAAAGCAGTATTGATTGACATGACGCACAGTTATAAACCGCGAATTTTACGAATTAAACGAATTAAAAACCTGCTGAAGCAGGTAAAAAAATAAATTCCAAATAAGAACAACTAAACACATCAATTATTGCGAAGCAATAACAATTCGCGTAATTAACAATGATATATTAACTCTTTAAGGTATTGTTGAACTCCTTTTAGTCGTTTCGCGGTTCCAAAAAAACTACTAAGCAGTGTTGATTTACATGACGCACAGTTATAAACCGCGAATTTTACGAATTAAACGAATTTGAAACCTGCTGAAGCAGGTAAAAGAATAAATTCCAAATAAGAACAACCAAACACATCAATTATTGCGAAGCAATAACAATTCGCACAATTCGCTAAATTCGCGGTTCCAAAAAAAAACTGCGAAGCAGTAATGATTTACATGACGTAAAGTTATAAACCGCGAATTTTACGAATTAAACGAATTTGAAGAATTGCTTAAAGCAGTTCAAGCAATGATGAAATCATTTACAATTCCCATAATTTGCGATTCTGAAAAGCTGTAAAATGTTATACAAAGGAGAAGCATATAAAATTGTCGGGGCTGCTATGAAAGTCCATAGTGAACTAGGCTGTGGTTTCCTTGAACCAGTATATCAAGAGGCTCTTCAGATTGAACTTAAAAAGCAAGATATTCCATTTAAACGTGAGACTCCTTTAACTATTACTTACCATGGAATAAAGCTTAACAAACAATACATTGCGGATTTCATCTGCTACGACAAAATAATAGTTGAACTAAAAGCAATAAAAGAATTAGATAATATCCATGAAGCTCAAGTATTCAACTATCTAAAAGCAACCGGTTTTAAACTCGGACTGTTAATAAATTTTGGTGAAACATCCCTAGAATACAAACGAATTGTAAAAGAAAGATAAAAACCACAAATCATTGGTGTAACAATAACAATTCACGGTTCACAAAAAAAACTGCAAAACAGGAATGATTTACATGACGCACAGTTATAAACCGCGAATTTTACGAATTGAACGAATTAAAAACCGGCTGAAGCAGGTAAAGAATAAAGACAGTAAAAAATAACAAAACGAATCAATTATTGCGAAGCAATAACAATTCGCATAATTCGCTAAATTAACAATGATATATTAACTCTTTAAGGCATTGTTGAACTCCTTTTAGTCGTTTCGCAGTTCCTAAAAAAACTGCGAAGCAGTAATAATTCCTGGTTCCAAGAACAAACAATTAATATAAAATGTCCGAATCCCTCCAAATAGAATACAAAAGCAGCTTCAATGATGCCGTCATTGAAACCTTAGCTGCCTTTGCCAATACAAAAGGAGGAAAAGTAATCATTGGGGTAGATAACGCAGGGCATCCCTTAAAAGGCTTTTCTATTGGAGAAGAATCGATGCAGCAATGGGTAAATGAAGTAAAAAACAAAACCCAGCCATCCATTATACCCGATATAGAAGTTATTTCGAAGGAAGGTCACCAGGTCGTTGAAATGTCAATAAACGAGTTTCCCATTAAGCCGGTATCTTTTAAAGGGAGGTATTTCAAAAGAGTGCAAAACAGCAATCACCATTTAAGCATTAACGAAATAACCAATTTACATCTAAGTTCGTTACAAACGTCCTGGGATGCTTATGAATATCCTGATTCTACAATTGCCGATATTGACATACAAAAAGTAGAACACTTTATCAATAGAGTCAACGAGAGCGGCCGTTTTTACCTGGAAGGAAAACCCGTAGAAGCTCTGGAAAAATTAAGTCTGATCAAGAAGGGAAAACCTACTAATGCAGCAATGCTTCTGTTTTCAAAAAATGAACTCCTCTACAATGTTCATGTAGGACGTTTTAAAACCCCCTCCTACATCATCGATGACAAAATCATACGTGGTGATCTGTTTGAAGTTGTTGAGGAGACCATGCGTTACATCATTGGGCAGATCAAGGTAGCTTTTGAGATTACAGGTAAAAAAACTCAAAGAGAAGAGATCTTTGAATACCCCATTCCGGCTCTGCGGGAATTAGTCCTTAATGCCATTGTGCATCGTGATTACACAAGCCCGATAGACATACAAATTAAGATCTTCGATAACAGTATCACCATTTTTAATCCAGGAAAACTGTATGGGAATTTAACCATTGAGGACCTTAATACAGATTGGTATCAATCACAAACCCGAAATAAGTTAGTGGCTGAGGCTTTCTACCTAACCAAAGACATTGAAAAATATGGAAGTGGCTACATAAGGGTAAGAAATGAGATTAAACAATACCCCTCCATGTCATTTGATTACCGGGAAATGGGCAATGGCTTTTTAGTGACATTAAGTTACACAAATCAGAAAATCACAAAAGATGTCCTAAAAGATGTCCCAATAAATGTCCTAAAAGATGTCCCAAAAGAAAGGCGATTAGATCTGCTGTTATCATTGATAAAAGATAATAACTCAATAACATTAGAACAAATGGCAAAAGCTTGTGGTGTCACTATTAAAACCATTAAAAGAGACATTGACAAACTTAAAGCCGATAGAAGAATAAAAAGAGAAGGTGGCCGAAAGGATGGTTTTTGGAAAATATTAGAAAGCTATTAGCAACTCATCCATTAAGATAACCATTCAAAACATTCATCACGAAGCAATAACAATTCGCGTAATTAACAATGAGATATTAACTCTTTAAGGCATTGTTGAACTCCTTTTAGTCGTTTCGCGGTTCAAAAAAACTGCGAAGCAGCGTTGATTTACATGACGTAAAAATACTAACCGCGAATTTTACGAATTGAACGAATTAAAAACCTGCTGAAGCAGGTAAAACAATAAATTCCAAATAAGAACAACCAAATACATCAATTATTGCGAAGCAATAACAATTCGCGTAATTAACAATGATATATTAACTATTTAAGGCATTGTTGAACTCCTTTTAGTCGTTTCGCGGTTCCTAAAAAAAACTGCGAAGCAGCGTTGATTTACATGATGTAAAAATACTAACCGCGAATTTTA